>NZ_LMRK01000007.1:0-67584 GCF_001426125.1 Bacillus sp. Leaf49 | reverse complement strand
AGATCAAGGCACGCTTCCTATCGGAACAGCGATTGCCAATACTCGTTTTTACATTATGGGTTCGTTATATGACCTCTCGCCGCAAGGCGTACCGGGTGAGCTCGTGATTGCGGGGAAAGGACTGGCAAGAGGTTACTGGAATCTCCCAGAGGAAACGGACAAACGGTTTGTCCCAGATCCGTTTTATCCAGGAGAGCGCATGTACCGTACAGGTGATTTGGTGAAGTGGACAGAGGATGGCGAGCTGATCTATCTCGGCAGAAAAGACCATCAAGTGAACATCCGTGGATTCCGGATTGAGCTATCAGAAATCGAAGCACAGCTCCTTGCGCTGGATTCAGTCCAAGAAGCCGTCGTGACAACGGTCAAAGACGCAAGTGATCAAGACGCTCTTGTCGTTTACGCCATCACAGATAAAGAAACGGGCACTTTGAAAGAAAGCCTAAAGCGCACCTTACCTGAATATATGGTGCCATCATGGATCATTAAGCTAGACCAACTGCCGATGACGGCAAATGGCAAAGTGGATCTCAAAGCACTGCCAGCACCTGATGTGGAAGCGAATCAAACAGCATACGAAGCGCCAAGAGATGAAGTGGAAGCACTACTTTGCGGCATTTGGGAAGATGTGCTTGGCGTCAGCCAAGTCGGTATTCACGACCATTTCTTCTTCCTTGGCGGAGATTCGATTAAAGGCATCCAAATGGCAAGCAGACTCACGCAAGAGGGCTGGAAGCTCGATATGAAGCTGCTTTTCCAATATCCAACGATTGCGGAGCTTCGCCCATATATCGAAGAAGCGGACCTTCTCACAGCTGATCAATCACCTGTGGAAGGAGAGGTTATTTTAACACCAATTCAGCGCTGGTTCTTTGAACGGAACTTCAGCAGCCAGCACCACTGGAATCTCTCAATGATGCTTCATGCACCAAAAGGGTTTGACTTGGCTGTCACAGAACAAGTTCTGCAAAGACTACTCTCACATCATGATGCACTGCGCATGGTGTTCAGACAGGAGCGTGATGACATTCTGCAATACAACCAGCGGGAGCTGACAGAACCATTTTCAATTATTTCTTGTGATGTTTCAAAAGCGCAAGATGTGAAACAGGCGATTTCCACATACGCCAATGAGTATCAGCGTCAACTGAATCTTGAAAAAGGTCCATTGATGAAAGTGATTTGTTTCCATACAGAAAACGGTGATCACTTACTCATCATCACACATCATCTTGTGATTGACGGCGTTTCTTGCCGGATTTTACTAGAAGACTTTATGTCTCTTTATCATCAGGCAGAAAAAGGAGAAACGATGGTTCTGCCGCCAAAAACGCACTCTTTCAAAGAATGGGCAGAAGCGGTTGAACGATACGCGCAGTCACAGCTGCTAAAAAACCAGAAGGAGTATTGGGCAGCGATTGAAAATAGACCGTTTACGACTTTACCTGTTGACCATGAAGTAAAAGAAAGAAAAGTCGCGGATACGAAAGCGGTCAAAATGCAGCTGACAGAAGCAGAAACCGAGCATCTGTTAACGAATATCCATCTTCCGTACACAACAGAAATGAATGATATTCTTCTATGTGCGCTCGGGCTGGCCGTTCAGGAATGGACAGGACAATCTCATGTACATGTACAGCTTGAAGGTCATGGAAGAGAGGATATTTTATCAGGATTAGATATATCCCGCACAGTTGGCTGGTTTACGAGCATGTATCCAGTCGTTCTTGAAGCGAAACCGAATCAGACCATTGCAGACGCTATCAAAGGAACGAAAGAGATGCTGCGGCGTGTACCGAATAAAGGGATTGGTTACGGTATTTTAAGATACATGACACCAACCGAACCGTCAGTCAAACACGTGCAGCCTGAAATCAGCTTGAACTATCTCGGGCAGATTGATCAGGAAGTGACGACAGAACTCTTTGGGCCCTCAACCTATGATATGGGCCGTCAAGCAAGCTCTGAATCAGAAGCTGTTTATAAGCTGAACCTCAGCGGTCTTGTTCAGCACAATCAATTCATTCTGTCGTGCTCATATTGTGCAAGTGAATATGAAGAACAAACGATACAGCAGTTCATCGCATTGTTGAAGGAGAAAATCAGATCCATCATCACTCATTGCTTAGCGCATCAAGAGCGAGAATTTACGCCAAGTGACTTCTCGGCTGCAGACCTTGAAATGGATGAAATGGACGATATCTTTGACATGCTCGAGGAGAAATTGACCTAACACCACTAGATCAGTCATGAAAAAGGAAAGGAGGAATGAAATAGATGAGTCAATTTAAAAGGGATCAAGTTCAAGATATGTACTATCTGTCACCGATGCAAGAAGGAATGCTGTTTCATACCCTCCATCATCAAGAAAAAGGCTTTTATGTAGAACAAATGGATATGAACGTGAAGGGGACACTTCGGTCTGATCTGCTTGAGAAAAGCATGAATATCATCGTGGAACGGTACGATATTTTTCGTACCGTGTTCCTCCACGAAAAAGTGAAGCGTCCTGTCCAAGTTGTATTAAAGAATCGACCTTTCCAGCTTGATGTTGTGGACATACAGGATCTTTCTGAAAGTGAACAGCTTGAACGTATCGATCGTTTTAAACAAAAGGATCAGCTGAGAGGATTTGATCTCTCGAAGGATCTGCTCATGCGGGCCTCTGTTTTTCAAACGGGTCCTTCAAGCTATCGCTGGATATGGAGCTATCACCATATCCTTCTAGATGGCTGGTGTTTTGGCCTAGTTGTACAGGAATTGTTTGCGATTTATCATGCACTTTTGCATGACATCCCTTACAGGCTGGAGCCAGTCAAGCCATATAAAGAATATATTCAATGGCTGGAAAAACAAGATAAACAAGCCTCACTTGAATATTGGACGCAATCTTTGGCTGGCTTTGAGGGGCAATCGACTTTTAAAGAACAGCGAAAGCAAACAAATGAGCATGAATTAGGCGAAATCGAATGGGCTATGAGTAAAGAAGAAACAGCTGCTTTATCAGAGTTAGCCTTGCAGCAGAATGCCACGTTAAGTAGTGCGCTTCAATCGGTTTGGTCTATCTTACTCAGCAGGTATCAGCGCTCAAACGATGTGTTGTTTGGAACGGTTGTGTCAGGACGTCCGGCAGATTTGGCTGGTGTGGACCGGATGGTGGGATTGTTCATCAATGTCATTCCAAGACGAATTCAGCTGACAGACCATATGACGTTCCGTTCTCTATTATCAGAGACGCAGCAGCAGTCTTTAGCGGCTGAACCGCACCAATATATCCCGATTTATGATATTCAGGCTAAGGCAGGTCAGCAGCAGCTCATTGATCATATTGTGGTGTTTGAGAATGTCCCTGCTGCAAAGAAAGACGAGCAGGAGTCACTGCTTGGCTTTACAGTAGAAGACATGAATGTCTATGAAAAATCGAACTATGATCTCAATTTACTTGCATCACCTGGGGAACAATTGCAGCTGAAGCTGGCCTTTAATCAGCGTGCATTTGATCTTGCATTTGTCCATAAATTAAAGGATCAGCTGACCCTTTTGATCAGAGGGACCATCAAACATCCAGATCAGTCAGTTCATACACTGACACTTGTGACTAAGCAGGAAAAGCAGCGAATGTTAGAGGAATGGAATGCACCTGAGCTGGAGCATGATCAGCTTTATTTGACAAAGTGGTTTGAACATAATGTTCGAAAACAGCCGAATGCAGTGGCATTATCAGCAGGTGATCACACGATGACATATGCGGAGCTGAACGAACAAGCCAATCGACTGGCAAGGCATTTACAAAAAAATGGGGTCAATCATCAAACGGTGACCGCCATTTTAGCAGAACGGACACCTGAACTCATTGTCAGCTTACTCGCTGTCTTAAAAGCAGGTGCCACCTATGTGCCGATTGATCCAGATTATCCAGAAAGCCGTATCCAATATATGTTGAAAGACAGTGGAGCGACGCATCTTCTGACTCATTCATCCTTTATCAGTCAGACGAGGTCACTCGCATTTGATGGCACGTATCTTTTTGCAGATGATCAAGAAATTTTACTGATGAGCTCAGAGAATCTGCCACTTGAAGCAGGTTTAGATGATACGGCATACATCATGTATACATCAGGAACAACCGGACAGCCAAAAGGCATCATGACGACCCATTCCAATATTGCCCGGGTGGTCAAAAATACGAATTACTTAACTATTTTAGAAACAGATACATTGCTGTCGTTATCAAATAGCGTATTTGATGGCTTTACATTTGATGTATATGGTGCGCTTTTAAACGGAGCAAAGCTTGTCCTGCCGCAAAAAGAAACCATTTTAGATATGGGGAAGCTCACTGAGCTGATAAAAGGAGAGCATATTTCTGTCATGTTTGTTCCAACCGCTTTATTCCATCTTCTCGTTGATGAAGGAACAGACTGGATGCGCGGTGTGCGTAAGGTACTGTTTGGGGGAGAGAGGGCATCGGTTCAGCATGTGAGAAAAGCCTTTGATGTGATGGGAAAAGGCAGATTGTTGAATGTATACGGACCAACCGAATCAACGGTTTTTGCCACGTATTATCCGATAGATGAAGCGATCCCTTTAGAGGCACATTCTATTCCAATTGGGAAGCCGCTCAACCAGACGGGCGCTTATATATTAAGTGAGCACAGGCAGCTTCAGCCGATTGGAATGGTTGGAGAGCTTTGTCTGAGCGGCAAAGGACTGGCAAAAGGGTATTTGAATCGTCCTGATCTGACAAAACAAGTGTTTATTCCTCATCCTTTCGCTTCGGGTGAGCGCCTGTATCGTACAGGGGATTTAGCTTACTTTCGAGAAGACGGTCTGATTGAGTATGCAGGCAGAGTTGATGATCAGGTAAAAATTCGAGGACACCGTATTGAACTGACAGAAATTGAAGCCAACCTTCTCATGCACCCAGGTGTAAAACAAGCTGTACTCCTAGCGGATCATGATGAAACCAATCATACAAGGCTGCTTGCCTACATCACGTGTGATGATGCATGGAAAGGCAAACTCGATGACATCAAATCAAGGCTGAAAGAGCGTCTTCCAGCTTATATGCTGCCTCATGAGCTGATTGAACTGGAGAACCTCCCACTTACGCCAAACGGGAAGGTTGATAAACGCCAGCTACCAAAACCAGAGGCACCGCAAGGAAACCGCCGTGTGAAACTGCCCGCAAATGAAGTGGAACAAAAGCTGTTGGTGATGTGGCGGGAAGTACTTGAACGAGAGGATATTAGCACAGATGACCATTTCTTTGAGCTTGGCGGACATTCTTTAAAAGCGATGTCTCTTTTGTCCAAAGTATCAAAAGAGTTTGAGGTTCAGGTGCCGATCCATTTGTTGTTTGAGACCCCGACGATTGAAGCGCTTAGTCATTATATTCAGCATCAGGACGGGGAAACCGCTGGCTATCTTGTATTCAATGAATCTCAAACATCAACAGTCTTTGCTCTTCCGCCATTACCAGGCTACGGCTTTATCTATCAGGAAGCAGCAAAAACGCTTGATGATGTTCGGCTAGTCGCCTTTGATTTTATTGAAACGAATAACCGAATGGCGCAGTACGTTCAGCATATTCAGCACCTTCAGCCAAAAGGGCCGCTGACGTTGATGGGGTACTCAGGCGGATGTTACCTCGCCTTTGAGCTTGTTCAAGCGCTTGAACAAGTAGGGCGGACAGTCGAGAAGGTCATCATGATCGATTCCTATAAGAAAATTGGAGAAAGTGATTTAGAAGGACGATCCATTGATGATGATATTGAAGCGATTGTTCATCAAACGAAACAAAGCGAACTTGCTCAAGGGGAGATCGTTCAAGAAGCGCTTGCCCAAAAGACGCGCGCCTACTATGAAACGTTTGTTAAGGGGGTGAATCAAGGCAAAATAAAGGCAGATATTACGTTCATCCAATCTGAAGAACAAATAGCGATCCCGGACTGGATGGAAGAGTGGACACAGGCAACGGCCGGATCTTTTACCCAATACCAAGGCTATGGCCGGCATGCTGATATGTTCAAACAGAAAGAATGTGCAGTTCAAAATGCAAAGCTGATCAAACATATTGTCAATCAAACAAATAGAGAACGAGTCTTGTAAACTTTAGATTAGGCAGGATGCAGCCTTGCAGTCCTGCCTAACAAAAAAGGAAAGGAACTCATATGAAACCATCAACCATTAACCAAACGAGTAGACATGAATCAATGGATGCGATTTTACAATATGTAAAGACAACCATTTTACAAACCAACGAAATCGAACGCTTCGCTGTTTTTTCACGTGAAAAAACCATTCGACCGCGGCCGTATCACCTCTCTCATTTATTTCTCGACAAGCACATTGAGCAGGAGGCCGCAACGGAAGCGATACAGACGCAAACGGCTGTACCTGCTTTGGCCGATATGCCGCCCGCTCTTTCCTATGGAGGGGATCTCGACGTCACACAAGGCGCACAGACCTTACAGGAAGTCTTAACAGAGGCTGCAAAAACGACAAATGGGCTTACGTATATCGTGAATAGCAAGAACGAACTCACACAATCTTATGCGCAGTTACAAGGGGACGCCGAGAGGGTTCTGACTGGTTTAAGGGCACTGGGGCTGAAGGCAGGAGATCCTGTTTTCTTTCAATTCTCATCGAATCATGCCATGGTCACTGCCTTTTGGGCATGTGTATTAGGCGGATTTGTTCCAACGCTTGTGTCGGCTGCCCCAACCTATCGGGAGATGAATGCTGCAGTGAAGAAGCTTCATCATGCATGGAAGCTGCTCGAGCATCCGCTCATCCTAACAGATGACTCACTGATCGAGGAGGTGCAAGGGTTAGCCTTCCTGTGGCATACAGACCAATTACGTGTCGCAGCAGTTGAGCCGATGCTGACATTAGAAAGAGATACAGCCGCTCACCCTGCCGCGCCAGATGATTCCGTCTTCTTTATCTTAACGTCTGGAAGTACAGGGATGCCAAAGTGTGTAGAGCATTCCCATAGAAGTGTGCTGGCGAACGTCAAAGGAACAGTGGCAGCAAATCAATTTACACAAGAGGATGTCTCGTTAGACTGGATGCCTTTAGATCATATTGGTGGCATCGTGATGTTCCACCTTGTCAATGTGTACACAGGCTGCGAGCAGATTCGGGCAAGAACAGATGACTTTATCGCTCAGCCGCTGCGGTGGCTTGACTGGATGGACCGCTACCGTGCAACGAAGACGTGGGCACCTAACTTTGCATTTGCGATGATCAATGATTATGAGAAAGAGATTTCATCAGGATCTTGGGATCTGTCGGCGATGACCTGCATGATCAATGGGGCAGAGGCGGTCGTGCCAAAAACCATCCACCGATTTCTACACCTGCTTGCTCCGCACGGCTTAAAGGGAGATGTGATCAGACCGGCTTTCGGCATGTCTGAAATCTCATCAGCGGTTGTGTTTTCCTTTGCGATTGAGCGTGGAGATGAAAACAGCGGGGTTCTGACCTTTGAGGAAACGTCGCTGACAGAGCAGCTAAGACCAGCAGAAGCACGTGAGGCAGGAACCGTCAGCTTTACAGAGTTGGGCAAACCGATTCCAGGTATCACGATACGCATCGTCAATCATCAGCATGAGCTTCTTCCAGAAGATCATATTGGCCGTGTGCAAATAAAAGGTCCAACCACCATGAAGGGCTATTACCGGAATGACGAAGCGAATCAAGAAGTATTTCAAGCGGATGGCTGGTTTCACACGGGTGATTTAGGTTTCCTGCACGAAGGAAGGCTGACACTAACCGGTAGAGAAAAAGACATGATTATCATCAACGGGAAAAACTATCACAACTATGAAATTGAAGCCATAGCAGAGGAAGTACCGGGAGTAGAAACGAGCTTTGTGGCTGCTTGTTCTGTCCGAATGGAGGCTTCTGCATCCGATGAACTGATTCTCTTTTTTACACCGAAGCTGTATGAGCCGGCTTATATTATGAGGGCAAGTCAGCACATTAAATCCCATATTGCAACAAAAATGGGCTTGTCTGCATCTCGAATCATTCCTGTCCAGAAGCATGCATTTCCCAAAACAAGCTCTGGAAAAATAGAAAGGGCACAGCTCAAGACAAGATGGCAAGAAGGCGAATTTGATGAAATGATCATGGAAATGGACATGAGACTTGAAAATGAACATACCTTGCCTGATTGGAGTTATCAAAAGAAGTGGATACCTGCTCCACTTGATGCAGCTGACAAGCAGATCATAGGGGACGTTGTGATCTTTGCAGATCCATTAGGACTGGCAGATCAATTGAAATCTTTTGCAAACAGTGAACAAACATACATTACGGTTGAACCGGGTCAAGCGTTCAAACAACTCACACACACTCACTTCATCATCCACCCGAATCGGCCGTCTGACTACGAACAACTCTTTGAGACGCTCCGTTCGTATGGCGTTTCGGTGAAACACATCATTCACCTTTGGAACTATACAAACCAAGAAGACAAGCTTTATGTGTCCAAGGCAAAACAAGCGCAGAAAACGGGCAGCATGAGTGCATTATTTTTAACAAAAGCCATTTCCGTCTATGAGGAGCAGGTGGCCATCACTTTTGTCTCAGCCCATGCGATGAATGTGCCGGGGGATCATATCCACGATGTAGAAAAAGCAACGACAGTAGGACTGATGACAGCAATTCAGCATGAATGGCCGTTTATCAAGGTGCAATGTCTTGATTTTTCTCTAGCAGAATCGGTATCTAGTCATTCCCATGCAATGGCGATAATGGCAGAACTCACACATGACCAAGATCGTCATGTTGCTGCTTATCGTCAAGGTGTTCGTTATATTCCCTTTTTAGCACCTCTTCATTTGGAAAAGGAACAGAAAAGGAAAGAGCCGCCATTTGAATCATCTGGGCTTTATGTCATAACAGGCGGGCTAGGCGGAATTGGACGTTTAGTCAGTGAACACCTACTGACATCTTATCAAGCACATCTCGTGTTGCTTGGAAGGAAAGAGAGAGAGGCACTTTCTAGTGACCAGCAAGAGACATTGTCTTTGCTAGAAAAGCAGGCAAAATGGCGTGGCGGCAAGGTTCTTTATGAGAAAGCAGACATCACGGCTGAAAAAGAGGTAGAAGCGATCATCTCTAGACATGAGGTCGCCGGAAATCGAAGGCTGGATGGCATCATTCATTTCGCAGGTATTATTCAAGAAGAACTGCTTGCTGATATGACATCTGTGTCTCTGAATGACATGTACGAAGCGAAGGTATATGGAACGATTGCGCTTCATGAAGCTGCCTCCAAACGCAGGAATGTTTTATTTCTTTCAAGCTCGTCAGCCCGAACGCTAAAGGGCGGTATGACTGTCGGCGCCTATTGCGCTGCCAATGAGTTCGTGGAACAGTTTGCTCATTATCAGAAGCTGACATCTACAGTGAAGCCATATTGCTTTAGTTTCAGCATGTGGGACGAGATTGGCATGAGTGAAGGCTCCATGATAAAAGGCATGTTAAAAGAAAGAGGTTATCTCCCAATTTCAAAGCAGGCAGGCTTCCAAACGATGCTCGCATGTCTGATGACAGATGCTCCGCTCATTTATACGGGATTGGATCGATCGAAGAAAGAGATTCACGAGATGGTCCATGCGGATGCGGAGATGCAAACAGAGCAGACCTTTTACGTCTTTTTCAAAACTGATCAAACAAAGGCGGTGGAAGAGCGGCTTTATCAATCGATTCATACGTGTTTACAGTCCCGTCTATCTGGCGAATATGCCGTGCATTTGTTTCCTGAGGAATATTGGAAAGAAACAGAAGATGGATCGCCAGACGAGGCATATTTTCATGAATTAATAGAGGAAAGCGGAATGGATGCAGACAACAGAGCACCTCACACAGAAACGGAGAAACTGCTCGCACACATTTGGTCAGAGCTGCTCGGTGTCTCAGATGTCAACTGCGGCGATCATTTCTTTTTACTAGGAGGCCATTCGCTGAAAGCGACGCAAATGCTGTCTGCGGTTAGACAAAAAACAGGGTTTGACGTGCCGCTTGCTGTGTTGTTTGAACATACGAGACTCGGAGAATTAGCGGATTGGATCGATTCAAATGCCAAAGCAGATGAAGTGATTCCGATGAGAAAAATGGAAAAGGGTCAGGAAATTCCGATGTCTTATGCCCAGCAAAGACAGTGGTTCCTCTATCAATTAGAGCCGGATTTGCCATTATACAATAATACGATTTCGTTTCGGATGAATGGGCCTTTAGATATCAAGGTGCTTCAGGAAAGTCTGCATCATATGGTGGAAAGACATGAATCGCTCAGAACGTCCTTTACGATGAGCGGGGATGAACCGGTACAGGTCATTCATGAACAGATGGCCCTTCCAGAGCTTGAGGTGATGGACCTTTCAGGCATAGCGTCACAGGAAGAGAAAGAACAAAAAGCGGCTGAATGGGCGAAAGAAGAGGCATCCACACCTTTTCAATTAGAACACGAAGCGCTCTTTCGAGTGAAGCTGATTCGACTTTCACCCGCAGAGCATATCTTGCTGATGTCCATTCACCACATCGTGTCAGATGGCTGGTCGATCGGCATTGTTGCAAGAGAATTATCCGAGTGGTATACAGCGGCGATCGAAGGGCGGGAGCCTCACTTGCCGGCACTGCCTATTCAATATGCGGATTACGCACTGTGGCAGAAGGAGTATTTGACAGGAGAGCCACTAGATAAGCAGCTTGCCTATTGGAAGGAGCAATTTGCGGCACCTGTTGAAGATTTGGTATTGCCATATGATCATCCGCGGCCGGCCGTTCAATCCTACGAAGGGAAGACGAAAACATATCAACTGTCGAAGTCACTGTCTAAAAAGATTGAGGCGCTATCTAAGAAAACAGACAGCACACTGTATATGATCTTGCTGTCGGCTTTCTCTACGCTATTACATCGATTGTCTTCACAGGACGAGTTTGTCATTGGCTCGGTCATTGCTGGGAGAAATCGAACGGAAATGGAGCATTTAATCGGATTTTTCGTGAATACATTGGCGCTTCGGATCGACCATAGCGGGAATCCAGCCTTTACGGAATTATTAGAGCGAGTGAAGGAGACAACCGTCGGTGCTTATGCACATCAGGATGTGCCGTTTGAGATGGTGGTCGATGAATTGAATATTGTCCGTGATGCCAGTAAGCAGCCGCTGTTTCAGGTCATGTTTGTTCTGCAAAACTTACCGCTTGAAGCATCTCCAATGGGGGAGGCGACGTCGGTTTTAGCCATTGAAGATAATGATACAGCGAAATTTGATCTCTCCCTGTTTGTGTTTGAAGGAGCTGAAGGGCTTCAGTTAAAACTTGAGTATCATGCGGATTTATTTTCTGATGACACGATGGAGCGATTCCTTGCATACTACGAGCACCTGCTTGAAGGAATTTGTGAAAATCCAGCGCAGCCGATCAGACAAGTGAATTTCCTGCCAGAGAAAGAAAAGCATCAATTGCTCTATGAATGGAGCGGAAAGACTGATCAACCAAAAGGTCCGCTACTCATGACGGAACGATTTGAAGCGCAAGTGAAAAAGACACCTCATGCAGTGGCGCTTGAGTTTCAAGGAGATGAGTGGACGTACCAAGAGTTACATGAGAAAGTCGATCGTCTAGCAGCCTATTTGCAGCAGCGAGGCGTGACGCCGCATGAACCAGTTGGACTGCTCATCGACAGATCGCCTGAAATGATTCTTGGGGTGCTGGCCATTGTGAAAGCAGGCGGGGCTTATGTGCCAATTGATCCTGAATATCCAGATGCCCGCATTGACTATATGCTGAGAGATACAGGGATTCAGCTTTTACTGACAAAAAATGAATGGCTGAAAAAAGTATCCATCCATCAAACGGAACTTATTTGTCTTGATCAAGGGTATGAAGAATTTTTACCAGAAGCAGAGGTCATGCCCGCTGCACTAAGACCTGATGGACTTGCTTATATCAATTACACATCGGGGTCAACTGGACAGCCAAAAGGAGTACTGATCCCGCATCAAGCGGTCGTCCGGCTTGTGTGTGAAACAGACTATGTCACCCTTGATGAACAAACGCGCATTTTACAAATCGCTAGCTTCTCTTTTGATGCATTTACGTATGAAATATGGGGAGCCCTTTTAAACGGGGGAAGGCTCATACTGACGGATCGAAATACCATTTTATCAATGGATACATTAGCGGAAGCACTAAAAACTCATCAGATTACAACAGGGTTCTTGACTGTGCCGCTGTTCAACCGTTTAACAGAAGAGCATCCAGAAGCTTTATCTGGACTTCATGCATTATTGGTCGGCGGAGATGCCTTATCAGCCGCTCATATCCGAAAAGCACTACCGTATTTGCCTGAAGGGCTTTTAAATGGATATGGACCAACAGAGAATACGACGTTCTCCTGTGTGCATCACATTCGAGCACTAGAAGAAGATCAGGCGACGGTCCCGATTGGACAGCCTATTGCTTATTCACAAGCTTATGTATTAGATGACCAAATGCAGCCAGTTCCGCAAGGCGTCATCGGCGAAATTTATGTTGGCGGCACAGGGCTAGCACTTGGTTACCTTGGAGATGAAGAAAAAACAGCATCATCATTTATCCCGCATCCTTTCCAAGAAGGAGCGCGTTTATATAAAACAGGCGATATGGGCCGCTGGCTGTCAAATGGCATCATTGACTGTCTTGGAAGAATCGATCATCAAGTGAAAATTCGTGGACACCGCGTGGAATGCGGAGAAATTGAAGCCGCTATGCTGACATTTGATGACATCACAGAATGTGCCGTTATCCCGCATCAGCACGAGAGTGGTCATAAGCGATTGATCGGTTATTTTGTCCAAAAAGGCGGCATGACCACGCAAGACATTCGCCATAACTTAAAAGACATTCTGCCAGATTATATGGTGCCAAGCCTATTAATAGAGCTGGATGAATTACCGCTCACGCCAAATGGCAAGGTAGACCAAAAGCGTCTTCCACCGCCAGAGTGGAGACAAGAAGAAGTAGAAACAGCCATTGACAAAGCAGCTACTGAGGAAGAACGTGTGTTAGAAAAAGTGTGGTCTCAGCTGCTAGGCGTTCCTTCTATTGGCGTCCATGATAACTACTTTGAGCTTGGCGGAGATTCCATTATTGTCATACAAATGGTGGCACGCTTAGCACAGGAAGGCTACGTCATCCAGCCGAGAGATGTATTTGAAAAACAGACCATCTCACAACTCGCACAAGCGATGAGAAAGTCAGAGGTCTCTACGGTCTATGATCAATCACCTGTGACAGGAGAGGTTCGTCTTCTCCCGATTCAATCTTGGTTCTTTGAGCAATCGATGACCAATCAAGATTATTGGAATCTCTCGGCGCATATTGAAATGAAGCGATCTGTTCCACATGAACAGTTAACACAGGTTCTTTCAAAACTGGTCGATCATCACGATATGCTGAGAGCTATATATACAAAAGAGGCAGATGGCACATGGATTCAAACCATTCGTGAGCCTGGCATCACACCTTGTGTCACATTCTTTGATGTGACGGATGTATCTCAGGAGGAAGCACGGGAACAAATCCGCTTGGAGACAAGTGCCTGTCAAGGAACATTGTCATTAGAGCGAGGAGAAGTGATCAAAGCGATTCTTTTCCATACAGGTAAAGACACGTCTGAGCTCTTTATTGCTGCACACCATCTCGTCATGGATGGCATATCATGGCGCATGATACAAGAAGATGTACTAAATGGATTGAAACAGCTTGCTACGGGGCAGGACATCCTATTTGCGAAAAAAACCGCCTCCTATAAGCAGTGGGCAGATGCCTTATATGAATATGCACAAACCGATCAATTACAAGCGCAGGCCTCTTTTTGGCAAAAAATCAAGGATCAAGAGGAAGAAGGTTCTCCTTTCCAACTGCCTGCGCTTTCTAATATAGAAGAACATGCAGAGATCCTGTCGGTTCAGCTCACAAAGGAACAAACAGATAGGTTACTTAGACAGGCCTCACAAGCATACCGAACAGAGATTAACGATTTACTGTTAGCAGGACTCACGCAAGCCATTGGAAAGCCAATGCTCATTACCTTAGAAGGGCACGGACGCGAGGATTTATTTGAACAGATGGATTTGTCACGGACAGTCGGCTGGTTTACAAGCTCTTATCCTATTTTTATTCCTTTTATACAAACCGATGTTGCAAGACAAATCAAAGACGTCAAAGAAACCTTACGAGCTGTGCCGCAAAAGGGAATCGGCTACGGTTTGCTTCAATACATGACAGAATCTCGTTTACTCAAAACGGTAACGCCGCAGATGAGCTTTAATTACCTCGGTCAGTTAGATCAGGCAGATGGCGAAGCCAAGCTGTATATAGCAGACGAGCGAAATGGACATGTTCACGATCCGAAAGCAGAAAGACAGCATTTGATCGATGTGTATGGATATGTGACAGATGGTCAGTTGCAGATGAACTTTATGATCAATCGTGAACTGCTACAAGATCAAGAGGTGCGGTTGTTACCTGAACGTTTTAAAGAAAAAATGGAGATCATCTTGACGCATTGTGTTGAAACGAGCGGCGGCTTTACACCATCTGATTTTCCGATGGTTCAGCTCACGCAAAAGCAAATAGATGAACTTCCAGACAATGTAGTCGATGTGTATCCGCTGTCTCCAATGCAGCAAGGAATGCTGTTTCATGCACTGCTAGATCAAGACTCACAAGCTTATTTTGGTCAGGTGCATATGACGCTCCAAGGCTTAACAAACGGCGATGCCTATGAACAAGCTTGGAATCTTCTTGTAGAACGTCATTCGATTTTGAGAACAAAATTCGCTTGGGAAGGGCTGAAGGAGCCTGTTCAGTTCATTCAATCAGAAGGAAGCATCCATCTCACTCAGCACGATGTGCGCCACCTGAGTGATGCGAAGCAAGAAGAGACAATCGAACACTTTTTAATATCTGATCGTTCAAAGGATTTCCATTTAGACCATATAGATGAACCGCTAATTCGGATTGCTTTATTCCGTTGTGATGAGGAAAGATGCACGTTTGTCTTTAGTTTTCATCACATTTTAATCGATGGCTGGAGTTTGTTCAGTTTTATTCAGGAATCCTTTGCGCTGTATCGCTCTCTTGTGGACGACCGAGAGATCAGTCTTTCTACAGTCCGTCCATATAAAGATTTTATCGAATGGCTGCAAAAGCAGGATCAAGAGAAGGCGCAAGAATTCTGGCAGCGTTATATGTCAGGCGTAGAGGAAGCGACACCGCTTCCAGGAGACGGCGAAAAACATGCTTTAGACCAAGAAGTAAGCATGGCGCAGTCCAGCGTCAAATTGACGCCAGAGATGCAGCAGAAGCTGGAGAAGATGACTGGCAAGCAGAAGGTCACGATGAGCACACTGATTCAATCAGCGTGGGGACTGCTCTTGCACCTTCATTCGGGCGCAGAGGATGTCATATTTGGGGTGACCGTATCTGGCCGGCCAGCCGACTTACCAGAAGTGGAAAGCATGACAGGGCTCTTTATTAACACATTGCCGCTTCGTTTACCGATCCATTCGGACTGGACGATTGCACGATTGCTCGCCCATACACAGGAAACCGTTTTTCAGATGAGAGAATACGAGTATACCGTACTGCCAGATATTCAGCAGATGACGGAAATTCCAAATGGAGAGGCATTGTTTCACAGCATTGTCGTGTTTGAAAACTATCCGATTGAGTCCATTGAGCCGTATGGCGTACGCATTTTAGACATCGCCAGTCATGAAGAAACAAATTATGACTTAACCCTTGTCGCAGTGCCGGGAGATACGCTGGAGCTTCGGATCACATACAACTTAAATCAATATACAGAAAAGCAAATACAAACGCTGATGCAGCAGCTGATTCACACACTTGAAGCCATGACAGAACAAGTGGATACGGCGCTATCTTCCTTCACAATTGTGACAAATGAGGAAAAAGAGCGGATGATCAGTGATTGGGCGAAAAACGCACATGTCAGCGTGCTATACCCAGACCAAGAAGAAATATATGCAGGCGTACATGATTCTACCTATGAAACGGAAATATATGTCCTGAATGAAGAACATCAGCTCATGCCGGTTGGATTTCCTGGAGATATTTTTATCGGCGCAAAAGAGATCAAAGCACTTTTTGGAGAGCTAGCCGATTGGATGGAGGCGCATAAAATTCCGCATCCATTCAAACATCAAACAGGCGAATACCTTTATCCGACAGGGGATGTCGGCGTTTGGTCGGAAGAAAGCAAGATTCAGATTTTGGATTGGATGTAGGAGGAGAAGAAGAATGCTAGTTAGTAGACGAAAAGGAAATGCAGCAAATCATATTGTCAGGATCAATGGAAAACGAATCGATCTCAAAGCATTAGAGAAAGTCTTCATGCTTCACTTTCCACTAAAGGAATGTGCGCTCATCCCGAAGAAAAATCAAGAAGGAGGCCTATCGCTTGTGCTGTTTGCACAGGCGAAGGACCCTTCGTTGACAAGAGAGGATTTGATGAGAGGCCCGCTTCATCCTGATGAAGTGCCAGCCGCACTCGTCCTCGTCCCTTCCTTGCCGCGAAAAGAAAATGGAGCGGTCGATACCGAGGCGCTGCTTGCCATTGATGTACTAGATGAAGAGGAACGGAGAAAGATAGAAGAGCGCACGAAAGCCATAGATGGAGTAGAGGAAGCAGCCGTTTTGATAGAGAGTCAGACAGAAAAACAAACACCCTATCATTTAGATGACCTCTTCCCAGATAGACAGCGTACAAATGGAAACGAATCGTTTTCAAAAGATGAAGTCAGCCAAACCATACAATCCTCCGTACAAGAAAAACCACCAGCTCTTGTTTATGGAGGTGATGTGATCAGAAAACCAGGTACACCAGTCACATTGACAGAGGTACTGATCCGAGCCGCCTTTATGTCACCAAATCGCGGAGTCACGTATCTCAAAGAAGGCGGTCATGAGGTGATCCAGACTTACCCGGAATTACTCACAGGAGCGGAACGTGTCCTATCTGGATTAAGGGCAGCCGGACTTTCAAACGGCGATCAAGTGCTGCTTCAATTGAAGGACCATCAAGATTTTATCACGGTATTCTGGGGCTGTATTCTCGGTGGAATCATTCCAACCCCAGTCTCTGTACCGCCTGTGTATGATGAAATGAATCAAGGTGTGAACAAGCTCAAGGGCGTGTTTCAGCTGCAAAATGAGCCATTCATTATTACAAACGAAGCGAGTGCTGAGGACATTGCAGGACTGCGTGAAACATTTGAATCAAAAGCGATTCCGATTTTAACAATCGAAACATTACTTGCCTGTGATCCAGATGAACAGCATTATGAGCCAGAGCCGGATGAGCCTGTGCTTCAGCTGCTGTCCTCAGGAAGTACGGGTGTGCCAAAGTGTATCCGGCACAACCATCAAAGCATTTTATCTAGAATCATTTCCTTTGAGCAGGCAAATGGTTTCACGCATGAGGATGTATCAATGAACTGGATGCCGCTTGATCATGTAGGGGGCATTGTCATGTTTCATGTCCATGATGTCTACCTCGGCTGCCAGCAAATTAGTCCATCCATTGATCAATTTATCGAACGGCCGATGGTGTGGCTGGATTGGATAGAAAGATACGGTGTCACAAGGACGTGGGCGCCAAACTTTGCCTTTGCGATGATGAATGAATATGAAGACGACATTCGCAAAGGGAGCTGGGATCTCTCCACCTTGACCTATATCATGAACGCCGCCGAAGCAGTTGTTCCTAAAGTGACGCAGCGTTTCATGCACATCATGGGTGAGCACGGATTAAGCCGCCATGCGATGGTGCCGGCTTATGGCATGTCAGAAACATCATCAGCCATTGTCCAGTCAAAAGAATTCATGCGTCATGATGATCAGGGTGGACAACTGACTATTGATCAGACCTCATTAACAAGTGAGATTCAATATGTGACGCACGATCATCCGCACAAGATGACCTTTACAGAAGTTGGTGCACCCATCCCTTCTGTATGGATTCGGATTGTTGATGAGCATCACCAAGTGTTGCCAGAAGATCAAGTCGGCCGCTTGCAGGTGAAGAGTCCAACGATTATGATGGGCTACTATCAAAATGAGGAAGCCAATGAAGAAGTATTTGCGGAAAACGGCTGGTTTCATACAGGAGATTTAGGATTTATTCATGAAGGGCGCCTAGTCCTCACAGGGCGGGAAAAGGATATCATCGTCATCAATGGAGCGAACTATTTGAATTACGAAATTGAAGCCGTTGTGGAAGAGGTTGAGGGGGTTGAAGTCACCTTTGCCGCTGCGTACGGCATTTACAATCCCGAATCAAGTAATGACACACTCGCCGTCTTTTTTGTCACGCAGAAGGATTCGATAGAGGATCAAATCACAATGATTCAGCAGATTAGAGAGAGCATCATTCGCAAAATGGGAATCGAACCTGACCATATCATTCCGGTGAAAAAAGACCAATTTCCGAAAACAGAAAGCGGAAAAATCCAACGTGCCCAACTAGGTGCGGCACTGAAAGATGGGGTGTTTCATGACATTGAACGTGCACTTGATCTTGCTTCAGAAAATGAACAGACCCTCCCAGATTGGTTCTTTAAACGTATTTGGGTAAAAGAGAATATCGGTCCATCTCAGCCAGTATCCACTGATCATGTACTCGTATTTGAGGATGAAAAAGGGCTGTATCCATCGCTTTATGCCCAATTTGAACAAATGAACCTGCCTTATGTTTCTGTGAAAAAGGGTCATGAATTTTTACGCCTGTCAAAAGGGATGTATCAGATGAACCCTCGAATCAAGGGGGATTACGTCAGGCTTGTGGCGGCGCTTGAAGCCGATGAATTAAAAATTGACCGTATGCTCCACTTGTGGAATGTATCAGACAGGGAGATGATTGCCAGCCCTGCGCAGTTCAAAGAACTGAATGCAAGCACTAGCCAATCCATTTTGTATTTGTATCAAGCATTGAGACAAGAAAATAAAGAGCCGATGCGTCTCGTTGTTGTCACAAAAGGTGGTCAATTTGTAAAACCGCAAGATGAGCTTCATGTGGAGAAAACGTCTCTTGCCGGATTATTAAAAACCATCCCGCAAGAATGGGAAGGGGCAGAAGTGTCTCACCTTGATATTGAAGCGGAGAATGTGGAACAGGATGCCAAGCATATTGCGGACGAACTAGGTGCGATTCATTTGAAAGCAGAAGTGTCTTACCGGCATGGCCAGCGCCTCGTACCAAAGCTGGAAAAAGTGAATATGATGACGGCACCTCAGACAGAAGGGTTTTTAGAATATGAAGGCTTGTACTTGCTGACTGGCGGGCTTGGCGGTATTGGATTTGAACTGTCTAAGCAAATGCTCCAATTTGGCTTGAAGCTCGTGTTAATTGGACGGACATCCCTTGAAGAAGACAGAGAAAAAGAGGCGTCATTCTCACAGCTTAAAGGTCTGGGAGACGTCCTTTATGTACAAGCCGATGTGACGAATTTATGTGACGTCGAGCGGGCGATTTATGAAGCAGAAAAACATTTCGGACAGTCGATCCGAGGAGCGCTTCATTTAGCCGGTGCTGGCAATGTATCTGAGCACTTTCAGCATGTGGATACGTACACACTGGCTCATACAACAGAAGAAGATTTCGTCAAAGAACTTTCAGGGAAGGCAGATGGTGCTTGGGTGCTGCAGGAAGCTTTCAAGCATGATCCGTCAGTTCCACTCGTCTTTTTTGGATCAGTAAATGGCTTTTTTGGCGGCACCACATTTGGCGCATATTCTGCGGCGAACAGCTTTTTAGATGGACTCGCACATGCCCTTACCTATCATGAGGGAAGAAGAGCGATTTCGTTGAATTTCAGCATGTGGGATAATCTTGGTTTGTCTAAGGGACATACTGGGGCCGCGCTAACCGTTCGCAAGGGCTTTCAATTGATTGGAAAAAAACAAGGACTCCATTCATTATGTCTAGGTGTTCGGCTGAATGAAGCGCATCTATTTATTGGCCTAGATGGGGCGAATCAAGAAATCGCTGAACATCTTCAACCAGCACCAATCCCGCATTTTGAAAAGAAACTGTACTATACGGTGCAATCAGGCAAAGAAGTGGATGCTGACAAGATCACAGACATCATAGAGGGGAAATGGGACATCAGGCAAGTGGAAGATATACCGAAAAAACAAGATGGCTCTATTAATCATGAAGCCCTCAAACAGTTCCATCACAAACATGCACAGCCGTTTGAAAAGCAATTGCCAGAAACGAAGACAGAGCAGGTGCTTGCGGCCATATGGGAGGATATTTTAGAAGTCGATCGTGTGTACAAAGAGGATCAATTCTTTGACCTTGGTGGACATTCATTAAAGGCCACTCAAACGATTTCTCGTATTAATCATGAGTTTTCAATAAAGGCACCGCTAAAAATATTATTTGAAAGCAAGAATCTGGCACACTTGGCACAAATGGTCGATGACATCAATGGAGCACCAGCCATTCAGGAAGCCAGCATTCCAAAGCTGGAAAAACGAACAAGCTATGAGCTGTCACACGCTCAAAAGCGAATTTGGTTCTTATCTACATTAGAAAAGAGCCATCATTACAATATATTAGGTGCTTGGAAGCTGATGGGCCAATTACACATCCAAACGTTAACAAAGGCGATCGGTCTCTTAACAAAACGTCATGAAGCACTGCGCGCAACATTTCAAACCATTGGCGGCAAGCCGGTTCAAGTCATCCGTGAAGATCTTCCGCCATCAGTAACCGTTGCGAATTTCTCATTATTTAATGAAAAAACAAGAGCGAGAAGATTGGAACAGCTGATTCAGCAAGAGGCGAACCGCATCTATGACTTAGAACGGGGACCGCTTGCACAATGGACAATTGTTGATATGGGGAAAGAGGAATATTACTTGCTTTGTGCGCAGCATCATATCATTTCCGATGCATGGTCGCTCAGCCTGCTTATTCAAGAATTAGAAGTCGTGTATGGTGCGCTATTATCAGAGAAAACGCCTGAGTTACCTGCACTTGAGATTGAATGGACCGATTATGTTCATTGGGAGAATGAGCAATTAAAGAACCACCAGGAGGCTCAGAGCTATTGGCTAGAAACGTTACAAGGAGAGTTGCCGGTATTAGAGCTCCCGTTTGACCGTCCTCGTCCGCCGGTTCAAACATTTAATGGAGCTACAGAGCAAATCGTGATAGATGAACCGCTTGTTCGTCGTTTACATGCCTTGTCGAGGCAGCAGGGGACAACACTATTTATGACGATGCTGTCAGCCTATTATGTCCTGCTTCACAAGTTGTCTGGACAAACAGATGTCATTGTTGGATCGCCGATCGCTGGGCGTGATGTCGAACAATCAGAGAAGCTCGTCGGCATGTTTGTCAATACATTGGCGCTGAGACAGGACGTTTCAACAGCCGATACCTTTGCCGATTTACTGGCAAAGGTGAAAGAAATGACGTTAAAAGCTTTTGAGCATCAGCATTATCCATTCGACAAGCTTGTGGATGAACTTTCAATGGATAGAGACCTAAGTCGTTCACCGATCTTCCAAGTCGCCATGGGGTATGTCACTGATTCGCTGGATATCAACCTAAAAGGACTGACATCGGAACAAGTGATGGTCCATCATACCGTCTCTAAATTTGATCTCACCTTGCATGTATTTGAGCAGGAGGACAAGCTGTCTATCCATGTGGAATATAATACGGATTTATTTGAGCAAGAAACGATCCACCGGTTGATGAATTATTATCTCAATTTGTTAGATGGCATGACGGCTCAGCCTGAACGGACATTTGCTGACTTTTGCGTCATGGACAAAGCAGAACAGAATGCCATGATCATAGGAAAAAATCAAACTGACACGCCTTATCCAAAGCGTACGCTGCAAGAATTATTTGAAGAACAAGTGCAGCGTGATCCGCACCGGATTGCTGTATCTTATATGGAAGAGCATATGACGTATCAAGATTTAGACGAGAAGGCGACAAAACTGGCTGCCTATTTACAGTTAAAGGGCGTTGGACCAGGTTCACTTGTCCCGATGCTGTTTGATCGTTCGTTTGACATGATGGTCTCAGTTTTAGGGATCGTCAAGTCGGGTGCTGCTTATGTACCGATGTCACCTGAGTATCCAGATGCTCGCATCGGTCTGATCGTTCGCGATACACAAAGCGATATCATTTTAACCCAGTCGCATCTAATCAATCGTTTAGACGATCTGAGCGGCACAAAGATTGAAATGGACAAGCCGTTACCAGAAACAGGCGCAGTGTATCAAAGGGAAAAATCGATTGTAGGAGAAGGCCAGATTGCCTATGTGAACTACACTTCAGGCTCAACAGGCACACCAAAAGGCGTGATGCTTCCTCATGCAGGAGTGGTCCGCTTAGTGAAAGAAACAAACTATATTGAGCTTGGTTCAGAAGATAAAATGCTTCAGCTGTCTAATTATGCATTTGATGCCTTTACCTTTGAATTATGGGGAATGCTGCTAAGTGGCGGTCAGCTGGTTCTGATCCCGAAATATGCTGCTCTGAATATGGACGAATTAACTCGTTTAATCAAAACGCATCAAGTCACAGCCAACTGTTTGCCAACTGCATTATTCAACCGGCTGATTGAGCATGATCCAAAAAGTGTGGCTGGATACCGTACATTACTTGTTGGCGGAGAAGCCATGTCTAGTGAGCATGCACGAAAGGCATTGCCACATATGAAGGGTGTGCTGATCAATGCTTACGGTCCAACAGAAAACACAACATTAGCGACCACTTATCAAGTCACACACGTACCGGAGGATGCAAGATCAGTGCCAATCGGTGTGCCAGTCGCCAACTCAACGGTTGTCATACTTGATGATCATCTCAATCCAGTACCAACAGGCGTCAAAGGAGAAATCTATATCGGCGGAACAGGGCTGGCAAAAGGATATCTGCATGACCCAGAGCGCACGAAGGAGCGGTTTATTGACAATCCATTCCCGGCATTAAAAGGGGACAAACTGTATCGTTCCGGTGACCTAGGGAAATGGCGGTCTGATGGCAGTATTGAATACCTTGGCCGAAAAGACAACTTGGTCAAAATTAGAGGCTACCGAATTGAATGTGGAGAAATCGAGACAGCCCTGCTCAAACACCCACAAGTAAAAGAATGTACCGTCATTGCTAAAACGTACGGCAGCTCAAAACGGCTGGCAGCCTACCTTGTCACAGATGGGGGAGAGCCTGTTCCCGGATGGAAAGCATTTTTACAGGAAAGCCTGCCAGGCTATATGATTCCAAGTTACTTTATCGTACTTGACGCAATTCCCGTCACAACGAATGGGAAGGTCGATCAAAAAGCTTTGCCGGAGCCGACAGACGCAGTCTCTTCCTCACATGAAGACGATCAACCGGTAACAGAAACACAGCAGCTGATTGTGACAGCTTTCAGTGAAGTGCTTGGTGTCAAACGAGTAGGAATTCATGATTCATTCTTTGATTTAGGTGGAGATTCCATTATGAGTATTCAAGCCGTTGCCAAATTAAAAGAAAAAGGTGTCCGTGTTGATCCGAAATGGATTTTTATGCACCCAGCGCCAGCACAGTTAGCGGCATATTTGGACACAGTACCAGAAATAGGCGAGCCTGTCGAAAGAGCGCCGAAAGACTATGTAATCGAGTTGAAAAAAGGGGATCCGGCTGAACCGAGAATTTTCTTTGCACCGCCTGCTGGTGGAACGGTGATGGGGTATATCGATGTGGCCAAGCTCATGACACATGAAGGAGCTGTTTACGCCTTGCAGTCTCCAGGCTTATATGAGGATGAAGAACCACAATTCCTTCATTATACAGAGCTTGTCACCATTTTTATTGAAGCCATTGAGACATTCTATCGACCAGGCATTGATTATTTGGCAGGGCATTCTATGGGCGGACATCTTGCTTACGGAATGAATCAGAGACTCTGTCATGCAGGAAAAGCGCCAAAAGGATTGATCATTTTAGATACGGTTCCGGTATTAAGAGATGAGGCAGATCAAGCGCTTCATGCCGATATGAACGAAGAAGAAGTGAAAATGCTCGCCCTCGTCCTAGGTATGGGGAACCTCGTCGGCATCAAACCAGAAGCATTACAAGGGCTCAGCTTCCAAGAAGTGAAGCAGAAAATCCTCAAAGAAGCAGAAAAGGATGAAGTCGTTCATCAATTTATGAATGATCACTATTTAGATAAATACTTGCAAATGCAGACTCATAATACCATCATGTCACAAGCCATTGAATTAGAAAAAGACCCATTCTCTGTGCCGTTTTATATTATACAAAGCAGCGATCACGCCACAGATTTCCAGAAGAAATTTGCCGATTGGGAAGCTTACACGAGAGAAACGTGCTCGTATTATCAAATAAAAGGCGACCATGTGACCATGATGAAAAGACCGCAGGCAGATCAACTTGCGCAGATTCTTGAAACGATCGTAAAGGGGTAAGGACGTATGAACCAATTATTTAAAACCTTTGAAAAAAAATCAGATCTCATTCAGCTTATTTGTTTTCCTTTTGCAGGCGGATATTCCGCCTCTTACCGTCCGCTCTTTGAACAGCTGAAGGACACGGCCGAAGTGACAGCAGCAGAACCTCCGGGTCATGGAACGAACCTCATGCCGCTTGAAACAAGCATTGACCGGCTGGCTGAATTGTATAAAGAAGGGCTGACAGGCAAATTAAACCGTCCATTTATTTTGTTCGGACATTCCATGGGTGGACTTGTGGTGTACAGGCTGACTCAGCTGTTAGAAAAGGAAGGCATCGATCCGGCAGCGGTTGTCATTTCTGCCATTCAGCCGCCGCAAACAAAAAGACAAAGATTGACCCATTTATCGAATGAAGCATTTGTTCAGCATATCGCTGAAATGGGCGGGATTCCAAAAGAATTGTTAGAGAACAAGCCAATGATGGATTACTTTACACCATCCTTACGTGCCGACTATCAAGCATTAGAATCCTTCCAGCACACAGACAAAACAATCATTAAATCACCCGTTTATTTATTGAACGGAAAGCAAGATAAGAAATGCATGGAAGACGCAGACGGCTGGCTAACATGGGCAAACGCCATCGAACGTACTGATTTCGAAGGAGGGCACATGTATATCAACACACACCTCGAGCAGTTCGCAGAACATATGAGGCATGTCATTGAGCAGACAACAAAAAGGCAATTCATCAGCCAATAAAAGAAAACAACGGCCCCGTCAAACGAGGGCCGTTTTCTTTATGAATTCCCCTTCCTCACCACATTCCCGCCAATCACTCCGCCAATGACGAGCACAGCTCCGATGAGGTGAACCATATCAATCGTTTCATGTAAAATAAGCACGCCAGCGGCAATGGTAATGAAAGCAGAAAGATTGTTAAAGATACTCACCTTTGCTGCTTCAAGGTGGGAAAGAGCATAGTTTGATAAATACGCTGTGAGCAGTGATGAGAGAATGCCTAAAAACAGCATAGACCATACAAAGGATGGCTGCGTAAACGGACTGAAAAACTGCGGTAGTGTAGTATTTACCGAGTGCCGAATGAGAGCAGCGGCATTAAAGAAGACAAATCCAAAGAAGGTCATCACAAAAGTCAGTTCAATGGCATGGAACCGCCGTGTCATCACCCTGGCAAATACGCTATAGGCACTGGATGATAAGGCTGAAAGTAAGATCAGCACATAACCAATGAGATGAGAATGTTTCACATCAATTCCCTTCACCACAAAGAGGAGCATCACCCCGGACACAGAAAGAATGGTAAACAGCACCTGGATCGAGGTAGGACGTTCCTTTAAACACCATGCTGCAAGCACCATTGTCAAAATAGGGATGGTCGCCTGAATAATGCCGGCCTCTGATGAAGAGGTGAACATCAGCCCCCACACTTGAAATGCAAAAAACAACACAGGATAAAGCAAGGAAAATGGCACAATGTAAATGAGATCACGCCATTGAATGGAAAAACGGTACTTTTTTCGTAAAAATGGAAATAACAAAAGAGCGGCTGCGAAAGAAACGGTAAATCGGTGTGCCAATACATCAATCGGATTCGCTGATGCTAAGGCTACTTTGACAAACAAGAATGAAAAACCAATAATACAGGCGTATGAGATCGAAGCAGCATACGCTTTTTGTTTTGACATATCCATCAGATTTCTCCTTACACGAGCATGCATGCTTCAGTTGAATTGACCGGTTCTGTCTTTTTATCGTAAACGGATCAAGTAAAGTGTACAATAAGAGTTATTGATATCTGTACCGGTACAAGGAGGGTAGTACTGTGAGGAAATATGATCAGCTTGTGTTGAATATAAAAAACAAAATCGAGAGCAGTGAATACAATGCTGGAATGAAAATCCCATCCATTCGTCACTTAGCGGCTCAATATGCTGTGAGCAAAAGCACTGTCATAAAAGCACTAGACACGTTAGAGCGTGAACACTTGCTGTACTCTGTAGAAAGAAGTGGCTATTTTGTCGTGAAAACCAATCAGTCAGCCGTTAAGAAGGGCAGCACATGGATTGATTTTGCTTCCTCTGCGCCTGATCCCATTGTGTTTCCATATGTCGATTTTCAGCACTGCATCAATCAAGCGATTGATCTGTATCAAAATGATTTATTTATCTATGGCACCACCAATGGATTACCATCTTTACTGCCAATCATTTCAAAGCGTTTATCGGATTATCAAGTGTTTGCCTCTCCAGAACAGATCGTTATGACCTCTGGTATTCAGCTGGCTTTATCGATTTTAAGCACCATCCCGTTTCCAAATGGAAAACAGACCATATTGGTCGAACAGCCAGGCTATCACCTATTCCTCCAATACTTAGAGAAAAACCAGCTGCCTGTCCGGGGGATTCAGCGTACGGAAAAAGGACTCGATCTTCAGGAATTGGAGCGTATCTTCCGAGAGGAGGATATTCGCTTTTTCTATACGATGCCAAGGTTTCAAAACCCGCTTGGAACGAGTCTGTCGAAACAAGAAAAAATAGCGATTGCAGCCCTTGCCGAAGCATATGATGTCTACATCGTTGAAGACGATTATTTGGCTGATTTAGAATTCGATACAAAAAGAGACCCGATCTATTCATATGATCAGGCGGGGAAGGTCATTTATTTAAAAAGCTTCTCAAAAATCATTTTTCCGGGGCTTAGAACAGGTGCTGTCGTCTTACCAAACGAGCTGATTGGCCCCTTTAGTGAACATAAACGGCTGATTGATATCGACAGCTCGATGCTCTCACAGGCTGCTTTAGAAATTTATTTGAAAAGCGGGATGTTTGAGCGTCATAGAGAAAGGATGCAGGCGACCTATAGAGCTCGATCCAAACAACTTGTAGCCTGTTTGAAAAATGATCAAGGCGCTTATGCGCTGGGAGAAGAGGAGCCAGCTACTCATACCCACGTTCGTGTCGACCGGTCCATTCCGATGAATCAGCTCATTCAGCAGCTAAAAAAGGCTTCTGTGATGGTTCAGCCGATCGACCGCCATTTCATTTCTACTTATCAAAAGGAGCCTATACTTCAGCTGAACATTTGGCATGTAAAAGAAGAGGAAATCGCACGAGGCGTCGATTTGCTAAAGTCATCACTTCAACAAATCACACGTTATTAAGGCGAGATAGCATGTTCTCACAAGTGAGTATATCGACGTGCTCAGCCGCAGCAGGTTTTCTTGTACAAACCGCCATTTGGTAGGCAGGATCAAGCGAATATGTTTGGACAACGCAAGGGGCTTCGTGATCAGGTAATCTCAAAGTAGCCTGTCCATCCTCTGACAAGCGAGCGGTAAAGGATGAAAGACCATAGGATATTCCCTTCCCTGTCAGCTTGATAAAAGCCTCCTTCATGGACCATAAATGAAAGAAATAGGCTTCCTGCCGTTCTGCCGGCTGTGAGAGTAAATCTTGATATTCGTCAGCTGAAAAAAATCGTTTGGCAATGGCTAAATCAATCGGTTTAATCTCTTCAATATCAATGCCAACAGGCGCATCATCTACTGCGCCCACGACCCAATCACCAGAGTGAGAAAGATTAAAATGAAAAGAAGGAATTTGCCGGACAACAGGCTTTCCATTCCCTTCTGTTTCAAAAATGATCTGTTCCATAGGCAGTGCGTACATCTCATGAATGATGTGACGAATCAGTACCTCACCTAAAAGCGTTCTTCTTGCATCGATCAAAAAACGAAAGCGCTCAGCGGCGGCGCGTTTTTCAAGTGATACAAAAGGCTTCAGCTGTTCTATTTGTTTTCGTGCATTTCTATCATCTAAAGGTTGTAATTGAATAGCGAAAATCTTCATAACGGACCTCAATTTTTTACATTTATTGTACCATTGGATGAACCCATGCAAAAGAGAAACAGACATCCTGTTCAATGAAAGCACAAAATGACAGGAAGGTGCGGGCGGTTCTCGATATAGTGGAAGAGGAAGGAGAGGGAAAAATGATTCACTTGATCATGGATAGTATCAATTATATGGAAGAGAGGCTGGATCAGCCTTTGCAGATCGAAGAAGTGGCAGAGGAAGCCTGTATGTCTAAATTTCATTATCAGCGGCTATTCCATATGCTGACGGGAATTGCAGTAGCAGAATATATTCGCAAAAGACGATTAACCCTTGCGGCAGAAGAATTCATGACCAAGCAAGTGAAAGTTATTGATGCGGCGGTGAAGTATGGCTATGAAACCCCAGAGTCGTTTGCGAAAGCCTTCAAGCGGCATCACGGATATACACCGGCAGCAGTGAAAACAGGCGAGTATACAGTGAAAGCCTACCCCCGTCTCTCCTTCGAACTTCAAATAAAAGGAGTCGAACCGATGCATTATCGAATTGTGGAAAAGGATTCATTTTCAATCATGGGCAGAAGACTAAAGACAACAACAAAGAATAGCCAAAACAAACAGGATATTCCCGCCTTTTGGAAGCGTGTCAATCAAGAAGGATGGACGGATTCACTGGCTCATGCAGCTGGAGAACTCGGATATATCGGTGTATGTGCGCATTTTGATGAAACGCTTGAAACATTTGACTATATCATTGGGATTGAGCAAGGTGAGGAAGAACCAGATTCGACCATGACAGTCGAGCAGATTCCGGCCAGTACGTGGGCTGTATTTCAGGCAAAGGGGCCTGTCGAAACCGCTGTGCATTCAACATGGACACGTATTTTCACAGAATGGTTTCCTGCCTCAGGATATGAGCATGCTGGGGGAATGGAGATGGAAACGTACCCTTTAGATGGAGAGATACATTCTCCAGATCATGTGACATTGATTTGGATTCCAATCCGTAAACAATCATAAAAAAGGCAGCGTATCTCGCTGCTTTTTATCCTTGTTTGAAGACGTGAACACCGTTTGGATCGGTCGTATTCATCCCATGAGAATCCATCATCTTCACTTCAAGTAAAGAGAGACGTTCTCCCTTTTTCCAATGAATAGGTTGTGTCAAACCGTCCAGCAACTGATCGACCGCAGGTGTATGAGTCAAATCAGGCACTGCGATCGTCATCTCGGCAATTGCTTCTTCACCAGTTTCAATCACATCTGTCCGCCGCTGCAATTCAAGCCTTAAGCGCATTGGTGTAGAAAGAAACGTTCTTCGCTCCCCGGTCTGGATTGCCCAGTTTCTCTTTTGCGCTTGTACCAGCAACTGATCATATTCATCATCAGTCACTAGAAAGCCGATGTGATCAAAAAGGACTTTTTTACTATAACCAAATGTGATATTGATCTGTCCCTTTCTCATCTCAATGATTCGGAAAGAGGGCTTCTTCTCTCTAAAATCATCCCATGTCTGCGGAGGAGGAAAGGAACCTTCCTTTGCGAAACGACCCTTTACTTCAAAGCCTAATGAAGTGTACGCCTGCTCCGTCTCCTCAACAAATGGTGTCCAGTAATGATAATGGAAAAGCTGCATCAGAGGATCATCTCCTGTTTTAAGAATATTGCGTCTATTTAGTTTAGCACAAAACAAGCCATTCTTTTAGTAGAATGGCTTGTTCTTATCGTGTAAGGGTTTGAACAGGTTTCTCCGCTGTTTTTGTAATGAGCAGCTGCAAGAGCCGTGTCGATTGTGGCAATGAAAAGCGAAGGACGAGTCCAGTAAAGATGGCCGTCAGAATCGTTCCAATGCCAATCGGGCCGCCGAGCATCCATGCAAATAGAAGCACGGTTAACTCAATACCATTTCGAACCCACTGTACGTTCAGCCCTGTTTTTGCTGAGATGAGCAGCATTAATGAATCTCTTGGCCCGGCGCCAAGATTAGCTGAGACATAAATGCCAACGCCATACCCAGACACAATCACGCCCGTAATAAATACATATAAAGCAGGTAAATACCCATGTGGTGCAGGTAATACTGCATTAAAGAAATCAATAAACACGCCAATCAGCACCATATTGAGAAGGGCGCCGATCTTTGGAAAAGATTTCGTGAAAACAGATGTCAGTGTCACAATGAGTGCACCAATAATGATCGACCATTGTCCAATGGTTAAACCAAAATGCTGAAACAGTCCATAATGAAAAGCGTCCCACGGACCAATGCCAAGGATCTTTCCCTTCACTGTCAGCGATAGTCCAAAAGCAAGTACAATCAATCCAACAAAATAAAAAAACCAACGTAAAAGATGTTCCCGCTTCAAAAGCTTTCCCTTCTTTCTTAAACACTCGATTTCAATCGTAACATACTCGCACGCCCCTTTAAATGGCTTTGCTCAATTGTAATCGCTTACTCGATAAAAAGAATTTTTTCCATAAAAAGAGCAGAAAACATCAAATTTTGGAGCAAGACTTTTGCCTTGTTTTTTTTAACAAAGTGAACCAATAATTAACAATTTTTATGAAAATAAGAAAAAAATTCAATGTAAAATGACAAAAAAACAACATTTATCCAATTAAAGAATATTCAAGATAAATTAGAATAGATTGTATGTAAATTGCGCCGTTAGGCCTGTTTTTATTGATAGATAAAATATTTAATACACGATAAAAAAACTTGTTTTATTGGAAAAAACATAGATGGATCAGATGTCGAAAGCTGTATATGACAAAAGGGCTATTTTTGTCGAAAATAGTCTTTTAGTCATGTTGAGGGTTCTGAAATGTTACTGATATTCTTTACCAAAGTGTGGGAGGTGAACTGGTACATACCATTATGATTTAGAGCAGGGAAAAGGGGATGTCAAAAAATGAACATATTAAAAAGAACGAGTCAATTATTTCTAATATTGGTGCTGATTGCTGGGAATTTATTAACAGTTTCGCCACCTGTTACGAAAGCCGCTGGGACAGTGGTTGTCAATAACGCAGATTCCTACATGATTGGAAATGGGAAGTTAGTTCTTTATCAGCTTGATGGGCAAAATCCAACAAACGTAAAGGCTAGTGTACAGGTGAAGGGAATTAATTCGACTGTAGTGAACGGTGTTGCTGTGAATGATCAAGAAAACACTGTGTATGCAACTACGACAGCAAGTGGAGAGCCAGTTCTTTATAAAATAAATGCGACCACTGGACAAGCAGAGCGTGTAGGTGTTTTAGGCGGAAGAGCGCCTAATGCCGTTGTTTATAACGGTAAATATATTCATTCGTATGCGGTTGATGGAGAACCCTACCTTGCAACGTACGACTTAGCAACTGGTCAAAAAACGGCCAAGAAAATTGTCGGTTATGACGTTGGCCCTGGCATTGGCGGAGACATTGGCGGAGACCTTGTCGTCGATAAGGATGGCTATCTTTGGTTCGCATCTAATACCAGTGGGTCCATTGCGCAAATGAATCCTGAAACAGCTGAAGTCATTCGAGTGATTCCAATCACAAATGCAGATGGTAAACCGATTGAGGGAGGAGTACGAGGAATTAGCTTTTTGCCAAATGGACAAATGCTATTACAATCAGGAAAAGATGACTCTATTGGTCATTCTACTCTTTTTACACTTGATGCGAAAACATTAAGTACAACATATATGGGCACTGTAGGTGATTCATTATCTTACGACTTAGCTTCAAGGGTGAAGCCTGAATTCGATCCATATCCTCCTAACCTTGAATCAGAAAAATCTGTTGCTTTACAGAAAAAAGCAGAAGGCAACACAGATGAAAAGCATCCAGAAGTAGGCGACACTTTGCTTTATACAATTAGAGCAAAAAATACGGTGCAATTCGGCATTCTTAAAAATCTGATCATATCAGATAACCTTCCGAGCAGCTTAACCTATGTTTCTGGATCTCTTAAGGTAGATGGCACAAGCGTAACAGATGCAAAGGATCAAGACAAAGGTGATTTTACAAACGGTACTGTGACAGGTCAAATAGGTGATGTGAAAGATACCGATTGGCACACCGTGACATTTGAAGCGAAAGTAGCAAAAGGGCAAGCGGGTAAAGATATTCAAAATACAGCGAATGTCAAAGGGGAAAACACACCGCCAGACAATCCAACAACAAACATAGAAATTTATCCTCGTGATCCGAAGCTTGAATCAGAAAAATCAGCGGTCTTACAGAAAAAAGCAGATGGGAATACAGATGAGAAACACCCAGAAGTAGGGGACACATTGCTGTATACCATTCAAGCCCGTAACGCTATTGAAGATAGTGTAATAGAAGACCTTGTGATTTCTGACAAGTTACCTCAAGGATTATCTTATGTACCAAATTCACTTCAGGTAGATGGAAATCCGGTCACAGATGTAAAAGATGACGACAACGGTGATATGACAGATGGAACTGTCACTGGAACGTTCGGTGAAGTGAAAGATACGAAATGGCATACCGTGACGTTTGAAGTCACAGTTGAAAAAGGCCAGGCAGGCAAAGATATTCAAAATACAGCGAGTGTCACAACCGGCAACACACCGCCAGACGAGCCGACAACGAATGTAGAGATCTATCCTCGTGACCCAAAGCTGACTTCTGAAAAATCAGCGGTCTTGCAGAAAAAAGCAGATGGCAATACAGATGAGAAGCATCCAGAGGTCGGTGATACACTTCTTTATACGATTAAAACAAAGAATACGATAGAAGACAGTCTCGTTGAAAATTTAGTGATCTCAGACGAACTGCCGGAAGGATTAGCGTATGTGCCGGATTCACTTCAAGTGGATGGAGAGGCAGTCACTGACGCAAAGGATGACGATAACGGAGACTTCACAGATGGTACCATATCAGGACAATTTGGTGACATTCAAGATACAGATTGGCATACTGTGACATTTGAAGTGACGGTTGAAAAAGGACAATCTGGCAAAGACATTCAAAATACAGCGAGTGTCACAGGTGAAAACACACCACCAGACGATCCGACAACAAAAACAGAAATCTATCCTCGTGATCCAAAGCTAGAATCAGAAAAATCAGCGGTCTTGCAGAAAAAAGCTGAAGGTAACAAAGATGAGAAGCATCCAGAAGTAGGAGATACCCTGCTTTATACAATTAAAACAAAGAACACGATAGAAGACAGCCTTGTGGAAAATCTAGTGATCTCAGATCAATTACCAAAAGGGCTGACGTATGTCGCTGGGTCTCTTGAAATTGATGGAGAATCTGTCACAGATGTGAAAGACGACGATAGCGGAGACTACACAGATGGAAAGGTCACAGGTTATTTTGGTGATGTGAAGGACACGGACTGGCATACCGTGACGTTTGAAGTGACAGTTGAAAAGGGACAGGCTGGTCAAGACATTCAAAACACTGCCGAAGTAACAGGTGAAAACACACCGCCAGATGATCCAACAACGAAAACAGAAATTTATCCTCGTGAACCAAAACTAGCATCAGAAAAGACAGCGAGCATTCAGAAAAAAGCAGAAGGGAACACAGATGAAAAAACACCACAGGTAGGCGATACCCTTCTGTATACGATCAAAACAAAGAATCTTGAAGAGGACAGCATCGTCGAAAATCTCGTGATTTCAGATCAACTGCCAGAAGGTCTTGAATATGTCGAAGGATCATTAAAAGTAGATGACCAAGCCGTCACAGATGCAAAAGATGACGATAACGGAGATTACACAAAAGGCACAGTGACCGGACAATTTGGTGATATCAAAGACACGGACTGGCATACTGTGACGTTTGAGGCGAAAGTAGCCAAAGGACAAGCAGGTAAAAGCATTCAAAACACAGCGAAAGTAACAGGCGAAAACACGCCGCCAGATGAGCCGACAACCGAAACAAACATTGATCCAAGAGATCCAAAGCTTGAATCAGAAAAAACATCTGAGATTGCTCAAAAAGCAGAAGGCAATACAAATGAAAAACAAGTTCAGGTAGGCGACACCCTTCTTTACACCATCAAAACAAAAAATAGTGTAGAAGACAGTGTCATCAAAGATCTAGTCATCGCAGATCAACTGCCAGAAGGTCTTGAATATGTCGAAGGGTCATTAAAAGTAGATGACCAAGCCGTCACAGATGCAAAAGATGACGACAACGGAGACTACACAAAAGGCACAGTGACCGGTCAATTTGGCGATATCAAAGATACNAAAAGTAGATGACCAAGCCGTCACAGATGCAAAAGATGACGACAACGGAGACTACACAAAAGGCACAGTGACCGGTCAATTTGGCGATATCAAAGATACAGACTGGCATACCGTGACGTTTGAAGCGAAAGTAGCAAAAGGCCAAGCGGATAAAACCATTCAAAACACAGCGAAAGTAACAGGCGAAAACACACCGCCAGATGAGCCGACAACCGAAACGAACATTGATCCAAGAGATCCAAAGCTTGAATCAGAAAAAACATCTGAGATCTCTCAAAAAGCAGAAGGCAATACAAATGAAAAAGAAGTACAAGTAGGCGACACTCTCCTTTACACCATCAAAACAAAAAATAGTGTAGAAGACAGTATCATCAAAGATTTAGTGATCGCAGATCAACTGCCAGAAGGTCTTGAATATGTCGAAGGATCATTAAAAGTAGATGACCAAGCCGTCACAGATGCAAAAGATGACGACAACGGAGACTACACAAAAGGCACAGTGACCGGTCAATTTGGCGATATCAANATCATTAAAAGTAGATGACCAAGCCGTCACAGATGCAAAAGATGACGACAACGGAGACTACACAAAAGGCACAGTGACCGGTCAATTTGGCGATATCAAAGATACGGACTGGCATACGGTGACTTTTGAAGCGAAGGTCGCGAAAGGAACTGAAGGTAAAACCATTCAAAATATCGCAGTTGTGAAGGGTGATAATGTTGACGAACCAGACAAACCTGAAAACTCAACAACGGTAGTACCGCCGCATGTGCCAGAGGTGCCAGCAAATCCAGAGCAGCCTTCTCATTCAGAACCGGATACACCTGGTCATCATCTTCCGAACACTGCAACAGAGATGTACAACCTTTTACTAGCAGGATTTGCACTTGTACTAATAGGTGCATCCCTTATTGTATGGAAAAGAAGAAAAAGAAACGGATAATCGTCCATGTTTCAAAAAATCATCTCAGCTCTATTGATTACAGCAGGTATTTGTCTTGTGATTGTAGGATATATGAAAATCGTTGATGGACAAAGACAAGTAGATCAATCATTCCAGTCAGCGCAAGCAGCCATCCAGCAAAAGGGGAAAATGGATTCCTCTTTTGTGCCGGAGGCTGGTGAAACCATTGGGCTCTTGCACATTCCAAAGTTAAACGCTGAGTTACCAATTGTAGAAGGAACAGCGGCGGAGGATTTGGCAAAGGGAGTGGGTCATTATCACGAGAGCTATTTTCCTAACGAACAGGGACAAATTGTTTTATCTGGGCATCGTGATACTGTGTTTAGACGAACAGGAGAACTTGTGAAAGGGGATCAACTTGTCATAGAGCTTTCATACGGTCGGTTTACCTATGAAATTGAGAAAACAAAGATTGTGAAAAAAGATGATCAAAGTATTATTACACTACAACAGGAAAAGGAAGAACTTGTCCTCACCACATGTTATCCTTTTTCTTTCATTGGGCCTGCGCCAAACAGATATATTATATATGGGAAGCGTGTTTAGCCACTGGATCAGCCTGCAGCTCATTCTTTTCATTAACCGATTAGAGCGCTTAATCCCTTGATAAACAGGGAATCTTCTATATCATATCTAGAGATGCAGGGGGGGTCAATTTGTTAAATAAAGAAGATGTAAAGTATATAGATAACGTTGGAAGAATTGTCCTGCCGACAGATATAAGAAAACGGTTGAAAATTCATCCACAAGATTTTATTGAAATCTATCAAGAAGAAAGTCACATTGTGATAAAGCCTTATTGGCAGGATAAACCTTGTATCGTTACAGGGCAAGTCACCTGTTCCAATAAGGCGCTGTCAGGCGGTGTAGTTGTCAGCCCAGAGGGAGCGAGACTGCTCCTGCAAGATTTACTAGCGCTGCGGCTGCAAAAAGAGATATAAAAAAAGGCTGTCGAGAAAATCTTGACAGCCTTTTTCTTAAATTTTCCAGGTTCTCATTTATAATAGGAAAAAGTCTAGTACAGGAAGGTGATTTTCTCATGTTCCACATTAGAAATTATCCTCAGCACGAAGCAGAATTTGTATTGTTAGATCAATTGGATCAAAGAGGATCACCTGATTCGTAAAATTGATCAGTACATTGATTTATTATTTACTTAAATGATAAGGTTATCTTTGGTGTCTACCGATTTTCCGTTTTTTAAATCATTTGAATATTTTTATAAGTAATAGGATCTTTATAACCAGCCTCTTTAAAACCTTTTAACCTTAATGTGCAACTGTCACATTCACCACAGGCATACTCTTCTCCGTTGTAGCAGGAGGTAGTAAGCTCGTAAGGCACATTCAACTTAAGTCCCAGCGTTATTGTATCCGCTTTACTTAAATTGATAAGAGGAGTATAAATGTTTGTTTTTTCCCCTTCGATATTTCTTTTGGTCGCAAGACGGACCGTATTGTTTAAGCTTTCAATAAACTCTGGACGGCAATCTGGATACCCACTGTAGTCGACTCTACTTACTCCAGTGAAAATAGCTTCTGCTTTAATCACTTCCGCATAAGCTGATGCACAGGAGAGAAAAATTAAATTCCTAGCCGGTACATATGTTATCGGGATGTTATTTTGATTCACTTTTTTCGGTACATCTATATTTTCATCGGTTAATGCGCTGCCTCCTAAATTTTTTAAAAAATCAATATTTACAATTTTATGCTCTTGTACTTGATAATGCTCTGCAATTTTTTTAGCTTGTTCCACTTCTCTGGAATGTCTCTGCCCATAGTAAAACGTGAGGGCATGCAACTTGTATCCTTCATTCTCTGCAATTCCCATGCAGGTGGCACTGTCTAATCCACCGCTTAAAACAACGACTGCTTTCTTATCATTCTTTTTAATATTAAACACCCCTTTCTTTCGGATCCCAAATGATTTTGTGAATCTGAAGATTAACTTGAATATCTTTCCGCCGGCTGTTTAGAACTTTTTTGACTAGATTCGCTGGCTTCATCGTCTCCCAAACCGGACTCATTAATAGCCGGCCCTTTTTATGATGCTTGTCAATAACATCCATGGCGATTTGAAAATCGTTTTCAGATCCTATAACAAATTTGATTTCATCATTTTCATCTAATAAATCAAAGTTTTCATAGATCATTTTTTCCATTTCTCCACTTTCTGGTAGTTTAAAATCCATTATAAATCGAACTTTATTGGACATTTCAGGGGATTGACGCCTCATGTTTATAAAAGTCTTTAAATGAATAGCACCATTTGTTTCAATATGAATATCTTTAATTACATCGATTTTAGCCAGCCTCTGAATTAAAGCTAAAGATTTTTCCCCATGGATTAAGGGCTCTCCCCCGGTTAAACAAACATAATGGTTTGCCAAACGGGACACCTTCTGTGCGATCTCTTCTATTGTAGCTTCAAACTCGGGTTTGCTGGGGGCATAGCTGTATTTTGTATCGCACCACACACAACGCAGATTACAATGAAACAGCCTTATAAATGTCGTCTGTTTTCCCACAGCAGATCCTTCACCCTCTATTGTTTCGAAAATTTCGACCATTGGTAATACTGTTGTATCTGCATTCATTTTACGCTCATCACCCTCCCGCGCTCTGATAATGTTTCAGAGAGAATTTCCAAAATATCGCGCTACATACTAGAAAACCAATAACATATAAGAAATACTGATAAACGTTTGTTTCATTAGACACATCAAGAAGGCGTTCCACCGGTACATTTGCGACGATCACTATAGGAAAAATAAAAACAAAAATTATTCTGCCAATCCCTTTAAAAAAAGACGTCGGATATCTAAATAGCGTCATTGCCCCTAAAAACAATTCGTGCAGACCGTCAACTTTCGTAATCCAAATCGATAATGTCATAGTGATAAACCAGAGTGCGTAAGCCAGCACTACTCCGGTTAAAATAAGGAACAAATATTCAAATATTTGGTTTATTTGTAAGGCGACATGTAGATTGATCAATGCATATATAACAAGCAAAATTGCTGGAATTAAATTCCCGAAATTCCCCATATCTAATTTCCGCAAAGAAATAATAAACTGGCTGTTTACGGGCTTTAATAAAAGAAGATCCAAGGTTCCTTTATTAACCAATGATGGGATATAGGGAAGGTTATTGATAAACAATACAAAAATTAAGGATTTTAATATCTCGCTTGTTCCGATTAGTAAATAAATGTCATATATACTCCATCCATTGACGTTTTCCACATAACCAAAGAGTGTATTGAAAAAAATTAGTGTAATGACAAACCATATGAGACTGTCAATAATATTCATAAAGAAGTTGGTTCTGTACATCATTAAATTAATGCTATTGATTTTAACAATGTGGAGAAAAAGAGTGATGTATCTCATTTCATGCACCAACCGATTCATATTTTGACATCGCACGTTTCCACGCATACTTCGAAAAAGCAGAAAGTATGCCGATCCATATAAGTTGAATAAATAAGCCGTAAAAGATTTCTCCCATTCCCAAACGGCCAAGATATATGTTTACAGGAAAATCAATCAAATAGGCAAATGGGAGATTTTTAACGATATGAAAAAATGGGTCCGGCAAAAGCTTTAATGGAAATAGCGTACCTGATAGCAGTTCAAGCAAAATATCTACTGTAAAAAAGAACGAAGCTATCTCAACAAAATAAAAAGAAAATAGAGAAACAAGAAAATACAAATTATAATACAAAATCATCGCCAAGATGGCAGCTGCAATCAGACCTGCTAAATCATGAAAATCAGGAAATAAAAAATATTCTCTATTGCAAAAAGAAATAATTCCTATTGGAATAATAACAAGCGTTAATTGGACCAGCTTATTTCCGGTATTTTTTGAAAACCAGAATCCCCAGTATGAAATAGGTTTTGTTAAATATTTTGAAAGTTCACCGCTGCTCACCTCATCTTGAATTGACCAGTGGAAAGAAGGAAGCAATAAGATCTCGAGAATCTTTGCTATAATTAAATATGTAATCATTGATTCAATTGTGTAGCCTTCAATGATTTGTTTTTGATCGTAGACATTCTGCCATAAATAAATGACTGCAATAAGTGGAAGCAGGCTAAATGCCATATACAGCAGGGTGTTGAGTCGATACTGAAAAGCCGTCTGTATGGCCATGAGCCCCGGCTTAATATATTTTCTCAATTTTTTTCAACTCCGACATGCTCTGATTGTTTATAAATCTCCTCTAATAAAGATTGGATTTCTGTATGCTTCTCCTCAAAATGAATAATATCGTAATTATTGATAATATCCCTCAAAGCCTGACTGAATGTATTTCTACTAATTTTCAAAAGAACAGTATGATCCAGTTCTTCGATGATTTCACCATATTGCTTCAAAAGCGAAAGGTTTTCCATTTCTGATAGGGTGATCGACAACAACTTGTATTCATCATCGTTTAAACCTGGCAAACCTTTAAAGCTCCCATTATAATAAAGCGCTCCATCTCGCAAAATCATAATTTGCTCACAAAGCTCCTCGATATCCTGTAAATAATGGCTCGTTAAGATAACTGTCACTTCCCGTTCCCGGCAGTATGACTTCAAGAATCGTCTAATATTTTTTTGAGCAATAAAATCTAAGCCAATTGTTGGCTCATCCAAAAATAAAATCTCAGGAGAGTGAAGTAGCGCGGCTACCAATTCACATTTCATTCTTTCGCCAAGAGAAAGATTTCGAACGGGAGATCTCACAACATGCTTCACATGCAAAGCGGTTGTCAGTCGCTCTATATGATCCTCAAACTCAGCTTGGGCAATCTGATATATTTCTTTATGGAGCAAAAATGTTTCGTATGGTGTAAGATCCCACCACAATTGATTTTTTTGTCCTAATACAACCCCTATTTTCTTTAAAAACGCCGGTTCTTTTTTATGCGGCGTAAATGAATCGACCGTTATCCTCCCTGAAGTCGGTGTAATCAAACCCGTCATCAGCTTAATTAAAGTTGACTTGCCTGCCCCATTTGCACCGATAAGACCAATAATTTTTCCTTTTGGAATTGAAAAAGAAACATTGTTTATAGCATGAATGACTTCTTTTTCTCTATGAAATAGACTCTTAACGGAATTCCAAAATCCTTCATCCATTGAAGCTCTGCTGAATGAACGTGATACATTTTCGACCTGTATGAACATAACCAAATCCTTCCGTTGATAAGTTTTAAAATTTGAAAATTTCTGCGAACTCAGTGCCGACCTGCATACCTCTATATGCATTTAACCCTTTAACCCCATTTTCCAATTGGAGGATGGCTCCTTGAGATTTATATGCGCTTAAAGCCTCCATTTTTTGGTCTATCACACTACTGATATCACTGACTAATTGATAAGTGGTTAACGGAGTCCAAATCTCATACTGCAAACATCTTTTGATCTTGTTTTTGTTTCGCAGAAAATTAGAGCGGTTTAAAAATAATGCCTCACTGGTAATTTCATGAACAATTCGATGGTCACGGTCAGCTTCTTCCGAGTGAGGATAGTATACATAATCAGGCCGATAATCATCTATATGCATCAGCACTCTTTCAACAAGATCTCTTCTATAGGTGAGCGCCCGGTCTTTTTCTTTTAAAAAATGAATATCTTGTGTGCCGATGATTGCGCAAGCTCTTTTGCATTCGTTTTCACGTATTTGAATATTTTGTTCAATGCTGCCATCGATTCCGGAAAGTTCGCCCTTTGTGACGATAATAATTCTCGCCTGATCCCCGCGTTTAATCGCTTTGGCAATTGTTCCCCCGCATCCGATCATTTCATCGTCATGATGTGGCGCGATGACTAAATGTTTTCTGTTATTTGTGTGCATTCACTTTCTCCTTTCTTTAAGAAAGCTTTGTGATGTAGATCATAAACTCGCTGCCTCGCTTGAAAGGTTCTCTATTGTAATCCCCATAAAAGTCTAAAACAGTAAAACCTCTGGATTTTAGAAGATAAAACAGTTCTGTCGGTAGTGAATATCTAGTTAAAAACTTGAATTCGTATTTCTCCGTTGCTTTATCACCTTGATGTATTTCAAATAAACAATAAGTTGATACAATTTGTTTATAATGGTCTATTCGAAATATACTTTGGGATTTAATATATTGATGATCTTTGGAGGGATTAGCTGTGTTTCCAAAATCTTTTTGCCTCTTGTCGTAAGGACAGACTTGCGGCGGCGATATGATGTCAAAAATAAACTTGCCTTCAGGTTTTAGCAGTTGCTTAATTTTTTTTAGCGCTTCGACCTGATCTTTTGGGGTCAAAAGATACTCAAAAACACCACCGCTCATAAAAATATAATCAAATTGGCTATCACAATGGAAATTTTTTATATCGGCCTTCTCAAAATGTATACGTTCTAATGTTTTCTGGTCAGATGTAGCAAGTTTCCTTTTTGCATTTTCAACCATCCCTGCGGAAATATCGATAGCATGAACGGTTGCACCGTTTTGGGCTAATTGAAAGGCCAGTCGGCCAGATCCGCATCCGATGTCAAGAATTGTGATACCTTCCTTTACAAAGCTGCTGTAGAAATCAAATAGTCCGTCCGGTTCAGGAATTAATTTATCATAAACGCTAGAGATATTGTCATACTGTTGTATTTGCTGAACCACTCTTTTTTACACCTCTTTCAAATGATTTGCTTTCCTTTTTAAACCCCATGAAAAATGCAATCTGCCATAAAGAAAGATAAATAGCTACACCCGTACCAAACCTATTTTTCAAAGGAGTCCAACTTTTTAGCATGCTTTTCAACAGGTTGCTAGGAGGAGAATACCATTCTTTATTCGATTTAACCCCCCTTGCTTGTCCCCTTCCATAGTTGTAAGAGCTTTTCAAATCGCCTAACAGCGTCAGGGCAGGATGGATGACTTGGGCACTATCATCGTATCCGATGCTGAGATCAGCCCTCCTCACTCTTGCATCAAAATCATAATCTTCTGTCCAGTTTATTTGATCGTCAAAATAATAGTTGTCTATTTGATCTAAAATATTCTTTCTAAATGCTAAAGGGGGGGAATACGCATTTTTTTTAGTAGTATGAATATGTCTGGAAGTTGCAATTATTTTTTCTGTTTTTGACCGGTAGGCAAAAAGAACCCTTCCTTTAGCTAACGGATGTTTATACAACATGTTGTATAACTTATCTATACAGCCTTTTCTAAAAATACAATCTGAATCCATTAGCAGAACATTATTTTTGCTTGAAGACTTGATTCCTTCGTTATAAGCCTTTGCAAGATTTGGAAAGGGAAGATAGACCATTATTGCATTGTGTTTTTTGGCGATATTTTCAACTTGTTTGGTTGCGCCGTTGAGTACGACTATAATTTCTGCCTCTATGTCTATGCTTTTTAAACAATCGTCAAGTCTAGGGTCATTATAAGCTGGTATTACGATTGACAGATCTATCAATGCTACTCACCTTTTTTAAAGTATTTTCCAAATCATTCAACACAGGATCTAAAATATAAAACTCTCCCCAATCCTTTAAGTTAGTCAAGACGCCTTTTGAACTTCTGAATGTCTCCAAACCAGGTGTATGAAAATATGTGAGGTCTATTGTTTTGCAAAAATCATGAATGTCAGTCACAATTGAATCCTTTATTGGCATGCAATAGTGTACAACTGCTTTATAATGTTGCTGCTTGGAGGTTAAATAATTCTTTATTCGATTTAAAAGTGAATCTTGATATAATTTTTTCATTCTTAAAGCTTCTTCTTCGGATATATCCTCTGTTTGTATCCAATCGTATGCGCAAAATGCCGGATTCATTTGATATTCATAAGGGATAACGCCTGCATTAGACAATATGATGGGGTGTATCCTTTCAAATTTATTTGTTATCTTTCTTATTTTTTTTCCAATATAAGAAAAGTCATATGGTTTTGCCCATGTGCAGACTTGGAATAAAATGATGTCTTTTCCGGCTGGCGGAAGGTACTCATCACTACAAAAGAATTTTTGCCATTGTTCAAATTCTTCGTGAAAGATATGGTCGCTGGTCGCCCCTCTCTTAAAGAAGGTTTCCCCCTTATAGATGTTTTTCAGTTTGTATTCCGGAAAGTTTGGATAGGTAGAACTCATGAACACTCACCTCATCTTATTTTTTGATTAAAAAATGATTTAAGAATAGAAAATCTAGCTCAGAACAAAAAAATGAACGAATTGCATCCTTCGGTGAACAAACGATCGGCTCATTTCCAATATTAAAAGACGTATTTAAAACAGCTGGTATTCCGGTTTCTTCATAAAAACATTGAATAAGCTCCCAATAAGGTGAATTCACCTCTCTATCTACGATTTGAGGCCTTGTGGAACCATCGATATGAGTTACTGCCTGAAGCAACTCTAGCGAGGATTTATGTATTGTTGCGTTTAAAAGCATATAAGGAGATGCCGTTACCTCGTTTATCGCCATCGTCTGATTCTCTGCATTAATGCTAGGTGCAAGTGGGCGCCATTGTTCCCTTTCTTTTATATAATTTACCCTTTGAAGCATTGTTTTGCTTTGCGGATTGGCCAGAATGCTTCGGTTTCCTAAAGCTCTTGGTCCGAATTCCATTCTTCCGGAAAATCTAGCTCCGACACTTCCTTTTTTTAAAAGCTCGACTGCAGCTTCGTTTATGCCATTCTCAAAAAACTCATATTTAATTTTGTATTGTTCTAGCAAATCTTTAATTTCTCTATCACTAAAGGCCGGTCCTGAATAGACATGGTCTTTCGAAAGCTTTACATCAAAACCCAGTTCTTTAGACAGCATTGCTCCTGCCCCTAATGATACTCCTGCATCAGATGCAGCGGGCTGTATAAAAATATCTTTAACTTCTTCTAAGTCAAGCAGTTTCCTATTGCTTACACAGTTAAGCCCGACGCCGCCGGAGATGCATAATCGAGAGCAGCCGGTAATCTCTATCGCCCTCTTGGCAAGGTAGATCAAATTCTCTTCCAATGCTTTTTGTCCAAAAGCTGCCACATGATTATAAGATAATGCATCAAGTTGATCGTATAGTTTAGCCCCTTTGTGGTCGTAGACATAATGTGCTGAATTTCTCTTTTCACCGAATTTTTTATAAAAGTAACGTACCCAATCTGTTAAAATTTGATTATAAGTTCTTCTATATCCATCATGTTTGTTGACAATTAACGGGACGTTCCCTTCCCATACTCCATAAGATGACAAGCCCATTGTTTTTCCTTCTCTAAATCTGCCCAGACCAATATATTTTGATAACCCCTCATAAAAGATTCCCAAGGAACATTCCAAAGGGTAAACTTCAAGATAATCGATATGCCCTTTTTCTCCTTTAGCGATTGTGATGGACTCTTCCTCGCCCGAACCGTCTACTACAAGTATTGCTGCGTCATCAAATCCGGAACTATAGTATGCGCCAGCAGCGTGGGCTTGATGGTGGGGATACATTTGTAGTGTTGGGTCTTTTTTTCTCGGAAACATATTTTTAGGGAAAACACAATGCAAGATATCTTTAGTTGTCAGCCTTTGTTTGTCGCCATACTCAATTTCAAGTTTTTCCACATCCCAGCCTAATGCTATATAGTCGACTTCATCTGCTGTAATACCTGCTTCGTGCAAGCAATAAGAAATAGAATGAACGGGCACTGTGTCAAACGCTTTTTTTCTTCTTATAAATCGTTCTTCTTCAGCGGCAGCGAGCAATTTTCCTTGATAAAATAAACTTGCACTCGTATCGTGCACACCTTTATCCCAACCATTTATACCTAGCACGTACATTAAAACACCTCATCATATTTTTCTTCTAATCTCCAAAAATTCTTGCGGAAGAAAAATTGATCTAACCGCTTTTCTGATGAAAACATATAGATCTGTATGAATATATAAATCTTTTATTGCGCTGTACTCAAGGTTTAATTTTCCTATTTCATCATTTAATTTTTCCTTATTTAAAAAAGGTTCTTCTTCCACTTGATAGCTACTAAAATTTTTATGTTTTTCCTCCAAGTAAAAGCCCATCTCGTGGAGATGTTTGAATAGAAGATACTCTCTTTGTCCGAGACGATCCGCACTAATATTCAGATAAATCAAATCCCCTGGTTCGCCTTTCAATACTTCTTGTGCCCTCTGTAACCATAAATCTATGCCTTGCCCATGATCGAGGGGATCACAATGGAATACGTCGTATTTCTTTTTAAGCCTGTCAGGGGCTTCATATGTGACATCAAATTCAAATGTTTCAATTTGCAACCCTTCCCGTCTGTTGATGGATTCTATAAAAGACACGAGATCGCTGTCTATATCACCTACAGATATGTTAAATGCGTTGCCACTGATTTGGGCAAGAGCAAGGCTTGTTAAATCATCATCGCCGCAAAAAAATACATCTTTCCACGGAGGCACTTTCTCAAAAATTATATTTGCACGCTTAACCGAAGTGGTCCATGTTGCTTGAAACTGCCCATGTTCTTTTTTGTTTCTTATCCGTTCCGGAAAAACCGCAGTTGCGAGATCACCAGCAACCTCAAAGTTCATCAGATCATTTGAAAATTCGATTTCGCCAATTTTGCTTATTTTACATAGTTGGTGATTCCTTAAAACGTAGAGGAGATTTATGGCAATGTGCATCGTTCCGGTTATATTGATGACGTCTTGAATTTTTTTTGCCTTATTTATGCATTGCCACACATACTTTTCAAACTGTGTGAAGCTGATACCGCTCCATAAGTTCCATATGCCAATTATTTTTTCAGCTTGCTTATGTTTAAGAAGATGTCCGATTTCTGTTTCCATATCTATCTTTAAAAAATCTTCATAGCATTTTTTTAAAATGTCTATAAGATCACACCCTATCATTATCAGGATCTACAAAACGATTTGTTTTGTAGATCCTATTTTTTGTTATATCGTCTTAGCGTTGGTTAAAAAAAGTTCTTTTTCTTCAAGCTCCAATTCGTCAGTCAAGAGCAAATCTTCAGAAATTTGATCTTCCTCTTTTTTCACGATTTCTTTTTCCACAGGATCACCTCCTTTCAAGTTTTTCGTATCTCGCACTGGCTTCATTGGTTTCTTGAACTTCAATCCATTTAATATGCGGCTGATTCCTCTTTGCGTTGCATAATGATTCTATTATCTCGAAAAAAACCTGAGCGACCCTTTCGGTGCTCGGCTCATATCCTCCTTTTATTTTGTTAAATTCGTCAAAATCATTTAGCACATAATGATCATACTTTTTCTCTAAATGGTGCTTCACTTCACGAAAATCTATTAACATATCTTTTTCGTCTAATGCTGAACCGGTAATGCAAAAGGTAACCTTGTAGTTATGGCCATGAAGCCTTGCGCATTTTCCCGCACCTGTGACTTTATGGGCGCAAGAAATCCAGAAATGTTTAGTTAATGTATAGATATATTGATTACTCATGGATTTAACCCCTTTTTTATACTATGTTTATACAATTTAATTTTCGGATTAAGAAGCAATTTAAATTTTCCATTTATGCATATAAGTATTGCAAAATTCGGATAATTAATTATAGGTTTCACGTAAGATATTTGTTAAGGAAACAATAAGGTGTTTATCATGATGAAAAATAACTGTGCATTTCAAAGAGGATAGAATTTATTGGTTTAGTTTAAATTCTAGGCTTGAAGGATTAAGTTAAGCGCCGTTTGAATGACAAATACATGTGTTAGAATGTTCTTTTAAAAACTGGCTTTGCTACATGAATTGTAAATATAGATATATATTTGTTTGCTGGCGTTTCATTTAGTTTTAAACGAATTAACATTTGTTTAAAACGAGGTATATCAAAATTGTCATTTTTACTCTTTAATTCAACTAATTATCCATTGATGTAATAAAATGTATATAAATGCAATATAACACCGTCGTTTTGTCGAAGTAAGGTGAAAATTGTCGTTTTTCCTTAAAAATTAATGAATTTGAAATATTGCTGCTTTTAAGAGTAATTCTACTCATAAAAAATGTGTTCCTTAGATTTTGATACTGAAAGGAAAGATTCAATATTTAAGGGCTGTACCTATTAAAATTTATAAAATATAAAATATACAGTAAGAAATAAACTATCGTTTTATCAAGTTTTAAGGGAAATCAATCAGTAATTTTTTAATTTGAAAATACTTTTACAGTTTTTTTTGTTTAGTTAATAAAAATTGTATGGGAGAGAAGTCATCCAATTTTTTAGATGAAATGGTTAATAAAAAATTATCGTAAGATTGAATAATTATTTTGGCCATGATAACTTTATGGGTCCATGCAGATTTGCTAGCTTGATGCGTAAAATCAAAAAAACTGTTCTCACATGATGAGAACAGTCAGACCGTAGACAAACCCCACCTTTACTTCAAGTAAAAGTGGGGTTTTCACTTATTTCGATAAAATCTATCTGATGTCTTACGCTGGACATGGTTCTTTCCATGTCCAGTTTGCTAATTTTTTAAGATTCATGGTAGCGAAAGTAAGCATCGCTTGCATTCAAACTTTTTTTAGTCCATGAAGTTTCGTCCAACGCATACCATGCTTTTCTTTTGCATCCGCAAAGGCGTCTTCTATTGTTTCTTTCCGTTTTGCATAGATGTCCATATTCATTTGTGTGAGTCTCAGATGGTCTGCTTCATCTAGATAGTCCTGCCAAATATGCTGATGAATTTGTTTGGTATGATTTTGACTTTGTGTACAGTTCTCTAGAAATGAGCAGGATTTACATACCTCTGAATCGGACGTATATTGCTTATAGCCTTCTCTAGTTGTTGTACGATAAGAAAGAATTTGCCCGTTTGGGCAAATGTAACAATCAAAATGTGCATCATACACATATTCATTCTTTTTCAAGTAACCAGCTTTTGTTCTCGGACGAGTGTAAGGCATGACAGGTCTTATCTCTTATCCATTAAAAACTTGGCGATGTAAGGATGTTTTATATCCAGCATCTACTGCAACTACATTTGGTTTTCCGACTTTCTTTGTCACCTTTGATACGAGTGAATCTAACCTACGACTATCATGAACATTTCCACCAGTGACCAGTGATCCTAAAATAAATCCTTTTGAATCACAAGCTGTATGAAATGAATAAGCAAATAACTTTTCACGTTCATCCTTTACATAGTAGCCACTCTCTGGTTCAGTTGTACTGACCTTGATTTCTTTTTCCTTTTCTTTATTCTGTAGGGGAAGGGCTTTTTTCCATGTTCTTCACAATCAATATTGATCTCCTCATGAAGCTGATTTTGATAACTTCTGTTTCTACTCGAACGATTTTCTTTTCAAGTTTTTTCTTATTAGCGTTCGCTTTTACATGGGTTGAGCAATGAAGGCGATAGAAGGGTCAACGAGACATTTTTTCATCGCTTCTCTTAAGATTCGGTAAAAAATTTGTTCAAATAAATCTGTATCGTGGAAGCGTTTCACGTAGCTCTTAGCGAAGGTAGAAAAGTGCTGAATTTTCTCCGAAAATCCATATCCAATAAACCAACGATAAGCCACATTGGTTTCAATTTCTTTAATGGTTTGACGCATGGAGCGAATGCCGAATAGATATTGAATCAAAACCATTTTAATGAGAACAAAGGGATCCACACTTGGTTTACCGTTAACAGAACTATAATGATCTTTGACGAGATCATAAATTAAATCAAAATCGATCGCTTGATCAATTTTTCGTACAAGATGATCTTTAGGTACTAATTCATCTAAAGCCACTACTTCTAGTTGATTTCTTCTTTCTTCTTCATGTTTCCATAACATGTTCATCCCCCACAGAATTGTGTTATTACCCTTATTATATAAAAAAGCTTGTAGACTTTGTCTACAAGCTGACTGTTCTCACATGATGAGAACAGCCTTTTTGATCATACTGGATTCAAAATCCGATTTAAGAATTGTTTTGTTCGTTCTTCTTTTGGTCGTTTGAAGATTTCTTCAGGAGGACCTTGTTCGACGATGACGCCGCCATCAATAAAAATCACTTCGTCCGCCACTTCTTGGGCAAACTTGATTTCATGTGTGACAACCGCCATCGTCCAGCCTTCTTTCGCTAAATCTTTCATGACCTTTAAGACTTCTCCGACAAGCTCAGGATCAAGCGCAGAGGTTGGTTCATCAAAAAGCATAAGCTCTGGCTGAATGGCAAGTGCACGGGCAATGCCGACACGCTGCTTTTGACCGCCTGACAGCTGGAAGGGATACAAATCTTTTTTATCCTCAAGTCCTACCTTTTGCAGAAGCTGAATCGCTTCTTTTCGCACCGCTTCTTTCGGACGGCGCTGGACTTGGACTGGACCTTCCATCACATTCTCAAGAACAGTGCGATGTGGGAACAGATGATAATCTTGAAACACCATGCCTGACTTCCGGCGAAGCTTGAGCAAATCAGCTTGTTTATTTTTTTTAGAAAAATCAATCGAGAAATCATCGAAGGTAAAGGAGCCGGCATTTGGAATTTCAAGTGCATTTAAACAGCGAAGCATCGTTGTTTTTCCTGAACCTGATGGACCAAGAATCGCCACAACCTGCCCTTTGTTGATCGTAAAATCAATCGACTTTAAAATCTCATTTTCACCAAAGGATTTGTTTAAGCCTTTGACTGTTAGCATGTCGTTCCCTCCTTACCTTGCGACATATCGATCAAGTCGTTTTTCAATTTGGTGTTGAACGAGCGATAGAATGAAGCAGAATACCCAATAGATCAGGGCTGCTTCCATATAAATAAATAAAATTTGATCCAAGTTCGCCGCAGCAATTTCTTGTGATTTACGGAACATCTCTGCCACGAGGATTTGGGAGGCAAGCGATGTATCTTTCACCAAACTGATGAATGAATTAGACAGCGGCGGAATCGATACACGCACTGCCTGCGGTAAAATCACGCGGACGAGCGTTTTGCGATGGGTCATCCCAATCGAATACCCCGCTTCCCATTGTCCTTTTGGAACAGATAGGACGGATGCACGAATAATTTCCGAAGCATACGCACCTACGTTTAAAGAAAAAGCGATGATAGCACTTGGATATGGATCAAGTGTGATATTAAATGTCGGAAAGAAATAGAAAATAATAAACAATTGCACAAAAAGCGGCGTTCCGCGAACAGCCGACACATAGATAGAAAAAATCCATCTGAGCGCTTTGATTTTAGACATTCTAGCAAGAGCTGTCACAAGCGCAATAAAAAGACCAATGATAAAAGCAATGATGGCGAGGGGAATTGTATAATAAATTCCCTGCATCACCATTGGCCAAAAAGATTGCTGAAGAAGATCCCAAGGAATGACGACTCCTAGGGTATTACTTTGTAACATCTTCACCAAACCATTTCTTAGAAATCTTAGCGAGTGTACCGTCTTTCTTCATTTCTTTTAGTGCGCCATTCACTTTGTCAACGACTTCGCCGCTGCCTTTTCTGAAGGCAAAATACGTTTCTTGTGGATCTCCTGTTTCAAATGCAACTTTTAGGTTTTTGTTACCGCTTGTTTTCAAGTAATTCAAGACAGCTAATTTATCATTGAACGTCAAATCAGCACGCCCTTGCTGAATCAATTGAATGGATTGTGCAAGACCTTCAACCCCTTCAATTTTAGCGCCAGCATCTGTAGCTAATTTATTGTAGTTACTTGTTAATGATTGTGCTGCTTTTTTGCCTTTCACATCAGAAAGTTTCTTGATGTCATTGTTATCTGATTTTGTCACAACAATGGCTTGAGACGTTGTGTATTTATCAGAGAAATCATATTGATTTTCACGTCCAGTTTTACCAACTTGGTTCGCTACCACATCAAAACGTTTAGAATTCAGACCAGCAAACATGCTGTCCCATTGTGTTTCTTTGAATTCTGGTTTTAAGTCAAGACGTTTTGCGACTTCTGTGATGACCTCGACATCATAGCCAGTTAATTTATCTGTTTTTTTGTCATGGAAGGTGAAAGGAGCATATGTACCTTCTGTACCGATGGTTAATACGCCTTTATCCTGAATGGACTTCCAAAGGTCACCTGATTCCTTAGACCCAGATTGTTTATTTGCGCTGTCGTTTGCAGCTGATCCACATGCTGTGATCAATGCAACACAAGCGCCTAAAATAATGGCAAAGAACATTTTTTTCATTTTATTCCCCACTTTTCTTGTTGGTATTTACAACATATGATCTTACAGAGAAGCAACCTAAAAGTAAAGCATTTGAAACTAGCTTGAGCGAATCTCACCAACTTTATGCCCTGAACTGGTTGAACGGATAAACGATAGAACTATACCCAAAACAAAAGGTGGATAAAACCAAACGCATTCTCAAACGATGATGAAGAGAGTTCGATTGATGAGAATGTGAGATAGACTACTTAATGGTAAAATATGCTATGATTTTCACATCAAAAGAAGTTTATGTGGGTGTTGATCAGTCGACTTAAATGACTTTTTAAAGTACACGATTCTCCAGTGAACAAACGGAATAAAAGGGAAGTGTGATCATTTGCATACATCGAAACAAAAACCTGTCATGATTTTAGTACACGAAATATACGGAATAAATGATCATATGAAGAGTATGATCGATCATTTTGACAAAGCTGGTTTTGAGGTTTATTGTCCTCATTTATTAGGACAGGCTAAACACTTCCCTTATGCCAGTGAGAATGAGGCATATGAATACTTTATGAATAAAGTTGGTTTTGATGAATCGGTAAAGGTCGTATTGAATGTGGCAAAAGAGTTAAAAACGAAAAATGCAGAGAGAGACATATGTCTGATAGGTTTTAGTGTGGGGGCAACAATTGCTTGGCAATGCAGCAAATATGATCAGTTGTTTACCGGAGTCATTGGATTTTATGGTTCACGGATAAGAGATTTTCTCGATATGACGCCTGCCTGCAATACGCTGTTATTTTTCCCGGAAGTTGAAGTATCTTTTAACCCTCGGGAAGTTGCGAATGTTTTGGAAAAAAAGGAAAAGCTTTGCGTGAAAATAGTAAAGGGGCAGCATGGGTTGGCCAATCCAGATTCTACGACTTTTCACGCTGAATCTAAAAATCGCTGCTTTCAAGATATAGATGGTTTTATTAAAGAGTGTCTACAAAAGGAAAATGACTCATGACTGTTTGAAATGAGACTCGAATAGAGGGAAATGAAACCAGTGTGTCATGTAAGTTTGCATGCTGGTTTTTTCGTGCAATTCTTTTGGATATAAGGCATCCTATCAAATGATCAGAATGACCGTATAGTTGTGCGAACATTACTAAAATAAAGACTTTGTAACAGTGACGATAGAAGGAAGCATATTTATTATAAAAGATGTATAATTAGTAGGTTGTTTTGAAAATGGAATAATCACATGGAGACATGTTTTGATAACAGAACATCTTAGAAGAAGGAGGGCATCATTGTGGATGTTGGACAAAATCAGCCCGAACAATTGAAAAGGGCGATGACCTCCCGCCATTTATTTATGATTTCTCTTGGCGGTGTCATTGGGACAGGCTTTTTCCTTGGAACAGGCTATACGATTGGACAAGCAGGGCCAGTTGGAGCTGTTCTTTCCTATATAGTGGGCGGATTGATTATGTATTTAACCATGCTGTGTCTTGGAGAGCTGTCAGTCGCGCTTCCTGTGTCGGGGTCGTTTCATACGTATGCGACGAAATTTGTGAGTCCTGCAGCAGGATTTGCTGTTGGCTGGATTTATTGGCTTGGCTGGGCAGCTACTGTGGCGCTGGAATTTTTATCAGCAGGGCAGCTGATGAGACGCTGGCTTCCACAAGTGGATGTGTGGATTTGGTGTCTCATATTTGGGCTGTGTTTGTTCTTATTAAATGCCAGGTCAGCGAAAGCGTTCGGGGAGTCGGAGTTTTTCTTTTCAACCATTAAGATTGTTGCCATCTTACTATTTATTGGCGTAGGCGGAGCGGCGATGTTTGGTTTTATTCAAACGACGAGCGGGGAACCAGCTCCTTACTTTAGTCATTTTGTGAGTGACGGTCTGTTTCCGAATGGCTTGCTGGCCGTTGTCGTCACGATGATCACGGTGAATTTTTCGTTTCAAGGGACGGAGCTGATCGGGATTGCGGCAGGAGAAAGTGAAAATCCGGAGAAAACCGTACCTCGCTCTATTCATCAGACGGTTTGGCGCACCCTTGTCTTTTTCGTTTTATCTATTTTTGTCTTAGCGGGTATGGTGCCTTGGAAAGAAGCGAGTGTGCTGCAAAGCCCATTTGTCACTGTGTTTGAGAGAACGGGCATTCCTTATGCGGCAGATATCATGAACTTTGTCATTATCATTGCTTTATTATCTGTGGCGAACTCTGGCCTATATGCCTCTACGAGAATGCTGTACTCTTTGTCGAAGGAAGGAATGGCAGGGAGGGCGTTTAGACGAGTCAATCAGCGGGGCATCCCGATGAATGCCTTACTGCTCACTTTCCTGTTTACAGGTATTTCGTTATTATCAGGATTCTTTGCAGAGAAAACCGTTTTTGCTTGGATCGTGTCAATTGCGGGCATGAGTGCCCAAACAGGCTGGATTACGATTACATTATCACAGCTGCTTTTCCGCAGAAGATATTTGAAAGCAGGCGGAAAGCTGGAAAACCTAAAATTTAAAACCCCTCTTTATCCGGCACTGCCGATTATTGCGATCACGCTGAACTCGATTGTGCTAATCAGTCTTGCCTTTGATGCGGAGCAGCGGATTGGGCTGTATGTCGGCGTACCGCTCATGATCATTGGATATGTTGTCTATCACCGCTATGTGAAAAAACATCAGGTGAAAAGTGAACCGCTCCAGCTGCAAATCCACGGAGATGATGAGATTCGGTTTTAATTCAAAAAAAGAAGCCTTCCCATTTGGGAGGCTTCTTTTTCAAATTAATGCACGCCTTTCATCGCTTTCTTAATCACCGGTGTAAGCAGAAGCATAACGCCACATAAAACGATAGCGAGCATGCCGATGATCCCGAAATAGACGGTTTCTGGCACTTTATCAAACAGCTTGACCACTTGCGCATTAATCGCCTGTGCCATTGCATTTGAAAGGAACCAAAGGCTCATCGTTTGCGCTGAGAAGGCAGCAGGTGCCAGTTTTGTTGTCGCTGACAGCCCAACTGGTGATAAGCAAAGTTCTCCGATGACGACAAGGAAGAAGCTGAGAACGAGCCATAATGGACTAACAAGTGTATTCGGACCAGACATGTAGGCAGGAATGATCATGATGATAAAGGATAATCCTGCGAACAGAAGGCCAAGTGAGAATTTAATCGGGGTAGACGGCTGTTTCTTACCGAGTCTGACCCATAACCAAGCAAATACTGGTGACAAGAGCACAATAAAGATTGGGTTCAATGATTGGAACCAAGAAGAGGCTAATGTCATGCCAAGGAAATTCAAGTTTGTTCGCTGATCTGCATATGTGGCTAAGATATTTGAGCCTTGTTCTTGAATGGCCCAGAACATCACCGCAGCTAGGAACAATGGAATATAAGCGAGTACCCTCGACTGCTCCACTGCACTCGTTTTTTGACTAAAATACATCACAATAAAATAAACAATTGGAATTAGCACACCAAGGACACTGACAAACCAAGTGAATAGATTAATCGTGAGCGCTCCTGTTTGAATGCCGATGACAGCAAAAACAGCAAGTACAATCAAGATCAATGTACCGAAAATTTTGAAGTTCTTGCGTTCAGTAGCTGATAGCGGATTTGTGACATAAGTGCCAGCAAGTCCAAGATTCGGCTTTTTCGTGATGACAAACGTAATCAGTCCAACAAGCATACCAACGGCAGCGAGTGAGAAACCAAGGTGGAAATTCACTTTTTGACCGAGTGTTCCGACAATTAATGGGGCAATAAAACCACCCATATTGATCCCCATATAGAAAATACTGAATCCAGAATCCCTGCGAGGGTCTGTTTTTGTATACAGGTCACCGACTATGTTTGATACGTTCGGCTTTAGGAGACCTGTCCCAATAATAATCAGCCCCATACTAATAAAGAGCGCTGTTGCTCCGCTAGGTAGTGCCAAAATGACATGACCAAGCATAATGAATACCCCGCCATAAAAGACCGTACTGGACGAACCAAATACCCGGTCGGCGAGCCATCCGCCAATAATACCTGACATGTAGACAAGCGCACCATAGACAGACATGATCGAATTAGCGGTTGTCTGGTCGAAACCAAGACCGCCTTTTGTCACCTCTGTGTACATATAATAAATAAGCAGTGCACGCATGCCATAATAAGAAAAACGCTCCCAAAATTCAGTGAAAAACAGTGTGTAAAGTCCTTTAGGATGTCCAAAAAACCCTTTTTGAGGAACACTTTTAACAATTTTATCGTGGTCAATTGTAGACATGGCATAGATCCTTTCTTAAAAAAAGAGATATGAGAAAAATGATATTCTTGTATAGTTCTTGTGTCAATATAAAACTATTCTAAAACAGGAAAATGTTAGTTTAATAGGCGTAAAGACTCAAAAAAAATGAAAAATTCGCTCAAGTGAAAATCATCGGAAAGTTATTCCAGAAGAATTTATATAAAATTTGAAATATCGTACAAGCAAACCTTTCCCACATGCATAGGATGACAAGAGGACATGTGTAAAAAGGAGGGGTTTTCATTGGGGGATGTAAATGAATCTGATCTGAAGAAACCCGTTGTCAATGTATTAGACTTTGGCGTGATTGCTGACGGGAAAACGGACTGTACAGCGAAACTGAACGAATGCCTGGAATGGACAAAAGCACAGGGTTACTCCCATGTCTGGTTGCCGAGTGGAACGTATCTAATAGATGCGGTGTACAGGGGGGATCAATTTTTTCCTTTTCGTAATGCCGGCATACGAGTGCCAAGTCATATTTGTATTGAGATGGCATCAGATGCCGTTATCAAAGTGAAACCAAATGATTCGTGGGGATATGCAGCCTTTTATATAGGAGAGGTAGAGCATGTGACCATTCGGGGCGGGCGGATTGAAGGCGACCGTGATGAACATGTGTACAAGGTACTCCCGCCAGAAAGAAAAACACATGAATGGGGCTTCGGGGTGTGTATTGAAGGTGCTTCCCATGTGAATATCGATCGTGTTCAAATCAACAATTGTACGGGAGACGGCATCATTGTCAGTCCGCACGGTTTATTGACCCATATCGAATCGTACTCGCCAGCTTCGTCTATTCATATTTCTGTCTGCACCATCACTGACTCAAGGCGAAACAATATTTCTATTACAGGCTGTGATGGTGTCATTGTGGAAGACTGTTTGCTTGAAAGGGCAGGGGTAAACGGGGTCGAGCCAAAAATGGGCATTGATATTGAAGGATACGGAGAAAATGCGACCAACTTGGAGGAACCGCTGAATATTCAAATTCGAAACAACATAGTCAGAGGCGGCGCAGCCAGCTCTATCTATAATTTCAATGGCTATGGTGTGATCATTGAAGGCAATCAAACGGACAGCAGTATCTCCTATGGCTTCGCCACTGAAATGATCATTGCGAATAATTTGATTCGTGCAGTGGGAGGGGGCGTGACAAAAGCAGGGATTACGAGCTTAGGCGTGCCGCTTGATCAATCGGAAAACAATGTGATCATTATTGGCAATATGATTGAAGGATTTGAAAAGGGGATTGATGTGAGGGGAGACAGCGTGCACATCACAGGTAATAAAATCAGTCTTTTTGAAGATGCGGCTGTGTCTGTCTATATGGCCAATCGTATTTTAATAGAAGGAAACCATATTGAGTCAGGGACAAACACACGGCTTAGAAGTACATCGCTGCGTATTTATCAATCAGACAGCATTGTCTTTTCAAACAATACCGTCTACTCTGTCATCGATGCGGCGATGGTCAGAGGAACGAATATCTTAATTCAACATAATCAATTCAAGGAATTCAGCCGAGGGATATGGGTGCAGGAAGGAGAAGCGGGGATCAACGGCAATCACTTTATTCAAGAAGGACATTCACAGCTCGCATCTTCGTATACGATCAGCGTGACAGGAAATGCAAAGGCTTTCATATGGCAGAATCGTTTTAAGCACTATCAAAGCTACGCCGTCTACAGCAATACGACCGCTCCTTTAGAGATTAAAGACAATTCCTTTGAAGAAACGTCCTTATATGTGGTGATGTATATTAAAAATGGCTCACCTCAAATTGGAGATAACCGCTTTTATTTAAATCGTTCGATCGGACAGCCGACAGCCGTTTTTCTTGATGAGGTTGTCTCAGCACGTGTGCTGCGGAATAACATCATTAATCTCTCTCCTCAAAAAGCGATTGCCGTCCGCACCATATCTTCCACTCATTCGGTGATTGCCCATAACGTACTGGAGCGCAGTCAACTGATGACGCACTCCACGGACCGGCTCATCGGAAATATTGAAATTGATCCGCCGTAAACGCCTGTAAAACCCTTTTTTTGGAGGTTCAGAAGGCGGTTGACAATCATGTAAAAAGGGCATATAGTAATAATTATTTTTCATTTTTCACAACATTTGCCCTTTTTTTATGGATAAAACCGATTAATTCAATCAGAAAAATGTATCTTGTAAAATAATCACTTGATACAAGGAAGATATAGAAAGGATGAAGAACAAGTGTCACAGCCGAAACGGAAGCTCAAGCTAGGCGTATTCATCGCAGGAACTGGACATCATGTCGCCTCTTGGAGACATCCGAAAGCAGTACCAGACGCAGCCATGAATCTTGATTACTTTAAACAATTAGCGAAAAAGGCCGAGGAAGGGAAGCTGGATTTGCTCTTTTTAGCCGACAGCTTATCAATTAATCATACATCTCATCCAAATGTATTAACGAGATTTGAACCGCTCACCCTGCTTTCTTCGATTGCAGAGTCTACCTCAACAATTGGTTTAGCAGCAACAGCATCAACTACATACAGTGAGCCATTCCATATTGCGAGACAGTTTGCCTCACTCGATCATTTATCAGGCGGACGAGCAGCATGGAATGTGGTCACGTCTTCTATTGAAGAAACAGCGAAAAATTTTAGCGGAGAAGAGCATTTAGCGCACCACAAACGATACGAACGAGCTGAAGAATTCGTCGATGTCGTCAAAGGTCTGTGGGATTCTTGGGAAGAGGACGCACTTATCAGAAACCAAGAAACAGGAGAATTCTTTGAGTCTAGTAAGCTTCATGAGCTGCAGCACAAAGGTGAATTCTTCTCCGTACGGGGTCCGCTTAACGTATCACGCACCCCTCAAGGACAGCCGGTGATCATTCAAGCAGGGTCTTCTGAAGATGGTCAAAAGCTTGCGGCTAAAACGGCTGAGCTCATTTTCACGGCACAAAACGATCTCGACAAAGCGAAGGAATTTTACCAAAGCTTGAAGGGAAAAGTAGAGGCTGCTGGACGAGCGAGAGAAGATGTCAGCATCATGCCGGGCATCTTCCCAATCATTGCCGATACAGTAGAAGAGGCAAAAGCGAAGTATGAAGAATTACAAGAGCTGATTGTTCCAGAGGTCGGCCTTAGCATTTTACAAAACTACTTAGGGGGTATTGATCTTTCGCAGTATCCACTAGACGGACCGCTTCCAGAGATTGATCCAAGCGCGTCAAATGCCGTGAAAAGCCGCTTTGACCTTGTGATGAATATGGCGAGAAAGGACAACCTGACTATTCGCCAGCTTTACCAATCTGTTGCAGGGTCCCGTGGGCACCATATCTTCATTGGAACACCAGAGCAACTAGCAGATGTGATGGAGACATGGCTCGTTGAGGAAGCAGCCGACGGTTTTAACGTGATGCCGCCATTATTGCCAGAAGGACTTGATGCCTTCGTAGATCGCGTCGTTCCGATCCTTCAGGAAAGAGGCCTGTTCAAAACAGAATACACAGGACAAACTTTACGAGAAAATCTCGGATTAAAACAGCCAAAAAATCACTACACGACATAAAGGTGAGGTGACTAACGTTGGGATATACGTTTCGTCTGGCAACTGAGGATGATATAGAAGCGTTGCTTGAACTGACAACAAGAGCCTATGAACCGATTCGTGAGCTCGGCATTCAGTTCCAAGCAGCACATGCAGATATCGCCCTCGTTCAGAAAAATGTACAAAAGAACCTTTGCTATGTAATGGAAGAAAACGGAGAGCTTCTCTCCACCTTATCACTCCGTATGCCTTGGGGAGAACAGCCAGGACCATTCGGCGTTCCGCATATATGGTGGTTTGCTTCAGAACCAGCGGCAAAAAAAGGCACAGGCTCAGCCTTGCTTGAGTGGGTTGAAACGGAAGTGCTAAGGGACACACTAAAGGTACCATATGTCTCTCTCGGTACAGCTGATAAGCATCCGTGGCTCATGGACATGTATGAGCGTAAAGGCTATGTCAGAGCAGGTGAAAAGGATCTAGGCAAAGGCCATATCACCATTTATTTTAAAAAACAATTACGATCAGATATTACACAACCATAAGAGGAAAGAAGGGTGTACGAACATGAAAAACAAAAAGTGGCTAGTTGTTTTATTTGCGGCAATGCTTGCGGTGTTAGCGGCATGCGGCGGGGGCAATCAGAGTGAAGGCAAAGATGAGAAAGTGCTTAAAGTGGGCGCTACAGGCCAAAGCTATCCATTTGCTTATAAAGAAAACGGCAAACTAGTAGGATTTGATGTCGAGGTCACAGAAGCCATTGCGAAAAAGCTAGGCTACAAACTAGACTGGCAGCTGAGTGAATTCAGCGGACTGATGGGCCAGCTGACATCTGGGAAGCTGGATACCGTATCAAACCAAGTTGCGATTACAGATGAGCGTAAACAAACGTTCAACTTTACAGATACGTATGCATACGCAGGAACACAAATCATTGTCAAGAAGGACAACAAGGACATTAAAGGACTTGACGACTTAAAAGGAAAAACGGTGGCGGCTGTTCTTGGCTCAAACCATGCCAAAAACCTAGAGAGCAAAGACCCAGACAAGAAAATCAACATCAAAACATATGAAACACAAGACGGTGTCTTAAATGAAGTTGCAAATGGCCGTGTAGATGCTTACGTCAACGGACGCAGTGTCTTGTTAGCTCAAATTGAAAAAACAGGACTTCCACTCAAAATCGTCGGCAACCCAATCGTATATGAAGAAGTCGGCTACCCATTTGCCAAAGATGAAAAGCACGACAAGCTAAGAGAAGAATTCAATAAAGCGATCAAAGAATTAAGAGAAGACGGAACACTGAAGAAATTGTCTGAGAAATATTTCAAAGACGATGTCACAGTGCCGATTAAAAAATAACAACAGCGGCGGTGAAAAGCAGACATGAATCACATTGATTGGCAGTATATGGTGACGGTTTTTCCAACCTTGATTCAATACTTGCCGATAACGATCTTCATGGCGATTGTCTCCATGGTATTTGCCATTATCATTGGTGTGGTATTCGCGCTTATAACGAAAAACCGGATACCTGTCTTATACCAATTTGCCAAGCTGTATATTTCTTTTTTCAGAGCGGTTCCAACTTTGGTTCAGCTCTTTCTCATTTATTTTGGTCTTCCGCAGCTATTCCCTGCGATGACCTCAATGGATGCTCTAACAGCGGTCATTATCGGTTTAAGTATTAAAAACTCAGCGTACTTAGCAGAAATTTTTAGAGCGGCTCTTAATTCAGTGGATGAAGGGCAGCTTGAGGCCTGTTTATCTGTCGGCATGACAAGATGGCAGTCTTACGTCAGAATTATTTTCCCGCAGGCCGTCAGAAATGCCATTCCAGCGACGGGGAATACCTTTATTGGTCTTTTAAAAGAAACATCGCTTGCCTTTACCATTGGGGTGGCAGAAATGTTTGCGCAAGGGAAAATGATTGCATCGGCCAACTATAAGTACTTTGAAACGTATTTAGCGGTTGGCATTGTGTATTGGGTGCTCACCATCATTTATAGTTTCCTGCAAGACCTATTTGAACGAAAAATCAGCAAACCTTACCGGAATTAAGGAGGTGTGGACATGATCAAGCTCACCAATTTGAAAAAATCATTCGGCGACCTTGTCGTCTTAGACGGAATTAATCTTGACGTGCAAAAAGGGCAGGTTGTGGCCATTATCGGACCTTCTGGCTCCGGTAAATCAACATTGCTGCGCTGTCTAAATCTATTAGAAACGCCAGATGAAGGTACGATTGAAATTGGCGATGCGAAGCTGAATGCGTCTAAATATACACGTAAAGAAGCCCATCACCTGCGTCAGCAAACGGCTATGGTGTTTCAAAACTATAATTTATTCAAAAACAAAACAGCCTTGCAAAACATTACAGAGTCACTGCTTGTGACGAAAAAAATGACCAAACAGCAGGCAAATGAAATCGGTATGAAGCTATTGAAACAAGTAGGGCTAGAACAAAAAGCGGACAGCTACCCGGTCACACTATCCGGCGGTCAGCAGCAGCGGATTGGCATTGCCCGTGCGTTAGCGGTCGATCCACATGCGATTCTGCTGGATGAACCAACATCAGCACTCGATCCAGAACTTGTCTCAGGTGTGCTTCAAGTCATTAAATCCATTGCCATTCAAGAAACGACGATGATCATCGTGACACATGAAATGGCGTTTGCAAGAGAAGTAGCAGATCATGTGATTTTTATGGCAGATGGTCATATCATTGAGCAGGGAACGCCAACCGAACTATTTGACGAAACGAAGAATGAACGAACAAAACGATTTATCCAAAAAGAAGCAGCGGCTGAAGAAGCATAAGCTGCTTTTTACTCTTTAGAGGGGTGAGTATCAGTGAAATCATTAGGAAATGAAGCTTTAAACAAACGTTTAATTAACATACGCCGAGCGCTTCATGAGCATCCAGAGCTGGCATTTGAAGAATATGAAACGACAAAAAAACTACGAGGCTGGTTAGAAGAGGAAGGGATCACTGTACTCGATTTTCCAGATCTTCAAACAGGGGTCGTTTGTGAAATCAAAGGAGAACAAGAGGGACCAACGATTGCTCTGAGAGCCGATATTGACGCACTTCCAATTGAAGAAGCATCTGGCGAACCATTTTCTTCAAAGATACAGGGGAAAATGCATGCATGTGGTCATGATTTCCATACCGCTTCGATTTTTGGTGCGGCCGTCCTATTAAACGAACGGAAACATGAGCTCAAGGGAACAGTCCGCATTTTGTTCCAGCCGGCTGAGGAAGTGGCGCAAGGAGCGAAACACGTCATAGAGGCAGGCGTCTTAAATGGAGTGGATGCGATATTTGGTATGCACAATAAACCTAACCTGCCAGTTGGCACCATCGGGATAAGAGAAAAAGCATTAATGGCGAGCGTCGATCGCTTTGAAATTGACATTCAAGGAACGGGTGGTCATGCTGGAATTCCAAATCACACAATTGATCCGATTGCCATCAGCGGTCAGATCACAAGCGCCCTACAGCAAATTGTCAGCCGCCGCATTAGTTCTTTGCATCATGCGGTTGTCAGCATCACACGTATTCAAGGTGGCACATCATGGAATGTGATACCTGATCGCGTCGAGATGGAAGGGACCGTTCGGACGTTTGAACCTGAAGTGAGAGCGATGATTCCAGATCTCATGAAACAAATCGTGAGCGGTATCGCAGAAGGGTTTGGCGCAAAGGCAGATGTGAAATGGCATCCGTATTTGCCCTCTGTGATGAATGACGAGCGTTTGACAAAGGTTGTGGAAGAAACAGCAGGAGCACTTGATCTCGCAGTAGTGGAGGCAGAGCAGTCACCAGGCGGAGAAGACTTTGCCCTTTACCAAGAACGCATTCCAGGCTTTTTCGTCTGGATGGGGACGAGCGGTACCGAGGAATGGCATCACCCTGCCTTTACGTTAAATGAAGAGGCAATCCCAGTCGCTGCTGCTTTCTTCTCCGAGCTTGCGGTTCGGGCGTTGGAGTCAAGAACATGGAACTAACGAAACAGCTCGCAGAGGAAGTGCTCTCTGCTGATCCGTTGCAAGATCAACAGGCCATTCAAATGGCTCGAAACGGTTTGTTAGACGCTGCGGCAGCAGCGCTTGCTGCAAAAGAGGATGAAGGGATTCAGAAGCTCATGGCGCTCGTGGAACAAGAAGGCGGCGCGGCTCAAATTCCCGTCATTGGACAAGGGAAGAAGGTCAGCCGCCAAGCAGCAGCCATGCTAAATGGCTACTTGATTCACGCCCTTGATTATGATGATGTGCATTCAGATGTGAGAGGACATCCAAGTGCGGTGATCATTCCGGCCTTGCTTTCCCAGCTGACAGACGGTGAGGCATATGGTGATCGATTTTTAGCAGCCTACATTACTGGCGTCGAAGTGATGGCAAGGCTAGGTGAATCCATCGGTAAGTCGCATTATGAGCGGGGCTGGCATAATACCGGAACGCTCGGAGCCATTGCAGCGGTCTGTGCGATTGGTTATTTGAAACAAGTTTCACAGAAAGAGCTGGCGAAAGCGATCGGCTTTGCTGGTGCGCAATCAGCTGGAATGCGAAAGCAGTTTGGGACTGATATGAAACCATTACAAGCTGGACTCGCCGCTCAAACCGCCGTATGGTCCATGGGTTTAGCTTGCTCAGGTTTTGGCGGGAGTGAATCGCTTCTAGATGGGGAGCTGGGCTTCTTTTCTCTCTATGGGGATCAGAAACTGGCGGAAAGACGTCTGCTAGAGGACTATGGCACTGCGTGGCGTATCGTGTCGCCAGGTCTATGGTTTAAAGTGTATCCGTTCTGTTCAGCGGCGCATCATGCAGCCGATGCGATCGAGTCATTAGTACAAGAACACTCTTCCTTACAGGAGAAGATCGTACAGGTCGACGTCATGTTTCCGCCTGGCGGAGATGCCGCACTTACGGAGCGGACACCTTTGACGGGAGAAGAGGGACGATTTAGTGTCGAGTATGTCATCGCACTAGCAGTGTTTGGACAACCTTTATCACTGGATGCTTTTACGAAAAAAACCATTTCACCAGAGCTGCGGGTATGGATGAAGCGGGTAAATAGAGTGTATGTTCAAACGATAGAGCCCCATCCAGACGCAGTGCCAAAAGGACGATTTACGATTGTAAAGCTCACCTTATCTGACGGCACCACCATCAGCAAACGAGTCGATATTCCTCGGGGAGCACCAGGCTGTGCGTTATCGACAGAAGACATCATACAAAAGTTAAGCAGCGTCACCAGCACATCACAGGCAAAGCAGCTTTTACAGGCGGTTGAAGAGGGGAAAGACGCTGCTTACTTGCAACTGCTGGCATGACAAGGAAAAGGGCTCATCAATCAGATGAGCTCAGCGTGTAGACAAACCCTCGCATAGTACTCGTCCTTCCTAGACTGCAAAGGTTTTCTATCACGCTGAAAAGAAGACAAAGGGCTAAAATCAAGTTCATTTTAGCCCTTTGTCAACAATTTGGGCTCATCAATAAGATGAGCTTTTTTTCATAACAAAAATCAATGAGGTTCACCTCGACACCCAGCTCCATCAAAAAGTATGAATAAAAGATGACCAAAGCATGATAAGTTCATGAAATCGTATCAATCCAATTGAGATTTGAGAAGGAACATGTAAAATAAAGCTACATAAAGAAAAACAAAGGCAACAGCGGAGGCTGATGATGAAAATATTAATGATTGAAGATAACCAGAGTGTTTGTACAATGACGGATATGTTTTTTCAACGAGAAGGATTTCAAGCGGAATTCGTCCATGATGGATTAGAAGGATTGAATCGATTTAAGCAAGAGGAGGATTGGGATCTGCTCATCTTAGATGTCATGCTTCCTTCAATGGATGGTCTGACCATTTGTCAAAAAGTACGCCAGATCAGTGATGTTCCAATTATTATGCTGACAGCAAAGGAAACGGAATCTGATCAGGTGCTGGGCTTCGATCTTGGGGCTGATGATTATGTGACAAAACCCTTTAGTCCGCTCACCTTAATGGCAAGAATCAAAGCAGTGAAACGACGTTTTGCTCAAACAACATCTACTCAAGAAGGAGCGAAAGAGGGTGAACGGCTAGAGACCGAACATTTTCAGTTAGATAAAAAAACGAGAGAAGTGTTTCTAGAGGGGAAACGGATCGAAAATTTAACACCAAAGGAATACGATCTGCTGTGCTTTTTTATACAGCATCCTCGGCAAGTATTTTCACGAGAACAATTGCTTGAGCAAATTTGGGGATACCAATTTTATGGTGATGAACGAACGGTTGATGTTCATATTAAACGGTTGCGCCAAAAAATCGGAGACGGGCCTAAGCCCTTTCTGTATACGGTATGGGGCGTAGGGTATAAGTTCGATGAAGATTAAATATTTTTACCAGTTGCTGATTAGTCACCTTGGGTTATTGCTCATTGCCATCATTATTATCAGCACCTTGATGTCTCATTTTGTGAAAGATATTGCTTATCAAAATAGGGTAGACGAAATGAGTTCGTATGGGAATGAAATTTTGGAGAATTTTAAACAATTGTCGAAAGCCGAGATGAACTTCCGTTTGCGTCCATTTGAAGACATTCTCTCGACGAGACAAATCCGTTTTTTCGTCTTTGATGAAAAAGGGACTGTGCTATCTCAGCAGCAAGAGATGCCGCCGCATGAAGCGTTACTCACAAAAGATTTGTGGGCCAAGCTCGCAAAAGGAGAAGAAATTATTGTCAAGCGAAGTGATTCACGCCGGCTTGATCAAGAAGCATCACTTGTGGCACTTCCTGTCATGGAAGACGGAAAGCTGAAGGGCGGGGTGGTGCTCATAGCTCCTATTCAAGGAGCAGAAGAGCTGATTGCTCAAATGAATCGGTATTTATATATCATCGTGTTTGTGGCATTGACGATTACCTTTATTCTCAGTCTGTTTCTGTCGAAGTTCCATGTGAATCGTATCAAAAAACTGAGAGAGGCAACTGAGAAAATTGCGCATGGTGACTACAACATTCATCTTGAAAACAAACACCTTGATGAAATTGGTACACTAGGTGAGGATTTTAATATGATGGCCAATCGTCTTCAACGGTCAAGAGAGGAAATTGACCGGCTCGAAAAGCGTAGGCGACAATTCATCGCAGATGTGTCTCACGAATTGAAAACACCGCTGACGACCATTCGAGGGTTGGTCGAATGGCTGAATACTGCGGATGTACCGGCAGAAGAGAAAGAGAAATGCTATGCGCTCATCACTGATGAGACAAAACGAATGCTGCGTCTCGTCAATGAAAATATGGATTATGAGAAAATCAGGTCGAATCAAATCACCCTTCAAAAATTTCACTATCCACTCATTGATACGTTTGAAGTGATTAAGGAGCAGCTGAGCCGAATGGCTGAAGAGAAAAACAATCAGCTCATGGTAGAGGTTCACCCTGAACAAAAGGTATACGCAGATTATGACCGGCTCATTCAAATTCTCGTCAACATCACAAAGAACGCCATTCAATTTACAGAAGGCGGCCGCATTTCTTTGAGAGGGAAAGAAGAGAATGGGGAAACGATCATTGAAGTAGAAGACACGGGAATCGGCATTGCACCTGAAGAAGTCAAACACATTTGGGAACGTTTTTATAAAGCGGATATTTCGAGAACGAATACACCATATGGAGAATACGGACTTGGCCTGTCGATTGTCAAGCAGCTTGTGGACTTGCATGACGGACAGATTGATTTAAAAAGCGAAAAACATAAGGGAACAACATTTATCATTCGTTTACCGCTACCACAAGAAAAGGGCTAAACTCCGTTTAGCCTCAGCGTGTAGACAAACCCTCGCATTCGGTGTCAGTCCTGCGTGCCGGTGCTCACGAATGTGAAATTCGCTCCGCGCCGGTACTCGTCTTTCCTAGGGCTGCAAAGGTTTTCTATCACGCTGAAAAGAAGAAAAAGGGCTAAACTCGGTTTAGCCCTCAGGCTGTCGAGAAAATCTCGACAGCTTTATTTTTTCCCTTAAATTTTCCACTATCCCATTTTATAATAGAGAAAAGCATACTAAAGGAAGGTGTTTTTCTCATGTTCCACACTAGAAATTCTTCTCAGCACGAAGC
>NZ_LMRK01000006.1:0-72906 GCF_001426125.1 Bacillus sp. Leaf49 | reverse complement strand
GCTCCCTTCTGTCCGCTCGACTTGCATGTATTAGGCACGCCGCCAGCGTTCGTCCTGAGCCAGGATCAAACTCTCCGAAAAAGTTCAAAACCGAAGTTTTGTTTTTCGCCAGTTTGACTGACTACCTATGATGTATCATAGGATTTTTTTATAAAAACTCGAATTAACAGGTACGTTTTGTCTTGTTTAGTTTTCAAAGATCATCTTCGCCGTTCTTAGCGGCTTTAATAATATAACATTTCGCTTCATCTTATGTCAACAACTTTTTTCAAGTTTATTTCCCGAAGCGTTTGTGTTTGTCACTGTGTGTCAGCGACGATTAATAATATATCACGAAAACATTCTGTTGGTCAACGCCTTTTCAGAACTTTTTTTAAAATAGTTTTATCGTGCATGTCAAACCCTTGTCCTGCATACAATCAAGTAACAATCTTGGACAAGGCAGGAGTGTTTGAATTGAGTCGATTATATGTGTTGCCTATTAAACGACTGAAGCAAGTAGTCATTATTCTTGTAGCAGCCCTTGCAGCTGCAACCTTTTTTTATGTACAAAAGGCACCGCCGCTGTCGGTATTTAAAACAGAACAAGGACCCCGAGCGATTTATAAAGGAGAGACCTCATCAAAACATGCATCCCTTACGTTTAATATTGGCTGGGGAGACGAGAAGGCTGTTCCTATTTTAAATGTCCTCCGAGAGTACGATATAAAGAACGCCACTTTCTTTCTGTCTGCTTCTTGGGCTGAGCGTCACCCGGATATTGTGAAAAGGATTAAAGAGGATGGCCATCAAATTGGCAGCCTTGGCTATGCATATAAAAATTATAGCCAGCTGGAAGAAAACGAAATTAAGCGAGATCTTGTCCGTGCACAAAATACATTCCAAAAGCTTGGACTGGAAGACATTCAATTATTAAGACCGCCAACTGGGCAATTTAATGAAACGGTATTGAAAATTGCAACACAGTATGGCTATACCGTTGTCCATTACAGCATCAATTCTCAAGATTGGCTGAACCCGGGCGTCGACCAGATTGTTCATAATGTAAATGATCGAATGAAAAGCGGAGACATCATTCTCCTTCACGCCTCAGATTCAGCCACCCAAACCGCTCAAGCCTTACCAGCTATTTTAAAACACTTAAAAGATAAGAATTTAAGAAACGTCACGGTTGGCGAACTTATCTCTAATACAAAAACAAAGTCAACTGAGGTTAAGTAGCTTTTGCTTTTGAAAACCGCGGCATAGCTAATAACTGAAACGCATTACAACCTAATAGCGGGAATAGCATTAAATACAGCCAGTCCTCTTCATTGACTCTAAGCGCCGGAAACCATTCTAACGAAGTGATGACGACCATGAGAAACATTGCAGAAATAAATGTTTTCTTAGAGGACTGCTGCTGTTTAAAATAAGACACGATCAATGCAAACACACCGATAAAAACAGGCAGCCACAAGTATGGAAGAAATGATTCATTCTCCCCGAAAAACAAAAACCGCAAATAAGCTAAATCAAACAGCACGAAAATCACAAGGAATAACTGAATGGTATTCCATAAAGAATGCGACCTGAAAATCTCCAGCGCAAACCGGTGCACTGTCAAAAAGACAACAAACCCCATCTGACTGATTACACTAAAGATCATCCCCACACCAATAAACCAAAATAACACAGACGCAATCTCTAAAATCTCAAACGATACAAACAGCTTCTGATATTTCCCCCACTCCAGCGCAAAACCTACCACGCTTGTAATGACCGCTCCAACAGCCAGCACAGAGAAGAAAAAACGAACTAAATCCCGACTTTTCATTGAATTGACCCAACCCCTATTTTTGTTATGTATAAATTCACGTGAAACATTCATATTAAAAGTAAGACATGTAACGAAAGGAGCCACAGTATGTCAAAAGGCATCTTGCGTATAATGAGCTGTTTTCTTCTTTTATCTCTAACAGCTTGTGCTCCCAAAACCCAATCCTCATCTAATATGGACTATGACGAAACGAAAAAAATGGTCGTCGATATTTTGAAAACAGATGACGGTAAAAAGGCCATTCAACAGTTATTAAATGACGAGGCAATGAATGAAGCTTTGGTAATGGATGAACAAACTGTGAAAAAAACAATAGAGAAAACACTGACTTCTGATAAAGGCAAAGAGTTCTGGAAGAAGGTCTTTGAGGATTCTAAATTTGCCGAGACTTTCGCAAAATCCATGCAGCAACAGCATGAAAAGATGTTAAAACAATTGATGAAGGACCCTGACTATCAACAAATGATGATGGATATTCTCAAGGATCCTGAAATGGAAAAGAAATACGGTGAACTGGTCAAAAGCAAAGAGTTCCGAAAACACTTAGAGAAAGTCATCACAGAAACATTAAGCAGCCCTCTCTATAAGAAGAAATTCGAAGATGAGCTAAAAAAAGCAGTCTCTGAAAGCAGCAATGATTCCGGTTCACAAGGAAGCGGCAGTTAAACATCACCCGAGTGGCACAAGGTCCACTCGGGCTTTCATTATGCTTTCACTGTTAATTGTTCAATGACTTTATTGGCAATGTGTTGATACACTTCCCCTGTCGGATGACTCGCATCATAGACAGAAGGTGCAAAATCGTCCTCATTCCAATCAGGCTGTCTTAAAGGGATCTGACCAAGTACTGATACGCGCAGCTCCTCCGCCAGCTTGTCCCCGCCGCCCTTTCCAAAGACATATTCCTTCTCACCTGTTTTTTTGCTTTCATAGTAACTCATATTCTCAACGACCCCTAACACCTCGTGATCTGTTTGCAGTGCCATTGCGCCTGCTCTAGCAGCAACGAAAGCGGCTGTTGGGTGCGGTGTCGTCACAATGATTTCTTTACAGCTCGGAAGCATCGTATGAATATCAAGTGCCACATCACCTGTTCCAGGCGGAAGGTCTAATAGTAAGTAATCTAATTCTCCCCACTCTACTTCGTGGAAGAAGTTATTTAGCATTTTACCAAGCATCGGTCCTCTCCAAATGACCGGTGCGTTTTCTTCAACAAAAAAGCCCATTGAAATCACTTTGACGCCAAAGCGTTCCACAGGAATAATTTTTTCCCCTTTAACTGTCGGTCTGACGGTGATTCCCATCATATCCGGTACACTAAAGCCGTAAATATCAGCATCGATCAGTCCCACTTTTTTCCCTAGACGAGCCAGCGCCACAGCCAGGTTAACGGAAACAGTTGATTTCCCAACTCCGCCTTTTCCACTCGCAATCGCTAAGAACACAGGCGGATTTTTAGAGTTGAGCAGGTTTTCTTCCTCATCCTGTGACGGCATAAACTTTTCAAGCGTTTCTTGAGGCAGTTCTTCAAAACGAAGTCCTACAGTGTTCGCGCCGGCTGCTTTTAAAGCTTGTACGATGTCTTGCTGCAGCTTCATCTGCTCAGCAGTGCCTGTTTTGGCAATCGCCACTTTTAAGCTCACATGCTCTTTTTCAGGCTTTAGGCTGATTTCCTTGATGGCATCCAGCTCACCAAGCGGTATATGAAGGAAAGGTTCGTCCATCTTCCCAACTAGTTTTCTCACATCATCTTGTCCGATCATAGCAGAACCTCACCCTTTATTGAATTCGTTTACAATCCAAGTATATCATACATATCCTTACAATGTCTGTCCTCTTTGCCTGCGATAAACAGGAAAAAGCCCCTTATTCAGGCGGCTCTTTTTGCTCTGTTAAATATCTTAAAATGCCTTTATAAATCGAAGCAGCAATTTGATCCTGATATTTAGGAGTCGCCAGCTGACCAGCCTCTTTTGGATTCGATAAAAATCCGATTTCGACAAGCGCTCCTGGCTTCGTGACATTTTGCATTAAATAAATCCCGTTGATTCGCTTCGCCTTGCGATCTGTGTTTTCAAGGTTGTTGCGCAATTCATCTTGAATGAACTTCGCTGCTTTTTCATTCTCTTCATACTTTCCGTAAAAGAACGTCTGTGCCCCGCTCCATTTGTTCGATGGGATCGCATTTAAATGAATGCTTAAATAGAGATCCGCTTCAGATTCATTGATGACTTTCACACGGTTTCTCAAATCCTCCGCTTTCTTTCGGGCATAACCCTTTGTATTCTTTGATGATAAATCAGAGTCATCCTCCCGGGTCATGAGAACAAGCGCTCCCTGCTCCTGCAAATAGTCTCTTATCTTCATGGACACATCCAGTGCAATCTCTTTTTCGAGCAACTCGCCGCCAACAGCACCGCCATCTGGACCGCCGTGACCCGGATCTAAATAGATGATCTTGCCGCTCAAAGGCAAGTTCCACGATTTCCACGAATCATCATTTAGAAACTGAAATCTGAATAAGAATAAGAGGACAATAAACCCGATTAAAAACCCTGTCCATTTCAGCTTTCTTTTCATCCCTGTCCCTCCCATACACCATTATTTTATAGATATGGGACAAGGGCTGGAAATATGCTTAGTGCAGTCGAAGCTTATGCCTTTTTTCTGATTCCCGAAAGCCTTCCTGCCACCACTTACTTAAAAATTCCTTCGCAAATGGATACAGACACGACATCTTACGCTCCATTCGGAACATATTCCCCCACGATTGCAAACACCCTGCTAGCTCCTCAACCAGCTCATCTTCTTCATGAACTGACCGCTTTTTTATATCATCGAAGGATTCACCATACTTACTCGACTCACCGTATCTCCCACCTGCTAAAAAAGCCTCAATGGCGAAATCAATACAGCCATCACTCATAATCCCAGCTGGATCATCTGCAAATGGGAACAACTTCCTCGTGAATTTCTCGGAAGCGACCGTCACCTGTTGAAGAGACAATGTACGCAACAGCTTCTTTTCAAGCGTGACATCTCGCTTTGTTTTCAATTGATAAAATGAAAGAACTTCTGCCATGGACTGAACTCCTTTTTTTCTTTGTATTGTTCGTTGGTTTGAACAAAACATGCAGTTCAGTAAATGGAAATGATGAAATAAGTGGTGGAAATGGGATCTTGTGATAAAATGGGTTTTTATATAGAAAGAATGATAAAGGAGCAAAACAAATGAAAAAGTGGATGTATATCCTACTACTAATGACAGTCATTCTATCCGCTTGCAGTAGTCAAGCCAGCGAGAAAGAGAGTGACATGAAAGGAATAGAAGACATTTCCTTAAAACAGCTTTCTAAGCACAAAAATTCTTATATTGGAGACAACGGAGCAGTCGGCGCTATTTTATCAGATCTTCCAGGTAACGTGATTCGCGAGTATGAAATCGTAGATGAAAAAGCGCTAAAAGTGACATACGGCGTGAAAGAAAATACCAATGATACAGAAGAACAATTTGATGCATTTTGGTTTGATAAGAAGGATACCATTGAAAAAAACTACTTATATAATGCATTGGCACTTTTTATTCTTATCGATAACGTGGAGCAAGTGACACTCAAGATGAACGCTAAAGACGAGCCATCCGTCACGTTTAAAAGAAAACAGCTACAAAAAAAGCTGCCTCACTCTTTTAAAGTGTACAAAGACGATACAGCGCTTTGGCAAAAGGAACTGGTTGATGGAGTTGTGAAGTCAAAAGATAAACGTCTAGATGTATACAATGCGTTTCCCATCAAGAAATAATAAAAACAGAGGGCGTCACCCTCTGTTTTTTGATAATTATGTAGTAAAAGCTTGAATCAATCGTTGTCGAAAGTTTTGATCTGCTACTACGGTAAGTATAAATTCATCGAACACTTCCCCCATCCAGTGAGAATTCTCCGCTTTCAGGTCATTGATGAATAGAGAAATCGATATAGTTGATGTATCCGTTTTTCGATATAAAGCAGCAGTGACAACAAACAACGTCGATCCCCCTTTATACCAAATATATTGATCTGTTTCCGTCTTCAATATTTCTCCCAGCACAATTTGGCTAAAAAGACGCTTTTCTTCTGTTGTTAACAGCTCATCCTGTAGACGTTTCATAAAATGTGCATATTGATTCGTTGTAGACCTTGTCATCTTTTGCGTCAGTAAAGATTGAATACGCAAGCTTAACAAGTTCTTTTTCATCAATTTTTCTTCTAACGCCTTTTTATGCTCCGGGTCATTTTTCATGATATGAAAAATCTCAATCATCAGAGATTTGTATTGTTCATCAGTTACATCGCTTATTTGCTTTAATGCATCCTGCTCATGATCAGATACATAGGCTGGCCACAACACCTTGGGTGTCAGCGGCATGAGTTCATCATGTTCTGTAAGACCTGCTTGTTTCATCTGATCATTGATCTTCTCTAAGCCCAGCAGGTCAATCAAATAATCAGTACAAGCATTCGAACTAAATTGCATCATCCCTTTGGCAACATCTAATAAAGTTGCATGCTCAGAAAAATCGTTGACCTCCAGCCAGTATGTGTGAGCACCGCCATCGGTTCTATCAATATAAAACCGCTCTATATCAGACAATGTCACTTTTTCATCTAACTTGATTTCATCGCTGGATACAGCTTTAACAAAATGAAACAAAACCATTAATTTCATCGTACTTGCAAGTGGTGTTTTTTGATCACCATTCCAATCTAATACCACATCTTCATTTTCAATAATTGTTACTGATACGCCCTTTTTGTTTTTCGTGACAAATGCCAAAAGATCCTCTTTTGTTTTCTTCAAATGTTTCTCCTTTCCAAACCACTATAGATTCTCGTCTCCAATATAACAAATATTTAAAACAAAGGCACAAAAAAGCAAAGGGCTGTGAATACCTTTGCTTCTTGGTGTGTTTATTTACGAAGAAGATGCAGTTTCATCCCATCATGTGTAGCTTTAAATCCCAACTTTTCGTAAAGACGGCGTGCTTCTGGCCTCTGTTTGTCTGTTGTCAGCTGAATCATATGACACCCGCGGCTACTTGCGCGTTGAATAGCCCGTTTGATCAACAATGTGCCAATTCCTCTTCCTCTATGAGTCGAGGCTGTACGAACTCCTTCTATTGAAGCTCTCCATCCTCCTTGATACGTTAGAAATGGAGTCATTGTTAATTGGAGAACACCGACTACCTCTTCCCGATCACAAGCGACGATTAGTTCAATATTGGGATCCGCTTCGATCGAATGAAAGGCATTGAGGTAGCTTTCTAATAATGGACGAGTGTAGCGTTCTCTCTTTTGGCCTAATTTATATCTGAAAGCATCAAAACGATGTTGTCGAGGTCTCCTTGGACGGCTGCCCTAAATGTCAATTGATTCAGATTCAATGAACACACCTCCTATCACGGAATGGAAGCCTTTATTCATTTGCCAAAATACCAATTGATAGCGTTCTCATATAAAATTTTATCCGCCGCTTCCTCATCAAACATCTGTTGAATCAATTCAATATCACCGTATTCAAATGGCCGTTTCGCCCTTGTAGATGGAAGATCTGTACCAAACATCAGTGCATCAGGATTCGTTTGATAAATAGACGTCAATGCATGTTCAACCTTTAAATCAACACGCCCAAAGCCAGTCGCTTTCACACGAACACCTTTTTCAACCAGCTTGAGCAAATGCGGCAAACCTTCTTCAGATAAGCCTAGATGATCAACGGAAACGGCCGGCAGCTGTTCAAGCGTTGATGAGATGTCAGGGAGATGCTTAGCGTCTATGTAAATCTCACTATGCCACCCAGCCAGCTCATACACCCTTCTCGCAAAATAGTCGAGCTTTGAAATATCCTCCGAACCGCCCCGCTTCACATTAAAACGTAAAGCCTTTACCCCTTGTTGATTCAATTGAACAATCTCATCATCAGTTGCTGTAAAAGGTAATTGAGTCACACCGCAAAAAGCCGGTCCCATTTCATCTAGTGCTTTCAACAAATAGCCTTGATCAAAGCCCTGAAATGACCCTGATACAATCGCTCCACCTACAATCCCTAAATCAGCCGTCTCTCTCCTATAATCATTCACCACATAACTCGGCGGTGTATATCCTTGGTTTTCTTGAATGGGAAAATCAAAATCAATGTTATGAAAATGTGCATCAAAGATCCTCATGCCCGCGCCCCTCTTCTGCTTATTTGACCTGATTATATCAATTAAAAAAGCCAGAGAATATTCGGGATGATGAATCACTTCATATTATAAAAACTTATTAATCCTTCTTTACAAACCATTCCTCTTGTAAGATGGCATAGTAAAACTCATCCCACCACTCATTTTCTTGTGGGATACACTGTTTAAAATATCCTTCTCTCCTCATCCCCATTTTCTCCATCACTCTCCATGACGGCACATTTTCAGGCTGACAAGTGGCAATAATTCGATGTAAATTCATTGTGTGAAAACCATGATGTAGGACAGCATACGCCGCTTCTGATGCATAGCCTTTGTTTTGATATGCAGAATTGAAGACCCAGCCAATTTCATATGTGTGCTCACCAAAGTAAGGATGAAACACGATATGCCCGATGCATGTATGATCTTCTTTTAATAGAACAGCAAAATTCTTGCCCGTCTCAAGACGATTATTTTTGACAAATTGCTGCGCCTCTTCTCTAGAAAAAACACCTTCTGGCATATACCTCATCACCACCGGATCAGATGTATATGCATAGACATCCTGCCAATCATCCTCATTAAACGGTCGAATGAGACATCTTTCTGTTGTTAGATTCATAAATGCCATCCCCCTTTAACATCATTTTTTAAACAGAAACCTGACTATGATCCTATTTTATATGTTTCCAGACAGAAAAAAACACAAATAAAAAAGCACCAGCAGGATGCTGATGCTTTTCATATAGGGTTTGTCTGTACAAACCCTTGTAAAACGTCCATACAATATAATATTGATTAACGTTTTGAGAAATATACATCTATGATTGATGGATACTCAATCAATCTCGCCCCCTTTATATCAACATTACAATGTTTAAAAAGTGGATATAGATGATTAAAAATGGACTTGAATAGATATCATTTGCACCGATTTGCACCATTTAAATAGATGTTAGTTGAATACGATATTAATTCTTTTATTCGATTATTTCTAATGGCGGTAGGCTATTAACTAAATCAACTGTTTGAACTGAAACGTTAATAATTCTTAGTAATAAATTGAAAATATACTTTTCATCATCTGAATATTCGTTAGGATCATCTGTGATACCTGAAGCTTTATCTGTCTTTACTTGATATTGTTCCATAATCCACTGAATTGCAGGTTTCCCATTGACTACATAATCATAGGCTTTATCTGGTATGTTTTCGATAGTTATTTCATTATTAAAAATAATTGTATCTGTTATACCTTTTTTAGGATGTCTCATTTTAGTGACTCTAAAAGTAGGATTATTTTTATAGGTAATGTTTAATCCCTTAAATTCTTCTATATTCTCATAGTTTAAGTGTAACTCAGCAAGCTTTTCTCCAATAGAAACAAATGCATCCTTGTTTTTCAATATTGGGATACGCGGAAAATCTTTGTTTAAATCACTTGAGTATTTTTTGCGATATTCATTAGAGTGTAAGACGCCATAAACATAGTACAAGATTTCATCATCACTTAATTTTAATTTTTCTTTAATATTTTCTGTAATATTAAAGGAGTTACTGAATAAATCCTCATTATGATTTTTGTTTTTTAACATGAATCCAGAACCAGTATCCATAAGATGGAAATTAGGGACGTTATTAATCATTAATGCAGAGAAATCCCGAGAAGATCCAATACCTGTAACATAAATTATCTTATTCTCTACCTCTAAAATATCTTTATAGCGTCCTGGCATCTCCACAACATTTTTATCATAAAATAACCATTTTTTCGTAAATGGACGATATTGACTTTTTATTAGATTTTTAGTGTCAACAGAAATTTCTTTTCCTTTAATAAATAAATTTTTGAGTCCTCTTGTCCATTTAATATAATTTCCTGAAAGATTACGTGCTTCAAGTTTTTTTTCAACATCAGTTATTGATGACAACCGCTTCACTTCATTATTATAATTTTCTACCATTGCCAGTGTATTTCTCATAACATGTGATTTATTAAAACCATATACCCAAAAATCTCTTGCTGTATTAACCCCAACCATTTTAGTATGGAATACTTCACCATCCATTGCCAAAAATTTCAGGTAGTTTCCATCTCTATGATTAATCCAATCGTTATTTGAATCAATATTAATTTTTCCCCAATTCATCTTTTCAATTGATGCATATTCTTTAATAATGCTTAGTTTCTGTTCACGTGATAAATAATCTCCGATATCATGATAATAAATTTGATGATTATCAGAGCCGTCTTTAATTAATAAGGTAATTGCAATTGGCGTTCGACTACCAGAACCAAAAACTTTTCCTCCTTCTTTTCTCGACTCTTCACCAAGAGTCCTTTGATCTCCTCGCAAATTAAATATATAAATGTAATTGAACTCGTCATTTAAACATTTACGTAAGCCATCGGTACTTTGACCATCAATAAAAGAACCATTTGTAACAAAACCTATCACGCCTTTATCTTTTATTCGATCACTGGACCATCTAAAGGCTTGAATATACATATCATATAACGATCTTTTCAGAACTGCTTTACTATGTTTAGCGTAACTATTATCAATGGATTCTTTTAACGTTGGATATGAGACATTTTGATTATCATCATTTGCACTTGCTTGTCCGACTGAATAAGGTGGATTTCCAATAATAACAAAAATAGGATTCCCCTGCTGCCTCTTTAATCGCTCATTATTCTCATCGAATAATTCACTCATAAATGAATCTTTTGTTTCAGTACTTTGAAAAGTATCCGTTAATACAATTCCTTCAAATGGAACATAATCTCCTCCATATAAACTATGAAAAGTTTCTTCAATATTAATAGCCGCAATATAGTAACTTAATAACACAATTTCATTCGCATGAATTTCTTGCGTGTACTTCCTTAACAGGTCTTCTTTAGGTATCAATTCACTTTGAAGTAATCTAGTAATAAATGTACCTGTTCCAGTGAACGGATCAAGTACATGAACTCCTTTGCTAGCTAATGATTTGTTAAAGTATTTATTTAAGACATCATCTACTGAATGTATAATGAAATCCACTACTTCTGTCGGCGTAAAGACAATTCCTAACCGTTCTGTCGTTTCTTTAAATCCAACTTTGAAAAACTTATCATACAGTTGAATAATAATATCTTGTTTAGCTTTTAAGTTATCAATGTCTGCCGCACGAACACGAACACTTTCATAAAATGACTCTAATTTTTCTTGTTCTTTCATTAAACCTTGTTCATCTAAAATTGATAAAATTGTATCCATTGATTTTGAAACAGGATTATTATTTACAAAACTATATGAATCAAACAATGCTTCAAAAACAGGTTTTGTAATTAAATGTTGTGCTAACATTTCAATTGCTTGTTCCGCACTTATTGAATCATTAATATTATAATGCAAACTTTCTATAAACTTCTGAAACTCTTTATAAATGTTGCTTTGTTTATCTTCTAATATGATACGGATACGCATCATATGTTTTTGTGCAATTCCCGCTACATCTTTAGACCAATCTTCCCAGTAACGAACATTTCCTACTCTTTGAACAATTCTACCGTAAATCGCTTTTTCTAAGTCTGTAAAATCTTCTTCATTTAACATAAATGCTAATTGTTCTGATGGTGTTTGGTCTAATTCACCCTTTTCTGGTGCATCACCGACACCAATTATTTGAATTTGACCTGGTTTTTTCTTATTTAATTCTAATTTATTAATTGTTGCATCAAATCGTTCATCTAACGATCTTAGTGCATTTAATACTTCCCATACCGCACGATATTTCTCATTATTATCTAATGCTGAGTTTGCGTCTATGCCGGCAGGTACACCCACTGGTAAAATAACATATCCGTAATCTTTACCATCTGACTTACGCATCACACGGCCTACCGCTTGAGCAATATCAATTTTTGAACGCCGTGGCTTTAAAAACATAACTGCATCTAAATCTGGTACATCAACACCTTCTGTTAGAAAACGTGCATTTGATAATATTCTACAAGTATTCGATGGCACATCATCTTTTAGCCACGATATTTTTTTATTTTTCTCTAAAGCATTCATTGAACCATCGGCATGGTCAATTTCAATTTTATATTGATGTTCATGTTCATCAACATCTTGATATAAATATTCATTAACGACATGATTAAACATATCTTTAATTAATTTTGAATCTTTTATCGTTCCAGTGAACGCAATCGCTCGTTTCATCGGAGGTCCTAATGTTTTATCTGAATCACTTTGTCTACGGACTAAACCATTCCAACAACCAACTATTTTGGTTATGTCATCAAACTCTAATTCGGAATTATCCTTCGCTAACATATACTGGAATCTTCTGCTTATCATTTCTTCATCAACGGCTAGAACCATCACTTTATAATCCGTTAAAACTCCTTGTCTTATCGCTTCACCAAACCCTATACGGTAAAATTCTTCGCCATATAACTCTGGATTATCCATGTCAGCAATAACAACTGATAATTCTTCTGCTCTTTGCATAGCTTTATCACCGTAAACACGTGGCGTAGCAGTTTGATAAAGTCTTTTAGCCGCTTTTATATAATCATCATAGTGAACTTTGGTAAAATGACTTAATTCATTCCCTAGTTCAGTTGCCCCCGTAGTTCTATGTGCTTCATCACAAATAATTAAATCAAACTCATAAAAACCATGTTTTTGAGCTTCACTTATTACATCAATAGATTGATATGTCGAAAACACAGTCAAAAAATTCCCTTTTTCAGTACTATTCTCTATTATTTCTTGGTAACTAAGTAATTTTTCATAATTCGTAGTAGCTGGAAATCCAATGTCTGCCACTGCTATATCAGCTACATCCATATCTTCTGATTGTTTTTTAGTTTCTGTCTTGGTCACTTTTGTATCAGAACACACAGCAATAGAGTCCATAATAAAATTAGTATCCGATGTCCATGACTTTAATGTTTGTGACAATAATTGAATACTCGGTACTAAATAAAGAACTTTAAATACACCCTGCTTTTTCTTCGCTAATTCTTCCGCGATAGCCATTGATGTAAATGTCTTTCCGGTTCCCGGTGCCATTATTAATTTTCCACGATCTTCTTTTTCTAATCCTTTAACAACTGCTTCAATTGCTGGTTTCTGGTGTGGTCTAGGTGTTTTTTTATCTTCTAGTTTAACTTCTTCTGGTTGCTCAGGACAAAACGTTGACCAATCAACTTGACTATCTTTTAATTGTTCTAAAGAAATTCTTTGAATATCTTTATCACGATATTTCAAAGCATCTTCGGCATGCTTACTCCATTTATCAGTTGAAGCAATAATGATACCTTTTGAATAGTAACTTTTACCAACTTCATTTAAATATGAATCTATATGCGACTTTTGAATCGTAGTACCTTCTGAATAATATTTACATTGAATAGCTACTAAATCACCTGTATCACGTTCTCTAGCAACTAAATCTACTCCTGTATCAGTTTTAGGTATACCATAGTTTTCAGGAACTTCATTCAACATCCATACTTTATCAAACAAACGTTTATACATTGGTTCATTCTCAAAGTATGTTTTTGATAACAACTCAAATAAAGTACCACGATCTCTTTGTGTTTGGTATTCTCCATCCATTTCTTTAACAAATGATATAAAGCTTTTACTACTTTTTATACCCACTTAATTTAACCCCCTCTATATACTTACTCATTGATTAATCTTCTCTAAAACCTGTAATTATAAATTGTTTAACTCCAGTATATCTAAATAAATTAGCAGTGTCAGTACAAGGAAAACCAGCAGTGAATTCCTGCTTGTTCAGCTTGATTAAATAGATTTCGTTTAATTTTCAAGAATTTTTGATTTCATTAATAACGCTATCCTTCAAGTACTTTTTTCTATCAATTCTGAAACCTATTGGACCTTCATCATCTTCAATCATTTCAAGTGGATCAGCATAACCGTAAATAAGTTCTCCATTTAATGCCCATTGTTCTATATCCATTTGTAATTTCTTTTTATCAATTAAATCATCAATAAGTGCATCAATAAAATACCCTCTAACTTTCTCTTTATCTTCTTCAGTTATTTCAGGAAATTTATTTTCTTTTTTAAGTTCATACTCAGTTATAATAACTCTTTTATCATAAATACTCTTAGGAACTTCATCATCCGACCATCCCATAAGAACTTTATTTAAATTAACCCACTCATAATCAATCATTGTTTTTCGATTACTATTAAACTGATTGTTAAGTTGTACTGACCTGAATTCAATAATTTCTTCTACAAAATCTAATCGATATGTTCTATTTTTATTTCCACCTCTTAATTTCTTATCGTATATAGATATATCTTTTCCCTCGTCTTCTTTTTTATCATAAAACTGTTTAACATAACTACGCCATGTTTCTTCGCTTATCAAATGGTCATTTTTGTCTTTTCCTTGAAATGTGTAATTAAACCTATAATCTATTAAATCTAATATTTCATTTTTGCTCAAATAAATTTCATTTTCGACTTTTTCATCCATATTATCTACCCCCTCTCAATATTAATTGCATTATACCTTAAACGAAAAAGAAATAACGATAAATAAACCAATAAACAGCCACTTTAAAAGGTATTACAATGGATAACGAATTATATTATAGTGAGTTCAAGGCTAAAGAAATACTGACAAAAGCCTATAAAACAATGAAAGGAGGAGATTGTCTTGCGCTATCAAATTAATCACCCAAACTTAGACGTTCAAAAATGGTCAAATACTGATGTTGCAAATCTCGATAACCTTATCAAAGAACTTTCATACGATGAAGTTATGTTCCGAACTAGTATTAGTTCATTAGAATCTAACAATGAACTTAAGGTTTTAAATCTAGGTAGATTCCGACTTGATATTGAAAACTTCTCGGAAATTGATCCTACTATTAAAATTCTTAAGGAAGCACTAAAAACACAAACTGACAAAAAATAATTTTAAAAGAAAGAGGTTTTGCACTATGCCGATCGCAAATGCATGGGTATTCACAGAAACTAAATTCAAAGCAGAAGAGTTTTTAAAAAACACGGGAAATATGTACAGGTTGGTTTCCCAACGACCATACGTAAGTAAAAAAGATCCAACTGAAAAAGGCATTACCTTAAGATTATTAATCACCAAAGACGATACTGATTACGGTTCCGATAAGAAAACTGGTCTTAAGCGAGATAGTAATACTCTAAATAACTTCGATGTGACGATCTTGAATGGTAACGAGCATATTAATGTTCAAAAAGGCGAATATGTAAGATTAATTGATTTTCTTCATGAGAAATCTTTTGTAATAGGTTTTGACGTGGTGCTTCGATTTAGAGACGTGGAAAAAATCAATGTTCAAACAAAGTAAATTAAGAACACAAAGACAACAGAACGGGATCGTCATATATAGTACGTGCTTTACACTTGCTGTGCTAGTCTTTTTAGTAAATATTATCAGCTCCCAACTCAAGTTGGGAGTTGTTTTTACAGAGCACGTTAACAAGTTATTTATCGGATTTTTAATAGTAATATTTACGATCCAAATAGTCACATGGATAATTCGCAACAAGGCTTATAAAGGCATGAAGCACGCAATATATCATTATCTTACTGTCCTGAAATTAAGAAAGTCGTTCCTAGATGCTAATTACTTCAACAAAAGATTTTACTTTAACACCGAAATAGCACACCTGCCAAAAATTAAATTGCAGTTTAGCACCAACTTTTCAAAAGCTATATTGTTCATTGAAAACATAAATATTAACAAAGACATTGGCAATGTAAGAATTTCTTTCGCATTAAATCATTTCATTGTAGACAGAGCCTATTTATCAAATGATGAAAACTACCATATTTTTGAAATATACGATAGTAACATTGACCAGCAACTTAAATTTAATGGTCTTTGCGAATTGAAAAGACAAACTTCTCAAGTAGATGATTACACATTAATTATTGATAAGTCTATATCAATTCCTCTATATGGAACTTTGCTAGTGGGACAAACAGGATCGGGTAAAACGTATGCTCTGTACTCGCTAATTCTTCAAATGCTAATCAAAAACGTACAATACAATATTTATTTCGCTGACCCTAAAAACTCAAGCCTTGCTATTCTTGGTGAAAGAATTTCAGCAGAAAGTACTGCTACTAATATAGAGGATATTATTAAACTACTACAAAATTTCAATGAAATGATGGAAGTTAGGAAAGCAGAGATTAAAGATAAACTTAACACGAAATTAGAAGCTACCTATGCTAACTTTCAATATGAACCTTATATTTTTATCTTTGATGAATTCGCTAGTTTTCAAACTGTTTTGCAGACGATGGAAAAGAAAAAGCGTGATGAAGTAATGAAGCTGTTGTCGCAGGTTGTTTTACAAGGTAGACAATTAGGGTTTTTCTTATGGATTGTCATGCAAAAATCAGATGCTACCTTACTACCAACTAATTTACGAGAGAATATGCCTGTAAAGTTCGTTCTTGGTAATGCGGAAAAGCAAACTTACACAACGGCATTTGGTACTGGAGTAGATGTACCAGAGAAGAATTTTGCGTTGGGTCAAGGTGTCTTTACTTGTCCAATCACAGCTAATACACCGAAGATTTGTCACTTTAGTTATTTAGATTTTGACATATTAGAGGCTGTGACTCCCTTAAGAACGTGAGCGGGGGTTATGTAATAACCCCCGCTCCGCAAAACAAGAAAATCATAACTAGAGCTGATGTATCAATGTTTCATGACTTGAAAGGAGTGATAGTTTTGTTAGATGTTCAAGTCGATGAATTTACATTAGTCCTACAACCAACGAAAAGACCTAGCCAAATAGAAGGCTGGGAAGGCATGGCAATCAATATCATTAATGAATTTGGAAGACTGTCAAAATTGGAAGTTGTATTAGGCAATCTAAAAGAATCGACATATTCATTACCTCAAGGTTATTCAAATGGTTTTGTTTGCGATGATGCTCCCTATTATTTCGCAATCGCTTATCATACTGATTTCATACAGATGGGAATTTGTATAAAATTTTCTGCGCACGCATGGATGGAATACAGAAAGCAATATGAATCATTATTCGCTAGTTCGATACAGATACATCAGTTTTTCACGAACATAAACAACAGCACCTTATATACTTCCAGACTTTCGCGAATTGACATTGCAATTGATTTCATCAATGAAAAAGTGAATGTAAATACGATCTATAATCAGCTCTCTAAAAAAAATCAAATCGTGAAAACTGCTACTGGTAGAAAAAACAATTCCGTTTTATCGGCTATAACACAGAATAATATTACTTCAACTTTTTATCTGGGTTCGAAAGGAAAAAATATTAAGGCTTTATTAAGGGTCTATGATAAGAAGAAAGAACAGGTTGAAACGATGGGCGTGCGATATGAAGAAGCTATTCAGTATATTGATTGGGTACGCTTTGAAGCAGTTTATAAGGGTGCTTATGCCCATGACCTATCAGACAAGCTAGAAGACATAAGTAATGATACAGAGTTAAAAGATTTGCTAGTTTCAGCTCTAACTGATCGTTACCAATTTTATTATGACAAATCTAAAAGATTAACGACTTACACTAGAAAAATGCTTAATTTGCTTAATCAGAGAAATTTTATGTTTAGTTCCCCTTCGCCACGAATGAACTTGTTAGAACAGTCACAGAAGCATATTTTAAATGGGTCTGGATTATTTCCCTACTTATTTAAAGTTTGGCGCATTTGGGGAGATGAAGGGCTAAAGAAGTGTTTGGCATTTCTTTACGAGGAATTTGAAAACTATGAACCTAATGATGATGTCATAGCTTGGTTAAAAAAGTATTCGCCATTATATACAAAACAAGGTTATCCGTTTAAATGAGAAATTTACAAGGAGATGATGTCTTCATGAGCATTGATATGACTTCACAAGACTTCCCATATCTATTAACCAGAGAACAAGCAGCTCGTTTTCTAGGTGTAGATCCAAAATCATTTGATAAATATATACGACCGCATGAAGGACTTGGACGTTTCATGATTGGTCGGCATGAACGATACACAATGAAATCTTTAGTTCAATTTATTGAAAAACACTCGGTTTAATTTATTGGCAGTTGATAAGATGCTAGGTTCAGAATACAATACAGTTGTATTCAACTAGCATCTATCAACTATTTTTATGAAGGGAATTGATAGAATGGCTAGTATTATTAAAAGGGGAAAATCATATCGGGCGCAAGTTTCTTTATACAAACGAGGAGAACATAAGAAACTTTCTAAAACTTTTTCGACAAAGAGAGAAGCAGAGCTTTGGGCGTTAGAAATGGAATTGGCGAAAGGAGAAGGTAAAGAACTCGCTTATAGAACAACAACGTTTGCAGACTTCTTTGAAAACTGGATTTATCTTGTAAAAGTCAATGATGTTAAAGAAACTACTTTTCAAAATTATGTTCGTACTTTAGGGGTCATTCGAAACTTGTTTCAGGATATTCAATTAAAAGATTTAAATGATATTGTCCTTCAAAAGAAAATTGATGAATATGCGAAAACACACTCTCGAAAAACAACACATGAAGTGCTTCTCAAAATAAAAACATCATTACGTGATGCATATGCTCGGGGCTATATCGCAAATGATTTTGCTCGTTTAGTAAAAACACGTGGGGAAAATGCACCAAAACGGAACAGAGCTTTATCTATTACAGATTTTAAAAAGCTTCGTAATTATGTTCTAAGACATCCATACGATGAGTTTAACTTACTTGTATTACTTGCATTAGAAACGGGTATGCGGCGTGGAGAGCTATTAGCAATACGTCCAGAAAGCCTGTTTGAATACGGAATAGAAGTTAGACATTCAATCAGTCCTACTTCTGACGATACTTCATTAAAAACACAAAATGCAAAACGTGATGTTTCCATCAACAAAGAAGTATATGAGCTTATTCGTAAAATTCCTGTTAAGGAGAATGGTTATATTTTCGGCTTTGGTGGCTTTAAACAATCCGAACAATTGGCTGAGCTATTAACGGAATTAAACATTAAAAAAACGACTTTTCACGGTCTAAGAGATACCCATGCATCATTCTTATTTGCCCAAGATATAGATATTGCTTATGTTTCCAAACGATTAGGACACATCAATATTCAAACCACACAGAATTATTATCTGGAATTAATGCCAGAAAAAAAGCACCAGCAAGATGCTGATGCCTTAAATCTGTTAAGTTCTTTATAAGGTTTAAGCTGATTTGCGCCAACTTGAACCAAAAAACCCTTGTAAAACGTCCATACAATATAAAATTGATTAACGTTTTGAGAACTGAGGTGCGCGACGTGCGCCTTTAAGACCGTATTTCTTACGCTCTTTCATACGAGAGTCACGAGTAAGAAGTCCAGCACGTTTAAGTGGTGTACGGTACTCAGGATCTACTTCTAGAAGAGCACGAGAGATACCGTGACGAATTGCTCCAGCTTGACCAGAGAATCCACCACCGTGAACATTTACAAGAACATCGTAGCTGTTAGCTGTTTCTGTGATGTTCAAAGGCTGTTTCACGTCTTCGATTAAAGCAGCGAATGGAATGTATTCAGTAATTTCACGATTATTAACGACGATACGGCCTTCACCTGGAACTAAGCGAACGCGCGCTACAGAACTTTTACGACGACCTGTACCGTAATATTGAACCTGTGCCAAATTGTTAACCTCCCTTATAATTAACCGCGAAGTTCGTAAACTTCAGGTTGTTGTGCTTGATGTGGATGCTCAGAACCACGGTACACATTTAATTTTTTGAACATTTGACGACCTAGTGGACCCTTTGGAAGCATACCTTTGATAGCAAGCTCCAACATTTTTTCAGGGTAGTTTGTACGCATCTCAAGAGCAGTTCTTTGTTTCAAACCACCTGGGTGCATCGTATGACGGTAGTAAATTTTGTCCGTCAATTTCTTACCAGTTAATTCGATTTTCTCAGCATTGATGATGATCACGTGATCACCTGTATCAACGTGTGGTGTATAAGTTGGTTTGTGCTTACCGCGCAAAAGTGATGCTACTTCAGTAGAAAGACGACCTAGAGTCTTGCCTGCCGCATCAACCACTAGCCATTTGCGCTCAATTGTGCTTGCGTTCGCCATTGGTGTTGTACGCATGAGTTTCCCTCCTAAATAAATCAATGAATTTTCCTGAATCAAATGCTACGTTCTATTTCAAAACACAGATAAGTCTTCCGGGGCTTATTTGTGGGGTTGAAATACATACCATATGATATCTTATAACTTTCTGCTTCCTGTGTCAAGAACATGTTACACCTGGTTTAGTTGTCATAGAAAACTTCCCATAAATACAGTCCGTGACTGGGCGCAGTCTTGCCTGCCGCTTCGCGATTTCGGGCGGCAAGCATGGCTTTTATCTCCTCAGGGTGAAATTTACCAGAACCAATTTCAAGTAACGTTCCAGCGATAATTCGCACCATGTTGTATAAAAAGCCATTCCCTCTCACACGCATTTCAAGCCCGTCTGAGACGTTTTTCCACTCAAGGGCGTAAATCTCCCTCACCTTGTCTTGAACCTCTGTATTGGCCGCACAAAAGCTTGTGAAATCGTGTGTGCCAATGAGGTGCCCTGCGGCTTCTCTCATTTTGTCGACATCCAACGGGTAAGGATAGTGGCATGCATACTGTCTCGTGAACACATTTTGGTGCGTTTCCGTTGAGACCTTATAACGGTACTCCTTCGAAACGACACTAAAACGTGCATGAAACGATTCATCCACTTCCTCAGCCTTTAGAACCCTGATGTCATCAGGCAGGAGACTATTGAGAGCAAAAGGCCATCTTTCCATCGGGATGGCAAGCGGGGTGTCAAAATGGATGACCTGCCCCTTTGCGTGAACGCCACTGTCTGTCCGGCCAGAAGCCACAATCGGAATCAGTTCATCTTGTTTATGCATTCTAGCAAGAGCAGATTCAATCTCCGTTTGTACAGTACGCTGTCCTGGTTGCACTTGATACCCTTTAAAATGTGTCCCATCGTATGATACGGTACATTTTACTTTCATCTAGACATCACCTAATTTCTAAGCAGCACAAGGAGTGCTGTTAACAGGATGAATAGAAGCAGCGTGAACGTGTCTTTCATGCCCCAGACAAGCTGACGGTATTTCGTACGCCCTTCTCCCCCGCGGTAGCCTCTCGCTTCCATAGCGGTCGCCAATTCCTCCGCACGCTTAAACGCACTGACGAAAAGCGGGACAAGCAACGGAACAATCGCTTTTAAACGATCTTTCACGGGTCCGCTTGTAAAATCAACACCTCTTGCCATTTGGGCTTTCATGATTTTGTCTGTTTCTTCGAGTAAAGTAGGAATAAATCGAAGAGAAATTGACATCATAAGAGCAAGCTCATGAACAGGTAGCTTGATTTTACGGAAAGGATGCAGCAGCTTCTCCATACCGTCTGTCACTTCAATAGGCGTTGTGGTCAACGTCAGAAGTGTTGTCATCATGATGAGATAGACAAAACGGAGTGAAATGAAAATCCCCTGTTTTAGACCTTCTTCATAAATATTCAGAAAACCAAAGTGAAAGAGCAAAGCGCCATCCTTTGTCATGAAGATATGCAGAATAAAGGTAAACAGAACAATCCAAAGGATGGGTTTCATTCCTTTGAGAATAAAGTACAGCGGCACCTGAGACACCATCACCACAAGGATCGTAAAGACCCCTAGAAGCCCGTAAGTGATGTAGTTATTCGCAAAAAAGACAATAAAGACAAAAAAGAAAATTGATAACAGCTTTGTCCTTGGATCAAGACGATGGACAAAGGATGTACCTGGCACATATTTGCCGATAATCATACTATCCATCATGATGTCGTGTCCTCCTGATATAAAGCTGTTAAGGCTTCTGCCATTTCATCCATGGTCAGAAGCGGTCTTGGAAACGTCATCCCCAGCTTTTCTTCGACAGCCTGCTGGAATTTGATCGTTTCCGGGAGGTCCAGTCCGAAGGAAGACATGTCAGTACGATTGGCAAATAGCTCCCTCGGCGTACCTGTCGCCTTTACTGTTCCTTTGTGCATCACAATCATTTGATCCGCATAATGAGCGGCATCTTCCATACTGTGTGTCACAAGGATCGTCGTCAGGTTGGCTTTTTGATGAAGCTCATAGAACATGTCCATGATTTCTTTACGTCCGCGTGGATCTAATCCCGCAGTCGGCTCATCAAGCACAAGCACTTCTGGCTCCATCGCTAGAACACCTGCAATCGCCACACGTCTCATTTGACCACCGCTTAATTCAAAGGGTGATCGAGATAACAAGGATTCAGGAAGGCCTACAAGCTTCAGCATTTCTTTAGCCTTGGCTTCTGCCTTTTCTTTTGGAACACCGAAATTCATCGGACCAAAGCAGATATCCTTTAGAATCGTCTCCTCAAAGAGCTGATGTTCAGGAAACTGAAACACGATGCCGACCTTTTTTCGAAGGGGTTTCATATCCTTCTGTTTTTTATTGGCTTGTAAGACCGTATCTCCAAGCGCAATGCTCCCTTTTGTTGGCTTGAGCAGTCCATTTAAGTGCTGCAGCAACGTCGACTTGCCAGAACCCGTATGACCGATGACAGCCACATAGCTGCCTTCTTTGATGGAAGCATTGACATCATACAAAGCGAGACGCTCAAACGGCGTTTTCATTTGATAACGATGCTCTAATTCTTTGATCGTAATGTCCATAGCTCTTTCACCAATCCTTCTTGTGTCAAATGGGCATTTGCAAGCGGCACACCTTGCTGCTTCAATTGCTTACTCAAACGGTAGGAAAATGGCAGATCAAGTCCAATCTGAACCAGCTGTTCATCTAGTTCAAATACTTCCTCTGGTGTTCCCTCGGCAAATTTCTTCCCACCATTCATCACAATAACGCGGTCTGCCTTCGCAGCCTCGTCTAAATCATGTGTGATGGAAATGACCGTGACCGTTCCTTGTTCCTTCAGCAGTCTGACGGTTTCTAACACTTCTTCACGGCCAATCGGATCAAGCATTGATGTTGCTTCATCCAAGATCATGATGTCAGGGCTTGCGGCAAGTACACCTGCGATTGCTACTCTCTGCTTTTGCCCGCCTGATAGATGGTGCGGCTCTTGATCAAGAAACTCCTGCATATTGACCTGTTTGACAGCCCAATCTACACGCTCTATCATCAATTCCCGCTCAACCCCGTTATTTTCTAAACCAAAAGCCACATCATCACGAACCGTTGAGCCAACGAATTGGTTGTCTGGGTTTTGAAAGACCATGCCGACCTTTTTGCGAATATCCCAAACACTTTCTTCTTTCAGCTCAATCTCACCAACCTTGACCGTTCCTGCATCCGGTAAAATGAGCCCATTCAGTACACGGGCAAGTGTGGATTTACCTGAACCGTTGTGGCCAACAATGGCAAGCCATTCATTTTGATTCACATGCAATGACACTTGGTCTAAAGCGGGCTTGTCCGCATCTTTGTGATAACGAAATACAATGTCTTTTACGTCAATTAATGTCTTCTCCATCTCTACCGGACCTCCTCTCAGCTCAACCTCTACTTTGCCTATTGCTAAAAAGCCGTAGTATCTAAAAAAGGGCATAGATCCAGTTATGAACTGTCCCGCCCTTTCTTAGATACACGATATGTGATTAAACTAATTCAATGACAGCCATTGGTGCGCCATCGCCGCGACGAGGTCCAAGCTTCATGATACGAGTGTATCCACCTTGGCGATCTTCGTAGCGAGTTGCAACGTCAGCGAATAATTTTTGAAGTGCATCTTGGTTTGTTTCAGCGTTAGCTACTTCGTTACGAATGTAAGCTGCAGCTTGACGGCGAGCATGAAGATCTCCGCGTTTGCCAAGAGTGATCATTTTTTCAACTACAGAGCGAAGTTCTTTCGCACGTGTTTCAGTTGTTTCGATGCGTTCGTTGATGATCAAATCAGTCGTTAGGTCACGAAGCATTGCTTTACGTTGTGCACTAGTGCGTCCTAGCTTTCTGTATGCCATGTGATGTCCCCTCCTTAATTAGAGATGCTGTATGAATAAAAAACACACGAAAATCCTAGTTCACAATGAAACTAGTCAATCGTCTTTACGAAGACCCAGTCCAAGTTCTTCTAGTTTCGCTTTCACTTCTTCAAGAGATTTACGTCCAAGGTTACGAACTTTCATCATATCCTCTTCTGTCTTGTTAGCAAGCTCTTGAACAGTGTTAATACCCGCACGCTTCAAACAGTTGTAAGAACGAACAGAAAGATCAAGCTCTTCAATTGTCATTTCAAGCACTTTTTCTTTTTGGTCTTCTTCTTTTTCAACCATGATTTCTGCATGCTGAGCTTCGTCAGTTAACCCAACGAAAATATTTAGGTGTTCAGTTAAAATCTTAGAACCTAGAGCGATCGCTTCTTTCGGTCCTGTGCTTCCATCAGTCCATACATCTAGTGTTAATTTATCATAGTTTGTGATTTGCCCAACACGGGTGTTCTCCACTTGATAAGTTACACGAGATACAGGTGTATAGATTGAGTCGATCGGAATCACGCCGATAGGCTGATCGTCTCTTTTGTTTGCATCAGCAGGATTATACCCGCGACCTCTTTGTGCAGTCAAACGAACACGGAAGCTCGCATTTTTGCCAAGAGTTGCGATGTGAAGATCTGGATTTAAGATTTCAATATCGCTGTCGTGTGTAATATCAGCAGCTGTTACAGTTCCTTCATCTTGTACATCAATTTCAAGCGTCTTCTCTTCTTCAGAGTAGATTTTGAGTGCAAGCTTTTTAATGTTTAAGATAATCGTTGTAACATCTTCAACCACGCCTTCGATCGTTGAGAATTCGTGTAAGACACCATCTATCTGGATCGATGTTACAGCTGCACCAGGAAGTGAGGATAAAAGGATACGACGAAGGGAGTTCCCTAAAGTGGTACCATATCCACGCTCAAGTGGCTCTACGACAAACTTGCCATACTTGGCATCGTCGCTGATTTCAACCGTTTCGATTTTTGGTTTTTCAATTTCGATCATCTAATAAAACCCTCCTTCAAAACGTCGAAACCTCGAATAGAATCATATGAGATTCCATCCGAAATTCCTCATTGTTTAGTCCCGTATGTGCTCAGGCAACGAGTCGTGTATTCGTCTCATAAATAACTGTATCATAACCCATTATTGACAGGGACACAAAATCTATACAAACAAATTACACGCGGCGACGTTTTGGTGGACGGCATCCGTTATGAGGAACTGGAGTTACGTCTCTGATTGCAGTAACTTCAAGACCTGCAGCTTGAAGCGCACGAATTGCAGCTTCACGACCAGAACCAGGACCTTTAACAGTTACTTCAAGTGTTTTAAGACCATGTTCGATAGAACCTTTAGCAGCAGTTTCAGCAGCCATTTGTGCAGCGAAAGGAGTAGATTTACGAGAACCTCTGAATCCTAATGCACCAGCACTTGACCAAGAAATTGCGTTTCCATGAACATCAGTAATCGTTACAATCGTGTTGTTGAAAGTGGAACGGATATGAGCGATTCCAGCTTCAATATTCTTTTTCACGCGACGTTTACGCGTATTTTGTTTACGAGCAGCAGCCATTCTTTAACTACCTCCTTTACTTATTTTTTCTTGTTAGCTACAGTACGACGCGGACCTTTACGAGTGCGCGCGTTGTTTTTTGTGTTTTGTCCACGAACAGGAAGTCCTCTACGATGACGGATTCCGCGGTAGCTTCCGATTTCAATTAGACGCTTAATGTTAAGTGAAACTTCACGACGAAGGTCACCTTCTACTTTAAGTTTGTCAATGATATCACGGATTTTACCTAGTTCGTCTTCAGTTAGATCGCGAACGCGAGTGTCTTCAGAAACACCTGCTTCTTTAAGGACTTGTTGAGCCGTCGTACGACCAATTCCAAAAACATATGTTAAAGAAATGACAACACGCTTATCACGTGGAATATCTACACCAGCAATACGAGCCATGATTTGGGCACCTCCTTGTTATTAGCCTTGTTTTTGTTTATGTTTTGGGTTTTCACAGATCACCATTACTTTTCCTTTTCTGCGAATCACTTTACATTTTTCACAGATAGGTTTAACAGATGGTCTCACTTTCATGTGTTTCCAACCTCCTTCTTCCGGAGTTGCTTTATTTGTAACGGTACGTAATTCTACCACGAGTTAAGTCATATGGAGATAATTCTACCGTAACTTTGTCTCCAGGTAAAATGCGAATGAAGTGCATACGGATTTTTCCTGATACATGAGCCAAAACTGTATGACCATTCTCTAGTTCAACTTTGAACATTGCATTTGGCAAAGTTTCTGCTACAGTACCTTCCACTTCAATTACATCGTCTTTCGCCATTCAAGTGTTCTCCCTTCTTCAAATCAGTAACTTGCTCTCTGATAAATGTTCAAATGAAATGTTCTCAATTGTCCATCTATCACCCGACCTGTTTTGAATATACTGTTCTGAACTTCCGGAGATACGCAATCATAAAAGGTTAAATGATTGATATTTTTTCTTAGGAGAATGAATTTACGCTTTTCTCCGTCTGCGATTAGTACATGGCAGCCATCGAACACGCCGATGACAACTGTATACTGATCTTGTTCTTTCCTTGGACTATACAGACAACCTGCCCGATTTGGGCCTGAAAGGCTTCAGTGAAGACCTAAATCTTAGTCAGTATATCAAAACCTGTATCTGTAATCGCAATCGTATGCTCAAAGTGAGCACACTTTTTCCCATCAACCGTTACAACCGTCCAGTTATCAGCCAATGTTTTCACATATCGGCTGCCTGCGTTCACCATCGGTTCGATGGCCAACACCATTCCAGGTTTGAGCCGTGGGCCTTTGTTCGGTGGACCATAATGAGGAATTTGAGGGTCCTCATGAAGATCCTGTCCGACCCCATGTCCAACATATTCTCTAACAACTGAGAAATTCTCACCTTCAACATACGTTTGTATGGCATGGGAAATGTTTGACAGACGTTCACCTGGCTTTGCTTCCTGTAAGCCCTTATATAGAGATTCCTCTGTGACTTCCAGTAGTTTGCGGTCCTCATCACTGATTACCCCAACTGGATAAGTCCAAGCAGAGTCACCATGATAGCCATTTAACTTTGCGCCGATATCGATACTAATGATGTCTCCATCACGTAAAACCCGTTTACCAGGAATACCGTGAACGAGTTCTTCATTCACCGAAACGCAAATGCTCCCGCGAAAACCATTATACCCTTTAAAAGATGGGATTGCACCCTGCTTTGTAATAAAACGTTCGGCAATTTGATCCAATTCTTTTGTCGAAATACCTGGTTTTATATGTTTCTTCAGCTCTTCATGAGTCAGTGCGACAATGCGTCCAGCTTCTCTCATAATCTCAAGCTCGCGAGGAGTTTTACAGATAATCATTTATTTAATCCCCCAAGCAGGTCCTTGATATCAGCGTAAACATCGTTAATGTGCTTCGCACCATCAATGTTTGCAAGATATCCTTTTTCTGAATAGAAGTTCAGTAAAGGTTCAGTCTGCCTTAAGTTCACTTCAAGTCTTGTCGAAACGGTTTCTGCATTATCATCTGCACGTTGATAAAGCTCGCCTCCACACTTGTCACAAACATTTTCTTTCGCAGGTGGATTGAATACTAAATGATATGTTGCTCCGCAATCTTTGCAAATTCTTCGGCCAGTCAGACGCTCCATCAAAGCATCTTTATCGACTTTAATATTAATGACATAATCAATCGTTCTGCCAAGGTCCTTTAGAATGTCTTCTAAAGCTTCAGCCTGAGCGACTGTTCGCGGAAATCCGTCCAGAAGAAAACCTTGTTCACAATCATTCTTGCCAAGTCTTTCTCTAACAATACCGATTGTGACCTCATCAGGAACAAGCTCTCCTTTATCGATAAAGGATTTTGCTTCGAGTCCAAGTTGTGTCTCCTCTTTCATAGCAGCACGGAACATATCTCCTGTTGAGATATGAGGGATCCCATAATCATCAACAATTCGTTCTGCCTGAGTGCCTTTACCAGCACCCGGAAGCCCCATTAAGACTAAGTTCATTTCGGATTTCCCCTTCCTTACTTAGAGAGGTTGGGCAGGAGCCCAGCCCTCTGTTTTATTTCATAAATCCACGGTAGTTTCGTTTCACTAATTGGCTTTCAAGCTGTTTCATTGTTTCAAGTGCAACACCTACAACAATGAGAAGACTTGTGCCGCCAATTTGTGCAGCGGAAGGTAATCCAGCGAATTGAATGAAAAAGATAGGAAGTATTGAAATCACGGCTAAGAAAATGGCGCCCACAAACGTGAGTCGGTACAAAATGCTCGTAATTCTATCTTGAGTCATTTTCCCTGGACGAACTCCCGGGATATAGCCACCCTGCTTTTGCAGATTTTCAGCCATTTGTTCAGGGTTTACTTGGACAAAGGCATAAAAATATGTGAAAGCAACAATCAGTGCTACATAAATCGTCATACCGATTGGCTTAGTATAGTCAAAGTTGTTAGTTATCCAGGTTGTCACATTATTTGTTCCGAAGAACGATGCGATCGTCTGCGGAGTAATAATGAACGAAACGGCAAAGATGACTGGAATCACCCCTGCTGGATTCACTTTCAATGGAAGGTGCGTTGCTTGACTAGCAGACATTTGTGCACGGCCAGTTCCCTTTGAATACTGAATCGCAATCTTTCTCACTGCCATTTGAATGTAAATAACACCGATAACAATGACAAGAATAGCAATCACAATAAGGGCAATTTTCAGGATTTGCATGAACAGCTGTCCATCTCCACCTACAAATTGCTGAGCGTACACTTGCTTTAATGTTTGAGGGATACCTGCGATGATACCGGCAAAGATAATAATCGAAATACCGTTACCAACACCGTGAGCAGTAATCTGCTCTCCCAGCCACATTAAAAATGCTGTTCCCGCAGTGAGTACGACCGCAATTAAGAGATACGTTGAAACACCTGGGTTTTCAATCAGCATGCCTCCTGCCATATTGTTAAATCCATATGACATTCCTAACGCCTGGATAAATCCTAGAACAATTGTAAAATACCTTGTGAATTGTGCTAATTTTCGGCGGCCAACCTCTCCTTGCTTTGACCACTCAGTAAACTTCGGTACAACATCCATCTGCAAGAGCTGGATGATGATCGAAGCAGTGATATACGGCATAATCCCCATTGCAAGAATGGAGAATTGGAAAAGTGCCCCGCCCCCAAACGTGTTGAGGATTCCGAAAACACTCATTTGATCCTGTGCCTGGAGAACTTCGGCGTTCACATTAGGCACAGGGATGAAAGCACCTATACGAAAGACGACTAACATTAAAAGTGTAAATATAATCTTATTCCGTATATCTTTCACGCGCATAAAATTGGAGATTGTCTTAAACAAGTTAGATCACCTCGGCTGTACCGCCAGCAGCTTCAATCGCTTCTTTAGCAGAAGCAGAGAATTTATTGGCTTTTACAGTTAATTTTTTTTCTAATTTACCGTTGCCAAGAATTTTTACTCCTGCTTTTAACTTGCTTATTGCACCAGTCTCTAGAAGAAGTTCAGGAGTGACTTCCGTTCCTTCGTCAAAACTGTTTAATCTGTCTAAGTTGATTACCGCGTAATCTTTACGGTTGATGTTTGTAAAACCACGTTTTGGAAGGCGTTGGAATAAAGGCATTTGACCACCTTCGAATCCAGGGCGTACACCGCCGCCAGAACGAGCGTTTTGACCTTTATGACCTTTACCAGAAGTTTTACCGTTACCTGATCCAATACCACGACCAACACGGTTGCGTACTTTACGTGAACCTTCTGAAGGCTTCAATTCATGAAGTTTCATTTGGGCACCTCCTTATCGATTAAAAATGTTTTATTGTTCTTTAACAGAAACTAAATGAGACACCTTGTTAATCATGCCGCGGATCGCTGCATTGTCTTCATGTACGACTGTTTGGTTTGTTTTCTTTAGACCAAGAGTACGAACAGTGACACGCTGATCTTCCGGGCGACCGATTACACTGCGTTTGAGGGTAATTTCTAATTTATTTGCCATTATTGTTCCCTCCTTATCCTAACAGGTCTTCTACAGATTTTCCACGAAGCTTCGCTACATCTTCAGCACGTTTAAGTTCACTTAAACCTTGAAGTGTTGCGCGGATCATGTTGATCGGTGTATTAGAACCTAGAGATTTAGAAAGGATATCAGCTAGACCAGCAAGCTCAAGTACCGCACGCACTGGGCCTCCAGCGATAACTCCTGTACCTTCTGAAGCAGGCTTCAATAGAACGTTTCCTGCACCGAATCGACCGATGATTTCATGTGGAATTGTAGTTCCAACCATTGGTACTTCAATTAAATTCTTTTTCGCGTCTTCAACAGCTTTGCGGATCGCTTCTGGTACTTCTTGTGCTTTACCAGTACCGAATCCTACATGACCGTTTTTGTCACCGACAACAACTAAAGCTGCAAAACGGAAACGACGTCCACCTTTAACAACTTTCGCTACCCGGTTAACCGTAACTAAGCGTTCTTCTAACTCTAATTTGCTTGGGTCAATACGACTCATTCGGATGTGTCCCTCCTTCTTTTATTAAAATTTAAGTCCAGCCTCACGAGCAGCTTCAGCTAGAGCTTTTACACGTCCATGATATAAGTATCCTCCGCGGTCAAATACCACGTTAGAGATGCCTTTTTCAACAGCACGTTTTGCAACAAGTTCGCCAACTTTAGTAGCAGCTGCAGCGTCAGAACTATTCTCGATCTTTAACTCTTTATCAAGAGTAGAAGCACTTACAAGTGTTACACCGTTAACATCATCAATTACTTGAGCGTAGATGTTCTTGTTAGAACGGAAAACGTTAAGGCGAGGTCTTTCAGCAGTACCTGAAAGTTTCGCACGAACACGAGCGTGTCTTTTAAGACGAGTAGCGTTTTTGCTAGTTTTCGTAATCATCCGAGTCACTCCTTTCTTCACATTAAGCGATCTTACTTACCAGTTTTTCCTTCTTTACGGCGAACGAATTCACCTTCGTAACGAATTCCTTTACCTTTGTAAGGCTCTGGAGCACGGACAGCGCGGATGTTAGAAGCTAGAGCTCCTACACGCTCTTTATCGATACCTTTAACGATTACTTTCGTTTGAGATGGAACTTCTACTTCTACTCCAGCCTCAGGAACGATTTCAACTGGGTGAGAGTATCCAACGTTAAGAACAAGTTTGTTTCCAGATTTAGCTGCACGGTAACCGACACCGATTAGTTCTAAACCTCTTTCGAAACCTTTAGATACACCTTCAACCATGTTTGCAATTAAGCTACGTGTTGTACCATGTAATGCACGGTGTTCTTTATTTTCAGACGGACGGCTTACAGTTAAGACGTTGTCCTCAATTTTAATTTCCATATCAGGGTGAAATGCACGAGTTAGTTCACCTTTTGGTCCCTTTACTGTCACTGTGTTATCGTTGTTTGTCACAGTTACTCCTGAAGGGATCTCGATTAGCTTTTTACCTATACGAGACATACCAAGCACCTCCATTCATCTTAAACTTTTTTTACCATACGTAAGCAAGTACTTCTCCACCAGCTTGTTTAGCACGGGCTTCTTTGTCCGATAAAACACCTTGTGATGTAGAAATAATTGCGATTCCAAGTCCGTTAAGTACACGTGGTACTTCATTTGATTTCGCATATACGCGTAAACCAGGTTTACTGATTCTTTTAAGACCAGTGATAACACGTTCGTTGTTTTGGCCGTATTTAAGGAACAAACGGATAATTCCTTGTTTGCTGTCTTCGACGTACTCAACGTCACGGATAAAACCTTCACGCTTTAAGATTTCAGCAATTTCTCTTTTGATTTTTGAAGCCGGTACTTCTAGCTTCTCATGACGTACCATGTTCGCATTGCGAATACGAGTCAGCAAATCTGCAATCGGATCTGTCATAACCATTATTTAATAACCTCCTTCCCATTTATGGGGATTACCAGCTGGCTTTTTTAACGCCAGGAATTTGTCCTTTATATGCAAGTTCGCGGAAACAAATACGGCAAAGTTTAAACTTGCGAATTACTGAATGTGGACGTCCACAACGTTCGCAGCGCGTATACTCTTGAACTTTAAACTTTTGTTTGCGTTGTTGTTTCGCAATCATAGACTTTTTAGCCACGATTTCGCCTCCCTTTCATTGATTATTTCTGGAACGGCATACCTACTTGAGTTAATAACTCACGTGCTTCTTCATCCGTGTTGGCAGTCGTAACGATAACGATATCCATACCGCGGACTTTTGTTACTTTATCGTAATCAATTTCTGGGAAGATTAACTGTTCTTTAATACCAAGCGTGTAGTTTCCACGACCGTCGAAAGATTTCTTAGAAATCCCGCGGAAGTCACGTACACGTGGTAAAGATACAGAAATAAGTTTATCAAGGAAATCGTACATGCGCTCTCCGCGAAGTGTTACTTTCGCACCGATTGGCATTCCTTCACGTAGACGGAATCCAGCAATAGACTTCTTCGCACGAGTAACGACAGGTTTTTGACCAGCGATAAACGTTAATTCTTCAACAGCAGTATCGATTGCTTTAGCGTTTTGAACGGCGTCACCAACACCCATGTTGATCACGATTTTTTCGATTTTTGGCACTTGCATTACTGATTTGTATTCAAACTTAGAAACTAATGCAGGTGTAATTTCTTTTACATACTTTTCTTTAAGGCGGTTCATGAGAAAGACCTCCCTTCCTTATTTACTATTTATCTAGAACTTGCCCAGATTTTTTCGCTACACGGACTTTCTTTCCGTCCTCAACTTTATATCCAATACGTGTCACTTCACCCGTTTTAGGATCAAGCGGCATTACGTTTGATACGTGGATCGGCGCTTCTTGTTCAGAAATTCCGCCTTGAGGGTTAGCTTGGGTTGGTTTAGAGTGTTTTTTCACAAGGTTAATACCTTCTACTAAAACACGGTCCTTTTTAGGGAAAGCAGCAAGGATGACACCTTGTTTACCTTTATCTTTACCAGAGATAACCACTACTTTATCGCCCTTTTTAACATGCATTTAATCGCACCTCCTTGAGTCGCGGATTGTATTCATTAAAGTACTTCTGGTGCTAAAGAAACAATTTTCATATAGTTGTTTTCACGAAGTTCACGTGCTACTGGTCCGAAGATACGAGTTCCACGTGGGCTCTTGTCGTCACGGATGATGACACAAGCATTTTCATCAAAACTGATGTAAGATCCATCGTTTCTGCGAGCTCCGCTCTTAGTACGAACGATAACTGCTTTCACAACTTCACCTTTTTTGACAACGCCTCCTGGTGTTGCTTGTTTAACCGTACAAACAATGACATCACCGATGTTAGCCGTTTTACGTCCAGAGCCACCAAGAACTTTAATCGTTAGTACTTCGCGTGCGCCAGAGTTGTCAGCTACTTTTAAACGAGTCTCCTGTTGAATCATTAATGTTACCTCCCTTCGGAAAAAGAAATCCGAACTTTATTAGATAATAACAGCTTCTTCGACAACTTCAACTAGACGAAAGCGTTTAGTCGCAGATAATGGACGAGTTTCCATGACCTTTACGATGTCTCCGATTTTTGCTTGGTTGTTTTCATCATGTGCTTTGAACTTTTTAGAGTATCTTACACGTTTGCCATAAAGTGAATGCTTTTTGTATGTTTCAACTACAACAGTGATGGTTTTATCCATTTTGTCAGAAACAACACGACCTTGATACACTTTACGTTGGTTACGTTCGCTCATGTTTGCGGGGCCTCCCCTCTAATTATTATTTATTAGCAGCGATTTCTCTTTGACGAATCACAGTTTTCATGCGTGCGATTGATTTACGCACTTCACGAATGCGAGCAGTGTTTTCAAGCTGCCCAGTCGCTAATTGGAAACGAAGATTGAAAAGTTCTTCTTTAAGAGACTTTACTTTTTGTTCAATTTCAGCAGTGGTAAGGTCACGAATTTCATTAGCTTTCATTTGATTCACCACCAATTTCTTCACGTTTTACGAACTTCGTTTTAATTGGCAATTTGTGAGATGCAAGACGAAGAGCTTCACGAGCAACTTCTTCAGACACACCAGAAATTTCAAATAAAACTTTGCCCGGTTTTACTACAGCTACCCAGCCTTCTGGAGCACCTTTACCGGAACCCATGCGGACCTCTAGAGGTTTAGCTGTGTATGGCTTAGAAGGGAAAATTTTAATCCAAACTTTACCGCCACGTTTCATGTAACGAGTCATAGCAATACGAGCAGCTTCGATTTGACGGTTAGTGATCCAAGAAGCTTCAAGAGCTTGGATACCGAACTCACCGAAATGTACTTCAGTGCCGCCTTTTGCACGACCACGCATTTTTCCACGATGTTCTCTGCGATACTTCACGCGTTTTGGCAATAACATATTATTTTCCTCCTTCCGCAGTATTCTTCTTAGTTGGAAGGACTTCTCCACGATAGATCCATACTTTTACGCCAAGCTTACCATAAGTAGTATCAGCTTCAGCAGTAGCATAGTCGATGTCAGCACGAAGTGTGTGCAATGGAACAGTACCTTCACTGTAATATTCAGAACGAGCAATATCTGCACCGCCAAGACGACCAGAAACCATTGTTTTGATTCCTTGTGCTCCAGCACGCATTGTGCGTTGGATTGTTTGTTTTTGTGCACGACGGAATGAAATACGATTTTCAAGTTGACGAGCGATGTTTTCAGCAACTAGCTGAGCATCAAGATCTGCTCTCTTGATTTCAAGAATGTTGATGTGTACACGTTTGCCAGTTAGGCTGTTAAGAGCTTTACGAAGTGCTTCAACTTCAGATCCGCCTTTACCAATTACCATACCTGGTTTAGCCGTGTGGATTGTGATATTTACGCGGTTTGCAGCACGTTCGATTTCTACTTTAGAAACAGACGCGTCAGACAAACGCTTGCTGATGAATTCACGGATTTTCAAGTCTTCATGTAAGAAGTCAGCGTAATCTTTTCCTGCGAACCATTTAGATTCCCAATCACGAATGACGCCAATACGAAGACCTACTGGATTTACCTTTTGACCCACGGATTATCCCTCCTTCTTTTCTGATACAACGATTGTAATGTGGCTAGTACGTTTGTTAATTGCGCTCGCACGACCCATAGCACGTGGACGGAATCTCTTAAGTGTTGGACCTTCGTCAACGAATGCTTGAGTAATCACTAGGCTGTTAGCGTCCAACTCGTAGTTGTGCTCAGCATTTGCGATAGCAGATTTTAATACTTTTTCAATAATTGGTGAAGCAGCCTTAGGTGTAAGGTTTAAGATAGAAACTGCTTCTCCTACTTGCTTACCTCGGATCAGGTCCATTACTAGACGTGCTTTACGAGGAGCAATACGGACTGTTCTTGCGACAGCTTTAGCTTGCATTTAAAAGCCTCCTCTCATTAGCGTCTTGTTTTTTTATCGTCACTAGCATGACCTTTGTAAGTACGGCTTGGTGCGAATTCGCCCAATTTGTGACCTACCATATCTTCAGAAATGAAAACAGGTACATGTTTGCGTCCGTCATAGACAGCGATTGTGTGACCGATGAATTGTGGGAAAATTGTAGAACGACGAGACCAAGTTTTTACGACTTGCTTTTTGTCAGTTTCATTCAATTTCTCGACTTTAGCCATCAAATGATCATCAACAAATGGTCCTTTTTTTAAGCTGCGAGCCATTGTGGAACCTCCCTTCGTGATTGAACTACGGTCCTAAATGAACCGTAGACAACCCCGTTACTTGTTTTTACGACGACGTACAATGAATTTATCAGACTTGTTGGTTTTCTTACGAGTCTTGAATCCAAGAGTCGGTTTACCCCATGGAGACATTGGTGATTTACGTCCGATTGGAGCGCGTCCTTCACCACCGCCGTGTGGGTGATCGTTAGGGTTCATTACAGAACCACGAACTGTTGGGCGTACGCCTTTCCAGCGAGAACGTCCAGCTTTACCGATGTTGATTAGTTCGTGTTGTTCGTTTCCAACTTGACCGATAGTCGCACGGCAAGCAGAAAGGATCATGCGTACTTCACCAGAGTTCAAACGTACAAGAACGTATTTACCTTCTTTACCTAGAACTTGAGCAGAAGTACCAGCAGAACGAACTAATTGTCCACCTTTACCTGGTTTTAATTCAATGTTATGCACAACTGTACCAACTGGGATGTTGATAAGTGGAAGAGCATTACCTGGTTTGATGTCAGCTTCTGGTCCAGAAGTAACTTCAGTACCAACTTGGATTCCTTTCGGAGCAAGAATGTAACGTTTCTCACCATCTGCATAGTTTACAAGAGCGATGTTCGCTGAACGGTTTGGATCATACTCGATTGTAGCAACGCGTCCAGGTATACCGTCTTTATCACGCTTAAAGTCGATGATACGGTATTGACGTTTGTGACCGCCACCTTGATGACGAACAGTCAATCTACCTTGGTTGTTACGTCCGCCTTTTCTGTGAAGCGGTGCAAGCAACGATTTTTCTGGTTTGTCAGTCGTGATTTCAGCAAAATCTGAAGTAGTCATGCCACGACGACCATTACTGGTTGGTTTATACTTTTTAATCGCCATTTTGAATTTCCCTCCTTCTTTTTAAGATTTACGCTTCAAAAATTTCGATTTCTTTGCTGTCAGCAGTTAATTTCACGATCGCTTTTCTGCGACGGCTAGTCATACCAGTGTAGCGTCCAACGCGTTTTGATTTACCTTTGTAGTTTTGAACGTTGACTTTCTCAACTTTCACTCCAAAGATCTCTTCAACAGCGTCTTTCACTTCTGTCTTGTTAGCTCTGACATCAACTTCGAACGTGTACTTCTTCTCTGTCATTAGATCAGCAGAACGTTCAGTAATGATAGGGCGCTTTAGAACATCACGAGGATCTTTCATTATGCAAGTCCCTCCTCTACTTTTTCAACCGCTGCTTTAGTGATCAGAAGTTTGTCGTGGTTGACAACGTCAAGAACGTTGATACCGTTAGCTTCAACAACTGTTACTCCAGGGATGTTACGAGCAGATAAAGCAACTGTTTCGTTTGCATCCGCAGTGACGATCAACGCTTTCTTCTCAACAGATAACCCTTTAAGGATGCCTGCGAATTCTTTCGTTTTCACTGCATCAAGAGTAAGATCTTCAAGAACGATGATGTTGTTGTCGATTACTTTAGAAGACAATACTGACTTGATAGCCAAGCGGCGAACTTTTTTAGGTAATTTATAAGAATAGCTGCGTGGTGTTGGACCGAATACGATACCGCCTCCGCGCCATTGTGGTGAACGGATAGAACCTTGACGAGCACGACCTGTACCCTTCTGTCTCCAAGGTTTACGACCTCCGCCACGTACTTCAGAACGAGTTTTTACTTTGTGAGTTCCTTGACGTAAGGAAGCTCTTTGCATAAGAATAGCATCGAATACTACGCTTTCGTTTGGCTCAATTCCAAACACAGAAGCGTTTAATTCGATTTCACCGTTAGTAGAACCGTTTTGGTTAAATAATGCTACTTTTGGCATGACTTGTTTCCTCCTTTCCTAAGAGAGTTATTTAGTTTTAACTGCACTCTTTACAGTTACTAGAGATTTTTTAGCTCCTGGTACGTTTCCTTTGATCAATAGAAGATTGCGTTCTGCATCAACTTTAACGATCTCAAGATTTTGGACAGTGATTTGCTCTCCGCCCATACGTCCTGGAAGAAGTTTACCTTTGAATACTCGGTTTGGATCAACAGGTCCCATTGAACCAGGACGACGGTGATAACGTGAACCGTGAGTCATTGGTCCGCGTGATTGTCCGTGGCGTTTGATAGCCCCTTGGAATCCTTTACCTTTTGATGTTCCTGTTACATCTACGATATCTCCATTTGCGAAAATATCAACTTTGACTTCCTGACCAACTTCATACGCATCTAACTCCACACCGCGTAATTCTTTTACGAAGCGCTTAGGAGCAGTTTCCGCTTTAGCAACGTGGCCTTTCTCTGGTTTGTTAGAAAGCTTCTCACGTTTGTCGTCAAAACCGATTTGGATTGCTTCATAGCCATCCGTGTCAGTAGTCTTCTTCTGAAGAACAACGTTAGCAGCAGCCTCAACAACAGTTACAGGGATAAGATCACCGTTTTCTGCGAATACTTGCGTCATACCAATTTTTCTACCTAAGATTCCTTTGGTCATTCGTCACACCTCCTATAATATGTGTTTTCTATTTGAATTAAAGTTTGATTTCGATATCTACACCGGATGGTAAATCTAAACGCATAAGTGCATCAACTGTTTGCGGAGTTGGATTCACGATGTCGATTAGACGTTTGTGAGTACGCATCTCAAATTGCTCACGAGAATCTTTGTACTTATGCACCGCACGAAGGATTGTGTAAACTGATTTTTCAGTTGGAAGCGGGATTGGACCAGATACACTAGCACCAGAACGCTTAGCCGTTTCAACAATCTTCTCAGCAGATTGATCAAGAATTCTATGATCATATGCTTTTAAACGAATACGAATTTTTTGTTTTGCCATTATTTTCCCTCCTTTTCGCCTACTTACGTTAGACAGTTCTCCGTGAGAAAAACCTGATCACCTTGCCATGGCAAAGCGGCCGGGTGTGTCAGCAACCTCTCACTTCATCGCAGTCAAAGACCAACATGCACTATTGTACCAAATTGGCCTGCGTGTTGCAATAATAAATCGGATAAATTTATGATTTGCACACTTTTCATATTATACAGGGGTTCAGCCTATAAATCAAGCTTTCCCTGAAGATGATGTGTAGCTGTCTTCCTGACGATACGAATAAATTCTTCTGGCTCTTCAATATGCGGAGAATGCGCAGATTCTTTAAAAGTAAACCACTCTTTTATTGGTGCTGTAAGTTGATCAACATATGGTTTTGATACAGCAGCTGGAGTAATCATGTCATGTTCCCCGATGATAAAGTAGCAGGGTATTAATATAGAAGAAACTCGGTATTGAATGCTTTCGTTCATCAGCTCGTCCCACAGCAAATCCTGGCTATACTTCTGTCCCATAAGGAATTTCCACTTATCTTTTAGCTGATAATGCTTACTAACGAGAAATGCATACAGCATTTGAAAAAGTGGCTTCCACCTATGCGTGAGCCCTACTTTTGCGAACTCTTTGTATAGAGAGAACAAAGCATGAGCAAAGGTGCGTTTCCAAGGGGGTGGTGTCAGCAATTTTAGACATCTAGTAATGAAATGCTTTCCTTGATATTTTTTTAGAAGAAGTTCGTACGATACAATATCCTCTTTTAATACATCAACCACCTGACTAATTCCATAATAGGCATGATACAAATCTGGTCGTTTATGTACAGCTTGTATCGCTATTAATGATCCCCATGAATAACCTGCAATGTATATTTTCGTTTGATCATTATAAGAAAGCAGTTTTTCTGTAAGCTCAATCGTATCCTCTACGAATTGCCCAATGGTCATAGAAGACTCAGGAATGTTTTTTTGATAAGACAATCCTGCACCGCGCTGGTCCCAATGAACAACAGTGAAGTCTTGATCAAGTTCCTTATGAAAGGAATCGATATAACTCATTTGAGCTGACCCTGGGCCACCGTGTAAAAATAATAAAACGGGTTTTGTTTTTTCTGCTTGATCTTCTTTTATCATAATCCATTGATCAAGCCCGCCAATCGGCCACTTTTTCAACATTGTCTTCGCCATTCCAGTGATCCTCTCGGTTCCATTTAGATTCTATAGCTTATAGTAGCCGTTATGCACTGGAAAAGCAAAAAAAGAGACCCTTTTGCAAGGAGTCTCTTTTTACTGTTATTACTTAATGATAGTAGAAACGACGCCAGAACCTACAGTACGTCCACCCTCACGGATAGAGAAACGAGTTCCTTCTTCGATAGCGATAGTAGAGATAAGTTCAACTTCCATCTCAGTGTTATCGCCAGGCATTACCATTTCAGTACCTTCTGGAAGATGTACGATACCAGTTACGTCAGTTGTACGGAAGTAGAACTGCGGACGGTAGTTAGTGAAGAATGGAGTGTGACGTCCACCCTCTTCTTTAGAAAGTACATAAACTTCAGCTTTGAAACGGCTATGTGGAGTGATTGTACCTGGTTTAGCAAGTACTTGACCACGTTGGATATCTTCACGAGATACACCACGAAGTAGTGCACCGATGTTGTCACCAGCTTCAGCATAGTCAAGAAGTTTACGGAACATTTCAACACCTGTAACAGTTGTTTTACCGTTTTCTTCTTGAAGACCGATGATTTCAACTTCGTCACCGACTTTAACTTGTCCACGCTCAACACGACCAGTAGCAACTGTTCCACGACCAGTGATTGAGAATACGTCCTCAACTGGCATCATGAATGGCTTCTCAGTGTCACGCTCTGGAGTTGGGATGTACTCATCAACCGCATCCATAAGTTCGAAGATTTTTGCTTCGTAATCAGCATCACCTTCAAGAGCTTTAAGAGCAGAACCTTTGATAACTGGTACATCGTCACCAGGGAAGTCATAGTCAGAAAGAAGGTCACGAACTTCCATTTCAACAAGTTCAAGTAACTCTTCATCGTCAACCATGTCACATTTGTTAAGGAATACTACGATGTAAGGAACACCTACGTTACGAGAAAGTAGGATGTGCTCACGTGTTTGTGGCATTGGACCATCAGCAGCAGATACTACTAAGATCGCGCCGTCCATTTGAGCAGCACCAGTGATCATGTTTTTAACATAGTCAGCGTGTCCTGGGCAGTCTACGTGTGCATAGTGACGAGTTTCAGTTTCATACTCAACGTGTGCAGTTGAGATTGTGATTCCACGCTCGCGCTCTTCTGGAGCACCATCGATTTGGTCATAAGCCATAGCTGTACCTTTACCAGATTTCTTATGAAGAACTGTTGAGATAGCAGCAGTTAGAGTTGTTTTACCATGGTCAACGTGTCCAATTGTACCAATGTTAGCATGCGATTTGGAACGGTCGAATTTTTCTTTAGCCATTCTAAAAATCCTCCTTAAAGGTTCATTGTATTTGGTATGAGTGATAGAAAGTGAAGAGTTACCTCCCACTTTCTGATCTTCAATAGTAGTTATACTTTAGTTTAAAGGCAAAATCAATTATTCACCTTTATTTTTTTTGATGATTTCTTCACTGATGCTCTTAGGCACTTCTTCGTAGTGATCCATGTGCATAGTGAAAGTACCGCGTCCTTGTGTGTTAGAACGGAGTGCAGTTGCATATCCGAACATTTCAGAAAGTGGAACCATAGCGCGAACAACTTGAGCGTTACCGCGAGCTTCCATACCTTCTACACGTCCACGACGAGATGTGATATCACCCATGATGTCTCCCATGTATTCTTCTGGGATAACGACTTCTACTTTCATCATTGGCTCAAGTAGAACTGGGTTACATTTGCTGACAGCATTTTTCAATGCCATAGATGCAGCAATTTTAAACGCCATTTCGTTAGAGTCAACATCGTGGTAAGATCCATCGAATAATTTTGCTTTGATGTCGATTAATGGGAATCCAGCTAATACACCATTTTCTAGTGAATCTTCAAGACCTGCTTGAATTGCTGGAATGTATTCACGTGGAACAACCCCACCGACGATTGCATTTGTGAATTCGAAGCCTGCGCCTTCTTCGTTTGGTTCGAATTCGATCCAAACGTGTCCGAACTGACCGCGTCCACCAGACTGACGTACGAATTTACCTTCAACTTTTGCACTAGAACGGAATGTTTCACGGTACGCAACTTGAGGAGCTCCTACGTTAGCTTCAACCTTGAACTCACGCTTCATACGGTCAACAATGATATCAAGGTGAAGCTCACCCATACCAGAGATGATCGTTTGACCAGTTTCAGTGTTTGTTTGTGTACGGAATGTTGGATCCTCTTCAGCTAGTTTAGCTAAAGCGATACCCATTTTATCTTGGTCAGCCTTAGATTTAGGCTCGATAGCTACATCGATAACTGGCTCTGGGAATTCCATAGACTCAAGGATAACAAGATTTTTCTCGTCACAAAGAGTATCACCAGTAGATGTATCTTTAAGACCAACAGCTGCTGCGATATCCCCTGCATATACAGTAGAGATTTCTTCACGGCTGTTTGCGTGCATTTGAAGGATACGTCCAACACGCTCACGCTTGTTCTTAGAAGAGTTCTTCACGTAAGAACCAGAATCAAGTGTTCCAGAGTATACGCGGAAGAAAGTTAGTTTCCCAACATAAGGGTCAGTCATAACTTTAAATGCAAGAGCTGCGAATGGTGCGTCATCAGTAGACTCACGTACAACCTCTTCATTTGTATCTGGCAATGTACCTTTGATTGCAGCAACATCAGTTGGTGCAGGAAGGTAGTCAAGCACAGCGTCAAGTACAAGCTGAACACCTTTGTTTTTGAAAGCAGATCCAACAAGAACTGGGTAGAATTCAACATTCAAAGTTCCTTTACGGATTGCAGCTTTCAATTCAGGAATTGTGATTTCTTCACCCTCAAGGTATTTTTCCATAAGCTCTTCATCAAGCTCAGCGACAGCTTCAATTAAGCTGCTTCGAAGCTCTTCAGCTTTGTCTTTATACTCAGCAGGGATTTCTTGTGCATCAGAGCGAGTTCCAAGGTCATCTTCGTAGAAGTATGCTACGTTTTCTACAAGGTCGATGATTCCTTCGAATTGATCTTCAGCGCCGATCGGCAATTGAATTGCATGAGCGTTCGCTTGAAGACGATCTCTTAATGTGCTTACAGAGTAAAGGAAGTCCGCACCGGTTTTATCCATTTTGTTAACGAATACGATACGAGGTACTCCGTAAGTTGTTGCTTGGCGCCAAACTGTTTCAGTTTGAGGCTCTACACCTGATTGTGCATCAAGAACAGCAACCGCACCATCAAGTACACGTAAAGAACGTTCAACTTCAACAGTGAAGTCTACGTGTCCTGGTGTATCAATGATGTTTACACGGTAACCTTTCCATTGTGCTGTAGTAGCAGCAGAAGTGATTGTAATACCACGTTCTTGCTCCTGCTCCATCCAGTCCATTTGTGAAGCTCCTTCGTGAGTTTCACCAATTTTATGGATACGACCAGTGTAGTACAAGATACGCTCAGTCGTTGTCGTTTTACCGGCATCGATGTGAGCCATGATACCAATATTACGAGTTTTGTCTAAGGAGAACTCTCTTGCCATTGGGTAATTTCTCCTTCCTTATTAGGGAATAGTTTTTTTAGTTTGGTATAAATCCTACCAGCGGTAGTGAGCGAATGCTTTGTTCGCTTCTGCCATTTTGTGTGTATCTTCACGTTTCTTAACAGCAGCACCAGTGTTGTTAGCTGCGTCAAGGATTTCGTTAGCAAGACGCTCTTCCATCGTTTTTTCTCCACGAAGACGAGCGTAGTTTACTAACCAGCGAAGACCTAAAGTCGTACGACGGTCTGGGCGAACTTCTACAGGAACTTGGTAGTTAGCTCCACCTACACGACGTGCTTTAACTTCAAGAACTGGCATGATGTTTTTCAAGGCTTGTTCGAAAACCTCCATCGCTTCATTACCAGTACGTTCTTTGATGATATCAAATGACTTGTAGAGAATAGTTTGTGACTTTCCTCTTTTACCGTCGATCATCATTTTGTTGATCAAACGAGATACAAGTTTAGAATTGTAAATTGGATCTGGCAAAACGTCTCTTTTTGCTACAGGACCTTTACGTGGCATCTGAATAGCCTCCCTTCTCTTTTAAAAGGATTTCTATCTGTCTTTCATCTCAATTTCATTGCCAGCTGCCTGACTCCACTGATCTGAACTCAACTTCTAAAAACCCTTATGTTTGTTTATATTATTTGCTTTGTTTAGGGCGTTTTGTTCCGTATTTAGAACGTCCTTGCATACGACCGTCAACTCCGGCAGTATCAAGCGCACCACGAACGATGTGGTAACGTACACCCGGTAAGTCTTTTACACGTCCGCCACGGATAAGTACTACACTGTGCTCTTGTAGGTTATGTCCGATACCAGGAATGTAAGCTGTTACCTCAATCAGGTTAGACAAACGTACACGAGCATATTTACGTAGTGCTGAGTTTGGTTTTTTCGGTGTCATTGTACCGACACGAGTACAAACCCCGCGCTTCTGTGGAGATGTTACGTTAGTGTGCTCTTTTTTGAAACTGTTGTATCCTTTGTTAAGTGCAGGAGACTTTGAGTTTTCAACTTTACTCACGCGTCCTTTGCGTATTAGCTGATTAATTGTAGGCATGTTGTTATTCCTCCCTTCATTACTTTTTTTATAACCCACATACCCAGGTGGTTCATCAAAAGGCAAAAAACAATGCTTTTGCATTTTAAGCATGCAAAAACAAAACAAGTACGCTATAACATAATGGCAACAGCTGCTGCCCCAACTTCAATTCCGCAGGCCTTGCCGAGCTTTTTCATGGAATCTACCACTAAAATGTCTACACCCTTCTCTTGCGCTAGTTTCATTACACTAGCGGTTAAAGCAGGATCAGCATCTTTCGCTACGACGATTTCCTTCACTGAATCTCGTTTCAGAGCTTTTACTGTTTGCTTCGTACCAATAATAATGGATTGAGCCTGTGATACTTTATCATAAGACATCGAATATCCTCCAAAGTAACAGGTTTTATTTTGAGCACCTTGGTTATATTATCATCATGGCAGAAGGATGTCAATATCGTTTGACAGATAATCTTGACATCCTTCACCATTTTTTGATGATTTTTATAGAAATCTTAAGAGAAAGATTACTCTACAGGAACCATATCATCAGACGGCTGCACTTGTGAAACCGGCTTAACTTTACGGTAGTTTGGCATTCCAGTTCCAGCAGGAACAAGTTTACCGATGATGACATTCTCTTTCAAGCCAAGCAGTTCATCACGTTTTCCTTTGATCGCCGCATCTGTTAGGACACGAGTCGTTTCTTGGAAGGATGCTGCAGACAAGAATGAGTCTGTTTCAAGCGATGCTTTTGTAATACCAAGAAGAACTGGACGGCCTGTTGCAGGACGTTTGCCTTCGAATAGTACTTTTTTGTTCGCTTCTGTGAATTGGTGTACATCAAGAAGTGTGCCTGGTAATACATCTGTATCCCCTGCATCAGCGACACGCACTTTACGAAGCATTTGGCGAACCATTACTTCTACGTGCTTATCTCCGATTTCTACCCCTTGCATACGGTATACTTTTTGTACTTCATGAAGCAGATATTCTTGAACAGCTGTCATGTCAGTCACTTTAAGAAGTTCTTTCGGATCGATTGAACCTTCTGTCAGTACTTGACCACGAGTGACTTTGTCACCTTCAACAACTTTCAGACGTGCATTGTAAGGAGCTGTGTAAGAGCGAGTTTCAACTTCGCCTTGAACCACAATTTCCTGTTGCTTGTCACGAACATCGTTAATTTCAGCAACGACACCATCAATTTCAGAAATGGTTGCCTGCCCTTTCGGATTACGCGCTTCAAATAACTCTTGGATACGAGGTAAACCTTGAGTGATATCGTCTCCTGCTACCCCACCGGTGTGGAACGTACGCATTGTAAGCTGTGTTCCTGGCTCACCGATCGATTGTGCAGCGATGATTCCAACTGCTTCACCGACTTCAACGTCAGTACCAGTTGCAAGGTTACGGCCGTAGCATCGTTTACATACACCATGAGGCGTGTTACATGTAAATGCAGAACGGATCCATACTTCCTCGATTCCTGCTTCAACTACTTCAAGTGCTTTATCTTCATCAATTAGTTCGTTTTCGCCAACAATGACTTCGCCCGTTTCAGGATGAACAATTGGTTTTCTTGCAAAACGTCCGATAAGACGTTCTTCAAGTTTCTCAATAATTTCATTTCCTTCTTTAATGGACTTCGCCAAGATTCCACGGTCTGTACCGCAATCTGTTTCACGGATGATAACATCCTGCGCAACGTCAACGAGACGACGCGTGAGGTAACCAGAGTCAGCTGTTTTAAGAGCTGTATCGGCAAGACCTTTACGCGCTCCGTGAGTGGAAATAAAGTATTCCAATACGGTTAAACCTTCACGGAAACTAGATTTAATCGGAAGTTCAATGATACGTCCAGCCGGGTTGGCCATCAGACCACGCATACCAGCCAACTGAGTGAAGTTAGATGCGTTACCACGCGCTCCAGAGTCACTCATCATGTAGATAGGGTTGACTTCATCAAGGGACTTCATCAGTTTACCTTGGATGACATCTTTAGAAGAACTCCAGATCGAAATGACTCTCTCGTAACGCTCTTCTTCAGTAATCAAACCACGTCTGAATTGCTTCATGACGTTATCTACTTTTGCTTGCGCTTCTTCGAGGATCTTCTGTTTATCATCTAATACGACGATATCAGACACCCCAACCGTAATACCCGCTTTAGTAGAGTATTTGAAACCAAGATTTTTCATGCGGTCAAGCATTTTAGATGTCTCAGTGATATGGAATCTCTTAAAGATTTCCGCAATGATTTTACCTAAAATACCTTTTTTGAACGGCGCATTGATTTCTTGTTTCTCGATCGCAGCTTTGACATCTTCTCCTTTTTCAAGGAAGAAGCGGTCAGGCGTTTTTTCTTCAATATTGCTCTTTGTCGGCTCATTCATGTAAGGGAATGATTCCGGTAAGATTTCGTTAAAGATTAGTTTTCCAACTGTTGTAATCAACAATTTAGAACGCTGTTCATCAGTGAATGTCACATTCTTCAACGAGTTAGCTGCAACAGCTACACGTGTATGAAGATGCACATACCCATTTTGATAAGCTAGAAGGGCTTCGTTCGTATCTTTGAAGACCATACCTTCTCCGATAGCACCTTTACGCTCAAGTGTAAGGTAGTAGTTACCTAGCACCATATCCTGAGATGGCGTAACAACAGGTTTTCCATCTTTCGGGTTCAAAATGTTTTGAGCAGCAAGCATTAAGATACGAGCTTCAGCTTGAGCTTCAGCAGATAATGGTACGTGAACCGCCATTTGGTCACCATCAAAGTCAGCGTTGTAGGCAGTACATACAAGTGGATGCAGACGAATTGCGCGTCCTTCCACAAGTGTAGGTTCAAACGCTTGAATACCAAGTCTGTGAAGAGTTGGTGCACGGTTTAGTAAGACTGGATGCTCACGAATCACTGATTCTAAAACATCCCAAACTTCCGGCTGCACGCGCTCAATCTTACGTTTCGCGCTCTTAATGTTGTGAGCTAATCCTTTTTCAACAAGCTCCTTCATCACGAATGGTTTGAATAGTTCAAGAGCCATTTCTTTCGGAAGTCCACACTGATACATTTTCAAATGTGGTCCAACGACGATAACGGAACGTCCAGAATAGTCAACACGTTTACCAAGCAAGTTTTGACGGAAACGCCCTTGTTTCCCTTTCAGCATGTGAGAAAGAGATTTCAATGGTCTATTTCCTGGTCCTGTTACTGGTCGGCCTCTACGTCCATTATCAATCAAGGCATCGACAGCTTCTTGAAGCATACGCTTCTCGTTCTGAACGATGATGCTTGGCGCGCCAAGATCTAATAAACGTTTCAGACGATTGTTACGGTTGATGACACGACGATAAAGGTCGTTCAAGTCAGAAGTAGCAAAACGTCCGCCATCAAGCTGAACCATTGGACGTAATTCTGGTGGAATAACCGGAAGTACATCAAGGATCATCCAAGACGGTTTGTTTCCTGAGTTACGGAAAGCTTCCAACACTTCAAGGCGTTTGATCGCACGTGTACGACGCTGTCCTTGAGCTGTTTTCAGCTCTTCTTTGAGTGTATCTACTTCTTTCACAAGATCGATATCTTGAAGAAGTTTGTTAATTGCTTCTGCACCCATAGCTGCTTGGAAGGTGTTACCATATTTATCTAAATAAGCACGGAATTCTTTCTCAGAAAGAAGTTGTTTCTTCTCAAGCGGTGTGTTGCCCGGATCAGTCACGACGTAAGAAGCGAAGTAAATCACTTCTTCTAACGCACGTGGTGACATATCTAGAACAAGACCCATACGGCTTGGGATACCTTTGAAATACCAAATGTGGGAAACTGGGGCAGCCAGTTCGATATGCCCCATTCTCTCACGACGGACTTTTGCCCGTGTTACTTCTACACCACAACGGTCACATACAACACCCTTATAACGAACGCGTTTATACTTTCCACAATGACATTCCCAGTCTTTTTGCGGTCCGAAGATACGTTCACAAAAGAGACCATCTTTTTCCGGTTTCAGTGTACGATAGTTAATCGTTTCAGGCTTTTTCACTTCACCAAAAGACCAAGAACGGATTTTATCAGGTGATGCGAGACCGATGTTCATATACTCAAAATTGTTCACATCTAGCAAGGGGCCTACCTCCCTTTTAATCTTCGGGTTATACCCTAGTCACTTGCTCTAATCGTTTCTGCTATTCTTTTGTGACTGCGTCACGTTCAAGATCGACAGGTGCGAGGTCTGCAGCATCTTCGTCATTAGATAACGCTAATCCGTCTGCTTTCTTCGTTTCCTCATCGTCTTCTAAATCTCTCATTTCTATCTCTTCTTCATCGCCAGATAGGATTTTCACATCCATACCTAAACTTTGAAGTTCTTTAATTAATACTTTGAATGATTCAGGGACACCTGGTTCAGGTACGTTATCCCCTTTGACGATCGCTTCGTATGTTTTCACACGACCCACAACGTCATCCGATTTTACAGTTAAGATTTCTTGAAGTGTATATGCTGCACCGTAAGCTTCAAGTGCCCATACTTCCATCTCTCCGAAACGCTGTCCACCAAACTGTGCTTTACCGCCCAGTGGCTGCTGCGTAACAAGTGAGTATGGTCCAGTTGAACGTGCGTGAAGTTTATCGTCAACCATGTGAGCCAGTTTGATCATATACATGATTCCAACAGATACACGGTTGTCGAATGGTTCACCAGTTCGACCGTCATAAAGGACTGTTTTCGCATCACGGGACATACCTGCTTCTTCAAGCGTTTCCCAAACATCTTCCTCACGAGCACCATCAAATACTGGTGACGCAATGTGGATGCCTAGGTAACGTGCAGCCATACCCATATGAAGCTCAAGTACCTGACCGATATTCATACGAGATGGTACCCCTAGTGGGTTTAACATGATATCAATCGGTGTTCCATCTGGAAGATACGGCATATCTTCTTCTGGAAGAATCTTAGAGATAACACCTTTGTTACCATGTCGTCCGGCCATTTTGTCACCTTCAGAAATTTTACGCTTCTGAACGATGTATACACGGACTAACTGGTTAACACCTGGTGGTAATTCATCTCCATCTTCACGGTTAAAGACTTTGACATCATGGATGATTCCGCCGCCGCCGTGTGGTACACGTAGAGACGTATCACGTACTTCACGAGCCTTTTCACCGAAGATTGCATGTAATAGACGTTCTTCAGCTGTTAGTTCTGTTACACCTTTAGGCGTTACTTTCCCGACAAGAAGGTCTCCGTCTTTTACTTCTGCACCAATACGGATGATTCCGCGCTCGTCAAGGTTGCGTAAAGCATCCTCCCCAACGTTTGGAATATCACGCGTAATTTCTTCTGGTCCAAGCTTTGTATCACGAGCTTCTGATTCATATTCTTCAATATGAATAGAAGTGTAGACGTCATCTTTTACAAGGCGCTCACTCATAATGATCGCATCCTCATAGTTGTAACCGTCCCAAGTCATGAAGCCGACCATGACGTTACGTCCTAGAGCCAATTCACCTTTTTCCATAGAAGGACCGTCTGCAAGGATTTCTCCTTTGACGACTTCATCTCCAACACTTACAATTGGGCGCTGGTTGTAGCAAGTCCCTTGGTTAGAGCGGACAAATTTCAGCAAGCTGTATTTGTCTAGGTTTCCTTTGACTTGTTGCCCGTCAACGTCTTCATAACGGCGAACCCAAATATTCTTCGCTTCAACACGTTCTACAACACCTGGGTAACGGCAGATCACAGCAGCACCAGAATCTTTACCTGATACATACTCCATACCTGTACCAACAATCGGTGATTCCGGCTGCATCAAAGGCACAGCCTGACGTTGCATGTTTGCTCCCATTAGAGCACGGTTAGAGTCATCGTTTTCTAAGAATGGGATACATGCTGTCGCCGCAGAAACAACCTGCTTTGGCGAAACATCCATGTAGTCAACGCGGTTTCGAGGAACAACGGTGTTTTCCCCTCTAAAACGAGCAATGATATTATCATCGATAAACGAACCATCTTCACCTAATATAGCGTTCGCTTGTGCTACAACGTAGTTATCCTCTTCATCAGCCGTTAAGTAATCGATTCTCGGCGTCACTTTACCTGTTTCAGGGTCAACCCGGCGGTAAGGTGTTTCAATAAAGCCGAAGCGATTCACTTTTGCAAATGAAGATAGAGAGTTGATCAAACCAATGTTTGGACCCTCTGGTGTTTCAATCGGACACATACGCCCATAGTGAGAGTAGTGAACGTCACGAACTTCCATTCCTGCACGCTCACGTGTCAAACCACCCGGTCCAAGCGCTGACAGACGACGTTTGTGCGTCAATTCAGCAAGCGGGTTTGTTTGATCCATGAACTGAGAAAGCTGAGAGCTACCAAAGAACTCTTTGATAGAAGCGATCACAGGACGGATGTTGATCAGCTGCTGAGGTGTGATCGTGTTCGTGTCTTGAATCGACATTCTTTCACGAACAACACGCTCCATTCTGCTTAAACCAATACGGAATTGGTTTTGCAGAAGTTCACCTACAGAACGCAGACGACGGTTACCAAGGTGATCGATATCATCTGTGTCACCTACTCCATGAAGCAGGTTAAAGAAGTAACTGATTGAAGCAATGATGTCAGAAGGCGTGATGTTCTTCACAGCTTCCTCTACATATGCATTACCAATCACGTTGATCACTTGCTCGCCTTCTTGATCAGTTGGTGCATAAATCTTGATAGATTGAAGTTCTACTTCATCTTCTACTACGCCACCGTTTGGATAAAGCTTTCTAAATCCGATGCCGTTTTCTAAGTATGGAAGAACTTTATCAAGCACTCTTCTATCTAAAATTTGACCTTTTTCTGCTAGGATTTCACCTGTTTCAGGATCAACTAGCGTTTCAGCCAATTTTTGATTGAATAGTCTATTTTTAATATGAAGCTTCTTATTAATCTTGTAGCGTCCAACATTTGCTAAGTCATATCTCTTCGGATCAAAGAAGCGAGAGTCTAGCAAGCTTTTCGCATTTTCAACAGTTGGTGGCTCTCCGGGACGAAGACGCTCGTAGATTTCGAGAAGTGCTTTATCGGCATTCTCTGTATTGTCTTTTTCCAACGTGTTGCGTAAGTATTCATTCTCGCCAATGAGGTCAAGAATCTCTTGATCAGAGCTGAAGCCGAGAGCACGCAAAAGAACCGTAACCGGCAACTTACGTGTGCGATCGATGCGTACATAGACTACATCCTTCGCATCAGTTTCGTATTCTAACCATGCGCCACGGTTTGGAATGACAGTCGCAGTAAAACCTTTTTTACCGTTTTTGTCTACTTTACCACTGAAATATACACTTGGAGAACGTACTAACTGAGAAACGATTACACGTTCCGCACCATTAATGATAAAAGTACCTGTGTCTGTCATGATTGGGAAATCACCCATAAACACATCTTGGTCTTTTACTTCTCCAGTTTCTTTGTTAATTAAACGAACTTTTACTCTTAGTGGAGCAGAGTAAGTTACATCACGTTCTTTTGATTCTGCTACAGGATACTTAGGATCCCCTAGGCTGTAATCAATGAATTCAAGAGAAAGGTTACCAGTAAAATCCTCAATTGGGGATATATCTTGAAACATCTCTCTAAGACCCTCATCAAGAAACCACTGATAAGAAGAGGTTTGAATTTCAATGAGATTTGGTAATTCTAACACTTCGCTTATGCGTGCGTAGCTTCTGCGCTGGCGGTGTCGTCCATACTGAACTAGTTGACCTGTCAACTGATTCACCCCTCAAATCATGCGTATTATATGTGTAAAAAGTATTTCTGTCTTTCAAATGTCAGTAAAGAAATACTTTTACAAGACAAAAGAAAAAAGGGTTTCTAAAATAAGAAAACCACATCCAAAAACAAATACCGATTTTATTAGTTTTCCCAAGTATGCATAATTTATACAAAATAGTTGTTTTTTAAGCCTATCAAGCAAAATATACACATTGGCATTTTATAATGTTAACACAGCTAGGAAACTGCGTCAAACTTTTTTAGCTTTGATAATATAGTAGCCCTTTTTTTTCATAACGACCGTCACTTCTCCAAAAAGTTGCTCTAATTTCTCAATCGCAGATGGTCCACCTTGTTTTTTCTGAATAACCACCCACAACTCACCTTCCGGCAATAAATGATCAGCACTTTTTTCAAAGATCGCATGTACTACTTTCTTCCCTGCCCGTATTGGGGGATTGGTCAGTATAGAGGCAAAAGCAGCTGATGAATGAACATTCGAGAACAAATCACTTTGATAGATGCGGACATTATCAATGCGATTATGCTTAGCGTTTTCCTTTGAAAGTTCGACTGCTCTTTCGTTCACATCAATCATATGAATGGTGCGGCCTGTCATTTCGTTTGCTAACGATAAGCCGATCGGTCCATAACCGCAACCGACATCTAAGACGTCGCCATCCAAGTCAGGTTCTTCAAAAGCTTCAATTAAAAGCCTCGAACCATAGTCGACTTCTTTCTTAGAAAACACTCCACTGTCACTTGTAAAAGTAAAGCTACGGTTTCTCAAGGTGAAGTCCCATGTCTGTTTATTGCTTTTCACTGATGGCTTTTCCGTATAATAGTGGTCACTCATGGTGAATGGACCTCCTCTGGATTCAATCGTTTCAGGAGATAAGAAAAGAAAAAGCCCGCCAGTAAAAGCGAGCTTTCCCAAAAGATTAGGCGAAGATTACTTAACTTCTACAGAAGCGCCAACTTCTTCAAGCTTAGCTTTAAGTTCTTCAGCTTCTTCTTTAGCAATACCTTCTTTAAGTGGTTTTGGAGTGTTGTCAACAAGTTCTTTAGCTTCTTTCAAGCCAAGACCAGTGATTTCACGAACCACTTTGATAACTTTGATTTTTTGGTCTCCAGCACCAGCAAGTACTAGATCAAAATCAGTTTTTTCTTCAGCAGCAGCACCGCCACCAGCAGCTACAGCTACAGGAGCAGCAGCAGTTACGCCAAATTCTTCTTCGATTGCTTTTACTAAGTCGTTTAACTCAAGTACAGTTGCTTCTTTAACTGAAGCAATGATTTCTTCGATATTTAAAGCCATTTGTAATTCCTCCATTTTAAGTTTTTTTACGTCAAGTACGCATTAAGCGCCTTGTTCTTCTTTTTGATCTGCAACTGCTTTAGTAGCAAGAGCAAGGTTACGAACTGGAGCTTGAAGAACGCTAAGCAACATAGAAAGTAAGCCTTCGCGAGACGGAAGTTCCGCAAGAGCCTTCACTTCTTCTACAGTCGCTACGTTTCCTTCGATAACACCAGCTTTGATTTCTAAAGCTTCGTGGCTTTTCGCAAATTCGTTGATGATTTTCGCAGGTGCGATAACATCTTCGTTACTGAATGCGATAGCGTTTGGACCTGTTAAGAAATCGTTTAAACCCGTTAGTTCAACTTGTTCAACTGCACGGCGAGTCAAAGTATTTTTGTAAACTTTGAATTCTACGCCAGCATCACGAAGCTGTTTACGAAGTTCAGTCACTTCAGAAACTGAAAGACCGCGGTAATCTACGATTACAGTAGACATACTGTCTTTAAACTTAGAAGTAATTTCATCAACGACAACTTTTTTAGTATCGATTGCATTGCTCATGGTTACACCTCCTGTACATTCTTTGTGTAACACTTATACCGATCAGGCCATCACGTTCCTAACGAACGGTTCTCCATATAAAAAGCCTCCATTAAGACATGGAGGCTGTATATACAAGCATACGTTAACGTAAGACTGTGACATATACACCTCGGCGGGTTAATTAAGCCATAAGGCCCCTGCTGTCTACGGTATAAATGATTATTCTATTTTACAACATTTTGATATTATCAAAACGGTTGTGATAAGTCAAGAATTATTTTGCAGAGAAAGAAGATGGATCCACTTTCACGCCAGGGCCCATAGTAGATGTAACAGAAACGTTTTTCACGTATACACCTTTAGCCGCTGCAGGTTTTGCTTTAAGGATTGTGTCATAGATTGTTGCAAAGTTCTCAACAAGCTTTTCGTCCTCGAAAGAAACCTTTCCGATTGGCGCGTGGATGTTACCAGCTTTATCAACGCGGTATTCTACTTTACCAGCTTTGATTTCATTGATTGCTTTTTCTACTTCGAAAGTTACAGTTCCTGTTTTAGGGTTTGGCATAAGACCTTTTGGTCCAAGTACACGACCGATCTTACCAACTTCACCCATCATGTCAGGTGTCGCAACGATTACATCGAATTCGAACCAGCCTTGTTGGATTTTAGTGATGTAATCAGAATCTCCAACGTAGTCTGCTCCAGCAGCTTCTGCTTCTTTTGCTTTTTCGCCTTTAGCGAACACAAGAACGCGTTGAGTTTTACCAGTTCCATTAGGAAGTACAACTGCACCGCGGATTTGTTGATCGTTTTTACGAGGGTCTACGCCCAAACGAAAAGCAACTTCTACAGTCGCATCAAATTTCGCTGTATTTGCTTTTTTTGTAAGAGAAACAGCTTCAGCAACATCATACGCTTTTGTACGATCGATCAGCTTAGCAGCTTCTACATACTTTTTACCTTTTTTAGCCATTATAAAAATCCTCCTTATGTGGTTTTAGCGGAATAACCTCCCACGAATAAGGGTTGCGAACTTGTCAAAACCAAACTCGCAACCCAACAAGACAAAAAATTAATCTTCGATGACAATACCCATACTGCGTGCAGTACCTTCAACCATGCGCATAGCTGATTCAACGCTAGCAGCGTTTAAGTCAGGCATTTTTGTTTCCGCGATTTCGCGTACTTTATCACGCTTAACAGTTGCCACTTTATTACGGTTAGGTTCACCAGAACCAGACTCAATACCAGCTGCTTTTTTAAGTAATACTGCAGCAGGTGGAGTTTTAGTAATAAATGTAAATGAACGGTCTTCAAAAACCGAAATTTCAACAGGAATGATAAGACCAGCTTGGTCAGCTGTACGAGCGTTAAACTCCTTACAGAATCCCATGATATTAACACCGGCTTGACCTAGTGCAGGTCCAACTGGTGGAGCTGGGTTAGCTTTTCCAGCAGGAATTTGCAATTTAACAACTTTTACTACTTTTTTAGCCACGAGACACACCTCCTTAAAGTCCGTGATGTGGTAATAGGGGAATCCCCCTCCCACTCAACAACTTCATTCTTTATATGAATGACGAAATAACTAGCTAGCGATCTTGAGCGAACTCAAGACGTACCTTTGCTATATTACCACTTCTATACACTCATTTCAAGCTCTTTTAAATTACAATTTATCGATCTGTGTGAACTCAAGTTCCACAGGAGTTTCTCTACCAAACATATTAACGAATACTTTGACTTTGCTTTTATCATAATCAATCTCTTCGATAGAGCCTGTGAAGTTAGCAAATGGTCCATCGATGACCTTGACTGTTTCTTTTAGTTCAAAATCGATTTCTGTCTTGCGCTCTTCAAGTCCCATTCTCTTCAGAATGGTTTCCGCTTCGCCAGGTAATAACGCTGTCGGCTTAGAGCCTGATCCAGCTGATCCAACGAATCCTGTCACACCTGGTGTATTACGAACGACATACCAAGAATCGTCAGTCATGACGATTTCTACTAGCACATATCCAGGGAATACTTTCTTTTTCACTACTTTTTTCTTACCATTTTTAATGTCCGTTTCTTCTTCTTCTGGTACAACAACGCGGAAAATTTTATCCTGCATGCCCATTGATTCAACACGCTTTTCCAAGTTCGCTTTCACTTTGTTCTCATAGCCAGAGTACGTATGCACAACATACCAATTCTTTTCCATTTTCGTTCAGGACTATTTAGTCCTTCCCTCCCCACATTTCGTAATGTCTATTTGACGAATCTCGAGTACCGGTAAATATTTTCAAGCAATTGAAAAAACCCGTAAAACGGGTTTTTTGGCAAGTCATATTATGATCTATTATAGCACGTTCAGCAGACCATTATTCAAGTATTAATGAATTAATTCGATTAATTGTGAGATTCCTATATCAAGAAAAGAGAAAAAGATGGCAAAAAATACGACTGTTAAAATAACAGTGATCGTGTAGCGGACCATTTCGTTTTTCTTTGGCCAGCTGACCTTTTTCATTTCTTTCCCGACACTTTTTAAGAAACTGATAATACGCATGTAAAAGACCTCCACAGATTAAAGAACGCAAATCCTACTTCGTTTCTAAATGTGTTTTATGTGAATTACAAGTCTTGCAATATTTCTTAACTTCTAATCTTTCAGCTGCTGAAGCAACACTTTTCATTGTCGTATAATTGCGGCTTCCGCAGTCTTTACAGGCTAGAGTAATCTTTTTCCTCATATTTACACCTATTTTCTCGACATCATTTCCTTAGTACCTTATCACAGTGTCGAAAAAGCTGTCAATATAGGTTTGATTAGAGACTGATCTCGCGCAGCTCTAAATATTTCTCTAATTTTCTCTTTACTCTTTGGAGTGCGTTATCAATTGATTTCACATGACGGTTTAAATCTTCAGAAATCTCCTGATAGGACCTGCCATCAAGATAAAGCACAAGTACCTTTCTTTCCAGCTCGCTTAGTAATTCACCCATTTTCATTTCAATATCATCAAATTCTTCTTTGCTAATGATTAAATCTTCTGGGTTAAGCGCTTTAGCACCGGAAATGACGTCCAATAATGTTCTGTCCGATTCTTCATCGTATATCGGCTTGTCTAATGATACATAGGAATTTAACGGGATATGTTTTTGGCGAGTAGCTGTTTTAATTGCGGTGATAATTTGGCGGGTAATACATAATTCTGCAAAAGCCTTAAATGAAGTAAGCTTGTCCTCTCTGAAATCGCGGATAGACTTATAAAGTCCGATCATCCCCTCTTGGACAATGTCCTCTCGATCCGCTCCAATCAAGAAATAAGATCTTGCTTTCGCACGTACAAAATTGCGGTATTTCGTTATTAAATAATCTAGCGCATCACTATCTCCGACATGAACCCTTTCAATGACTTGTTCATCTTCCAACTGGCAAAATTGCTCTCTGATGGACTTACCCTTGCTGTTGTTTAGATTCACTTCGATCCCCCCGACCGCACCTAGATAGAAATATTATACAATAATGGTTGAAATATCGTCAAGCTATTCCAAGTTTCCCCGCCGCCATTTTTCAAACGTTTTCAATACATCTTCTGACAATTCAATTTTGGATGCTGGTTTATCAGAAGTAATCTTTTTGACACGTGTTTCAATCTTTCGTTCAATCACTTCTATCTCTCTTAAAAGCTCTCGTGCTGACTTACGAAGTGCACCCTGTCCAAAAATCGCCCATTGTTCTGTATAATCAGAGGTCGCCACATGAATTTGCGTCCGAATGTTATTTAAGTCTTGTGCCAGTTTTTCAATCCGCTCATCAGCCGTTTCATTTTCTCTTGTAAAGATGACCTCTACTCGGTGGTTTGTCCGCTTCTTTTCGATTCCTTTGACCATATGGGCATCGAATACGACAATGACTCGATACCCTGTATATGCTTGATATTCTGCTAAATGTTGAATCAGCACGTCTCTGGCTTCTTCAAAGCTGTTTTCTTTTAAGTGCTGCAAACGAGGCCATGCACCTATCATGTTGTATCCATCGACTAAGAGGATGTCCATCTCTATTCTCCTAACGGATAACGTTTTCGATACACTTCATACATCAATAGACTAGCGGCAACTGATGCATTTAATGAAGTGACCTTCCCGGCCATTGGCAATTTAATCAAGAAATCACATTTTTCCTTAATCAATCGGCCAATTCCTTTTCCTTCACTGCCAATGACAAGAGCGAGAGGCATCGTGCCATCAAATTGTCTGTAGTCCTGCTTCGCAGATGCATCTGTTCCTGCGACCCAAATTCCTCTTTCTTTCATTTCATCAAGAGCTCTGGAAAGATTGGTTACTTTTGCGACCGGGATATGTTCAATGGCTCCAGTAGATGCTTTCGCAACAGTTGTCGTCAAGCCTACCGCTCGTCGTTTTGGAATGACGATTCCATGTGCACCAACAGCATCGGCCGTACGCATGATCGACCCTAAATTGTGCGGATCTTCAATTTCATCTAAGATGATGAAAAATGGTTGTTCATTCCGCTTTTCAGCAATTTGATACAGATCGTCCAATTCTGCATATTCATATGCTGCTACTTGTGCAACGATTCCCTGGTGCTGACCTGTTACCATCTGATCAAGCTTTTTCCTCGGAACATACTGAATGGTGATATTTTGCTTTTTCGCGAGTTCAATGACCTGCTGGGCTTGTCCTTTTACAGTGTTTTCTGCCATCCAGAGCTTGTATAACTCCCGATCTGACTTCAGCGTTTCAATCACTGCATTTTTCCCAATCACATAATCATGTTGCTGACTCATTTGTCTTCCTCCCTGACGTTCCGATTTCAATCGCCTGACTAATTAACTCTTCTAAGCGTTCGTCCTGCTTCTCGATAAATAAATAACCCATGAGCGCTTCAAACGCTGTACTATAACGATACGTTTGAACGTCTGTGTTTTTAGGCACTGTGCCTGATTTTGCATTTCTTCCTCTTTTCAGCACCGCTTCTTCCGCTTCTGTGAAAAAGCCCTTCTGCTGAAGCTCAAATAAAATAGCGGCCTGAGATTTAGCTGAAACGATCTTACTTGCACGTTTATGAAGCTCATTTGGTTTGGTCGCCCCCATTTGAAGGAGGTGATGCCTCACATATACTTCAAAAATGGCATCACCCATATAAGCAAGTGCAAGTCCGTTCAACTGTTTTCCGTCTTTCAGCTTTTCAAAATTCAACATGACCTATTCTCCTCTTTTCCAGCGCGTACCTTGAGGAGTGTCCTCCAATACAATATTCATGCTCTTTAGCTGGTCACGAATTTGATCAGACAATGCGAAGTCACGATTCCTTCTAGCTTCATTCCGCTTCTCAATTAATGCTTCTACCTCTTCGTCAAGCGTGTGCTTTTCTTCTAGTGAGAAGCCGAGGACGGATGTGATTTCTTGGAACAAGCCAATAAATGCCTTGATCACTTCCTCGGAAGTATGATCAGTTTCCATATAGTAATTCGCTTGTTTCGCTAGTTCAAATAAAACAGAGATGGCATTTGCCGTATTGAAGTCATCATTCATTTCAGAAATAAATGTCGCTCGCTGCTCTTCAATCTTTGTCAGCCATTCAGTGTTATCCTCTGTTAAATTGGTACTGCTCTCAAGGCGATGATGTAGATTTGAATAAGATGTTTTGAGTCTGTTAAATGCACTCTTTGTACTTTCCAATAAGTCAATGGAGTAATTGATTGGATGACGATAGTGAACCGACAGCATAAAGAAACGAAGCACATCTGGATCTTGTTCTTTAATAATGTCATGTACGAGCACAAAGTTCCCAAGTGATTTTGACATTTTTTCATTCTCAATATTAATATACCCGTTATGCATCCAATACTTCGCAAAAGGTTTTCCTGTCAAAGCCTCAGATTGAGCAATCTCATTCTCGTGATGAGGGAACGTTAAATCCTGTCCGCCAGCATGAATGTCAATCGTATCGCCTAAATATTTTTTGACCATCGCAGAGCACTCGATGTGCCAGCCTGGCCGCCCTTCGCCCCACGGGCTATCCCAAGAAATCTCCTGATCCTTTGCGGCCTTCCATAATGCAAAGTCGAGTGCATCCCTTTTCTTTTCACCTACACGAATACGGGCACCTGTCTTTAATTCATCAATCGATTGGTGAGACAGTTTTCCGTAGCCTTCAAATGAGCGTGTGCTGTAATACACGTCACCATCTGCTTCATAGGCGTAGCCTTTTTCAATCAATGTGGCGATAAACGCAATGATATCATCCATATTTTCTGTCACTCGCGGGTGAAGGTCTGCTTTTTTGCAGCCTAATGCACTGACGTCCTCAAAGTATGCTTGGATAAATCGATCAGCAATCGTTGGGACATCCTCGCCTAATTCATTTGCTGCTTTGATGAGTTTATCATCCACATCAGTAAAGTTGGATACGAAATTCACATCATAGCCGCTATATTCTAAATACTTACGTACCGTATCATATACAATGGCCGGTCTTGCATTCCCGATATGAATGTAGTTATACACGGTTGGTCCGCATACATACATTTTGACCTTTCCTGGTTCAAGCGGGACAAACTCTTCCTTCTTACGTGTCAATGTATTATAAATATTGATTGTCATGATTGTTCTTCCTTTCTGCTCAATGAAGCCAGCTCACGTTTTAGCTTTTCCATTTCTCGCTCCAATTCTTTGAAACGATCAGAAACGGGATCTGGCAAATCTTGATGATTGAGATCACGATTGATTTTCTTTCCATTTTGAACGACCACTCGCCCAGGTATACCTACAACAGTAGAATGGTCTGGTACGTCTTTTAACACAACAGACCCCGCACCAATCTTGGACCCTTTTCCTACGGTAATGGAACCGAGCACCTTAGCACCAGTCGCAATCAGCGCATCGTCCAAAATAGTTGGATGCCGCTTTCCCTTTTCTTTCCCTGTTCCCCCTAATGTCACGCCTTGGAAAACAGTGACGTTATCGCCAATTTCACATGTTTCCCCAATCACGACGCCCATGCCGTGATCAATAAAGAACCGCCGGCCGATGGTTGCTGCTGGGTGAATCTCAACCCCTGTGAAAAACCGGCTGACCTGAGAAATGATCCGCGCAAGAAAATACAGCTTACGCTTGTAAAATGCATGCGCAACACGATGAGCCCAAATCGCATGAAGCCCTGAATAGGTTAGCACTACTTCAAGATAGCTTCTAGCAGCAGGATCTTGATCAAACACAGTATCAATATCTTCTTTCAGCATTTTGAAAAACACATGCTCCCCCCGTTCTTCCCCATCAATCTCTCTTAGGACTTGCTCTCTTTTTTGGACAAATAAAAAACGCCTCTGCCATATGACAGAGACGTTTTGAAAACGCGGTTCCACTCTGTTTAGAAAGCCCTCATTTCGCAGCCTTCTCAACTTCATCCCATAACGGAGGGTACCGCCCTTGCATACTAACATACGTGTTCCTCAAGGGTCTTGAGGGTGCATTTCCAACGTCTGCCCATAAGTCTCTTTCAGCCGGTGAAGACTCTTTCTGTGATAGGCGAAAACATTGTACTTCTCCCTCGCAACGATTTTCCTTATATTTGTTTAATGCGGTTTAATACCGTCTCTTTACCTAGTAGTTCAATACTTTGCGGAAGCTCTGGGCCATGCGTTTGTCCTGTGACAGCCACACGAATTGGCATGAATAGTTTCTTGCCTTTATGCCCTGTTTCTTTTTGTACCGCTTTAATGGCAGCCTTGATTTCATCAGGTGTGAAAGACTCAAGACGTTCAAGCTGACCTGCAAACGAAGCCATCACTTCTGGTACTTGCTCTTCTGCAAGAACTTCCTTTGCCTCTTGATTATACTCAATTTGTTCCTTAAAGAACAACTCTGTTAACTCAACAATTTCTGCTCCGTAGCTCAATTGCTCGTGGTATAGAGAAATGAGTTTGCGCACCCACGTGTTTTCTTCGTCTGTCAGCTGCTCGCTTACCTTGCCTGCCTTTTGAAGATGTGGAAGTGTAAGTGCCACAACTTGATCAAGATCAAGTGCTTTCACGTATTGGTTATTGACCCATTTTAGTTTATGCATATCAAATAGAGCTGGTGACTTAGAAAGTCGATTGACATCGAAAATATCGATGAACTGCTCTTTTGTAAATAGTTCCTCTTCGCCAACTGGAGACCACCCAAGTAGTGCAATGAAGTTAAACAAAGCTTCTGGTAAATAGCCCAAGTTCTTATACTGTTCGATGAACTGGATAATTGATTCATCACGTTTGCTTAATTTCTTGCGGTTCTCGTTTACAATCAGCGTCATATGTCCGAACAGCGGAACATCCCAGCCAAATGCATTGAAGACCATAATTTGTTTAGGTGTATTCGAGATGTGATCCTCACCACGAAGAATGTGAGTCATTTCCATCAAATGATCATCTACTGCTACAGCGAAGTTATACGTTGGCGTACCATCTTTCTTCACAATGACAAAGTCACCGATGCCGTCTGTTTCAAATGAAATCTCGCCTTTGACCATATCGTCAAATTTGATGATTTCTCCTTTAGGCACTCGGAAGCGGATGCTTGGCTCTCTTCCTTCAGCAATCAGCTTGTCCTCTTCTTCTTTTGATAAATGACTGCATTTACCAGAGTATCGAGGCATTTCACTGCGGGCAATTTGTGCTTCACGCTCTTCTTCTAGTTCTTCAGCCGTACAATAGCACTTATACGCCAAGTCTTTCTCTAGCAGCTCGTCATAATATTTTTTGTAAATATCATTACGCTCTGATTGTCTGTAAGGACCGTAGCCGCCATCTTTATCAATGCTCTCGTCCCAATCAATCCCGAGCCACTGCAAATGACGAAGCTGGCTTTCTTCTCCACCTTCTACATTACGCTTTTGATCCGTATCCTCGATTCGAATAATAAATTTGCCGCCTTGGCTGCGTGCGAACAAATAGTTGAAAAGAGCCGTTCTAGCATTCCCAATATGTAAATGACCAGTTGGACTCGGTGCATAACGAACACGCACTTCATTTCCCATGAGTTTAACTTCCTTTCATCTGCATCATGTTGTCTGACACCAATTTTTTATAAACGTATTTTATCATCAAAACCCATTCTCATCAAAACGGATTTTACTTTTTCTGAAGAAGCACTGTCGCCTGAGAGGCAATTCCTTCGCCTCTTCCTGTAAATCCAAGTTTCTCTGTCGTTGTTGCTTTGACATTCACCTGTGTGACATCTGCCTCAAGGGCTTCTGCGATTTTCTCACACATTGGCTGAATGTATGGTGCCATCTTTGGTTTTTGCGCCATGATCGTGCAATCGATATTCACCAGTGTATAGCCTTTTTCTTTTACAAGCGCCCACACGTGCTGAAGTAATTTAAAAGAGTCTGCATCTTTAAACTCCGGATCCGTGTCTGGGAAATGTCTGCCGATATCTCCTTCTGCAATCGCACCTAGGCAGGCATCCGCCACAGTATGAAGCAGTACATCCGCATCTGAATGCCCAAGTAGACCCTTTTCATAAGGGATCGTCACACCGCCAATAATAAGAGGTCTTCCCTCTGTTAATTGATGTACATCAAAACCTTGTCCTATTCTAAACATGTTCTAGTACCCTCTTTCCGCATCCATAATTGCCTTGGCAACCAATAAATCATCTGGTGTTGTCAGTTTAATATTGGTATAGTCTCCTTGGACAATATACACACTCTCACCGTGTAATTGTTCCACAAGACTGGCGTCATCTGTTCCAAGAAAGCCTGTCCGCTCCGCATGTTCATGCGCTTCTTTTAAAATAGAATGACGAAAAGCTTGTGGGGTCTGGACTGCCCACAAGCTCTGACGTTCAATGGTTTGTTCCACTTTGCCTTCTTGAACGCGTTTGATTGTGTCTTTCACTGGTACCGCTACGACTGCGGAGCCTTTTTCAATCGCTGCTTTAACGAGCAAGTCAATCTGTGTATGCTTAATAAAAGGCCTTGCGCCATCATGAACAAGCACGATGTCCGCATCTTGCACAGCCTTCAATCCTTCGTATACACTTTGCTGCCGTTCTTCACCGCCAGTGACAAGTGAAACAGGCGTTTGAAAAGCGTGTACCTTCAGTAGCCTTTCAAAGTCACGACGCTCTTCCTCATTGATCGCTAAGATCATGTGTCTACATTGTGAATGAGCGTCAAACACCTTCAGTGTGTGGATGATGACCGGCATTCTTTTCAATTCAATAAAAAGTTTATTGCGGCCGGCCTTCATTCGCTTCCCCTGCCCCGCAGCCGGAATAACTACTTCATAATACATGTTCGTTCTCCCTTTAGAGCGCCTTCTCCAGAAGTTTTGGCTTCGCAAAAATCATTCTTCCAGCAGCAGTTTGCAGCACACTCGTGACGAGCACATCAATGTCTTTTCCAATATAATTGCGTCCTTCTTCGACCACAATCATCGTACCGTCATCTAAGTAAGCAACACCTTGGTTATGCTCTTTCCCATCTTTGATGACCTGTACCTTCATTTCTTCCCCAGGCAGTACAACCGGTTTGACTGCATTGGCTAGATCATTGATGTTTAACACTGCTACTTTTTGAAGTTCGCATACTTTATTTAAATTAAAATCATTTGTCACAACAACACCTGAAGTTAACTTAGCGAGTTTCACAAGCTTGCTGTCAACCTCTTGAATATCCTCAAAGTCACCTTCGTAAATTTCAACTTTAATATCCAGTTCTTTTTGAATACGATTTAAAATATCAAGACCTCTTCGGCCTCTATTTCTCTTTAATACATCAGAAGAGTCTGCAATATGTTGTAATTCCTCGAGTACAAATTGAGGAATGACCATCACACCTTCTAGGAATCCAGTTTGACAAATATCTGCGATTCTTCCATCAATGATAACACTTGTGTCTAAAATTTTCAGCTTTTTATCTTCTATTTCAGGTTCATCATCAGCTGCTCCTTTTTTCTTTGTGACCTTTGCAGATCGGGAGAACAGCCCCATCATTTCATCCTTCTTCTTAAACCCTACCTGAAATCCAAGGTATCCTAAAAAGAAAGCCAGGAAAATCGGAATAATGGTACCAAAAATATGATATGGGATATTGTTTAGCGGGATCACGTTTACAATAAGATATGCTAGAATAAGTCCAAATACTAAACCGAAACTTCCAGATATAAGATCAGGAAGAGGCGCCTTCAATAGAGAATCCTCGATCCATTTCACCCAATTAACCACATAGCCTGTGCACCATTTACCAATGATAAAGAACACAGCGGCTCCTATTAGTGCTGAAGAGTAAGCATTTGTTATGAAAGGTATGTCCTTCACATTTAACAGCAGAAATAACTCTGGAATGATAAAAATCCCTACAACTGCACCGAAAATGATAAAAAACGCCTGAACGATTCTTTTTAACATACCTTCACCTCCTTTATTTTTCATCTGTCAATCCACCTTCATCTGACATTGATATATGCTTAAGTTTCCTATCATCATGAACAGAAAACAAAACCATCATTAATATACCCATATTCATCCATTTTTAACCGTATTTAAGAAAAATTTCTCTTTTTATAGCTGACGGTCGATATAATGTTTTTCTTGCAGTCTTTTTAATCCTTTTTTTATCTTTTTCGCTCTTACTTCTCCAATTCCTTCTACTTCATCCAAATCTTGTACATCCGCTTCCATAATTCGATCTAGCACACCAAATGCTTCGACCACGTTTTCAACGATCGGCATAGGCAATCTAGGGATTTTATGAAGTAATCTGTACCCTCTTGTGTACACATATTCGTCAATATTTGTAGATGCTGGATAGCCGAGTAACTTGTACAAAATAGAGTCATCTAAAAGTTCAAAGCTCGACATATCTTGGAGCTGTTTCAGCAGCACATATGGATCTTTGATCTTTTCTTTCACGTAATCTTTAATAAATAAAGCCGCTTCCTGCTCCATATCTGTAATCAGCTCATTGACTTGCAGACGGATCAAGTGTCCTTCTGTCCCAAGCTCTTTGATATACATATTGATTTCATTTTTGATTCTAAGTACCATTTCATAACGATGTAGCACGGATAATACATCACCAAAGGTCACAAGCTCTTCAAATTCTAAGGCGCTTAACGCAGAAATGGCATGATCTAAAATGGTTTTATATTTCTCCAGTGTTTGTATCGCTTGGTTGGCCTTCGTCAAAATAAAACCAATATCTTTCAACGTATATCGTCGATTCCCTTGGTATAAGGTAATCACGTTCCGACGTTCAGAAATGGCAATGATTAAGCAGCCTGTCTGCTTTGCTACACGTTCAGCCGTTCGGTGTCTCATGCCTGTTTCTGATGAATGAATGGTTGCATCCGGCATGAGCTGTGTATTCGCATACAAGATTTTTTGACCAGAGTCACTTAAAATAATCGCCCCATCCATCTTCGCCAATTCATATAAATGTGCTGGGGAGAATGCAGAATTAATATGAAATCCTCCATCTACCACACTTTTCACTTTATCGTTATAACCAACAACAATGAGCCCTCCAGTATTGGCTCTTAGGACGTTTTCAATCCCTGCCCGCAGGGGTGTCCCCGGTGCCACAAACTGGACAATATCTAAGAGATCGACTTCTCTCGCTCCTTTTTTCTCTTTTTCCATTTCTATGATCCCCCTAGTGAAATACGAAGTGCCTCTGCTACATTTTCTACACCGACTAACTCAATCCCTCTCGGTTTTTTCCATCCATCTATATTCGCCTGAGGAATAAACATTCTCTTAAATCCTAGTTTAGCAGCTTCCTGCACACGCTGTTCAATTCTTGATACTCTTCTGACTTCTCCCGTTAGACCCACTTCTCCTATAAAGCAATCTGCTTGATGCGGCGCTGCATCTTTAAAGCTTGATGCAATACTAACGGCAATAGCCAAGTCAATCGCTGGTTCATCAAGTTTCACACCACCTGCGACCTTTAAATAGGCATCTTGGTTTTGCAGCAGCAGCCCTACCCGTTTTTCTAAAACGGCCATAAGCAATGACACTCGGTTATGATCAAGGCCAGTAGCCATTCTCCGTGGATTCCCAAAGCTCGTCGGTGAAATAAGTGCTTGTATCTCCACTAGAACAGGTCTTGTTCCTTCCATTGAGGCAACAACACACGATCCAGATACACCTGCTGACCGCTCTTCTAAGAAGATTTCTGATGGGTTTAATACCTCTGTGAGCCCTTCCTCTCTCATTTCAAAAATTCCTAATTCATTCGTTGAACCAAAACGGTTTTTCACTGCCCGTAAAATACGAAACGTATGATGGCGCTCCCCTTCAAAATAAAGAACTGTATCTACCATATGCTCTAAAAGGCGCGGCCCAGCAATCGAGCCTTCCTTCGTCACGTGACCAACGATAAAAATAGGAATACCATTCGTCTTGGCAATTTTCATCAGCTGAGCAGTACATTCCCTCACCTGAGAAACAGATCCAGGAGCTGACGTGATATCGCTTTGATAAACGGTTTGAATTGAATCGACCACAACAAAAGCGGGTTTCATCTCTTGTATAGCAGACGTTATATACTCCATATCGGTTTCAGCCAAAACATGTAAAGAGGCACTTTCAATACCGAGACGGTCCGCCCTAAGCTTCGTTTGTTTGATTGATTCCTCACCAGATATGTATAACACATTCTGATTCTGATCTGATAGCTGTGCTGAAACTTGTAATAATAGTGTGGACTTCCCAATCCCAGGATCACCGCCAATAAGAACGAGTGAACCTTTGACAATTCCACTTCCTAATACTCGGTTAAATTCTTCTAAATTCGTTTTAATTCGGGGTTCTTCGGATGTTTCAATTGCAGATATAGGTGAAGGTTTTTGAATGGTTTGAACAGAATGATTAAACGCACTTCGACGATTTGCCGGCTCTTTACGAACGACCTCTTCTGTCATACTGTTCCAAGTGCCGCAGCCGGGACATTTCCCCATCCATTTGGCTGACTCATAACCGCACGATTGGCATATAAATTTTGATTTTGACTTAGCCATAGATTGAAGAATACAACTCCTTATACTGGTCAGAAAATAAGTAAAGGGAGGCATCCAACTTACTGGTATGCCTCACACTTTTTTCTTACTATATTAGTTCGTAGCAGCCGTTGCTTTTACGACAATTTCTCCATCTTCTACATCTAATACGATATGTTGGCCCTTTTCAATATTGCCTTTCAGCAATTCCTCAGAAAGTCGATCCTCGACGTGCTTTTGAATCGCTCTTCTTAACGGACGAGCACCATACTCAAGATCTACGCCTTCGTCGGCAATCTTGGCTTTTGCTGCTTCCGTCAATTCAATTGAAAGGTCCTGCTCTTTTAGTCGTTTTGTCAATTGATCAGACATGAGAGACACAATCTCTTTTAGATGTTTCTTTTCGAGTGAGTGGAAGACAATGATTTCATCAATACGGTTGATGAACTCCGGTCTAAACGCACGTTTCAGCTCACCCATTACTTTGCCTTTCATATCTTTGTAATTTTGACTTTCATCCTGCACGTTAAAGCCAACATATTTATTGCGCTTCAGCTCACTAGCTCCAACGTTTGAAGTCATAATCAAAATCGTATTTCTAAAGTCAACAGTACGACCTTTAGAATCAGTGAGACGACCATCTTCTAACACTTGAAGTAAGATGTTAAACACATCAGGGTGCGCCTTTTCAATCTCATCTAGAAGCACGACAGAATACGGCTTTCTTCTCACTTTTTCAGTCAGCTGACCGCCCTCATCATAGCCCACATAGCCTGGAGGTGATCCAACAAGTCTTGAAGTCGAGTGTTTTTCCATGTACTCAGACATATCAATACGAATCATCGCTTCTTCATCACCGAAGATAGACTCAGCGAGTGCTCTTGCAAGCTCAGTCTTACCAACACCTGTTGGCCCTAAGAAAATAAAGGAGCCTATCGGACGTTTCGGATCTTTTAGTCCAGCACGGGCACGTCTTACAGCTTTTGCAACAGCAACAACTGCTTCATCCTGTCCAATGACGCGAGAGTGGAGCAATTGTTCCATGTTTAGAAGCTTATCTGTTTCTGTTTGAGCAATTTTTGAAACAGGTACTCCCGTCCAGCTAGAAACAACCATTGCGATATCATCAACAGAAACCTCTGAATTCTCTTGCCCCTGCTTTTCTTTCCAAGATTTCTTCGTCACTTCTACCTTTTCACGCAAACGTTGCTCCGTATCACGAAGAGAAGCGGCTTTTTCAAATTCCTGACTTTGAACAGCTGCATCCTTTTCCTTGCGTACTTCATCCAGCTTTTGCTCAAGTTCCTTTAGATTAGGCGGTGTTGTGAAAGAACGTAAGCGAACTTTTGAACCCGCCTCATCAATTAAGTCAATCGCCTTATCTGGAAGGAAACGATCAGAGATATAACGATCAGAAAGCTTTACCGCCGCCTCAATGGCTTCATCTGTAATAGACACACGGTGATGTGCTTCATAACGGTCTCTAAGCCCTCTTAAAATTTGAATACTTTCATCAACAGATGGCTGGTCCACTTGAATTGGCTGGAATCGACGTTCAAGTGCAGCATCTTTTTCAATATATTTACGGTACTCATCTAACGTTGTTGCCCCGATACATTGAAGCTCACCACGTGCTAAAGATGGTTTTAGAATATTAGAGGCATCAATCGCACCCTCTGCTCCTCCTGCACCAATCAGTGTATGAAGCTCATCAATGAAGAGAATGATATTTCCAGCCTGACGGATTTCGTCCATGACTTTTTTCAAACGATCCTCGAATTCACCACGATATTTCGTTCCCGCTACAACGGTTCCCATATCAAGTGTCATGACTCGTTTATCACGCAGAATTTCAGGCACTTCGTTGTGAATAATTTGCTGTGCGAGGCCTTCTGCGATCGCTGTTTTACCAACACCAGGCTCTCCAATCAGCACAGGGTTATTCTTTGTTCTTCTACTTAATACCTCAATGACACGCTGGATTTCTTTGCTACGGCCAATCACAGGGTCCAAGCTGTCCTCTTTCGCAATAGCCGTTAAGTCTCTTGCCAGGCTATCTAAAGTTGGTGTATTGGCATTGCTATTAGATCCTGCCGCAGATGCACCCGTTTCATTGCTGCCTAGAAGCTGCAATACTTGCTGGCGTGCTTTATTTAAGCTCACTCCGAGGTTATTTAAAACACGGGCAGCTACACCCTCTCCCTCACGAATAAGACCTAAAAGAATATGTTCTGTTCCTACATAGGAATGACCCAGCTTTCTCGCTTCATCCATAGAAAGCTCCGTAACCTTCTTCGCTCTAGGTGTGTAATGAGGAATAGCTTGAGACACCTCTTGCCCTCTTCCAATCAAGCTCTCGACTTCTTTTTGGATTTTATCTGAAACAAGGCCCAGTGCTTCTAATGCTTTTGCGGCGATGCCCTCACCTTCACGTACAAGACCAAGTAAAATATGCTCTGTTCCGATGTTCTTATGGCCTAGGCGAATGGCTTCTTCTTGTGCAAGTGCTAATACCTTTTGAGCTCTTTCAGTGAATCTTCCAAACATCATATCGTTTCATCCTCCTGTCCATTCCTATGCATTTCTAAGCGCAGCCTTTCTCTGATAATTGCTGCTCGTTTTATATCTCTTTCATTTGGTTCCAAGGCTCCTCCTGAATATTGCTGAAGGAAGCCAGGCTGTGTCAAAATCATGAGTTCATTCAGTATATTACTTGAAAGCCCCTTAATGATACCTAAATCAATTCCAAGTCGCACATCTGACAAACACTTAGCCGTTTCCTTAGATTCAATCATGCGGCAATTAGCCAAAATCCCCAAGGAACGGTACACTCTGTCTTCAAGTTCAATTTTAGACGTCTGATATAATGCCTTACGTGCAGATCGCTCTTGTTCAATGAGCTGTGCCGTCACACTATTCAAATCATCTACAATATCTTCTTCTGATTGACCCAGTGTCATTTGATTTGAAATTTGAAAGATGTTCCCTATTGCTTCGCTACCCTCACCATAAATTCCTCTGACCACAAGACCTAATTGATTAATTGCAGGAATAATGCGATTCATTTGTCTTGTCAGGGCTAATGCTGGTAAGTGCATCATGACTGAAGCCCTAATACCTGTACCTACATTGGTCGGACAGCTCGTTAAGTATCCTCGCTTTTCAGAAAACGCATAATCCACTTGCTCTTCAATCCAGTCATCTATTTGGTTAGCTGCTTTTAGTGCATTGGCCAGCTGAAATCCTGGGAACAAGCATTGAATACGAATATGGTCTTCCTCATTCAGCATGACACTGATTTCTTCATTTTCTGAAAGCAAACAGCCTCCAAATCTTGATTCTGCTAAATTGGGGCTAATCAAATGCTTTTCAACAAGTACCCTTTTAGCCAAAGACTGCGTTTCATTCATTCGAATCAGAACAAAGTTTCCAATGTCCTTCAATTCCTGGCTCGCAAACTTTTGCTCGAATTGCTGAAGAACAGCTTCAGCCTCCTCTTGAGAAAACTGAGTTGGGAAACGAACATGCTCTAGATTGCGTGCCAGCCGAATACGACTGCTTAGAACAATGTCACTTTCTGGTCCTTTCTGTTTCATCCATTGACTTAATGCGTCTTGAATAAAATGCTGGAGCGACATGTCGTTAATCTCCCTCCCTCTGCTGAGATTGCTCATGCTCTAATGCACGAATTTGATCTCGAACTTCCGCTGCTTTTTCAAACTCTTCCTGTTCAATCAGCTGCTTCAGTTCTTGCTGCATTAACTCAAGTTTCCGGCGAACATGCAGACTGCCGGCAATCCGTTTAGGGACTTTTCCATTATGGACTGTATTTCCACTATGGACTTTCCTTAAAACAGGATTTAAATACTGATCAAAGGTTCGATAACATTCTGCACAGCCAAAACGGCCTGTTTTCCTGAATTGCTGAAAAGTTAAGCCACACTTAGGACATTGATCCACTTCTCTTGCCTCTTGAAAAATAGATGATCCTTTATTCGCACTTGTGGTAAAGCTAGGATCAATATTCAATAAGCCTGATAATAAGTTGTGAATCGAGAAACCTTGGTTTCCACTCATAGCATATGAATCACTGTTTTCTTTTGCACATTGTTCACATATGTGCATTTCTTGTTTTTCTCCATTTATTACTTTCGTAAAGTGAAAAGTGGCTGGTCTCTCATTGCATTCTTGACAAATCAATCTTTTCACCCGCTTTACTTTAATTTCAAAGCATTTAACATCGCTTTCATCATCCGAGCCCGCAGTTCATCTCGTTCAGGTAAATCAATGTGTAAAACAGAACGGTCCATGACACTAATCATCATCTTTGCTTCTCTTTCAGATAAAATGTTGTTCTCAACAAGGCGCATGATGATATGATCAGATGCAGCCTGTGATAAACGATGATATATTTGGGAAATAATGTTGTTCAATAAATCGACTTCATCATTCATTTTGACTTTAATGATACGGATATAGCCACCGCCGCCACGCTTACTTTCGACGATATAACCTCTTTCGCTCGTAAAGCGTGTATTGATAACATAGTTAATTTGTGAAGGTACGCATTGAAACTTATCTGCAATTTCATTGCGTTTAATTTCTAATATTTCTCGACCATTCTGATCCAAGACTTCCTTCAAATACTGCTCGATGATATCAGAAATATTTTGTGCCACTCCGCCTCCTCCTCCATTGACTTTGACTATATTTGACTTTAATCTTACTATAAATTTTTTCGATCGATTTTTCAAGATAATCGCTCAACTAACAATATTATTTCCACATTTATCTGGTGCCAAACGTCCCAAAAACACAAAAAAGACCAGTTCCGACTGGAACTGATCCTTTGAAAAGCTTGGCGGCGTCCTACTCTCACAGGGGGAAACCCCCAACTACCATCGGCGCTGAAGAGCTTAA
>NZ_LMRK01000005.1:0-84917 GCF_001426125.1 Bacillus sp. Leaf49 | reverse complement strand
AATTTTGACAAGAAAGCGTATCAAAATAGCGAAATCTACAAGGCAAAAAGCGATATTGAGAAGCAAACTTCTGAATATCTAAAAATCAAAAAAGATCAAGAAGAAGCTCGCAAGATCGCAAAGGAACAAGAAGCGCTAGCCAACCGTCCGTGGTATGAAAAAGCTCTTGATTACGGAGGAAATATCGTCAATGAACTGACAGGCGTGAACGATGCAAAACGTGCCGCAACAGGTGTCGATCCGATCACAGGTGAAGAACTTACCGCAGGCCAGCGAGTCGCCGCAGGCGGCATGGCAGCAGCAGGATACATCCCGATTGTCGGCTGGGCAGGACGTATTTTCAAAGGCGGAAAAGCCGTCTATAAAACGACTCAAGCCACGTCCGCCGCAGTCAGAGCGGTCGACATTTACAAGACATCACAGAAGTCTTTCGATGCGTTGAAAACATCACAAAAAGGCTTATATGGACTCACCGCGACCAACGGCTTCAGCGAAGCGATTACGGGTCGAGACATGTTTGGAAATAAAGTCTCGAAAGAACAACAGGAAGCGAGTATGAATGCGGCGCTGGGGATGCTTTTACCGTTTGGGGCGAAAGGGTTTCGTGGGAAGATGGGGATTAAGAGTACGAGTGAACTTAAGCATCCGGTTTTAGATAATCCAAGAGTAGGTAGTGCATTAAAAGATGATTTTTATCATAGATTTAATGATATTATTGACAACTATGCAGTTCATTCTAAAAGATTTGATTTGCCGAATAGAAGAGGCCATATGGATTCGTTGTATCAAATTGAGGGATCAATGGTTAAGTATGAGACAAAGTTTGTAAAAATTAAGAATAATGCACCTGAAATGATACAGTCGAAAGAGATAAGAAATGGCGTGTTTGAATGGGTTGTAGATCCAACAACTAACAAAGTAACCCATAGAACTTTTATACCTGACGGCAAAGTTACAGGGAAAATAAATCAATGGGGGAAATAAAAAATTGTATAAAATTGAAATAATCAAGAAAAGTGGATTTGAATGTAATTGGGCTACGTTGTTTGTTGGTAGACAGTATAATTTAATTCCTGCCTTAGAAGTAACAAACTATGCAGTGGAATATCTAGAAAATAACCCTCATGATGATAACGAGCTCATTCTTGAATTAGCGTGGGAACAAGAAGAAGTAAAGGTAGATGATATACTTGAAAGCATAATCTCTGATAATTCTTCGGAAGACATGACGAGAGAATATCATAAGTGGCTATATAGTATTATGAAAGAAGCGTATACTCACTCAACTGATGATACCATCTTTGAAGAAATTGAACATATTTTCTCAGTCTTTCACACGCCCGAAAATATGTATGATTTTTTTAGAGAAGTATCAGACGCATTTTATTATCCCCATGATTCACAAAAAACAATGAAAGAACTTGTAGAAGAGTTTTTAGAAAATGAAAAACAATTGATTTTAAATAAGTAGAGAACTTAAAGAAAACGATGGATAAATAAGCCATCGTTTTTTCGTACATAAGATTGTTTGTCTAATGACCTTTCTCTTGAGCATAGGGATTTTCATGGAATTGCAGAAGTCCTTTGGTGATTGAATTCTACGTGGAATGTTATATATAGGATCATTTTATAAAATTTTGAAAGAAACGGTGAAAACATAGATTGACAATAAAATAAGTATCATATCCGAGAAATTTGAAAATAAAAATATGGGTGAACTCGTAGAAGGAATTACGATTGTCATAGATGGAAAATTTCACCTTGATATTTCTGATAAAATCAAGGTTTTTTAAACTGTAAATTCACTTTCATACCAAATCACCCCACACATAATTGGGAATCATATGTTAAACTAACCCAATCACCACAAAAAAAGGGGAATCAACCATGCTATGGATTTTCACACAAAACGAACAAAGTTTCGTTAATGTTCACGAAGTCACAGTAACCGGTAAAAAGATTGAAGGGTTTATCGCAGGCAGTGATTCTTGGCTCAAGACGCTCGGCAAGTATGACTCAAGCGATCGAGCGTCAGAGATCCTTCAAGACATTGTGAAAGTAATTGAAAAAAACCCAAATGGTACAATGACCTATCGAATGCCTCAGCAGTAAAAAAAGAAACCACCTTTCCATCGCGAAAAGGTGGTTTTGTTTATGAAGGTGTTTTGGTAAAGGCTAAAAATAACGGGATGCCTGTGCCGACAAGTGTAGTGGCGAATAGGAACATACCGCAAATGAATAGAAAATGACTGGCTGAAAAGACGAGTGCCAGAATGAGAAACACGATGCTGAGTCCTGCCATGCTATATGATGGGACAAAGCGGCGTTTGTATGTGGCTTTCTTTGTTAGGAATGAGAAGAAAATGCCAAATAATAAAGGGACAATCCATAAGTAAAATAAAATAATAAGAGACATACATCATACCTCGATTTTTCCTTCTATTTTATCAGATGCCAATCACAACGGATACTACAAAGCTTCACTTTGTAAAATAGTTCATGCAATCGACACAATTAAGTGGGCTGATTGATCGAATTCGTTTTTTGTTTCATATATTCAGGCTGTAAAAGTGCGTACACACAGTGATCGGCAAAGTGGTCGCCCAGCCATTCACATTGTCTTAATATGCCTTCAAGTGAAAAAGATAAACGCTCTGCGATGCGTCTGCTTTTTTGATTATCAACAGCGGCCCTTATTTCAATGCGATGCAGACCGCACTCTTCAAATAAATAGTGAATGACCGCTTTGCATGCTTTTGTCATGATGCCTTTTCCTTGATAGCCTTCCCCGAGCCAATAGCCAATGGAAACCGTCCGATTAATCCAATGAATTTGGTGGGTGCCAATGATACCAACGAGTTCTCCATGTGACCAGATTCCAGCCTGAAAACCATTGTTTTGCAAAGCTTGCTGCATGGCACCTTGAATAAACGCCATGCTGTCTTCTTCTGTCTGCGTCGAATCGACCCATAGCATCCATTCACGTAAGTGCTCTCTTGAGCGTTGGATGAGCAGATACAGACTTCTCGCGTCTCTTGGTTCAAGCAGCCGCATGGATAGATCTTGATCCTGATAAAAAAACATGTGATCACATCCTCTCAAGGGAAATTCTACCACAACCCGATATAAAAGACAGCCTAATCACTGTCTTTTACATAAACGTATCCACAATTAAAAACACATTAAGTGCGACAACAAGAGCTGCTATCACCCAAGATATTCCGGTCACCCAGCGAGCATTCATCAAATCGCCCATAATTCGTTTTTTACTTGTAAACAAAATGAGCGGAATTAAAGCAAACGCAATTCCAAATGATAAGACCACTTGACTCATCACAAGCGCAGATGTCGGATTGACTCCAGATGCAATGATCGCAATAGGTGGAATGATGGTAATCAGCCGGCGGACATACAGCGGAATTCGGTACTGAATAAAACCTTGCATAATAATATCGCCTGACAGTGTACCGACAGAAGAACTGGAAAGCCCGGCTACAAGCAGACCTACACCAAATAAGATCGCTGATACAGGACCTGCGAGAGTTCCAAAATGCTGAAATGCTACATCTAAATCCTCAACAAAAAGACCATTTTTAAAAAATAAAGCAGCTGCTACAATCAACATGCTGGCATTGATGGCGCCAGCAACTACCATCGCAATGAGGATGTCTAAAAACTCAAAACGAAAAATCAGCTTTTTCTCTTTTTCCGTTCTGCCGACGACTCTTCTTTGCGTTAAGGCTGAATGGAGATAGATCGCATGCGGCATCACCGTAGCGCCTAAAATACCAGCGGCAAGCAGTACGCTGTCTGTCCCTTCAAACCTTGGAATGAACAGTCCACCGGCGACACTTGCAAGATCAGGTTTGGCGACAAAGGTTTGTACAGCGAAAGCAATCACGACAACAAACAGCATGCCGGTAATTCCTGCTTCTAACGCTCGATAACCTCGTCTTTGGAGCTCTAAAATGGCAAAAGAACCGATCGCTGCAATAATCGATGCTTCAAGCAGCGGGATACGAAAGAGTAAGTATAAACCAAGGGCAGCCCCGATAAATTCGGCTAAATCTGTGGCGATAATGACGAGTTCGCCCTGAATCCATAAACCGATCGAGACTGGTTTTGGAAACTCTTCTCGAGCAATTTCAGGTAAATTTTTCCCTGTTGCGATTCCAAGCTTTGCAGACAAAGACTGGATGAGTAAGGCCATGAGATTGGATATGAGAATGACCCATAACAGAAGGTAGCCATATTTCGAGCCAGCTGCAATGTTGGTCGCAAAGTTTCCTGGATCAATATAGGCAATGGCGGCGATAAAAGCAGGCCCGAGAAAAGGAAGGAGCCTTCTAAATCCTTTCACCTTTCCTTCAAGTGCACGCTCCGCTGCCACTGACATGTGGGCTTGTGCCTCGATGTATTTGTTTGTCATATGTCATCACCTAGATTCTACAAAGTTTTGCTTTGGCACAAAAAGTTTCCTCGATGCAATTTTTAATCATCATATGCCCATCTTCATGAAAAGTCAACTATCTGAACTAATAGGTTTGTTTATCATATGTAAGTGAAAAAAATAGATACCTTGTCAATCAACACATAAAAAACACCGCCTCTTATCTTAGGCGGTGCATCCTCTGCTTCCTCTTCTTTTGTATCGTTTTTTAAGAAACCCTTGATCCAACGCTGCGGAAGATCAAGCTTAAAATAATGACGAAAATGGCTGCTCCTAAGATCGCTGGAATGATCGCAAATCCTGCCAGACTAGGACCCCACGTTCCAAGTAATCCATGACCAATCCAAGCACCTGCAAGCCCAGCAATCATTGAACCGATCCAGCCTCCTGGTACACTGCCTCCAGCGAGTGCACTCCCAATGAGACCAATGACAATCGCCACAACTAATGAAATCAGAAATCCTAACATGTTGATCACTCCTCTTTTGTTTGTTTACTAAGCAATAACCGTTTTAAAAGAGATTAAAACCTTTCGGAACCGCTTCAATGTTCGATACGTATGATGGACAAGGATTGTGTATAATAACAGACATATACTTGAACGGCATCTAAGGAGGCAAATGGCATGGAGGAAAGAGAGTGGCTAAAAGCACAATTAAAAGAGATTGAAAAATGGGAGAAAGACCAGCAAAAGGTATGGTTTTGGGAGAAACTCAGCCGGCTTCCATTTCAAATGCTGGACAAGCTGACCCCTGCCTTTATTCAAAAGAAAATCGGTGTGTTATTAGATGAGATGGGGCACTACATTCAATCAGGCGGTGTCTATTTGACGTCAGAGAAAGGCATTATTCATCAATTTCAAAAGAAATGTGCCGATGAATCGATTCAGCGTATTGAAGATATTGAGGCGGCTCCGATCGAGGTCATGGATGCCATTAGTGACCAGATGGGGAAAAACCGAACAAACCTCGCCACTGTACAAGGTGCGACAACAGGTGTCGGAGGTATGTTTACATTAGCGGCAGATATTCCGGCTGTCCTCGGTCTTTCTTTAAAAACATTACAGGATATCGCCGTCACCTATGGCTATGATCCGAAAAATAAAGAAGAACGAGTCTTTATCATTAAATGTTTACAGTTGAATTCTGCTGACGTTGTTGGGAAAAAATCAATATTAAAAGAGCTGAAGAGCTATCATGCATCAGAAGGGAAGCACGAAAACATGATCTCTCAAATTCAAGGATGGCGTGAGGTCGTATATAACTACCGTGATTCGTTTGGCTGGAAGAAGCTGTTTCAACTTGTCCCAATTGCGGGGATTTTGTTTGGTGCAGCGTCCAACCGCTCACAGTTAAAAGGAATTGCCGAAACAGGCATCATGCAATATCGAAAGCGCAGAATATTAACAAGATTAGAGGAGCTCGCTCAGCAAGAACAGCGTGACTCCGGCGCATAAAAAAATCCCTTTCTCGAAGGGATTTTTTATTTGGTCTCAGCATCTTCTTCAAACGCTTGAATCGGAGAATATTCATAGCGTGCCCGGAGCTCGCGGATTTGTTTGATCAAGGTTGAACCGATGATCCTTCCTGCTTCATCATACAAAGGATCGAGCGCCTTCATCCATTTTTGCCGCTCTGCTGGTGTTAATTCGTGTATGGCAATTGGAGATTCGCGTTTAATATCCTCCAGCTGATCCTTGTTCATTTGTTCGGCATGTTTTTCGTTCCATGCCGTTGTTTCTTCCATCGCTTCGAGTAAAATTCGCTTCGTCTCAGGTGTTTGACGATCAAAAAAGGATTGATCTGTTAAGACGACATACCCTAAATACCCGTGATTACTGATCGTCATATAGTCTTGTATATGATAGAATTTTTTTGAATAAATATTTGAAATTGTATTTTCTTCACCGTCTACTTTTTTTGTTTCTAGCAGCTGAAATGTTGAATTAAACGATTCCTGATAGGGTTTTGCGCCAAGAAGCTTGAATTGCTTTTCAATCATATCACTTTGCATAATACGGAGAGATTGCTTTTTTAAATCACTAGGCTGCTTGATTGGGCCTTTATTCGAAGTGATTTGCTTAAAGCCATTTGTCCAGTAGGCCATTCCCTTTAGTCCGTCTTTTTGCAGTGTGCCGAACAGTCTCTGTCCAATCGCACCATGTAACCCTTCTTGGACAGCATCGTAGTTAGAAAAGGCAAAGGGCAGATCAAGTGCCAGCCATTCAGGAGATAGCATGCCGAGCTTTGACGTAGACGGAGCAATAAATTGAACTTGATTCTCTTTTAGTGCATTAATTTCTTCGATATCAGAATAAAGACTCCCGTTTGAAAAGATTTGAATGCTGATCCTGCCGTCGGATTTTTCGTGAACAAGTTCAGCAAATTTCTTTGCAGCCAGCCCTTTTGGGGTATTATCTGCGACAACATGGCTGAATTTGAACACAAGCTGATCCTTCAGCCCAGTCTGTTCATCGTCGAAGATCGTCGCTGATTTAGGCATCATATGATAAAAACCAAAGTATAAAGCGGTTACAAAACCGATGATGAGCAATAGCGTATAGGCGAGTAAATTCTTCATGCGTCAGATCCCCCTTATGTCAAGGATACTTGACAGAGGAAGAATTCGTAAAGATACAGGTGAAAAAATGATGAGAAATCGACTGAAATTACAACAATTATCTATTAGATGGAAGCTCACCATCCTCACATATTTCGTTGTCATTTTTGCCCTTTTAATCGGAGGAATTGTTCTGGTCGGGGGAATTCAGCAAACAGAGGAACGAGAACTTCGAAAAAGGCTCATGAACACGGCAAGAACAGTAGCTGAGATGAATGAGGTAAAGCAGGCATTGGATGATCAGACAAAGGAGCGTGCGCAGTTACAGCATGCCATTGAAGAGATTCGGATTATCCAAGATGCTGACTACATTGTTGTCATGGATATGGATCACGTGCGATTGACACATCCAGTAAAAACAAGGATAGGCCAGCGCTCTGAGGGGACAGATGAAGAACCTGCCTTTGCAGAGCATATCTATTTCTCAGAAGCACAGGGAGAGCTTGGCACAGCCATTAGAGCCTTTTATCCAGTAAAGGATGAAAAATTTAACCAAACAGGGGTTGTACTAGTCGGAAGAACATTGCCGAGTATGGCAGATATATTAGGAGAAATGAAGCAGGATATCCTCATGATCCTTTTGCTGACGCTCAGCTTCGGGCTTGTCGGTTCATTTTTGCTCGCCCGTCATATTAAACAGCAAATGTTTAAGCTGGAGCCACATGAGATTGTCAGAATGCTAGAGGAACGCACTGCTACCTTTCATTCCATTAATGAAGGGGTCATTGCCATTGATAACCAGCACATGATCACCATTTTTAATGAAAAAGCAAAGCAAATTTTCAGCGTGACAGGTGATGTAGTGGGCCGAAATATTTGGGATGTGCTATCAGATACAAGGCTTCCAGAAATCATTGACCGCGCAGAACCCGTCTACAATGAAGAAATTCATATGAGCGGAAAGCGGATCATGAGCAGCCGAATTCCGATTGTGATGAAAAAGAAAATCATCGGAGCGGTTGCGATTTTTCAGGACCGGACAGAGGCGGCCAAATTGGCGGAGGAATTAACCGGGGTGAAGAACTTCGTTGATGGCCTGCGGGTGCAAAATCATGAACATATGAATAAGCTTCATACAATTGCGGGATTAATTCAGCTGGGGAAAGCCGATCAAGCACTCGATTTAGCGTTTCAAACGACCGAAGAACAGGAGCATGTGACGGACTTTCTCCACCGTGTGATACAGCATGACGCAGTGGCTGGTTTATTGATGAGCAAGATAAGAAGGGGCAAGGAGCTTGGAATCAAGGTTGAAGTAGATGAAAATAGCAGTCTGCGCGATTTCCCAGAGCGGCTGGATCAGCATGATATGACGAAGCTACTTGGCAACCTGATCGAGAACGCCTTTGCCGCGTATGATACTGTAGAAAGAGACACAAAACTCATTTCTATTAGTATTGATCAAACAGAGGATGTCCTTGCGATCTTAATTGAAGATTATGGATCTGGAATAGAAGAGGACATGATTCCTCATATTTTCGACAAAGGCTTTACTCACGGTAAAGAAGGCGGAACAGGCTACGGACTGTATATTGTAAAAACGATTATCGACAAAGGGATGGGAAATGTAGAAGTCACATCAAGCATCGGCATTGGTACCACCTTCTCAATCGAATTCCCAATGACAATAGAGGAGAGAGACAGATGACTCAGATTAAGGTGCTATTAATTGAAGATGACCCGATGGTGCAAGAAGTCAATAAAGAGTTCATTAAGAGTGTCCCTGGCTTTCAAGTTGCGGCTGTAGCAGGAAATGGCGAGCAGGGCATCCAGCTGATCAAAGACATTCGCCCAGATCTTGTGGTGCTCGATGTGTATATGCCTAAAAAAGATGGCGTCAAAACACTGCAAGACATCAGAAAGCAAAAGATGCAGGTGGATGTGATTGTTATTTCGGCAGCAAAGGACAAAGAGACGATCGGCACCATGCTTCAAAATGGTGCCCGAGATTATATCATTAAGCCATTTAAGTTTGAACGGATGAAAGAATCTCTTGAAAGCTATAAAGCGTTCAAATCAAAAATTCGTACCGCAGCAGAATTTTCTCAAGAGATGCTCGATGATATCATACGAAAGCCTGCAGTTAAGCAGGAAGAGACATGGCTTCCTAAGGGGCTGAATGTGCATACGATGAATGAAATTAAAGCCTATATGCGTCTGCAAGAAGGAGCGCAGTCTGCAGAGGAAGTCGCCAATGCACTTGGGATTGCACGTGTCACGGCACGCCGTTATTTAGACTTCCTTGTAAAAGAAGGCGAGCTGAAATTAGATATGCAATATGGCGGGGTCGGACGCCCTGTGAATAAATATATCATACATTCTGACTAAGAGACCAAAAAGACCAAAATGTACGATATGTCCATAAGCTTCACAGCCTTTGATGAAATCGCTATCATTTACCTACAGATAACAGTTAAGCGTTTACATAAAAGGGTGAGGGAGTTGATTTTTTATGAAGAGGCTATTGAAGAACCTGACATTTCAGGTCATTGCAGCTGTCATTATCGGGATCATTGTTGGGATGGTTTGGCCAAACGTCGGGAAAGAAATGAAGCCGCTTGGTGACACATTTATTAATGCAGTGAAAATGGTCATTGCACCCATTATTTTCTTAACCATTGTTCTTGGAATTGCCAAGATGGGGGATATGAAAAAGGTTGGAAAAGTTGGGGGAAAAGCTTTTATCTATTTTGAAGTTGTGACGACGCTTGCGCTTGTCATCGGACTGTTTGTGGTCAATATCATGAAGCCGGGAGCGGGTCTTGACTATAGTAAGCTTGAAAAAGGGGATGTCTCGCAATATACCCAAAATGGGGGACAGGGTATCGACTGGATGGAGTTTGTCACACACATTGTGCCATCTAACATGGTAGATGCCTTTGCAAAGGGAGATATTTTACAGGTCTTATTCTTCTCTATTTTATTCGGTGTTGCACTCGCTGCACTTGGCGAGAAGGGGAAAGGCATCATCGAATGGCTTGATAAGCTCTCACTGGTCTTCTTTAAAATCATTGGTTACATCATGCGTGCCGCGCCATTAGGGGCATTTGGAGCAATGGCTTATACAATCGGACACTTCGGTTTAGCTTCAATTAAACCACTGGCTAGTCTGATGCTTTCCGTTTATATGACGATGTTCCTGTTTATTTTCGTCGTGCTGAACATCATTTGTAAAATGTATGGCTTCAGCCTGTTCGGTTACCTCCGTTTTATCAAAGATGAAATTTTAATTGTTCTTGGCACAAGTTCTTCAGAATCGGTCCTGCCAAGAATGATGGATAAAATGGAACGCTACGGGTGCTCTAAGTCGGTTGTTGGACTTGTCATTCCGACAGGCTATTCCTTTAACTTAGATGGAACCTCAATCTACTTGTCCATGGCCGTGGTCTTCTTAGCGCAAGTGTTTGGGGTGGATCTATCCATCGGACAGCAAATCACGATTATCCTTGTTCTGATGCTCACATCAAAGGGAGCAGCTGGAGTCACAGGAAGCGGATTTATCGTGCTAGCTTCTACACTTGCTGCACTTCAGGTTATCCCGCTAGAAGGTCTTGCACTGCTATTAGGGGTCGACCGTTTCATGAGTGAAGGAAGAGCGATTACGAACCTGATTGGAAATGGAATTGCTACAATTGTTGTAGCGAAAAGTGAAGGGGAATTTGACGAAGCGAAGAGTAAAACAGCGCTTCAGGAAATGCGAAATATCAAGCAGGCTGTTTAGTATAAAAACAACTAAAAACCGAAACCTTATGTCTACATGGGGTTCGGTTTTTTCTTGTGTAAAAAAAGAAAAAACATAAAAGCTTGATTAATTTAGGACGAATCGTAAGACCTCATTGACCTTTTGTTATATAATTTACAGAAAGATCCGATATAATGAATATGAGATCCAACGAAAAATAGACTTTAGTCCTGGCAGGTGTGTAACGTATGGCGGCATTTTTTAAATTGTTCGAAAAACCTGGTGTCAAGAGGTTTTCAGTATTTGTAGTATTAGCCACAGCATTATATCTATTAAGAGGAATGATGAATTTAATCCTCCTGACCTTCATTTTCACCTTTTTAATGAACCGGTTAGAAGAGGTCATAAGAGGCTTTTTAAATCGCTTCCTGAAAATAGGACAGAAATCAGTCATCACCATTTTGTACATCCTTCTGGCTGGTGGATTGACGTTTGGCGGCTTTGTGTTTGTGCCCATCATTGCTAAACAGGTGGAACAGTTATTTCATTTAGGGAAAAAGATTGCAGATCATCCACAAGATTTACCCTTCTTTGACGTCGTCACCAATGTGTTCGGAGATTTCAAAATATCTTCTTTCTTCGAGAAAGGGTTTAATTTCCTCTATACATACTTAACAGATTTCAGCACGTTCAGTATCCAGGTCATTATGTCCTTAATATTAAGCATGTTCTTCCTGTTCGAAAAGGAACGCCTCATTCAATTCATGAATAAGTTCAAAACGAGTAAAATCTCCGTGTTCTATCATGAAATTGCCTTCTTTGGACGTAAGTTTTCCAGAACATTTGGTAAGGTACTTGAAGCACAGTTCATCATTGCAACAGTTAACTGTGTCTTAACGACAATTGCGCTTGGCATTATGGGCTTCCCGCAATTATTTGGATTAGCAGTCATGGTCTTCTTGTTAGGTTTAATTCCGGTAGCGGGTGTGGTCATCTCCCTTGTTCCACTCAGCATCATTGCGTATACACTTGGAGGCGGAATGTACGTCCTATATATTGTGCTGGTGATTGTGATCATCCATGCCATTGAAGCCTACTTCTTAAATCCGAAGCTCATGTCAGCTAAAACAGAGCTCCCTATTTTCTTCACGTTTATTGTCCTGATCTTTTCTGAACACTATATTGGCATTTGGGGACTGATTATCGGCATCCCAATCTTTGTGTTTATCTTAGATATCTTGGAGGTCACGAATAAGGAAGAAAGTAATTAAAAAGTTCATATGAACCTGTTTACAATTTTCTAAAAATAAGGTATAAATAGTATGAAAATATCATATTACCACACGCTTAATCCTTCTAAAGGAATGGGGGACCCAAGTTTTTGGGGTGAATTTTTCTTATTTTAAGAAAAAAGGACATCTCTTCGTCCTAACCCGTCAGCTAACCTCATCAGCGTGAAGAGAGTAGACAGTGGTACACGTATGGACACGCAGGCCCACGAGAAGACTCTCTCGTGGGCCTTTTTGACGAGGAAGGGGAGATTTTATTGAAGCTTGCGACGAAAATTATTATTGCTTTAATTGTAGGTGCAATCACAGGACTACTGCTCAACATTTTTGCTCCAAATGTATTCAAAGTGTTAGACCCTTATCTATTTACACCTCTAGGTCAAATCTTCTTAAACCTGATTAAAATGTTAGTTGTACCGATTGTCTTCTTTTCGATCACACTTGGTGTAGCAGGCCTTGGTGATCCGAAAAAACTTGGCAGAATCGGCGTAAAAACCATTACTTACTTTCTACTCACTACAACTTTTGCCATCATTATTGGCATTTCATTGGCCTTACTTATTAAGCCAGGCGCATTTGGCAATTTTGATACGAAAGCGGCAGAATATTCCGCTGAGGAAGCCCCATCAATGGCAGATACACTACTCAATATTATTCCAACCAATCCAGTCCAATCTCTAGTTGAAGGAAATATGCTTCAAATTATCGTCTTCTGTGTATTTTTAGGTCTTGGCATTGCCTTGCTCGGTAAAAAAACAGAAGGTTTGCTGAAGCTGTTTGAACAAGGAAATGAATTAATGATGTATCTTGTCGGTGTTGTGATGAAATTCGCACCGTACGGGACATTCGGTTTGATCGCAACGGCAATTGGCAGTCAGGGGCTCGATGCCATGAAAGCGATGGGACTTTACTTCTCAGTCGTCTTAATTGCGCTGATCTTGCATTTCTTCCTGACCTATGGGTCAACCGTTGCCCTATTAGCTAAACGAAATCCAATGGCATTCTTCAAAGGATTTTCTCCAGCGATGGTTGTGGCATTTAGTACATCAAGCAGTAACGCAGTACTGCCAGTATCAATGGAAACAGCTCAAAAGCGTTTGAAGGTGCCAGAACCTATTTCAAGCTTTGTGCAGCCGCTAGGTGCGACCATTAATATGGATGGTACAGCGATCATGCAAGGGGTTGCGACTATTTTTATCGCACAAGTGTATGGAGTTGAATTAACCCTTGTTCAAATGCTGACAGTTGTCTTAACGGCAGTACTAGCAAGTATTGGCACAGCAGGTGTCCCAGGGGTAGGGCTCATCATGCTAGCCATGGTTTTAAATTCCGTGAATCTTCCTGTTGAGGGCATTGCGCTGATCCTTGGCATAGACCGCTTATTAGACATGGCAAGAACCGTGGTCAATATTACAGGTGACGCAGCATGTGCGGTGATTGTATCTGAAACCGAGAAGAAACATGAGAAGGAAGCACCAACACCTAATTTATCACTGTAACAACAAAAAGGGCTGACTGGATCAGCCCTTTTTTTCGTGGAACGGCTTGTCTAGCGTGATATACTTTTTACAGGGTGAGCGGCCGTAACTGCCGCCATAGGTTTTACATCAGAAGGAGGAACCACTTTGCAGTCTGCTGTTCTACACATAGAGAACGTCGATAAACAAATTGGCCGGCATCAAATTTTACAACATATTTCGATGGACATTAGGCAAGGAGAAATTGTTGGTTTACTTGGACCGAATGGGTCTGGAAAAACGACCTTGATTCGATTGATTGTTGGCTTGATGAAAAAAAACAACGGCCGGATCATCATGAATGGATATTCTCAAGATGATGATCATCTAAAGGCGATGTCATCTGTTGGAGCGATCATAGAAAATCCGGAATTTTATTCATATTTAACAGGTTTTGAAAACCTTGAGCTGTATGCATCTATGCATGATGGAGTTTCAGAAGAACGCATTTTTGAAGTGGTAAAAAGAGTTCGTCTGGAGCACGCCATTCACCAGAAGGTCAAAACGTATTCACTAGGGATGAAACAAAGGCTCGGAATTGCACAAGCCATTTTGCATAAGCCCAATCTGCTCATTTTAGATGAACCAACAAATGGGCTTGATCCCGCAGGAATGAAGGAGTTTCGAGAGCACTTGCAAATGCTTGTACAAGAAGAAGGTGTCTCTGTGTTATTTGCTACACATCTTTTGCATGAAGTAGAAGAGCTTTGTGACCGCATGATCATCATCCAAAAAGGACAAATCAAAGCCAATACAAACCTTCGCGACATGGAAGGAAAAGAGCAGGTGCTGATGAATATTCAGCCAGTAGAAAAGGCAGTTTCATGGCTAGAGACGCAAGGATATACATATGAACAAAGGGAGCAGCATGTACTGGTTCAACTGAATAAAGACCGTGTGCCGGAGCTGAATAAACAGCTTGTCTTAGCAGAATTTGATGTACTTGAAATGACGCCTCAAAAACAATCAATTGAAGAGGCCTTTATGAAATGGACGGAAGGCGGGACGGCAGATGCTTCAACTCATCAAGAATGAACATAAAAAAATCACGAGACAAAAGATCACATTCATTGCACTTGGACTGATTGTTGTCTTTCAATTGACGATGGCTCTAGCATTGAAACGAGTCATTTCCGGGCTTGGCGGGCAAGATACAGTCGCGAACTATTTTGCTTATTCCACGAATGTTGTGTTTATTTTACAAGTGTTCGCTGTCGTGATTGGCGCCACATTGATCTCAACAGAGTTTCAAAAAAGAACCATCAAGTTCTTGTTGATCAGGCCGAAGACAAGGCTTCATATTTTCTTGTCAAAATATATCACTCTTGTGCTGATGGTCCTTTACCTGTTTGTTTTTTATTATGTGTTCGCTTTTCTTTTTGGCCTTATTTTCTTTGGTACTGATTTTGATGAAAGCACTGGCCGGTTATTTCTGCACACATTTGCTGTGATTGGATCACAGTGGGTGGAAGTAGTCATGATGGCAAGCTTTGCTTTTCTGTGCTCAAGTTTGTTTAGAAACAGTCTGATTGCACTTGTGACTTCATTTTTCGTCTTATACGCGGCGAAATCACTAGTGTCGATCATGTCTCTGTTAGAAAATCAGTGGGGGAAAATTCTACTTTTCGCTAATACGGACTTCACACAATACAGTTTTCAAGGTCCGCCGCTCTTTCAGGGCATGAGCCCTCTTTTTTCGCTATTCATTGTAGGGGCGCATTTCGTTTTCTTTGTTGGTGCTGCTTGGCTCCTTTTTTGGAAGCGTGATGTAAATGTGTAAAAATTGTGTCAAATAACAAGAAAAATTCGTGACATCTTTGTGAAAACGAGTCTGTATTCCACGATAACCGGCTGATTTTGTCTTATAATAAGACAGAGTCATGGAGGTGGCACTATCGTGAAAAATTTTATTACGGCTTTACCTATTTTGTTGCTGTTGTCGTTTTCGTTTGTGTCTTTTGCCTTCCAGTTTGATCATCTTGTTTATTTCAGACTAGCGCTAGGGATCTTTTCATTAGCGGGTCTTTTCTTTCTGTATACACTTAAAAGAAACATGAAATGGTTCATGGTCTATTTATATGCGAGCTGGATCGTTCTTGCTGCCGTTACGACATTTGAAGAACCCGTGTTTTCACAATTCTTCTTCGGTGGTTTAACGATGACAATGGGTTATCTAACATATATGCTCATCTATTTAGGAATGAAGCAAGACCGTGTAGCGAAATCACATTAAAACAAAAGCCGATAAAATCGAAGAATAGATTTTATCGGCTTTTTCTTTTCTTCAGGCAAATAAAAAAGCAGCCATCTGTTTGACTGCTCTTCTTGTGTTTATGATTCACGTCCAGCAGCGGCAAGCTGCTTCTGGTGCTTTTTGTCGATGGTTGCGTATATACTTTCCATCATCTTAGGGTCTCGCATGATCGCTTCCTTGTTTTCTTCAATCAATTGCTGATACGTTTTGATTTTCTTCTTAGACATGTAACTCAACGCTCCTTTGGTAGAATGGACTCTATAAGATTTCACACAGATGAAATTGATAATCATTTTCAATTAGCATCTCCATTATACAAAGCAGAATGTCATAAGTAAAGATTCAATTCAGAAAATTCACGTAACCGACATATTCCCATCCATATCGACGATGAATTCTTTCCCAGGAAATAATCCGCTGTCAAACCTTGTCATGAAATCAGATCAAACATTCCTGTCGATGTTGAAACATTTTAGCCGCACATCTCGTCTTATGAAGAGATTTGATTTAAAAGGATATAAAAAAAGACACCAGCATGAGTTGGCTGATGTCTCCATTCAAATGAGTTATGAAACGTGTTCTTGAAGAAACTCTGTTACTTCTTCAGGTGATTTAGCGTTGGCACTGTGTAAATGACCTGTTTTTTCGCCATTTTTGAAAATTAACAGGCTAGGAATTCCCATGACCTGATACGTTTCCGCTAACTCAGGAAAGTCGTCTTTGTTTATTTCAAACCATTCATTCTGAGCATAAGCCTCTAAGATGTCTGGAATGAACATGTCCATTCTAGTGCAATCAGGGCACCATGTCGCAAAGAATTTAACGATGACCTCTTTGTCTGATTGAATGATTTCGTTGAATTGTTCAGTGCTTGTAATTTTTTTCAATTTGTCACAACTCCTTTTCAATGTCATTTTAATATAAAATAAAGGCGAATGACATACAAATGCTCGGGGGGCGCTTACAACCTTTACAAATCATTTCAATTCCGTAACAACAAAAATTAATTAGAGCATTTTTGCTTGAAAGTGATAAGATAGTAAAGATGAATTTTAGTGGGGGGAGTATCCATTGAAAATAAGTTTAGGATTGGTTTACGGCGGAAAGTCAGCCGAACATAATGTATCACTGCAAACAGCCCTTGCAGTTACGAAAGCACTTAACACTGAGAAGTTCGATATACATCCAATTTATATTACAGAAGAGGGCGAATGGCTAAGAGGAGAAAAACTCACTGAACCAGTATCAAACGTCAAAATGCTTCAATTTGAACAAAATGCAAAGACGTTTTTACCAACTTCTTTAAATGAAAGCATGTTTCCACAGCCTGCATCAGCTGATGAAAAGATTGATGTTGTCTTTCCATTGCTACATGGGCCAAATGGTGAAGATGGGACCATGCAAGGGTTACTTGAACTAATGAATATCCCGTATGTTGGTAACGGCGTTCTCGCGTCTGCTGCGGGTATGGATAAAGTCATGATGAAAGATGTGTTTGCTCAAGCTGGGCTTGCGCAGGCAAAGCATCTTTCCTTCAATAAAAAGGATTATGAGAAAGCCATATCAGACAGTCTAGAACAGGTAGAAGCAGTTCTCGGGTATCCTTGTTTTGTGAAACCTGCCAACATGGGATCAAGTGTCGGAATTAGTAAATGCCGCAGCAAAGAAGAGCTGCAAACAGCATTTGATTTGGCTTTCCAATATGATCGTCGTGTTGTTGTGGAAGAAGGCGTTGTAGGACGAGAAATTGAAATTGGTGTATTAGGAAATGACGAGCCGAAATGCTCAGTCGTTGGTGAAATTGCACCTAAAACAGATTTTTATGACTACAAAGCAAAATATGAAGATGGCGATACAGATTTGATCATTCCTGCGAGTGTGACAGAGGAAGAGTACAAGACGATTCACGATATGGCGATTAAGGCTTTTAAAGCCATTGATGGATCTGGCCTCGTACGTGCAGATTTCTTCCTAACAGAAGAAGGCGAAGTGCTGATCAATGAAGTGAATACAATGCCAGGATTCACACCTTTTAGTATGTTCCCGCTGCTTTGGAAACATACTGGTGTAGAGTATCCTGAGCTGATTGAGAAGCTGGTGTCACTTGCAATTGAACGCCATCAAGAAAAACAAACCATTAAAACCACTTTTTAATGTAAGAAGCAAGCAGACACTATCCTACAGGTAGTGTCTCTTTTCCTTCAAACGTGAAATGAGAAAGAGAGGCGAAAAAACATGATCAAACGTACAGTGAAACAAGTCGCCCAAATGGCTGGTGGCACATTATCGAATGAAGCTTTTGGCGAAGAACAGATACACGGAGTGACAACAGATACACGAAAAGTATCAAAAGGCGCACTATTTATCCCGCTTATTGGGGAACATTTTAACGGTCACACTTTTGCTTCAAAAGCAGTGGAGCTTGGAGCGGCAGCGGTTCTTTGGAATCAAACAGAAGCGAATCCACCGTTCGGTGTACCTGTCATACTTGTAGAGGATACTTTGACAGCACTCCAACAGCTTGCAAAATCATACTTAAAAGAGGAAAACCCTCGAGTTGTCGGTATTACTGGAAGTAATGGCAAAACAACGACGAAAGATATGATCCATTCTGTCCTACAAACGACATACAGAGTCCACAAAACAGATGGCAACTTTAATAATCACATTGGACTTCCACTGACCATCCTTGCGATGCCAGAAGGAACCGAGATTGCTGTACTAGAGATGGGCATGAGTGCAAAAGGGGAAATCGAATTTTTATCTAAACTCGCTGAACCTGATGCAGCTGTCATCACGAATATTGGAGAATCTCATATGCAGGATTTAGGATCAAGAGAAGCTATTGCAGATGCAAAATGTGAGATCACAAAAGGGTTAAAAGAGGATGGGACTTTTTATTATTTAGGAGATGAGCCTTTACTCCGCCAAAGAGCAAATGCCCTGGCACGCAGCGTAAAAACGTTTGGAGAATCAGAGGACTGTGATATCAAGGTGATTCACATTCACCAACTCGCTGAAGGCACTGAATTTCAAGTGGAGGGATATGCTCAAGGGTTTCTCATTCCTGTATTAGGGAAACACAATGTAAAGAATGCTCTTGCAGCTATTGCAATCGGCCAGCATTTCGGTCTGAATGAAAGACAAATTGCCCAAGGGCTGATGCAAACGAAATTGACAGGCATGCGTTTAGAACTGTTTAAAACAGATAAGGGCATCACGGTTATCAACGATGCGTATAATGCGAGTCCTACGTCGATGAAAGCAGCGATTGATCTTGTAGGAGATATGGATGGCTTTGCTAACCGCATACTCGTTCTCGGAGATATGCTGGAGATGGGCAGTGAAGAAGAGACCTATCATTTTGAAGTAGGGGAGTACATCAAGCCTGAGTTTATTGATCATGTTTTAACGTTTGGCCGTCTTGGCGCATTCATTGCTGAAGGAGCAAAGAAAGCATTTGGAGACGACCGTGTGTCTTCTTATATGGACAAAGAAGAACTGAAGAAAAAACTAACGGATGTGGCAGGACCTGACGATGTCGTTCTGGTCAAAGCTTCCCGTGGCATGAGATTGGAAGACGTTATTACTGCACTATAAATCAGATCGGCAAAGAAGGTGACAGGGTGATTGGCTGTCTATGTATACACGGTTTTACTGGTGCCCCGTATGAAGTAGAGCCGCTTGCGGAATATTTAAAGCAGACGACAGATTGGACGGTACAATCTGTCACGCTTCCGGGGCATGGGGAGGAACTTCAGCTCAAAGGCATTCTCTATCAGGAGTGGATTGCCACCGCTGAATTAGAACTCTTATCCCTTTACCGAACATGTGACACCATTTATTTGGTCGGCTTTTCTATGGGCGGGATGATTGCCTCATATTTAGCAGCGAAGTATCCAGTGGCCCGTCTTGTTCTGTTAAGTGCTGCTGCTAAATATGTAAACCCAAAACAAATGATTCAAGACACAAGGCAGATGGTGAAGGAATCCTTGTCTGGTTTGATTGATACGAACCCATTGTATGATCGATATCGTCATAAGCTGACGAGTACACCGCTATCAGCTGCTGTAGAATTTATGAAATTGGTGAAGCAAACGAAAGGTTCTCTTGAAAAGCTTCATCTACCTGTCTTGATCGTTCAAGGTGAAAGTGATGGGATCGTCCCCGCTTCTAGTGCGGAATTCATTTATCATAAAATCCCGTCCCGTCAGAAAGAAATGTTCTATTTACCTGATTGTAAACATCACGTTTGTCATGAGCCTTGTGCACAGCAATTGTTTGAGAAAGTCGAACAATTTCTAAAAAAAACAATTTAATCTATAGAAAAGCTAAAATGTGGCTAAACTAATATAAATTGAATCCCACTTGTTAAAATTTGCATCATTTTTGTCGAATGAGTGACAGGCCTATGTTACAATAGGTAAGAAAAGGTGGTCGATTCGGTTGTTTCAATATGACGGAAAAACCTTTATCCCGCAGTCTAATTCGAGCAATGGGGAAGTATCAGAAGGAACCATATTTCAATATCGTCAGGACGGGAATATTTTAACGGGCACATATCAAGGCGGCAGTATTCAATCTGGCGTGCTTGTAGGAACTGTGAATAAAGACGGAGCACTTCATTTTAGATATCACCATGTAAGTAAGGATGGCAGCATGAGAAGCGGTTCATGTCATTCCACTCCTAAGCAGCTGGATAACGGAAAAATTCAACTGTTTGAAAAGTGGAAATGGATGGACGGAGATCAAAGTGAAGGTGAATCGGTCATTGTCGAGCAGTAGATATATCCATTTCTGTCTTGTTGAAAAACAAATAGTGTAATGGTAAGATATAATGTAGGGTAATTCGGGCTTTGTATATAATGGACCTGTCCTTTCATACAAAGGGCAGTTTTTAATGATCATTCACGAGATTACTGAAACAGCAATTAGAAGGAGTTTGAATAAATTGACTATAACGTTTCAAGATTTTCAATTAAGCGAAAGTCTCATGAAAGCTATTAACCGCATGGGATTTGAAGAAGCAACACCGATTCAAGCAGAAACAATTCCTCTCGGTCTTCAGAATAAAGATGTCATCGGACAAGCACAAACAGGAACAGGAAAAACTGCAGCATTTGGTATTCCTCTTGTAGAAAAAATCGATCCAGCGTCTCCTAACATCCAAGCGATTATCATTGCGCCAACAAGAGAATTAGCGATTCAAGTATCTGAAGAGCTATACAAAATCGGCCAAGACAAGCGTGCACGTGTACTTCCAATTTACGGTGGACAAGATATCGGCCGTCAAATCCGTTCGCTCAAGAAAAATCCTCATATCATTGTAGGAACTCCAGGACGTTTACTTGATCACATTAATCGTCGCACAATGCGTCTTCAAAATGTTGAAACAGTCGTGCTTGATGAAGCAGACGAAATGCTTAACATGGGTTTCATCGAAGACATTGAAGCGATCCTTTCAAATGTACCAAGTGAACACCAAACACTTTTATTCTCTGCGACAATGCCTGCACCAATTAAGCGTATTGCAGAGCGTTTCATGACAAACCCAGAACATGTAAAAGTAAAAGCGAAAGAAATGACTGTATCTAACATCCAGCAGTTCTACTTGGATATTCACGAGCGTAAGAAGTTCGATACATTGACTCGTCTTCTTGACATTCAATCACCAGAGCTTTCAATTGTTTTCGGCCGTACGAAACGTCGTGTTGACGAATTGACTGAAGCATTAAACCTTAGAGGTTATACAGCTGAAGGAATTCATGGTGACTTGACTCAGGCGAAACGTATGGTTGCGCTTCGTAAATTTAAAGAAGGTTCAATCGATGTGCTTGTAGCAACAGACGTTGCAGCACGTGGACTTGATATCTCAGGTGTTACACACGTGTATAACTTCGACGTACCACAAGATCCAGAAAGCTATGTACACCGTATTGGACGTACAGGCCGTGCTGGACGTACAGGTATGGCGATGACATTCATTACACCACGTGAAAAAGATATGCTTCGTGCGATTGAGCAAACGACTAAGCGTAAAATGGATCGTATGAAAGAACCAACTCTAGACGAGGCAATTGAAGGACAACAACAAGTCACAGTTGACCGTCTACGCACAATCATTAGTGAAAACAACTTGAACTTCTACATGACAGCAGCTGCTGAATTGTTAGAAGATCATGACTCTGTTACAGTGGTTGCGGCTGCTATCAAAATGATGACAAAAGAGCCGGATGCAACGCCTGTTCGTTTGACAGATGAAGCACCAATGATTTCAAAACGCAATCGTAACAACCGCAGCTCTTCAAAACGTAGAGACGGTGGCGGCGGAGGCGGCTATCGCGGAAAAAGCCGTTCATCTTACGGTGATAAAAAGCGTTCTTCAAATGACCGCAATCGTTCTTCTAACGATCGTCGTCAAAAGAAATCTTATAACAACTAATTCAAAAGCGAATCCTTTGCAGGGTTCGCTTTTTTTAACAGGTCTAATGAAACTTTTTAGGTTTTCTTTCGTAATATATTGATAGAAAAGTAAGAGAATGGGGGAAGAATGTGAGAAAACAGCCGCAACGTCAAATCAGCTTAAATGGATTAAAAGTATGGCGTCTTCAAAATGGAATTATCTCATTGATTTTCTTATTCATCATCATTGGGGTATTTGTAGCTAGTTATTATTTTCAATGGCCATATTGGATTGGAGCCATCCTCATCGGTTTGTGGATTTTACAGGTCATCTTCGGAATCTGGCTCATTCCGAAAATCCGCCATCACATCTGGCGCTACGAAGTATTTGAGAACGAAATTGAAATACAGCACGGATTGATTCGTGTCACACGTGTCATTGTGCCAATGGTACGTGTTCAGCATGTGGATACATCCCAAGGGCCGCTTTTAAGGCGCTACCGGTTGGCATCTGTTCAAATTTCTACTGCTGCGACAGTGCATGATATTCCGGCACTGGAATTAGAAGAGGCAGATGAGCTTCGCGATTACATATCTCGATTAGCAAGGGTGACGGAAGATGATGTCTGAACCAAAACGTGTACATCCAATCTCGATGTTCATTGATTTTATATCAGATGCCGTATCCATGATCAAAAACTTCATCATCCCTTTTTTCGTGCTTATTTTTGTGAACTCGAATTCAAGTATTCGTTTTTATGCGTTCATCATTCTTGGTGTGCTTCTTTTATGGAAAGCTGTTTCAACCGTTTTAGCATGGAGACGATTCACCTACCGAATGGAAGACGATGAATTTCGAGTGGAATCAGGTGTCATCACCAAAAAGAAAAAGTATATCTCGTTAGAACGAATTCAAACGGTGAATACAAGTGAAGGCATCTTCCAGCGGATTTTCGGTTTGGTTCGGGTGCAAATCGAAACGGCAGGCGGGACGGATGGACCTGAAGTGAGCCTGACGGCCATTACAAAAGCAGAAGCTGAGCAATTAAAGCAATCGATTTTCAACCGGAAGAAAAGCTTGCAACAAGAAGAAATGAATGATGAAAATTTAGATCTCCCTGATCCTCTGACAGCGCAACAGCCTGTAGAAAAAGAAATCAGTGTTTCCTACCGAATGGGTATACCAGAGCTACTTTTGGCTGCGACCACTTCAAGCGGAATCGGCGTCATTATTTCTGGGTGTCTCGCCATTTACACACAAATAGATGAAATTCTGCCTTTGGACGGATTCGTCAAGCAATTCTCTTTTTTAAGTCATGCGAGTGTTGAGATTTATGCGATTCTCATATTTATTGCCGTATTGATTGCGTGGATTCTTAGTGTTGGGGTAACAGCCCTTCAATATGCGAATTTTAACGCAAAACGAAAAGGGAAAGACATCATCATCACAAGAGGACTCATCGAAAGGCATCAAATGACCATTCCGCTTGCGAGAATTCAAGCAGTGAAAATCAAAGAAAATATTCTGCGTGAACCATTTGGTTTTGCGACGGTCATGCTTGTCAGCGCAGGAGGTTCCATTACAGAAAAAGAGACCTCTTCTGTCTTATTTCCACTCATACGGAAGAAAAAAATCAATGAATTGTTAACGCAATTTACAGATCAATATCAGCTGGCACCAGAAAGTGAATTGAAAAAAGTGCCGAAGCGTTCACTAAAACGTTATCTGATATCTTACGGATTTGTTCCATTACTTGTAGGTATAATTCTTTCTGTACGTTTTCCACCATGGGGATATTTGGCACTGATTCCATTACCATTTGCCTTGTTCTTTGGGTATTTAGCCTATAAACAATCAGGATATGTGATCAAAGATCAACTGATTCAATTAACGACAAGAGGTATCGGAAAGACCACCGGAATTGTTTTAAGAAAACGAATGCAAAACTATACGATGACCCAATCCTATTTTCAAAAGAAAGGGCGGGTGGCAAGTATTCACACCTTTGTGAAGTCCTCTGCCTTGCTTGATTCCTTTGGTGTGCATCACCTTGAAGAGGAAGATGCTGAACGTGTATGCGATTGGTATTCCTATGAAACGAATCAATCAACTTAAACAAAAAAATGTCGATCAGCTCCCGTTAAACGGAGTGATCGACATTTTTTATGAGCTTAATAGCGTCGTTTTTTTGAATGGAAGAATAGGGTGATCGGTGCTAGGATCATGCCGCCTATCAATCCAAATAAGTGGGCCATGATGTTGATGTTCGAGTTGACGAACGTCATAATGACAGAAACGCCGAGAATCGTTAAGATGACCTGAGAATTACCCCGGTCCATCATATGCGGTTTAAATAGGACAAGATAAAGATAGACGCCAAATAAACCAAATATCGCACCAGAAGCCCCGACATGTACGTACTCTAAAGGCTCCACCCAATAGGTTCCGAGATTGCCAATGAATCCAGCACCCAGATAAATCACAAGAAATCGAACCTTTCCAAGCAAATACTCAAGTGCTGGAGCGAATAGGAAGAGCGACATGGAATTGAACAGAATATGTGTCAGACTTCCGTGAAGAAAAATAGGCGTTAAAAGCCGCCACCATTCTCCTGCTGCAACACCATAATTAAAACCAACGAGATGGTCCTGCCCAAGCTGGATCATTGGAATAGGGATTGCAAATAAAAGCCATAGGCCGATTTGCAAAGCAAGGATCGCTGTTACGATTGGATACGATCTAATAAATTGTTGAAAGCTCTCCGTTCGAATAAACATAACAAACCCCTTTTGACTAGATAATGGTAAGTTTATAGTAACACGTTTATGAAGCGAACATCCAAATTAGTACGAGTATCATAGGAGGTACCTCATGATTAAAGGAATCGGTATGGATATTGTAGAGATCGGCCGGCTGTCACGAGTTCTTAGCAGGCAGCCCCGTTTACCAGAAAGAATTTTGACTTTACGTGAACAGGAAGTCTTTCGCACACTAAGTGAAAAGAGACAGCTGGAGTTTCTGGCAGGACGTTTTGCGGCGAAGGAAGCATTTGCAAAAGCATACGGTACGGGAATTGGTCAGTATGTCAGCTTTCACGACATCGAGATACAAAAAGATGCGAACGGAAAACCTCTCATCAAAAGTGAGAAAACAAAAGAAGACTACGTTCATGTATCCATTACACACACAAAAGAATATGCTGCAGCACAAGTTTTAATTGAAAGGTTGTCAAGCTAGTCTGCATATTGTTTGTCCCCCCTTCATATATTGGGTAGTGCGATAAGGAAGGGCGAGTTGCTAACAGGCTTTGATGGTTCGCGGTACGCAGTTAACTCTTGAGGCGTACTGTTAAAGTCAAACAAGCGGTTTCTTCCTTTTAACACAATTAACGAAGGGGTTGAAAAGGGTGAGAAAAAGCTTTGTTTTGCTTGTAACGGGGATCCTTTTTGTACTGATTCTCTCCGCATGCGGTCAAAAATCTCAACAGGATATCGTTGGAGATTTAAACAAAAAGGCAGAGGAAATGACATCATACAAAGCCAAAGCAAAAATGACCATTGAGACAGGAAATGATCCGCAGGAATACCATGTGGAAATTTGGTACAAGAAGCCGGAGCTTTACCGTGTCTACTTAGAAAATCCGAAGAAGGATCAGAGTCAAGTCATTTTAAGAAATGGTAATGGTGTATTTGTGCTGACACCTTCATTAAACAAAAGCTTCCGCTTCCATAGCGATTGGCCGAACAACAGCAGTCAGGTGTATTTATTTGAATCACTTGTGAAAGACATTAAAAATGACAGTGCAGCTCAGTTCAAAGCAAAAGAGTCGAAGTACGTTTTTGAAACAAAAACCAACTATCAGCACAACCAAATGCTGCCGACCCAAGAGATTACCTTTCATAAAAAAACAATGGCGCCTGCCAGTGTGAAAGTACTGGATAGCGATAAAAAGCCAATGGTGAAAGTAGAATTCTCTCACTTTGAATTCAACAAATCCTTTGACAAAGACGCCTTTGATGAAAAGAAAAATATGACACTTTCTCAAATGGATGTTGCCACAAGTGCAGATCCATCTGACAGCTTTGCTGTGAAAACGCCTGTGGATATGCCAGAGGGCGTGAAGAAAATGGAAGAGAAAGAAATGACAACAGATGCTGGAAAGCGGTATGTAATGACGTATGGCGGAAAGAAATCCTTCACGCTTATTCAGGAAAAAGCGCGGGTAGCAGAAGCGTCTACGCCTGTGACGATGAATGGCGAGCCAGTCGACCTTGGCATGACAGTGGGTGTTCTGACAGACAAATCTCTTTCTTGGACATCTGATGGAGTTGACTACTTGATTTCTTCAAGTGATCTATCGAAGGAAGAGCTCTTGATGGTTGCAAAGAGTGTAGAAGGCCAGTCAGCTAAATAAATACCTCAGGCGAGAGCCTTAGAAATGAAACATCAGCCCTATACAAGGGCTGATTTTCTTTGATTTGTTTCACTTTATTCCTGATTTTTAGTATCATATGAGGGGATTGAATCATTCAATAGGGAAGTGTGACGGATGGACACAAACGCCTTTTATAGAGACACATGGGCAGAAATTAATTTATCAGCAATCAAGCATAATGTTTCACATATGAAAGACCATATTGGTCAAAGCGTCCAACTAATGGCTGTTGTGAAAGCCAATGCATATGGACATGGAGATATAGAAGTGGCAAGAGCTGCCCTCGAAGCAGGAGCAGACCTATTAGCCGTCGCTTTTTTAGATGAAGCCATTTCTTTAAGAAATAAAGGTATCAAAGCCCCGATTCTTGTGCTCGGCGCAGTACCGTCAGAGTATGTCAAAGTCGCCGTTAGATACAACGTTATCATGACTGCTTACTCGATCGATTGGCTAAGAGAAGTCGTCAAAGTGATGAAAGGGCAGATGGGACAACCCATTCGTTTCCACTTGAAAATCGACAGCGGCATGAATCGGTTAGGTGTGAAAACAATCGAGCAGGTGAGCGAAGTAAAAGAGCTTGTCCACGATCATTCTTTTTTACAACTGGAAGGCGTATTTACTCACTTTGCGACAGCGGATGAAAAAGATGAAAACTACTTCGGTATGCAGGTTGATACGTTTAAAACATTGCTTCAACCGCTTCATACGGACAAACTGCTCATTCATTGCGCCAACAGTGCAGCAGGTCTAAGGTTTAAAGACACTATATTTAATATGGTTCGTTTTGGCATCAGTATGTACGGGCTGTCGCCGTCGGAAGAAATCAAAGATGAATTGCCGTTTCAACTGGAAGAAGCATTATCTCTTCATACAAAACTTGCACATGTAAAGCCCATTCAAAAGGGTGAGAGCGTGAGCTATGGTGCAACTTATACAGCGAATCAAGATACATGGATTGGTACGATTCCAATCGGGTATGCAGACGGCTGGATCAGGAAGCTTGCCGGAACAGAAGTGCTCGTTGGCGGAAAACGCCGAAAAATTGCTGGAAGGGTGTGTATGGATCAATTCATGGTTGATTTGAAAAAGGACATTCCGGCAGGTGAGCCAGTCGTGCTCATCGGGACACAAGGCGAAGACAAGATATCTGTCGATGAAATAGCCAAGCGGCTTGAAACCATTAACTACGAAGTCACATGTTCTGTTGGCTACCGCGTCCCAAGAGTCTATATAGAGGACGGCAAAAGGGTTCATGTACGTAATCCGCTGCTTCAAGGCGGGCCAAGCTTTTTATAAACAGCATCCACGGGAACGATGTTCAAACTGACATCGTTCTCTTTTATTCTACAAAGGCATCTTAAACATTCTCCCTTTTTTAGAGATTTTGGAAATACCGTATGATTTTCGGAAAAAAGCGTATAATGGGAAAGAGGAACTCCATTATCATCTTGATTTACGGGTGGCGAGCCGCTTCATGTTCTAATAAGAAATCATGAAAAAACAGCTTTGCTTGTGCATTGAATAATGGTATGATTAGTCTTGGAATGGATCGAAACGGTATCCGTAAGTTTTGTGGAGGTGTATGTTTTTTGTCTGAATCCAGCGCAACAAACGAAATGAAGATTCGACTGCCGGAGACTTTGATGTCTGAGATCGAACGAGTAGCAGAGCAGGATAAGGTAACAAGAAATGAATTGATCTACCGAGCGACAAAAACGTATATTCGTGAACGTAATATTCGACAAAATCGTGAATCGATGAGACGCGGCTACATGGAGATGGCGAAAATTAATCTGAATATCTCTTCAGAGGCACAATACGCAGAATTTGAGGCTGAGAATACAGTTGAGCGATTAGTCAGCGGGGGTTAAACATTTGATTGTTAAACGCGGTGATGTTTACTTTGCTGATTTATCTCCTGTTGTTGGCTCCGAGCAGGGCGGGGTTCGCCCAGTATTGGTGATTCAAAATGACATTGGAAATCGCTTCAGCCCGACTGCTATCGTTGCAGCCATAACAGCCCAAATACAAAAAGCGAAATTACCGACTCACGTCGAAATTAATGCAAAGCGCTACGGCTTTGAACGAGATTCTGTCATTCTTTTGGAACAGATTCGTACGATCGATAAACAAAGATTGACAGATAAAATCACACATCTTGATGATGAGATGATGGAGAAGGTTGATGAAGCCTTACAAGTTAGTTTGGCTCTTATTGATTTTTAATATGGTGATACTTGGTTGCTCTATTGGGAGCAACTTTTTTTGTGTTCAATTTTTTTTAACGTTATAATGAAGAAAGACTAAAGAAGAGCTTTAAATGTAAGTAGGGGGTAAAACATGTCGAATCATATCGTGTTAGCTTTTGCAAGAAAGCACCAAAAGGAATTAGAAACAGAGTGGACGGACATTTTAAAACGACTCGGAGAAAAAGAAACGGACATGATGCTGAACGACAAAATGTATGAAACCATCTGTTCGGAATATGTTCAACTCATCATTACATCCCTTTCAGAGGGGGATCATGAGGATTTTGAAGAAAAAGTGCAAAATTTTGCTTTAAAAATTGTTCAAATGGGTATATCACTTAAGTTACTGGCAAACGGTCTAACAGAAATCCGTACACATTTATATGAAAAAATGAACGATGACAAAGATACAACACAAGAAAGTCATGACCTCATCTGGCAAATCGATCGATTCATCACACCCATCCATAATGAGATCTTAAACCAGTATTCCATCTCATGGGAAAAAACCGTCAGCCTTCAAAAAATTGCGCTGCAGGAACTTTCTGCCCCGCTAATCCCTGTATTTGAGCACATCACCGTCATGCCACTTGTTGGCACAATTGATACAGATCGTGCGAAAAAAATTATGGAGAACCTGCTTAATGGTGTCGTCAAACATCGCTCACAGGTCGTCTTGATTGATATCACGGGTGTACCTGTCGTGGACACAATGGTGGCCCACCATATCATTCAAGCGTCAGAGGCTGTGAGATTAGTAGGAGCGAAGTGTTTACTTGTCGGTATTCGCCCAGAAATAGCCCAAACGATCGTTAACCTTGGAATTGATTTATCTCAGGTTACAACAAAGAATACCCTTCAAAAAGGAATTCAAACTGCTTTGGAAATGACAAATCGAAAAATTGTTTCATTGGAGGGATAACCAATTGAGAAATCACCCGAAGATTCCAATCTTAAAATTATATAATTGTCTTCTGATTTCAATACAGTGGGAGCTTGATGATCAAACAGCTCTTCACTTTCAAGAAGACTTGCTGAATAAAATTCATGAAACAGGAGCAAACGGTGTGGTCATTGACTTAACATCCGTCGATATGATTGATTCATTTATCGCCAAGGTATTAGGTGATGTGATCACCATGTCCAAGCTCATGGGGGCAAAAGTTGTATTAACAGGAATACAACCGGCAGTCGCTGTGACGCTTATTGAACTTGGCATTTCACTGGAAGAAATTCAGACAGCACTAGATCTTGAACAAGGGCTTGAGACACTGAAGCGGGAATTGGGGGAATAGATATGAAAGACCAATCCTGTGTAAAAATATTGACGGAATGGGACATAGTCGCAGCAAGACAATTGGGGCGCAATGTTGCAAAAGAACTTGGTTTTGGAACAGTTGACCAAGCAAGAATTACGACGGCCATTTCAGAATTAGCTCGTAACATCTATTTATACGCTGGTAAAGGTCAGATTTGTATAGAAGAAGTAATGGAGCGCGGAAAGCGTGGACTCAAAGTCATCGCAGCCGATGAGGGTCCTGGCATTATGGATATACGTAAAGTAATGGAAGACGGATTTTCTACATCAGGCGGACTCGGAGCAGGCTTGCCGGGCGTCAGAAGACTGATGGATGAATTTAAATTAGATTCCGCACCAGAACAAGGAACTGAGATACAAGCTGTCAAGTGGCTTCGCTAGGAGGGAAACCATGGATTTTAAGGAGGTAATGGAGCAGCGGTATCATCAGCTGCTCAGTCGTTATATCAGTGATTTAACTGAAACATCGCTTTATCAAGCTCAAAAATTTAGCCGTAAAACCATTGAGCATCAAATACCTCCTGAAGAAATAGTGAGTGTTCACCGAAAAGTGATTCAGGAGCTTTACCCTGATTTGCCGGAAGATGTCTTTCATTCACTAGACTTCTTAATTGAAGTCATGATTGGATACGGACTTGCCTACCAGGAGCATTTAACACTAAGAGGCATCCAGCAAGAAATTAAGTCGGAAATTGAAATTGCTGCAAATGTTCAGCAAACCCTTCTGGAAACGAAAATTCCAGAAGGAGACACATTTGATATCGGAGCCATCAGTGTGCCGGCAAAACAGATGAGTGGGGATTATTACCATTTCGTAACAGATCACGATACAATCAATATCGCGATTGCAGACGTCATTGGGAAAGGCATTCCAGCTGCGCTCTGTATGTCGATGATTAAGTATGCGATGGATTCCTTGCCAGAGTCAGGCAGCGGTCCAACGAAAGTGCTCAAAACCCTTAATCGTGTGGTCGAGCAAAACGTAGACCCAAGCATGTTTATCACCATGTTTTATGGCAGCTATAATAAAGAAACACATGAATTTAAGTACGCATCGGCTGGACATGAGCCGGGCTTTTTCTATTGCAAAAAAGAGAATCAATTTTACGATTTAGATGCAAAAGGTCTTGTCCTTGGAATCGCACCAGACTTTGATTACAGGGAGTATGAGCAGCATTTGGACGTAGGAGATATGGTGATCTTATTTTCAGATGGGGTCACCGAATCCAAGTCAGAGGACGGCTTCTTAGAGCGCGAAGATATCAAAGCGCTCATAGCAGAGCATCTTTCCTATTCAGCGCAGGAAATGGTCGACGCTATCTATGCAAGCTTACTCAAATTACAAGATTTTCAGCTTCACGATGACTTTACTTTACTTGTCCTTAAAAGAAAGGTTTAGAAAGTGAATATGCGGGTATATAAAACTTTAGGAAACAAGAATTTCGAGGTGAATGCATAATGAATATGTCTGTAAAAGAGCATCAAATAGATCATAAGACGAAAATTAGTGTCAGCGGAGAAATCGATGTGTACTCTGCTCCTGAGCTGAGAGAAACCCTTATGCCCAAAGCAGAGCAAGGAGAGCATCTTGACATTTGTCTGAAGGATGTTACTTACATGGATAGTACAGGTTTAGGTGTGTTTGTTGGGCTGTTCAAAGCGGCTCAAAAAGCAGGAGGATCATTAAAGCTTGAGAACTTGTCGGATCGGCTTGTCAGATTGTTTGAAATCACTGGACTAAAGGACATCATTGACATTTCTGCAAAGTCAGAGGGTGGGGTACAATGAACGAATCAGTAGATCTAATCGAGATGAAAATACCGGCGAAACCAGAATACGTAGGCATCATTCGTCTGACTCTTTCAGGCGTTGCAAGCCGGATGGGCTATGCCTACGAAGAGATTGAGGACTTGAAAATTGCCGTCAGTGAGGCGTGTACCAATGCAGTTCAGCATGCCTATAAAGGTGCAGATGGCGAAGATGGAGAGGTAGCGGTTCGCTTTCTTGTCTATGAAGATCGTCTAGAAATCATTGTCGCTGATAAAGGCGGTAGCTTTGACTTTAAGCAAAAGCAGGAAGACCTAGGGCCGTACACATCTGCTCATACGGTGGATCAATTGGCAGAAGGAGGTCTTGGTTTATACTTAATGCAAACATTGATGGATGAAGTCGAGGTGCAAGCAAACTCCGGAGTTACCGTGGCGATGACAAAGTTTTTAAACAGGGAGCGAGTTGACCATGACACAACCATCCAAAACTATGAAACTAACTAAAGATGAAGTGGATCGCCTCATTCAAAGCTATCAATCCAACCAAGACGAGCAGGCGCAGCTAACACTAGTTGAGTGTTATACAAATCTTGTGGATATGCTCGCTAAGAAATACTCCAAAGGAAAAAGCTTTCATGAGGATTTAAGACAAGTTGGAATGATTGGTCTACTCGGCGCAATTAAGCGTTATGATCCACTTGTCGGTAAATCATTTGAGGCATTTGCCATTCCAACCATTATCGGGGAAATCAAACGCTTTTTACGTGATAAAACATGGAGTGTCCATGTACCAAGACGAATTAAAGAGCTTGGACCAAGAATCAAGATGGCAGTTGATCACCTGACAACGGAAACGCAAAAGTCACCTAAAGTACAAGAAATTGCAGAATATCTAGATGTAACAGAAGAAGAAGTTCTTGAAACAATGGAGATGGGCAAAAGCTATCAAGCGCTGTCTGTTGACCAAGGCGTAGAGGCAGATTCTGAAGGAAGCACTGTGACGATTTTAGACGTCGTCGGCTCACAAGAAGAAGGGTACGAACGTGTAAACCAAAAAATGATGCTTGAAAGTGTGCTTCACGTTCTGACAGATAGAGAAAAAGAAATTATCAATCTCACATATTTGCAAAATAAAAGCCAGAAAGAAACAGGCGATTTACTCGGCATATCTCAAATGCATGTATCAAGGCTGCAGCGGAAGGCAGTTAAAAAGCTACGAGATGCATTGTCAGAAGATGCGTCTATGGAGCTAGGGTAATGAAGCAGATCGAACAGCATGAGCATGTAAACGCCATTATCTATCAATCGAACAAAGAAGGAAAATCATGCTGCGGGGACAGTTTTTTTATTAAAGCAGATGATGAAGAACTAATTTGTGCTGTAGCAGACGGATTAGGCAGCGGCCAGTTCGCCAATGAATCATCTTCTTTAGTCAGCGAAATTGTCGAAGAATATGGACATGAGGATGTAACAACCCTCATTGATAGATGCAATCAGGCCATGAAAAATAAACGTGGGGCCACTGTGGCCATATTAAAGGTGAATTTTTCTCAGCAGCAGTTTACCTATTGTTCGGTTGGTAACATTCGTTTTATCTTGAATGCACCTTCTGGCGACTATATTTATCCACTTCCGACATCAGGATATCTATCAGGTAAACCTAGAAAATACAAAACATACACCTATTCCTACGAAAAAGGATCGACATTCATTATGTATTCAGACGGACTGAATGTGCCAAACATGCGAATGTGTTTAAAGCATAGCCATTCAGTTGCAGATATCGCCAAACAACTTGAAACATACACACAAGACAAGAAAGACGATCTCACCTATGTACTTGGTCAGCTTACATGAAATAGCTGACCTTTTTTCTGTTTTGCCAGTTTTTTTGATACACTAAAAGAGAAGACACAGTGAGAGGATGCAAAGTATGAAGACATCTGACTTTTTATTGAAACAAATTGCGACAGAATTAAAGCTTTCAACAAAACAAATTGGAAGTGTGATCCAGCTATTAGAGGATGGCAACACCGTCCCGTTTATTGCACGTTACCGGAAAGAGCAGACAGGCTCACTAGACGAGGTGCAAATTCAAACCATTTCTGAACGCTATACATATATCCAAAATGTGACGAATCGAAAAGAAGAAGTGATTCGCTTAATCGCTGAACAAGACAAATTAACAGATGAATTAAAACAGAAGATCGAACAGGCGCATAAGTTGCAAGAGGTCGAAGATTTATATCGTCCATTTAAACAAAAGCGTAAAACAAAGGCAAATGTAGCCAAAGCAAAAGGACTTGAGCCGCTTGCGGAGTATTTACTGAAGCTGCCAAACGATGATATTGAAAAGAAAGCATCGGCTTTTATCAATGAAGAAAAAGAAGTCACAACAGCAGAAGAAGCACTGGAGGGCGCCCAGCACATCATTGCTGAACAGCTTGCGGATGATCCTGATATGCGGAAATGGATTCGCAGCGAGACGTACCAAAAGGGAAGTCTTGTCACATCAGGAAAAGACGTTGAAAACGACGAGAAAAACGTCTATGAAATGTATTACGACTATCAAGAGCCGATTAAAAAAATTGTGCCTCATCGTGTACTTGCGGTCAACCGAGGCGAGAAAGAAGGGATTTTGAAAGCAGCCATCGAACCGCCTGCTGAAAATATTCGTTTCTACCTCGATAAACAAGTCTTAAAAGGCAAGCAAACGACGGCGAGGCCTTACATTGAAGCGGCCATTGATGATGCATACAAGCGCTTGATTCAGCCTTCAATTGAACGGGAAATACGAAAAGAGCTGACAGAAAAAGCAGAGGAACAAGCCATTCATATTTTCGCTGAAAACTTAAGAAAGCTCCTACTTCAACCGCCGATGAAAGGAAAACGTGTACTTGGGGTAGACCCTGCGTTTCGGACAGGCTGTAAATTAGCTGTCGTGGATGATACAGGAAAAGTCCATCATATTGGCGTCATTTATCCGCACCCGCCTGTGCAGAAAAAAGCGGAAGCCAAACAAAAAGTGAAAGAAATCGTTCAATCATCCAACATTGAAGTCATTGCGATCGGAAACGGAACAGCCTCAAGAGAGACCGAACAATTCATCGCAGACTTGATCCAAGAGCTGGACCAGCCAGTTTCATATTTGATCGTGAATGAAGCAGGGGCAAGTGTATACTCTGCATCTGCGCTGGCAAGAGAAGAGTTTCCAGACTTGCAAGTCGAAGAACGAAGCGCTATATCCATTGCTCGAAGATTACAAGATCCATTAGCAGAGCTCGTAAAAATAGATCCAAAATCTGTCGGTGTAGGACAATACCAGCACGATGTGAGTCAAAAGCAATTAAACAGCTCGTTAACCTTTGTGGTAGAAACGGTTGTTAACCAAGTCGGTGTGAACGTTAATACAGCCTCACAGGCGCTGCTGCAATATGTGTCAGGTCTTTCAAAAGCCGTCGCAGGAAACATCGTCAAGCGCCGTGAAGAGATTGGGAGATTCACAAGCAGAAAAGAGCTGAAGGATATCCCGAGGCTTGGTGCAAAGACTTATGAGCAGTGTATCGGCTTCCTGCGCATCACAGATGGACAAGATCCACTTGACCGCACGGGTATTCACCCTGAAAGCTATAAAGAAACAAAACAGTTTTTACGCATGATCAACATGACGCCAGACGATCTTGGCACAGAGCAGTTAAAAGAGAAAATTGCTGAAGTGAAACTGGACGAAGCAGCCCAGCAGCTGGACATTGGGACAATTACACTTCAAGATATCATTGATCAGCTGACAAGACCTGAGCGTGATCCACGGGATGAAGTGCCAAAACCGCTGCTCAAAACAGATGTGTTGAAATTGGAAGACTTGAAGCAAGGAATGGAGCTGCAAGGGACGGTGAGAAACGTTGTGGACTTCGGTGCATTCGTTGATATTGGTGTAAAGCAGGATGGGCTTGTGCATATTTCCAAGCTAAGCAATCGTTTTGTGAAGCATCCGCTTGACGTTGTATCAGTTGGTGACATTGTGACCGTATGGGTGGACTCCGTTGACCAGGCAAAAGGCCGCGTTGCCCTCTCCATGCTGAAACCAGAGTAACAAAAAAACGAGGCGCACCTTAGGATGGGGTGTGCCTTGATGTGACTGAATGTTTTTTTCTATAGAAGTACCAGCATTGATTCAGCAATTTGATTTGATAATGATTTTTCTCATAAAATGCCTTCTGCATCTGATTTTTCAGCCAGTTGGGCATCGCCCATTCCTCCTTTGATCAAAACAGTGGATGTACCTTCAATGTATGCATAGGGGAAATTGTCCCGTTCGAGGTTTTTATAGAAAGGAACGATCTTGATTGAACGAGAGAGAGTTACAGCAGTTAACAGAGCACATTTCCCAGCAGTTCTTTGGCAAGACATTCCGCCATCAGGCTGTTTTTAATGACCGTCTAAAAACGACAGGCGGACGATATTTACTTGGTACACACAACATCGAACTGAACCGCCGATACCTAGAGGAGCATGGACGAGAAGAATTAATCGGAATCATCAAGCATGAACTGTGTCATTATCATCTGCACCTTGAGGGAAAGGGCTATCAGCATCGTGACCGTGATTTTAAAGCGTTATTAAAACAAGTAGGAGCCCCGCGTTTTTGTACACCGCTAAAAACCGTACAAAATAAGCGCCGTGCGGAGAAACGCCATGAATATATTTGCACAGGATGCGGCCGGTCTTTTATAAGGAAAAGACGGTTTGATACCTCTCGTTATGTATGCGGCGTCTGCAAAGGGAAATTAAAGTGGCTGCGCACAACCGATTCATTGTGACAAGCATTCCTCTATGGGGATGCTTTTTTTGTTTCTATAGATGTGTGGACATATTGAGACAAAAAGAGACGCATGTCTCATTTTGTCTCTTTTTTCATCGGTATGATTCGTTCAAAACCTAAGTGTTCATGCGTCGTCATGTTGGCACGATTTTTGCTTGTGTAGAAGTGCAAGCAAAAAAGATAGGAGGTTTTATCAAATGGAAATGGCATTGACTAAAGAAAAAGCCGTATGGATGTATCAAAAAATGCAGGAAATCCGCCAATTTGAAGACCGGGTGCACACGCTTTTTACAAAAGGAATCTTGCCGGGGTTTGTCCATCTTTATGCTGGCGAAGAAGCTGTTGCCGTAGGAGTCTGTGCTCATCTGAATGAAAAAGACAGTATTACAAGTACACACCGGGGCCACGGCCACTGTATAGCGAAGGGCTGTGATCTAAAAGGAATGATGGCAGAAATCTATGGGAAAGCAACAGGTCTCTGTAAAGGCAAAGGCGGATCCATGCACATTGCAGATTTTGATAAAGGAATGCTTGGTGCTAACGGAATTGTTGGAGGGGGCTTTCCTCTTGCGTGCGGGGCAGCCCTCACAGCTAAATATAAAAAGACAGAAGATGTAAGCGTTTGCTTTTTTGGGGATGGTGCAAACAATCAAGGGACTTTCCACGAAGGAATCAATCTCGCGGCCATCTGGAAACTGCCCGTTATTTTCATCGCAGAAAACAATGGGTACGGGGAAGCGACACCATTTTCCTATGCTTCAAGCTGCAAATCAATCGTAGATCGAGCGGCCGGCTATGACATTCCTGGGATTCAAGTAGATGGAAAAGATGTGATGGCCGTTTATCAAGCCGCAGAACAAGCAATTGAACGAGCAAAAAATGGAGAAGGTCCGACATTAATTGAATGCATGACATATCGGAATTATGGCCATTTCGAAGGAGACGCCCAGCGTTACAAAACAAATCAAGAAAAAACAGAACATCAAGAAGAGAGAGATGCGATCGCTCTTTTTAAAAATGAATTGATCAAGCAGCAGCTGCTGACGAATGGGGAGCTATCAAATATTGAAGCGGCTGTAGCAGAAGCGATAGATGAAGCCGTTACATTCAGTGAAGAAAGTGAATATCCAGATCAGGCCGAATTATTGACCGATGTGTATGTTTCGTATCAATAAATCAAAGGGGGAGAGGAAAATGACAAGAGAAATCAGCATGTCTAGTGCATTAAATGAAGCGATTAAACTTGCCATGAGAAGAGACGAGGATGTCATTTTAATGGGGGAAGATGTGGCTGGAGGTGCTCATGTCGATCACTTACAAGATGATGAAGCATGGGGCGGTGTGCTTGGTGTAACGAAAGGAATCGTTCAGGAGTTTGGACGTGAGCGAGTTCTTGACACACCAATTAGTGAAGCTGGCTATGTAGGTGCGGCCATGGCAGCAGCTTCCACAGGGCTAAGACCAATTGCAGAACTCATGTTTAATGATTTTATCGGCACCTGTCTGGATCAAGTGCTGAATCAAGGAGCAAAATTCCGATATATGTTTGGCGGAAAAGCAGAGGTACCGATCACGATCAGAACGACACATGGGGCGGGTTTTAGAGCAGCTGCTCAGCATTCGCAAAGCTTGTATGCGCTATTTACAAGCATCCCTGGATTGAAAGTAGTGGTGCCTTCTTCACCATACGATGCCAAAGGATTGCTGCTGGCAGCCATCGAGGATCAGGACCCTGTCATCTTTTTTGAAGACAAAACGCTTTACAATATCACAGGAGATGTTCCAGAGCGATACTACACGCTGCCGCTTGGCAAAGCAGATGTGAAAAGAGAAGGCTCAGATGTGACCATTTTTGCAGTAGGCAAACAAGTTCATACAGCACTCGAAGCGGCCGAGCAATTAGCTGCCCAAGGAATTGAAGCAGAGGTGATTGATCCAAGAAGCTTGTCACCGCTCGATGAAGAAGCCATTCTAACTTCAGTAGAAAAAACAAATCGGCTTGTCATTGTGGATGAAGCAAATCCAAGGTGCGGAATTGCCGCAGATATTTCTTCTCTGGTTGCGGATAAAGGGTTCGATTTACTTGACGCTCCAATCAAAAAAGTGACGGCTCCTCATACACCGGTTCCGTTTTCACCACCGCTTGAAGATATCTATTTGCCGACACCTGATAAGGTTGTGAACACCGTATTAGAAATGGTTGGAAAGAGTCATGACAAGATCTTGAACTAAAGAAAGGAGAGAGGAAGATGGCTGTCGAGGTTGTGATGCCGAAATTGGGCATGTCAATGAAAGAAGGAACGGTATCTGTCTGGAATAAAGAGGTCGGAGAAACCGTAAATAAAGGGGAAAGCATTGCAAGCATCAACTCTGAAAAAATTGAAATGGAGATCGAATCACCTGCAGAAGGAACCATATTGGATATAAAAGTGCCTGAGGGAGAAGGTGTACCGCCTGGCACGGTCATCTGCTATATCGGTGAAGGAAATGAACAGATCGAGGAAAAGAAAGAAAAAGACCTGACGCCAAAACAAAAGAAAGAGAGAAAGAAAATCTCCCCTGTTGCACGTAAGATTGCTCAAAGCGCTAATCTGGACATTCATACTTTAGTGGGAACAGGTCCAGATGGGAGAATCACGAAAGCGGATGTGCTTCGGGCACTTCCTGATGAAAAAGAAAAACAACAAAAAGAACCAAAGCATCAGCCAGTAAGCATGATGCGGAAAACCATTGCCTCGCGAATGATGGAAAGCCTGCAAACAAGCGCACAATTAACAATAACGATGAAAGCGGATGTGACAAAGCTGACAGCATTACAGCCTGAGTTGAACGAAACAGCCGCAGCACGACACGATATGAAATTAACCATGACCGATTTTGTAGCCAAAGCAGTGGTTCTTTCCCTGCTAGAGCATCCTGCAATGAACAGTCAATATCAGAATGATAGAGTCGAAACTTTTGAGTATGTTCATCTTGGAATCGCTGCTGCTTTAGATCACGGTCTGGCAGTGCCTGTTATTCGGCATGCGGAAAAGCTTTCACTTATTGAGCTGGCGAAGAGCATCAAATCGTATGGAAAAAAAGCACGTGAAGGCAAACTTCTCCACGATGAAATTGAAGGCTCTACTTTTACAATCACGAATCTAGGCGCCTATGGTGTGGAACATTTTACACCAATTTTGAATCCGCCGGAAGCAGGTATTCTTGGCGTTGGCAAAGCGGATCACATGCCAATTTATCGTGGGAATGAATTATGTAAAGGGACGATCCTGCCACTCAGTCTGACATTTGATCACCGCGTGCTGGACGGAGCGCCGGCATCACAATTTTTATCAACTGTTAAAAGGTATTTAGAAAATCCAGTATCCATTCTTTTATAGGAAGAAGGTGAAATGAATGACGCTTGTCATTATAGGAGGCGGGCCAGCAGGATATGTGGCGGCAATAACAGCCGCCCGTTTTGACAGAGAGGTTGTACTAATCGACCAAGGCCTGTTAGGAGGTACCTGCCTGAATGAAGGCTGTATTCCAACGAAAGCACTTTTGCAAAGCGCCGATATGTACGAGCATGTGAAATCAGCTGGACATTTTGGAATTGAGCTTCCAGGGAAGGAGCCTGTCATTCATTGGGATGCCGTTCAAAAGCGGAAACGGTCAGTCGTCAAGCAGCTGACTGATGGCGTTCGTTATTTGATGAATAAAAACAAAATCAGCGTGTTAAATGGGAAGGCATCATTTCTTTCAGCACATGAGCTATTGATAGAAAGTGAAGGGAAATCTGAAATCATCCAGGCAAAACAAATCATTATTGCTTCAGGATCAGAACCTGCTGCTTTACCTTTCGCCCCATTTGACAGAGAGTGGATCATTGATAGTAAGGATGCGATGACGCTCCCTTCAATACCAGATTCGCTTTGTATCATTGGTGGAGGGGTGATCGGCTGTGAGTTTGCAAGCATCTTTAGCAGAATGGGATCAAAGGTTGTCATGGTTGAACAGGCAGCACACATTTTACCTGAAGAAGATTACGATACAGCTAACTGTCTTTACGATCAGCTTCAAAAAGCAGGTGTAGAAATTTTGACATCAGCAGCAGTCAAACAGCTTGATGCAAGCTCAAAAAAAGTGGTGGTTGAGAAGGATCATGGGGAGCGCTGTGACATCCAGTCTGATCATTGTTTAGTCGCAATTGGCAGAAAGCCGAGGCTGGGAGAGCTGAATCTTGAGCAGATCGGCATTGAATTTGACAGGAATGGCATCTGTGTCAATGAACATATGCAAACCAATCTGCCGCATATCTATGCGTGCGGTGATGTGACAGGCGGCGTTCAGCTTGCTCATGCTGCTTTTCATGAAGGAACGATTGCGGCATCACATGCATCAGGTGAAGATGTAAAGGTCAATGAACAAGTGATTCCAAGGTGCATCTATACGTCTCCAGAAATCGCTAGTGTCGGTTTAAATGAAGAGAATGCTAGAAAACAATATGGGGAGATTCGAATAGGGAAATTTGCATTCTCTGCAAATGGAAAAGCACTAATTTTAAATCAGCCAGCTGGTCAAGTAAAGGTCATTGTCGAACCGCAATATCAAGAAATTTTAGGTGTATCCATTATCGGGCCGAATGCAACAGAACTGATTGGACAAGCGGCGGTGATGATGCATACAGAGCTGACAGCTGATACATTAGAGCAGTTTATTGCGGCACATCCGACACTCTCTGAGGCGATACACGAAGCCTTGCTGCAAACAAATGGGCGAGCGGTGCACTGCTGATAGAGAAACTTTCTATCCGAATGACTTCCTGGGTCAGCCAATAATTGAAAGCGCTTTTATAATTATCTATAATGGATAAAAAGCCCCCAGAGGAGAGGATGGAATGAATCCGACGCCTTGTTATTTAAATACTTGGAAACGTTTTGTTCATGAAGGTTTGCTTGATAGGTCTCGTCTGGATAAGAGAGTGATGGAGTCATGGCACAGATGTAAACAGGCAAATGTGAATCCGTATTTAGATAAAGGACAGTCGTTGTTAGAAAAGGAATTATTCAGTGTTCAAAAAAAGAAGTACTCACTATTCCTAAATGCAGCTCTTCCTTACTTAAATAAAATCAGTCAGCAATTAAAAGAATCTGACATGATGGCATTACTTATCGATGCAGATGGTTATGTGCTAAGTCTGACAGGAAGTCAAAGGACGCTGGTCGAAGCGAAAAAAATAAATTTTATGGAGGGCGCGCGCTGGACCGAAGCCGATGTGGGAACGAATGCTATTGGAACGGCACTGGTCATTGGGGAAGCCGTAGCCATCAACGGAACTGAGCATTTTTCAGTCGCTTCCCACCATTGGAGCTGTTCAGCGGCCCCTATTCGTGATGCAGACGGCACGATCATAGGAGTCATTGATATCTCCTGTATGGCGGATCAAAATCATCCTTTTATGCTTGGAATAGCTTCAACAGTTGCATATGCCATAGAGAGAGAAATTCAGGTCCAGCAAAAAAGGAAAGAGATGGAGCTGATCAGTCATTGTCTCCAGCAGGTAGAAGCGGACGAGCCGTATGTTGTCTGTAATGAGAAAAAGCAGATTGTTTTGGCAAGTAAGCCGATTAGAGACCGATTTTCAGACTGGTACGGAATGGATGTTGAGCTGCTCATGGACGATACATTTGTTACACGGGACAAGCAGATCATTCAGTCAGAACAAGACGGAAAGCTGCTTGGGATGTCTTTTTCTCTTGAAGAAGCAGCGAAGAGCAATATAACTGTTTCTTTTGCTCAATTTCCCGGGGAATCTGGAACAAGTACGACATTTCAGCAGACGCTCAGCGAATTGAAACGAGCGGCACAAACAGATGCAAATGTCTATATTTGGGGAGAAACAGGTACAGGAAAAGAACTGGCCGCTCGAGCGATTCACTTAGCTAGTGAAAGACATAAAGGACCGTTTATTGCCGTGAATTGTGGAGCCATACCTGAAAGCCTGTTAGAAAGCGAACTATTTGGTTATGCTGAAGGGGCTTTTACAGGGGCAAAACGTCATGGAGCAAAGGGGAAATTTGAACAGGCGCATAAAGGAACGCTCTTTTTAGACGAAATTGGCGAAATCCCTTATGCGATGCAAGTGGCGCTTCTTAGGGTCATTGAAGAAAGGAAAGTCGTACCGCTCGGCGGGACACACGAAATCCCTTTGGATATTAGAATCATTACAGCGACACACCGGAATATGAACGAACTGCTGAGGGAAGGTAAAATACGAGAAGATTTGTATTACCGTCTTCATGTCTATCCAATCAACATCCCGCCGCTTAGGGAAAGAAAAGAAGACATTGTTGCTTTATATCGTTATTACCAAAAGAAACACCAATGGAATGCGACATTTCCTGAATCTTTTTTTCGTAAGCTGGAAGCGTACCATTGGCCTGGAAACATACGAGAGCTTTTTAATCTGTTTGAACATATAAGGGTTCTGTTTCCTAAAGGAGGATGGATTGGTGAATCGCAATATACGGCGGTATTAGAGACGATGGATCAGAAAAAGCAGAAGCTGCCTCCAGTAGAATGTACCGAGATTCCAAAAGAGCTCACGTTTAGGGAACGCATTCAAAAGCAAACAGTGATAGAAGCACTGCACAAAACAAAAGGTCATGTGTCAGAAGCAGCGAGGTCAGCAGGGGTGCCAAGAAGCACCTTTTACAAGTGGATGCGAAAGTATAAGCTGTCATGAACCTATAGGGAGCGCAGCAGCAAGGAGACCTTGGTCTTTCAGTTAGAGGTCGGGGTCTTTCTGTCATGTCTAAACAGAAAACAAAAAGGAAGGAAGAAAGGCTTGACTGTTATATTAGTATATGTTAAATTATAAAAGCCGTCGCTAATGAGACAGGAATGAAACACTTAAAAATTCTTGACACATTTTTCTGGCATAGATATAATGAAACATGTCTTATTATTCCGCAGTAGCTCAGTGGTAGAGCTATCGGCTGTTAACCGATCGGTCGTAGGTTCGAGTCCTACCTGCGGAGCCATAATGGAGAAGTACTCAAGTGGCTGAAGAGGCGCCCCTGCTAAGGGTGTAGGTCGCGTAAGCGGCGCGAGGGTTCAAATCCCTCCTTCTCCGCCATTATTGTATGGCCCGTTGGTCAAGCGGTTAAGACACCGCCCTTTCACGGCGGTAACACGGGTTCGAATCCCGTACGGGTCATGTTTTGTTTTTTGATTCGTTGGGCTATAGCCAAGCGGTAAGGCAACGGACTTTGACTCCGTCATGCGTTGGTTCGAATCCAGCTAGCCCAGCCATTTTTTATATATGTTTTTCTGCATAGCAGATGAGCCATTAGCTCAGTTGGTAGAGCATCTGACTTTTAATCAGAGGGTCGAAGGTTCGAGTCCTTCATGGCTCACCATTGTCACGCGGGTGTGGCGGAATTGGCAGACGCGCTAGACTTAGGATCTAGTGTCTTTATGACGTGGGGGTTCAAGTCCCTTCACCCGCATTGTTTTTTCAAACAGTGCACTTATGAATATATGAGCACATCATACACGCGGTCGTGGCGGAATGGCAGACGCGCTAGGTTGAGGGCCTAGTGGGTGAATAACCCGTGGAGGTTCAAGTCCTCTCGGCCGCATCTAAAAAACCAAAGGTGGTAGACCTTTGGTTTTTTTATTTTTTATAACTTCTAAATGAATCTGTCCACTGATCTTAAGTAAGTGGGCTTTTTTTGTTTGAGGTTGATATTTTTATATAATGTCATCCAATTTTTCTTCAGCCATAGCCTTTTGTTTGTTAGGAAATAAGTGAACATATACGTCTATTGTTGTCCGAATAGAGGCATGTCCTCTTTCTTTGATTGTATAATATTCTTCTTCTTGAAATTAATAAAGCAACATGAGAGAGCCTAAGATCATGTAGCCTAGCCTTATTTTCTTTGTTTTGGGCTCTATTAGTACATGATGTTCTCCATTAATAAATGTTGAGGCTTTGTTGACATCAATTTCTTTCTTATATCTATCGTGGTCTATTTTGTCACAAGAGTTTGCTGAATATAGTTACACATTTTACAAGACAAGTTATTTGCTGGATGGTCTAATGACGAGCTTAAAAATTTATATTGAGAAGCAAAAGATAAAAGGGTGTTACTTCGTGTAGCGTCCTTTTTATCTTGGAAAGAATGAAACAAATTGAAAAGAAGAAGAGTGGAAAAGATTTTAATTGTATTAGGGGACTTTGATAATAAATATTTATGATAAACTGATGTCATCAAAATTTTCTAATTGAAATGAATCTTAACGTAGGAGCAGTTGCTAGATAATGGAGGTATAACATGAAACAGATAGAAGCAATTTTTTTAGATAGAGATGGAACAATTGGTGGTGATGATACTATTCATTATCCCGGAAAATTTGAACTCTTTCCTTATACAGCAATTCAAATCAATAAACTAAAAAAAGATAATGTGAAAATATTCTCTTTTACAAATCAACCTGGTATATCAAGTGGATTTGCTAAAGTAGAAGATTTTAAAGAGGAATTGAAAGGTTTTGGTTTTGATGAAGTATATATATGTCCACACGGTCATAATGATGGATGCTCTTGTAGGAAGCCTGGCATAGGAATGTTAATGGAAGCTCAACAAAAACACGATTTAACTCTCGAAAATTGCGTCGTAATTGGGGACCGTTGGAGTGATATTGTTGCAGCTGATAAAGTAGGAAGTATTAAAATTTTGGTTAGAACTGGGGCTGGTGAATATTCACTTCGTGAACACTTTGATAAATTAAGTGGGATTAAAATAGATTATATAGCCAATGACCTTAATGATGCTATAAACTGGTTGTATAAAAATTCTTGTTTAAATAATCAAGTGTAATATTACCCTGCTAATGAGAGCTGTCAATACAAACAAGGTGTTTCAACATGTAGCATCTTTTTTTGAAATAAAAAGGTTACGAGTCCTTTCATAAACAGAGTGTTGAGGTCGTTGGAATTAAGGTAAACCAGTAGAAGTGATGGTGACGGAATTAAAACAGACCGAACTATGAAAAATGACAAGAAACATGAAAGCTAACCAGGGGGAAATTGCTTAGAAATCTATGAATGGAGAGTGAATCGAATTGCTCCATAAAAGAAAAACAAAAAGCACCTCGTGACCGGTCGAAGCTGATTGCAGTTACATTGTGGTCTTGTGTTGGGAGCCTGCTGCTGAAAACTTTCTGTCAGAGTTTATTAATGAAAACACCAGATTATGAAGAAGTAAAGGCAATAAGGACAAAGTTAGAGGAGTAGACCCACTTATCAAGGCCAAAATTAAAAAACATAGCATATAATTAATATGCTATGTTTTTTCTTGTTACACTAATGCACCCATTACTTTAATTGCTACATAAGGTTATCTTATGATGGAATAAAAACAAGTGTCAGTCAGCTTGTTGCCATCTGCGGATAAATCATCATTTCTTAAAGTGCCTTCAAATACAAAGCCAAGTTTTTCTGGGATAGCCCGACTTTTAAGGTTTGTAGATTCACACCTTATTTCAATTCTTCTAAATTTGATATTGTTTAATCCGAAGTCAGCTAATTTCTCCACTGCTTCTGTCATATATCCATTCCCACTAAATTTAGTATTTACCCAATACCCAATCTCACATTTAGGAATGGTCCAGTCAATCCTCTGAAGGCTAGTTGTCCCAATGAAGTGATTGCTGTTTTTATCAAAAATAAGAAAACGGAAACTTTCCCTCTTTAAAAAATTGATATGAGCATTTCTTAAATTGATCTCTGTTTCTTCAGCAGTAGGAAGTTTTTGAGCGAATGGCAACCACGCTTTTAATTCAGAAAAGGAATCCTTTATTGCTTGGTTTACAATTTTCCCGTCTCCTGTTTGGTGTGGTGCTCGAAGAATGAGTCTTTCTGTTTCTAACTGTAAAGGAATATCTAACAATAAAGGGTTCATTTCATTTCTCCTCTCGGAATTTTATATTTTAGCGTGTATGGAGAGTATTTAGTTCATACTGTTCGTTGTCAATTTATTGTAGCAGATACTTGATCGATTCTTTAGAATATGAAGGTGCATCTTAAGTAAGTGGAATTTTTGTTTGAGATTGTTCTCTGTTTAGTTATTTAAAATTTCCAACTGAACAACAAAATCATAAAGTGGGGTTGAGTAAATGCTTGGATTACCAAGAGGGGAAGTTTTTTTAGTTCCTTGGTTTGCTGAATGGGTCAAAGAATTTGATATGGAAAAGAAACGAATAGTAGAAGTTATCGGTCAGTACATAGTGAATGTCCACCATATAGGAAGTACAGCAGTAAATGGTTTGAGTGCGAAACCCATTATTGATATAGCGATCGAAATCAATCATTTTCTTGACGGAGAACAGTGCGTAACAGCTTTGCAAGGGCTGGGTTATTCTTATAGAGGGATCAATGTGTTACCTGAAAGACACTATTTCAGTAAAGGAGAACCACGTACACATCAAATCCATATGTATCAAACGGGCAATAGATATCTACTCGAACAAATAAATTTTAGGGATTACCTGAGAAGTAACGAACTAGCAAGAAGTGAGTACCAACAGCTTAAACTTAACCTAGCAAATGTAAATAAAAATGACAAACACAAATATGCAGAGGGAAAAACAGAATTTGTTAAGTCGATTTTAGATAAAGGTTCTCTTTAGGTGCTGAAAAAATTGATTTTATGCACAAGAAAAATCGCTGCAAAGAAGAGTTTCTTCTTTCTAATCAACAAATTGCAATTATTACCGATTCATGCTATAATGAAAAGTAATTATTTTTGTTCGGCGTAAAGGATAGTATGAAGATTGACTTTTCGTCTTGAGGGTACTTTGGGCAAGGATAGTATAATACATTGTGTGGTAAACGCACGAGGAGGCAACAATCATGGAACAAGGTACAGTAAAATGGTTTAACGCAGAAAAAGGTTTTGGATTTATCGAACGTGAAGAAGGCGACGATGTATTCGTACATTTCTCAGCTATCCAAGGCGACGGATTCAAATCTTTAGACGAAGGTCAAAAAGTATCATTTGACGTAGAGCAAGGTTCTCGTGGAGCTCAAGCTGCTAACGTTCAAAAAATTGCTTAATCTTCATTCTTTTAAAACAGGTTCTCTACGGAGAGCCTGTTTTTTTTGCATGAAAAAACCCTACTCAACGTACAAGTAGGGAGATGGTACAAGGTATTCGTAAAAATTTCATGCTTCAAAGGTTAGTTTAGTATAACATACTGGATTGACAATATGCGGAATTTCCATAAATTAATTTCTTTTATCTTCTTTATAAAGCGGACTGTTCAGTCATTCTGTTATTAAGAAAGATTGAAATGAAGTCATAATTTACTTATTAATCAATTAAATGAATATTTTTCCGGAGTGGAATATGGTAAAATCATTATGTTCTTTCTATAAAAATTGGAAATGTGGTGAATATATTGAAACGTATTTTGGGATCTTTTGTTTTTATATTTATCTTCAGTTTTTCTTTTGTTTTATTCGCAAGTGCAGAAGAGGTGAACATGTCATCTGGAGTCTCCATAAATGGAGAATTGAAATCCAAAAGTTCAATGAACCGATACAATTTTACAACGAATGCTGATGGAGAAGTATACATCAGGCTAGATAAGGCATCTGCCTCTTTTAGTATTACTCTATATGATTCGAAAGGGAATAAGATAGATTCTAATGAATCTTCATTTCCTGGTGAAGCTCTGGTTATCGATAATAAATTGAAAAAAGGGAATTATTATATTGAAGTTATGCCCAGTGAATGGGAAGGCGTAACTAAAGGTACATATCAACTAAAGGCGACATATCCAGGTGCTTTTAAGCGTAATTTAACAACCTTTGAACCAAACGACACTTTTGAAACAAGCATGAAGGTATCTAATGGTACCTATTATAAATCAACGATTGATAGTGAAATTGATAAGGATGTTTATCAGTTCACTTCCAACAAAGATGGTGAGTTATATCTTACTTTAGATCAGGAAACATCTGAATTAGAAGTCACTGTCTATAATGAGAACAAAAATGAAATTGTATCTGACTATACGTGGAATGCTGGAGAGAATATTGTCATTCACGAAAATATAAAAAAAGGAACCTATTATGTCAAAATAAAACCATACACCTCTAATTGGGAAGGAATATCAAATGCTAAGTACCGACTTAAAGTGACGTATCCAGGTTCTTTTAAAAGAGATTTAAATACTTACGAACCAAACGACACGTTTGAAACAGCAAGTCCGCTCATCTCAAATCAATATTACAAATCAAAGCACGAATCGGATTTGGATAGAGACGTATATCAATTTTCAACAGTGAAAGATGGAAAAGTGAAGATTAATCTAGATAAAATAACAGAAGGAGCCTCTATCGCTTTATACGACAAGAACGGTAATGAAATCACTAGGGAATATTTACCTGATATCTTTGGGACAAGTCCAGTTATTGATTTAAATCTAAAAAAGGGCAAATACTATATTGTTGTTGAGCCTAGACATTGGGATGGTGTATCCAGTCAAACATATCGTTTAAAAGCATCTTATCCAGATAAAACACCAAGCATAAACACAGTAACTGATCAATCAACAAATATCGTAGGTAATGCGGAAACGAATGCCAAAGTTTTCGCATATATTGGTCAGAAAAAATTAGGCTCTACAAATGCAAAAAAAGGGAAATATTCAATCAAAATTCCTAAACAAAAAGCTGGAACTTTAATCACTGTGTATTTAGTAGATTCTAATGGAGCGAGAAGTGGCAGTAAAACAATAAAAGTGTTAGATAGAACGCCTCCCGCTATACCAAGTGTTAATAAAATCACAAAAAATACAACGGTTATAACAGGTAAAGGTGAAAAATATGCTACAGTGTACGTTTATCATAAAAACAAGAAGTTAGGAACTGCAAAATTAAATAAAAATGGACAATTTAAAGTGAAAATAAAAAAACAGAAGAAAAATGCATTGATAACCGTTTATTTAAAGGATGCTGCCGGAAATAAGAGCAAATCTAAAGTGGTAAAGGTTTATTAGTGGACAATGTAAGACAACTTAAGGAGATATTGAAATGCTAAAACGATTCTTATTTATTTTTTCAACGCTCCTCATGGCGATTGCAGTATTGTTCATCGCCGCAAAGGATTCACCGGGTAGGAATACGATTTCGTTAGAGGACCCATTACCATTTATGCTGTCAGTAGGGATGGTGGTTTTCTTATTTATTCCTCCTTTGGTGATGTCGTTTTTTGATCATATTGTGGTTAGAGTAATATCTGGAATCTATCAATGTTTTATTGTGTTCTCATTCCTTGTCTTAATCCCTATAGGCTTTTTTATTCCGAACGGGGGAATGACTATTTTGATTTCAATTTTAGGCTTTTTGGTTAGCTTGTCCAGTATGGTCGTTACATTTATGCGAGGTCATCATAAAGAAAAAGGAGTTAGCATATAGCGATCCATAAAAAAGCCACGACTCAATAGAGAAGTGGCTTTTTTTACGTTTGATAAAAAATCATAGAATTCTCTTCGGTCAGTCATAAAGTAATAAAATACTGCCATTTCAAAGAATATCAATCATAACGTCGAAATATCAATCACAAACCGGTAACGCACATCACTTTTCAGCACCCGTTCATACGCTTCATCAACTTGATTAGCGTTGATGACTTCAATTTGTGGTGCGATGTTGTGAGCAGCTGCGAAATCGAGCATTTCTTGTGTTTCTTGGATGCCGCCAACGAGTGAACCAGCAATGCTGCGGCGGCCGGAAATTAATGAAAAGACGTGGAATTGATCCGGCTTAGGCGGTGCACCGACGTTCACCAAGGTTCCATCTACACGGAGTAAGGACAAATAGGCATCCACATTAATGTTGGCAGAGACCGTATTGAGAATAAGGTCGTACTGACCGGCTAGTGTCTGAAACGTATCAGGATCACTTGTAGCAAAGTAGTCTTTTGCGCCAAATGACAGTGCTTCTTCTTTTTTATTCAAAGAGCGGCTCAACACCGTCACTTCAGCACCTAGAGCGCTCGCGAATTGAATGGCGACATGACCGAGTCCGCCCATTCCGACGATAGCAACCTTTTTACCAGGACCTGCCTTCCAGTGCTTTAATGGTGAATAAGTTGTAATGCCAGCACAGAGAAGAGGGCTTGCGGCATCAAGAGGCAGTTGATCAGGAATGCTGACGACAAATCGTTCAGTTACGACAATTTTTTGACTGTAGCCGCCATAAGTCGGCTCCCCGTCATAGTCACGGCTGTTATACGTTTGGACGACTCCTTTTGTGCAGTACTGCTCGTCTCCATTTTGACAATATTCACAGGTGCCGCAGGAATCCACAAAGCAGCCAACGCCTACACGGTCTCCGATCTGAAACTTCGTCACATCATCCCCTACAGCTGCAACGACCCCAGTAATCTCATGACCTGGAACCATCGGGAAAATGCCGCCGCCCCATTCATCAAAAGCGCTGTGGATATCTGAATGACAGATCCCGCTAAATTGAATATCAATTAAAATATCATGTGGACGAAGCGCTCTTCGTTCAATGGTCGTCCGTTCAAAGTTTGCTTTGGCGTGTGATACACTTAAAACGTTTGATTGGTGCGTCTGACACATTCTTGATCATCCTTACAAAAATAAGATTCGATTCTTTCTTCTATACTGTACGTCTTAAAGTGAACTCTAAGTCAATAGAAAACCCTCTTCAGGCTTTTAATAAAAGAATTGAGCCAAAAGCATCTTGCTTTCTTTTTCAAAATGGAGATGATGAGGAAAGGGAGATCGGAAGGTAAGAGAAAGAAGGAGAGTACAATGAAAATAGCACAAGCAGCAAAACAGCTCGATTTATCCACTGCGACACTTAGATATTACGAAAATATTGGTTTGATTAGGGAAATCAAACGTGACGATCATGGGATTCGTGATTATACAGAGGATGATCTTCAATGGATTGAATTTATCAAGTGTATGAGAAATGCAGGGCTCTCGATTGATGCGCTTAGAGAATATACAGCCTTATTTTTTGAGGATGATGATCATACGTTATCTTCGCGAAAAAACATTTTGGTCAATGAACGAGAAAGACTCGTCCAAAAACAAAAGGAAGTCGAAGAGACCATTAAACGGTTGGATTTCAAAATAGAAAGTTATGAAGATATTATCCACAATCATGAGAAAAAACTCGCTCATCAGCTGAAAACTCATTCTAATTAAACGAAGAAAAACCTGTGACTTGTCACAGGTTTTTTTGATAGAGTTATCTTTTTGTGTAACGCACCCAGTTATAATGTGCGTGGAGCGGGGTAACACCGTTGTAGGAGCCAAGCCATTCATCGACACCTGCACCATTCCACAGGTTCATCATAATTTTCCCTGGTGTTTGAGGAATTTGAGTGGTGGCGGTATGTTTTAATTGTCCATCGACATACCATTTGATAGAGTTTGGCTGCCAGTCAAATGCATACGTGTGATAAGAGTTCGCTGCATCGAAACCAAGGTTGACGATCTTTTCATGATTTCCTACACCATTGGTATAGTAGTTAAACTGTACCTTTGTCGTATCTTTTCCTAGAAATTCAATGTCAATCTCATCCCAAGGCGTACCATCAGTCGGTCCCGTATAAGTGAAGAAAGAAGAGACGATCCCCACATTTTTGGCGGGCTTCATGTTGACTTCATATAGCCCATAGCCGTACGTTTGAACGGAGCGGTTTTCTCCGCAGTCAAACTTGTTATAGGCAGGACTTGTGAGCGATAAACGCATTTCACCTGATGATGTCATCGACACGTTATTTGCACGCCACGTACAGTTAAACATGTTTCCATTCGAGTATCCATCGGCTTTTTGCCATAACCCCGTATTATAGTTATTAAAAGGTTCATAAAACGATCCACCCGTTTGTGCCGAGGCACTCGCTGTAAAAGTGGACAAACTCAAGACTAATCCAGTGGCAACCAGCATCAACATTCGTTTCATACGGTACATATTCGCATTCTCCTCTCCTTTTATGGAAGCGCTTTCTTTATTGATCATACATGATTCTTTCAAAAGGGAAAATCGGTCTAATATATGATATTAAAAGAGACTTTTTGATAGATTCTTCTCTTCTTTCATGAGAAGTTATGAAAGAGAATGGTATAAACAGAAAAAGGCCAAAAACTCATAAAGGATAGTTGAGTTTTTGGCCTTTTTTATTTTAAAAAACTTTTGCTTTTTCTTTAGCTTGATCAACTGCCGCTGTTTTAATCTCTTCGGCTAAATGGGGTGTGTAAGACATGCCTTCTACTAAGATCTTGTCAAAGGAAGTTACACCGATGAAGTTTAAAACGGTTTGTAAGTGTCTGCTGCCAATTTCCTTGTCCTGCTGGGGTCCGGTCGTATAGATGCCCCCGCATGCCTGAATGTGAATTGCTTTTTTGTTATTTAATAGTCCAATAGGTCCATGTTCCGTATATTGAAAGGTTTTACCACGCATACAAATGGCATCAATGTAGGCTTTCATGACAGGTGGATGTGAAAAATTCCACATAGGATTGACGAACACGTACTTATCGGCCTGACAGAATTGATCAAGCAAATGTGCAAGGGCCTCTAGTTTTTTCTGATGATTTGGCTGTAATTCGTCAAATGATTGTCCAGATTGCAGCTTTGCCCAAGATTCAATCACATCTTGATCAATTTGCGGGATGTCTGTTTTATATAAATCAAGGCGAACCACTCGATCTTTTGGATGTGCTTCTTGATAGGCGCTGATGAATGCTTCTCCAACAGTTAAGCTGTATGATTCAGAAGGACTGCTTGGGTGTGCGGTAATATATAAAAGGGTACTCATAATGTTTCTCTTCCTTTCAAATGTAGTTTAAAGAGCAAATTGTGCAATTCCGTCTCCATAAGACCAGTTATCCTGGGTTACTTCGATCAAATTGATAAATAGATCTTCTGTTCTTACGTTGGCGGATTGGTGCAATTGTTTGCTTAATTCTTTATAAAATTCTTTTTTCATTTCTGTTGGACGGCCAATATTTAAAAATATTTGTACGATCAACAATTCGTCAGATCGTTCAATTTCTAAACAAGTCGGATGAAAATTGAAGTTTTCTTTCTCGAGTTCCTCTATAATTAAAAAACGATCATCACTAGGAACCTTTAGATGGTCAACAATGACCTGTCCAATTATGTCTCTTATTTCGTTTTTAGCCTCAAGGGAACGACCTTTGATCATAGATACACGGGTTAAAGGCATATTCATCACTCCTATTTGTTTGATGGGTACATGATGATGTTACCGCTAGAGAGGAATTTTAAGAATGTAGGTTAGTTCGTGTTTGTTCGTCTGAATAAAAGAAAATTGAATCTGGGTGATAAAATGACAAACCATGAAGCTTGGATTGATCAACTCATAAAACAATTAAGGACAAGACCGGCCCGTAATGCCAGTACAAAAATGAGGCAGATCGATTTAGCAAGGTTGATCGGTGTAGATACTAGAACTGTACAGTTATGGGAAAACGGTGACCGTATGCCAAGTGTAACGAACTTAAAAAAGCTCATTTATACCTTTTTGATAGAAGAAAAGTTTATAGAGGGTCAAGAAAAACAAGAAGCTCAACACCTTTGGGGAGCAGCAAAACGAGCGTTTGAGGCAAATTCTTTATCAAACCGCTCCTTTCCTTCATTCGATGATGTTTGGTTTGATCATCTGCTCACTCAGCCTGAGATAAGTGATCTGAACCTGATTGACACGCCAACGGAGACTTTACATACAGCTTCATTACAAACTGTGATGGGAAAAAGAATGGACCACTTTATCGGCAGAAACAAGGAAATAGAGGATCTACATCGTTTTCTAGCGACGCCTCAATGTGTAACGATTGTAGGTCCTGGAGGAATTGGCAAGACATCTTTAGCGATGAAAACAGCACAAACTCTGTCAAATCTATATGAAGATGGTATGTATGTATTGGAGCTCTCCTCACTTCAAGATGCAGCTTTATTCACACATTTCCTTTATTCACAGCTTGAAATAAAAGAAAGATCCAATCAGCCAGAATTACAATCAATCCTCGAGTTTATCGGGCATAAGAAACTATTGTTCATTTTTGATAATTGTGAACACCTGATTCAAAAATGTGCGGAACTCATTGATCAGCTTCTGTCTGCTGCACCAAATATCAGTATTATCGCAACGAGCCAGGAGCCGTTAAATATTCAGGGAGAGCGGGTATATCGGCTTTCTCCATTAACAAAACCAAAGAAAGATGAAAGCTATCAGATGGAACATCTACTAGAATTTGAAGCGGTTCGTCTTTTTATTGAACGTGCGAAATCCATTGTTCCTGATCTCGTTATCTCTCAACACAATATACAACTCATCGCTGATATATGTACTAGGCTGGACGGGATACCATTAGCTATTGAATTAGCTGCTTCCCGTCTGAATATTTTGACACTAGAACAGATCCTAGAGAGGTTAGATCAATTGCTCTCCTTCCTAACACAAGGAAAACGAACGGCAGCCCCGCGTCAACAGACTTTAAAGGCTGCGATTGAATGGAGTTATCAATTGCTGACACAAGAGGAGCAAAAATTACTTAGAAAAATAAGTGTGTTTGTAGGTAGTTTTACTTTAGAGGCCGTTGAAGAGGTTTGCGGATCATCTTCTCTAATAGAGGGAAAGAGTGACGAAGTGTTACATTTGGTTTCTAGCTTAGTGAATAAGTCATTGCTTTCGATTGAACAGTCAATTGACGGTCGTCGAGTGAGGTACTTTTTATTAGAAGGAATTAAACAATATGCACAAGAGCAGTTCAATGCATTAGAAAGTGAGGAATGTAGAAAAGTCATTCGTTTTCAATATGTGACGTACTATCAACAGTTTGTTCTTGAAATGGATAAGAAGTTTAGAACATCAAGCCGAGATATTATTCTAGCATCCATCAGAGATGAATATGCTCATGTTCTTCATATCCTCACATCCTGCTATGCACAGACTAATGAACAAGAGAAGAGAATAGGTTTGAGTATAATTGGGGCGATGTATTGGTTTTGGGTGCATGAAGGCAGCACAGATGAAGGAGCCCTTTGGTTTGAGCGTTTTCTTAGTGTACTGCCAGCAGGTGATGGGCATGATTCATTGCTGGCAAAAGTATATCATGGACAAGGCGTCCTGCTCTTTATTTTGGGGCAGGATCATCAGTCACTGATCAGTGCATCTAAAAGTTTAAAAATAGCCCGGAAATATAAAATGTCTTCTTATATTTCATCTTCTCTGCGCTTAATGACCTATATATCTTTAAAGACTCACTCCTTAGAGACAGCCGAACGTTATATTAAAGAAAGCATAGAGGTAGCTACAAGGGCAAAGGATGTATGGAATATAGCTAGTTCTTATAATGCGTATGGTTTGATTCAAATGAAGCAAGGAAATGATGAGCAAGCAGCTAAACTGTTCAAGAGCAGTATTGAGTACTTTGAAGAAGTAAACGATAAGTGGGAGCTGTCAGCACCATATGAGAACCTAGGTTATCTAGCTTTGAAACAAGGTCATACTAAACAATCTATTTTGTATTTTAAAAAGGTCCTGATGCTGGGATTAATGTATCAAGGTGCGTGGATTTTCACTCGTGGATTAATAGGAATCATTCTTTCATTAGTGGCAAGACAATGCTATCACGAAGCAAGTATCATGATTGGCGTGTTTCAAAAAATAAATAGAGCTTCATTTCAACAGCCTGTGACTGAAGATTATCAACAGGCACTCATTCTTATCAGACAGAACCATGATCACCATCTGATAGAAGAAGCAGTAAGGTATGGGGAACAGCTTCATAAGGAGGAGCTCATCACATGGTTGGTTGAATATGAGAATAAGACAAAGGGCTAAAATAAAGATCATTTAGCCCTTCATCAAATATCTGAAAAGGTCATTGTCTAAGGCCTTTTTTGTATGCTATTTCATGTTTTACTGTGGCTGGGCAATGTCAACTAGGCACTCCACAAACTCTTTCTTTCGCGAGTAGAAAGGAAAATGATCAGCATCAAGGGTATAAATACGTTCAAAAGATCTAGTGGCATACATCTGTCTTTGCAAGTCAATCGGAATGGAGCGGTCTTTTGTTGTTTCAATATATACGCTAGGCACATGTCCAAAGCGTATATTTGTTAGAGAGACCTTATCTTCAAAAGGCTGAACAGGCTGTGGGCGTATATTCCTTTTGAACAATCGCAGATCTTCCTCCGAACTTTCGTTGAGCATATTCTCTGCAATGAATTCTTCTATTAATGTAAGGGTCTGATCCTTTTCGTTCAACGCTGCTTTAGGACCACCTGATGCAATATCACTGACGGCTTGTCCATTCTCTGGGACAAAGGCGCAGACGTATACAAGTTTTTTGATCTTCTCTGGTATTTCCTCTGCTGCTTGTGATATGACCATTCCGCTCATACTGTGTCCTACTAAAATGACAGGCTGGTCTATTTTTTCAATTGCTGAAACAACTTTTTTTACATAGCTTTTTAGTGATACGTCCTGTGGAGGCGTAACATCTTCGCCGCTGCCAGGTAAATCAATAGCAACTACTTTATGACCTTTTTGTTGAAGAGCAGGTGTTATTTGGTCCCAGCACCAGCCACCTTGAAATGCACCATGAACGAATAGGAATGTATTCAATGAGATCACCTCTATTGTTTGATGTAACTATTATAGTTACACTTAGAGATCCAGTCAAATGATATCGATTAAAAAAGAATGATTGACAAAGCGGACAGTTGTCCGTAAGATAATACCGTTACAATTGTCCTAAAGAGAAGCAAAGAAATTTGATTTACACATAGAGATACGTGCAATGTGGATGAAGGTAAAGAAGGTGAACATGGTGGAAAAGGATATTGGGGAGGAAATTGAAGAGATCGCTTTCTCCTTGTTTCAAGAATTTGGTGTAGAAAATGTCAGTATGCATAAAATTGCGAAAACAGCTGGTGTTGGGCAGGGTACTCTTTACCGCCGCTACGCCAATAAAAGTGATTTGTGCCTTTCTATCCTTGGGGAGAGATTTGAACAGCTGATTCCAGCTTTGCATCTTTACTTGAGCAAAATAAGTGATCAGCCGGTTCGTGAACGTTTGCGCTATGTTCTCGAAGAAATTCATCTGATCGTCGGTCACCATTTAGACTGGATTCGGATGCTCACAATCTCTGGGAATTTAGAGCAGACAAGTAAAGTGTATGAGAGTCATTACAGTCAATCACTTAGACAAATCATTCGTGATTTGCTTGAAGAAGCGAGAGAAAAGGGAGAAGCAAACATACAGGATATAGAACTGACAACGTTATGTATGTCCTCTCCAATGACGCCTGAGCTCATGTTTTATATACATGAATCTGGCTATTCAATCGAAAAAATTGCTCAATTTGCTGCAGAAAAACAGATTTTATCCGTCTTTCAATAGACAATAAAGTGGCTCATTTCTGACCACCCTGACTTCCTAAGGTTCATCTAAACTCAAAAAGAAAAGGAGCCAACTTAATATGAACAAACAGAAAGCAGCAGCTTCTGAAATTCGAACGCTGCCCATTATTATTTCTTTTATCACTGCTGGATTTATTGGCCTGTTCAGTGAAACGGCATTAAACATGGCGCTGAGAAGTTTAACGTTAGACTTTGGAATTGAAGCGACGACTGCTCAGTGGCTGACAACAGGATATTTATTAACACTTGGTATTCTCGTACCGATTTCAGGACTCATTCTTCAATGGTTTACGACAAGACAGCTTTTCATTACATCGCTCGTCTTTTCAATCATCGGAACATTTATTGCGGCGGTTGCGCCGGTCTTTAGTATTTTAATGGTAGCACGTGTCGTGCAGGCAGTCGGCACAGCATTGCTTCTGCCATTGATGTTTAATACGATTTTGGTCATCATTCCACCTCATAAACGAGGCAGATCAATGGGGATTATTGGTCTTGTGATCATGTTTGCACCAGCTGTCGGCCCGACCGTCTCTGGTCTTATTCTGAAATCGTTGACGTGGCATTGGATTTTCTGGATTTCACTTCCTTTATTAATTGCTGCACTCGTATTTGGTTATATCTTTATGCAAAATATTACAGAACCAACAAAACCGAAAATCGACATCTTATCGATTGTTCTTTCAACCATTGGTTTCGGCGGAATTGTGTATGGCTTTAGCAGTGCCGGAGAAGGCGGCGGCTGGAGCAGTATGCATGTCATCGTTGCGATTGTAGTTGGTGTTATAGGGATTCTCGTGTTCTCCTTAAGACAGTTGAACATGAAAGAACCAATGCTGAACTTAAGCCCGTTTAAATATCCGATGTTTGTCATTGGGTTACTTCTGATTTTAGTGTGTATGATGGTGATGCTGTCTGCTATGATGATTTTGCCATTGTATCTGCAAACGTCCTTGGCGCTTTCTACATTTACAGCAGGTTTAATGCTATTGCCAGGTGGAATTATCAACGGACTGTTATCTCCAATCATGGGTGGTCTATTTGATAAATTTGGTCCAAAATGGCTTGTCATTCCAGGTCTTGTCATTGTCGCAGCGACGATGTTTGGCTTTACGAATCTAAGTGTGAATACGTCGATTGGATTCATTGTAACCCTTCATATTGCATTAATGATAGGAATTGCGATGATCATGATGCCTGCCCAAACAAATGGATTGAATCAGCTGCCGCCAGAGCTATATCCGCACGGTACAGCGATTATGAATACATTGCAGCAAGTATCAGGAGCGATTGGGACTGCAGTTGGTATCTCGATCCTTTCATCAGGAGCTCGCAGCTTTATGGAAAATGTGGCTGATCCCGCAAATCCAGTCAATCAGCTGCTCGCCTTTACAAATGGCGTCCAGCATGCCTTTATCTTTGCTGTCATTATGACAGTGATTGGCTTGGTGATTGCTTTCTTTATTAAACGAGTGAAAGTAGAACAACAAGTATCATAATATATGAAAAGCACTGAGGACTTAGCGCCGCAGTGCTTTTTTTATTTATTCATAGGGGGAATGTTTGTTTCAAAGGAGCTGAAAATGGGGAGATAGATAAAAAGCAACGACTCTCTGACGACATTGAAGGAAAAGGCGAAATTCGTAACGAATGGATAGAGATAAAAGAATAAGATAGGAGCTGAGATCATGAACTTAGACGAACAAATCAAAATGGCTGAGTCATTACGTCAACCAGCTGAAGATTCATTAGCTGGCCAATCAGAACTAAAGCCAGTCCACCCTCCTGAAGTGAACAAAATGGAATATGATATCCCAACGGGTGCTGGTGAAACAAAGGTGTGGGTATTTAAACCTGTGAAAACATTGAAACAACCCCTTCCTGTTTTCGTGAATTTGCATGGGGGCGGTTTTATCCTTGGAAGTGCTGAAATGGATAATCATTGGTGTCCGGTCATAGCAGATCGTGCGGAGTGTATCGTCGTCAATGTGGAGTATCAGCTGGCACCGGAGCACCCTTTCCCGGCCGCTCTTCATGAATGCTACGATGTGATGAAATGGTTATATGAACATCCTGAAGAACTACAAATAGACCCAAATCGATTAGCCATTGGCGGACATAGTGCAGGTGGGAATTTGGCAACAGCGGTTTGTTTGCTTGATATCCAAAAAGGGAACAAACTTCCGATTGTCTATCAAGTGCTTGATTATCCGCCGCTTGATTTGGCTACTGATCCAGCACAAAAGCCAGCGTTTGAAGAAGCAATTCCAGTGGAAATGGCGAGACTGTTTAATGCCTTCTACCTGCAAGGTCAAGATCCGCACAATCCGCTCGTTTCTCCAGTCTTTGCAGAGAGAGAAGTGTTAGCACAAATGCCCCCAGCTCTTGTTATCACAGCTGAGAAAGATTCACTAGCTGAAGAAGCTGAGCATTATGCGGACAAGTTAAAAGAAGCAGGGGTAGATGTCACATACAAACAATTTAAAGGAGTCCCTCATGCGTTCACTCATGCCGGAGACTTAGAGATAGCTGAAGAGGCTTGGCATCTGATGAGCGATCAGCTTAAGAAGGCGTTTGAATAAGAAATATTCGGATATCAGTAAAAAGCACAGACTTTTTTTCTGTGCTTTTTTTGTGTTCTTGCTGACGTCTTGAAAAGAAGTGTAGATACAACAATCGCAGTAGTCGATATAATAGTAAGATAGAAGACATCTAAAAAGGAGCTAATAGAATGAAAAAAGAGACACTACAGGCATTTTGTCTTTCTTTACAAGGAGCAACCCACGACTATCAACCTGAGTGGCAGGCAGATCGTTATCATATAGGTGGAAAGATGTTCGCCATGATGGGGGGAGACGTCGATCGCAAGCCAGTTATCACTTTAAAATGTGATCCGCAACGTGCTGAAGAATTAAGAGAAATGCATGAAGGAATTATTCCCGGCTATTACATGAATAAGACGCATTGGAATTCTATTTATCTTGATGCAGATATTCCATCTTCATTTGTCGAAGAGCTAATTGAACATTCCTATCAACTGGTTTTTCACAAATTAACAAAAAAAGCTCAGCAGGCTATCCTCCAACATAATTCAAAAGAAACCGATTAAATGCTGAACGTTCAGTTGTTCATGTCTCTTTGAATCTCTTCAAAATTGACTAGAGTCACATGCTCTCGCTATACTTTAAACAGCTAGAAGATACGAATAGGGGGATATACAATGGGCTATACAGTCATTACAGGGGCAAGTTCAGGTATTGGATATGAAACGGCTTTGGCCTTTGCAGCAAGAGGAAAAAATCTGATCTTAGCTGCACGCCGGCTTGATAAACTCCAAGAACTGAAAGAAAAGATTCTAGAAACATATCCCGATATTCAAGTGAAAGTCCAGTCTGTTGATTTAACAGACAGAGAGCAAGTGTATTCTTTCTATGAGTCATTAGCTGGTGATGAGCTGGATACGTTCATTAATAATGCTGGGTTTGGCCATTTTGGTTCAATAGGAGAGCAGGATGTGAAAAAAATTGGGGACATGCTTCATCTCAATATTGAAGCGTTAACAATTTTATCCACTCTGTTTGTCCGTGATTATGAGCAAAAAGAGGGGACGCAGCTAATCAATATCTCTTCAAGAGCGGGTTATACCGTCGTCGGCAATGCTGTCACTTATTCAGCCACGAAATTTTATGTGAGCGCCTTTACAGAAGGGCTGGCCCTAGAATTGAAAGAAAAAGGAGCCAAATTACAGGCAAAAGTATTAGCGCCTGCTGCGACAGAATCAGAATTTGCAAAGCGTTCATTAGATGTCGATCAATTCGAATATGAAGGCACTATTAAGAAATATCACACATCAAAAGAAATGGCAGCGTGCTTGCTTGAGCTTTACGACAGTTCAAAAACAGTTGGTATCGTTGATGGGAAGACATTTGATTTTGAATTGAAGGACCCCATCTTTTCACACGCTGGCACAAGCATGAAATAAAAAGTTCCAATCAATGAGATAGATTCTCTTAGCGATCAGCAGGTCACCGAGCCGAAAGAGGTCTTGGATAATGTGGAGCACTGTCAACACATACTAGAATAGATAAAAACACCTACACATTAGGTGTTTTTTTATGCATTCTTTGATGAATGAAAGAATCGCAGGTCCAGTAGATGAGACTGCTGACAATTATGATCGGAAGGGATGTTGAGCTCTCAATTCCATCCATAACAAAAAGCATGACAATCATTGCTATCAGTAAGTAAGCCGCTAAATAAAGAGGATGAAAAGCCTTGGGCTGTAAAGAAAACAACAACTGTAAAGGTACCGCAAAGATGAAATAATAAACAAAAAAGATAGGAGTGTAAAGCATCATAAACGCAGGCTCGCCCTGAATCGGTGGATATAAACATACGAACAAGCTGAGTAAAATGGAACTGAAGAATAGTGTGAGTAGGATTTTGTAAAATGGTTGAACGGAACGCACTGTATGTACTCCTTTTTTGTAAGATTTCCTACATTTTATCATAAATGGGTTGAGAACAACTTCTGAATTCAATTTAGGTATTATGGTATAAATAAATTTTGATAATAGTGCCCTTTTTCCTTTATTTGGTTCTGTGACTTTCACCTCATGCTGATGAATGAAGGAATGGTATAAAGTAAACCCTATAGACAGATAATTATTCATCACATTTAAGAAAAGAGATGATCTTATGAACGTAACAAAATGGTTTGGTGCTGCCCTTCTTTCTGTTTCACTATTGGTGACCGCAGCTTGTGCGAACGATAGCACTCAAGAGAATAATCAAAGTAATCAAGAAAGCACTACCAGTGAAACAAAAGAAAAAAACACGGCTGTTGAGACAGGGAATAAATCTTTATCCAATATTAAGGTGCTGGCAACAGGCGGAACGATTGCCGGTAGTTCAGACAGCAATACAGATACGACTGGATATAAATCTGGTGCACTTGGAATCGATAAAGTCATTGCTTCCGTACCACAGCTGAAGGATATTGCAAATGTCACGGGTGAGCAAGTAGCGAACGTCGGCAGTGAAAATGTGGATAACGCTCTGCTTTTAAAATTAGCGAAACGAGTCAATCAGCTTTTAAATGATGATCAAGTGGATGGCATTGTGGTGACACATGGTACAGATACATTAGAAGAAACGGCCTATTTTTTACATTTGGTTGTAAAAAGTGATAAGCCAGTGGTGGTTGTGGGTTCAATGAGGCCGGCATCTGCCATTAGTGCGGATGGCCCGCTTAACCTGTATCATGCAGTGAAAATTGCTTCGACAAAAGAAGCCAAAGGCAAAGGTGTAATGGTGACATTAAATGACCGAATTGCCTCTGCTCGTTTTATTACGAAGACAAATACCACCACAACCGATTCGTTCAAGTCTCTTGAGCAAGGGTACATTGGAGAAGTGGCGGGTGAAGTTGTCTCTTTCTATAACGAACCGACAAGAAAACATACAGCTGACAGTGAATTCGATATTTCCAAGCTAAAAGAGCTGCCGCAAGTGGATATCTTATACGGCTATCAAAATGATCAAAAGTATGTGTATGATGCTGCGGTTAAAGAAGGAGCGGAAGGCATTGTCGTTGCCGCCGCAGGAAATGGAACGATGTCAACAGAAGCGATCAATGGGGCAACAGATGCAGTGAAGAAAGACGTGGTGATCGTGAGGTCAAGCCGTGCAGGAAATGGCATTGTCACACATGAAAAAATGGATGATGAACATCATTTTGTCTCATCGGATTCATTAAATCCACAAAAAGCACGCATTTTACTCATGCTGGCTCTGACGAAAACAAAAGATCCAGATAAAATTCAATCCTATTACGAGCAGTATTAAAAAGAAGAAGACCCGACGTATCATTGGGTCTTTTTTTATATGTGTACCTGATCTTCAGCCCGTTTTTTTAAAGAGAGTAAAATGTCTCTCCAAACATCATCTATATCAGTCAGAAAATGTCCTGCTTGCTCGATATAGTGCGTTTTGGCGTTTGGAATGTTGGGAGCAATGCTTTCTATCTCTTCAAAAGGGGCCATCTGATCCTCTTTTCCATGCCAGACATCCACAGGGATTTGTATATCTTTCATATCGAATTTCCATGACCGTGAGAGTAAATCTGGTTCATGAATACATTCATCAACCGATTGACGAGTAGCTTCGTATAAATGCCGCATCATCAGCTCCAGTTGCTCATCGGTTTGAAGAAATTGCCGATCCGATGGATGTAAATGTTTGTTCCCTTTTTTCGTTAGTTTCTTGAATTTCTCTGGTTTCTTTTCAATGAGTTTTTTCTGAGCGCGATAGCTTGCCTTTAAGAGCCAAGGCATTCTTTTACTGAGGAAAAAGGCAATCTTGTTCTCCTTTAGCATACTTTTAGGCGGTTTACCATCCTGAAATGGGGTGGTACTTGAGACGAGAGCAGCTGAAAGAATGCGGTCTGGCAATTGATAGGCACAACCAGCAGCGAATGCCCCGCCTCCAGAGACACCAATCACTGAAAAATGGGAGATGTCAAGATGATCGGCCACTTCCTGTACGTCTTTTGCCCAGTCTAAAATAGTGCGGTTCGGTTGCGGATCAGATAAACCAAAACCAGGTCTGTCTAAAGAAATGAGACGAATGCCAAGCTCTTTTGAGATTGGATCATCATCTAAAAACATCACTCTCGATCCAGGTGTCCCATGAAAAAAGAATACTGGGAATCCTTCAAGATCACCGTATTGAGACAAACCAATATGACGTCCATCTTGCAAATGAATCCTGTCCATTTGATCATCCCTTTCATCGTTTATCTAACTTACATATTCATGCATGAAACGCCGGGTTAAGGCGTTTCTTTCGCAATTTGATAGATTTTTTCGTAAAGCGATAATAATGTTTTTAGATCTTCTTTTGAAAGCTGGGCATAGTATTTTTGAATAAGATGCAGCTGAATTTTTTCAATATCTTTATGATAGTCATGGCCCTTTTGAGCAAAATCAACAATGATTTCTCTACGGTTATGTGGATTAATCTCTCTTTTCACATATCCAAGCTGTTCAAGCTTTGATATGAGCTGGCTAGCGGCACTAGATGAAATGGAGAAATAATCAGCCAGTTCATTGATTGTTCTCGTCTTCGACCGCAGCAATTCAAGGGTCAGTTCTTGTTTGCTTGTTAAATCTGCATACTCATTTTTTAAGAATCGTTGATACTCTTCTACATAGATAGAACCTAGTGCATTTGAGTACTCAATGATTTTTTTGCTGTAATGAATGATATCCTCATCCAATGACATCACCTCTTTTCTCCTATATTATATGCGATCTTAATATTTAAGTGAAGTTAAATGTTAAGAAAAATTAAATAAAAGAGGGATAGATGTGATGAGAAAATGACCTCTACCTCCACTTTCTCATCAACAACGGACAAAGAATACTTCCTGTTATCCCTAAGCATTCATAAAACATAGTTGGTTTGATTTTGAACATGTAGTAGGCTAAGGTGGCAATGAATAGATCATAAAAGAAAAACAAGTATACGTCCTTTTTGGTGATGGCATAAATGATCGTTTTGTTTGTTTTCACTGAGATTCACTCCTTAGGAAGTCGATGACTTTTTCATTGTATTATGGGCGATCTCCATTTATAATAAAAAAATAAACCAACTGGTCGGTTTTATATGTCCGTGTGAAGAAAAGCAAGGTAGAAGGGATTGTTCATAGATGACAAGTACACAAAGCGGGGCTGGAAAAAGTGAAAAGACGAAGCAGAAGATTGTCACCGCTTCACGTGATTTATTTGCGAAAAAAGGATATTCTGAAACATCCGTGCGAGATATTCTAGAGGCGGCTGAGATTAGTAAAGGCAACCTCTATCATCATTTTAAAGGAAAAGAGTTTTTGTTCCTTCATATTATGGAAGAGGATCATCGATTCATGATGGAGACGTGGCATGAAGAGAAACAAGCGCTGCACCGGGCCATTGATAAGCTCGCAGGGTTTGCAGAGCTACTTAGTCAAATGGGGATTAACTATCCTTTAATGAGAGCAAGTGAAGAATTCTGTGCCAGTGCATTTACATCAGATGAAGTCATGGAGCGGCTGAACAAGATTGATGTAGACTTTGATGATGTGATGAGAGACATCCTGCTTGAAGGAAACGAAGATGGCAGCTGGTCGATTCAGCATGTTGAATCAAAAGTGAAAATATTACTTTCTGTATTTTATGGATTAGACGTGTTATATAAAAATGACACGATGCAGCAGAAAAAGGAATTACAAAAAGAGGCGATCTCATTGTTTATTCACGGAATCAACCATCATGAGTAACAAGTGAGTCAGTAAAGGGGAAACAAACATCATGCAAAAACCGATTCGTGAGCAAAAAGCCGTACTTGTTATTTTATTAAGTAATATATTTATTGCGTTTTTAGGTATCGGTCTGATTATACCTGTCATGCCGCTCTTTATGAATGTCATGCATTTAACGGGCAGTACGATGGGATATCTTGTGGCGGCGTTTGCCGTTGCACAGCTTATCGCATCACCTATTGCGGGAAGATGGGTAGACCGATACGGAAGAAAGATCATGATTGTGTCAGGTCTTTTTCTATTCGCGTTATCAGAACTCGTTTTTGGCTTAGGAACACACGTATATGTTCTGTATTTTGCAAGGGTTCTTGGCGGCATTAGTGCAGCATTTATCATGCCGGCTGTCACCGCTTATGTCGCCGATATCACGACTGTTCAAGAAAGATCCAAGGCAATGGGGTATGTATCCGCTGCTATTAGTACCGGATTTATCATCGGCCCAGGAATTGGCGGATTTATTGCAGAATATGGCGTTCGCCTGCCGTTTTTCTTTGCAGCAGGGATTGCATTTATTGCTGTGATTTCATCTATGTTTATGCTGAAGGAACCATTAACAAAAGAAGAGCGAGAGAAACAAATGGATCATGTGAAAGAATCGACCTTCTTTAAAGACTTGAAAAAATCGATTCATCCAAGCTATCTCATCGCCTTCATCATTGTCTTTGTGCTGGCGTTTGGACTATCTGCATATGAAACGGTCTTTAGCTTGTTTACAAATCACAAGTTTGGATTTGGTCCGAAGGATATTGCGATTATCATTACCGTCAGTTCAATTGTAGCCGTCATCATCCAAGTCCTCGTGTTTGGTAAAATGGTGAATGCGCTTGGGGAGAAACGAGTTATTCAACTATGCTTGATTGTTGGAGCAGTTCTCGCTTTTGTTTCCACAGTCGTGTCAGGCTTTATGGTTGTGCTGATCGTGACGTGTGTGATTTTCCTTGCGTTCGATTTATTGCGCCCTGCCCTCACGACCTTCTTATCAAAAATCGCTGGCAATCAGCAAGGATTTGTCGCAGGTATGAACTCTACCTACACAAGCCTTGGTACGATTTTTGGCCCGGCACTTGGCGGCATATTATTCGATCAAAATATTCATTTCCCATTCCTGTTTGCAGGTGTTGTCTTATTTCTTGGGTTAGGCTTAACCCTTATTTGGAAGGGGAAGGCGACAGAAGAGGCATCAGCAGAATAATAGAAAAGAGACCTTTCAAATAAGGTCTCTTCAGCGTGTAGACAAACCCTCGCATTCGTTGTCAGTCCTGCCGCGCCAGTACTCGTCCTTCCTAGGGCTGCAAAGGTTTTCTATCACGCTGAAAAGAAGACAAAGGGCTAAAATAAAGTTCATTTTAGCCCTTTGTCAACAATCTGAAGAGACCTTTCAAATAAGGTCTCTTTTTTTAAGGCTGTGGCTTCAGGTGATTCAGTGCCTGCGCCAGTTTTTGATTTTGTTGCTTTTTGTAAAATAGAAAGGCGATGATATGGCCTACTAATGTGAGAAAGGCAATACCGATAAAATAAGGCATGATCCATTCGAGCAGTGCAGTCGAATATAAAGCGACGGCTCCTACTTGAAATCCTAAATTGACGACAGTGGAGATCAGAATGTTGATGGGTGCTGGAAAGGTAAAGTAGTTCCATAGTAAAGGATACATGACCCCAAAGACGATGCCTGCCAGAGTACCGATGGCAATGATGTGCCACACGTAATGAAAAGGGATAGAGGATGACCATTGAGTGATTGACAGGATGAGTGTCAGCCATACGATAGAGACAAAAGCTGTTTGCATAAATTGATGTTTTAGTTCCTTGATCATTTGAATCGCTCCTTTATATATTTGGCGTAATGACGACTGACGGTGTAGCTGTTTTTCGAGATGGTTTCGACCTCTAAGCGAGCGTACGTACCAGCGACAAAGCTGTCGACTTGCGCTAAATTGAGAATGACTGCATTGTTGATACGATAGAAATGTTCACGCTCTAACGACTTCAGATCCTTCAGCCGTTTACTGAGAAAATACGTCGTACCTTGAGTCGTGATCACCTTTGACAGATGTCCAAGCGCAGAGATCGCTTCAATTTGTTCTAATGGTAAAAGAGACTGCCGATCATTTTTTGGATCTTTGACCGTTAGAGATGTACTAGTCTCCAGCATTGTTGCCATCTTTTGTAAACGTTCTTGATTATGTGGATGGCTGATGACGTCTACTTCCGTCACATCCTTTTCTTGATTCCAGATCAAACGAAATTTCATCCATAAACCTCCTCTCACAATGAGCATAGCAATAGATGAAAGCGAATGCGATGGAATGTTGCTTTGATGCAGAAGAATTCTTTTTGTTGCAAAGATTCACTGCGAGTCTACGGCTTTCCTTTATAATGAAAAGATACTCGTTCGTGAATGGAGGAATGATGTTGTATCTTGTAGATCAACAAAGGACAGGAGCGGTAAAAGAGGAAATTCGGCGGATTGATCCTGCCTATCCAGTGTTCGTAGATGCGATACTCGATGGGGTGATACAAGGAGATTTATATGTGGATCACCGAGATCACCCGTGTGTCTATTTTGCAGGGACAACAACCGGCATTTATTATGTCGCAGGCAAGACAGAAGCAGCACTCTCATTATGTTCAACGTTCATTGTGGATGTTTATAAAAAGCAGAAAAGAGAGAACGGACGTTTCACTTTGTTTTCAGCAAATCCAGCATCAGATGAGATGATGAAAAAATGCTTCGGTTCCCAACTGAATGAAATGAAAAGACATGCGTATTCTTATGACTTGACCTCTCCAGATCTGATTGTGCCTGATCAAGACGAAATGATTAAACGCACGAATGAACAAGTCATTGCCGATAGCAAAGTATTCCCATCCAGCTATTATGAAGCATATTGGGGAGGAGTAGATCACTTTTTATCTAATGGCGTCGGAGTTGCCATCTTAAACGGTGAAGACGTGGTCAGTGAATGTATTTCTATTTTTTTAAGTGATAAACGTGTGGAAATCGATATTTGGACAGATGAAGCCTGCCGTGGAAAAGGATTGGCTTTGTTAGCAGCTCAGCAAATGATCAGCATCTGTGTTGAAAAAGGGAAGACACCGCATTGGGATTGCGATGTCCATCATGCAACCTCGGCCAAATTGGCAGAGAAGCTAGGTTTTCAGTGGACAAAGACGTATCGTTTATTTTATGCCTCACGCTGAAAAGGTTTTGAGATACCAAGCATCCATGGCAGAATGCTCTGAGCCTTCAATCGGTGCAGGAAGAAGAGAGAAGTCATACCGTTGATAAAGACCAGTAGCAGCTGTTAATTCACTGCGGGTTTCTAAATAACAAGCATCGTAGTATGTAGCAGCATATTGCAGGGCCGTATCCATCAGTTTCTTGCCCGCACCTTTGCCTTGTGCTTTTGGGCTTAAATAAAGCTTTTGCAGCTCACAAATGCCATCTGTGAAAGGGGCAATGCCAACGCCACCAACAATTTCACCATGTTCTTCGGCAATCCAATAGGCTGCATGAGTCAATGATTGATAGTATTCGAAAAGCTGATCAAGGTGTGGGTCTGTGTAGGCTGTACCTTCAATCGCAAGATTCGCTGATTCTAATGACTGGCGGATAATGGCCGCGATAAAAGGATTGTCCTGCTTTTGAATCGGTCTAATATTCATTGTAAAAACCTCCGTTGTCATAAGATAAAAAAGAAAAGGAGTTGATGCGATATGTTCTGGCTACAAACCGCTATTTTTACTGTCATTGTGCTCTGTCTCTCGTGGTGGGCAGGAAAAAGACGCAGGCATCGCCATGCCAGGCTAATTGTCCCGATATGTATCACTATGTTTGGATTACTCTTATTGATCGGCAGTTTCTTCATTGGCAGATGGGAAGGGATGGCGCTCAGCATATCAAGCGTCTCTATCGTTCTCTCTTCTATCATTTGTTTGATCATCGTTACAGGGGTTCATCTGTTTAAAAAAGATGACCCTTCGTAGGCTGGGACATCTTTATGATTTGATTCTATCGTATTCCTCACGAAGGATTCCCATCATGATGACATCCGAATAAGCACCGTTGAAATAGAGCGCTTGACGTCTTTTTCCTTCATATTGAAATCCGGCTTTCTCATAGCTTCGAAAGGCTCGTGGGTTATGGGAAAAAACTTCAAGCTCAAGCCGATTGAGTTCTAACGTCTCAAAGGCAAATGTTTGAACCATCCGAACAGCCTCAGTGCCATATCCTTTGTGAAAATGCTCTGGACCATGTAGCGCAATGCGGAAACTTGCCGTATGGTTTATCGGATCAATATCCACAATCGCCGCATCCCCGATCATTTCTTTCGTGTCTAGCAGACAAATAGCAAAGTCTCGTCTACTGTCATCCTGCAGAAAACGGGTATAGGCTGAACGAATTTCTTCTAGTGTGAACGTTTTGCGTGTGCCAGTCATATAAAGTGTTTCTGCATGCTGGCATCCTCTATGAATACCAGGATAATCTTTTTCTTCAATCGGTCTCAAAAATAATCGAGTCATGATGGATCAGCCTCCTCTATATATCGGGAGATTTCAATTAAGTTCATATCAGGATCACGGATATAAATGGATTCAATCGGACCTAATGCACCAGAACGTCTGACCGGACCTTCTTCAATTGGAACAACCTGCTTTCGAAGATGAAGCAATAAACTGTCTATATCTAAATCGGTGATAAAACACAAGTCAGCAGATCCAGGCTGGGGATGAGCAGCTTTTGGTTCAAATTCATGACCCGCTTCATGAAGGTTGATCTTTTGTAAGCCAAAACGAAGGGCTTTACGGCCTTCTCCAAAAGTTTCTTCCTTCATTCCTAATACGTTTGTATAAAAGCGAATGGTTTCCTCCATATGTTGTACAGTCAACACGATATGATCAAGTCGTCGTATCATCAGTCTCTCCTCCAAGTATGATCATTGTTTGAACTGCTTCTATTATATCATCCCTTGAAGAAGATACCTTATTTGATCACGGTTTTATAACTCCAGCTTTCTAGGGACATGTTTTCTCCGTGCAGTACTCTCTCATCAAACTCCGTCCACCCATTTTTTCGATAGAAATGACGATTGGCCTCGTTGTGTGTAATCAGTGTGAACAGTCCGCCGCCTTGCCGGGCGATAAAGGGGAAAAGACATTGCTTTAGCATACGGCTTCCAAGTTTTTTTCCTTGTTGGTCTTTTGCAACGACAAGAGCTTCTAAATACCAGTAAGGTTTCTTTAAGGAAGAACACGCTTTTTTTGCCTCCTTTAACATACGGAACACATGCTGAATCGCCGATATGCCACCAGTAAAGAGTAGCTTTAACCCACCAGATAACACATAATCCATGAGTCCTGGTTCAGGAAGACGGGGATGTTTTAACAGGGCGGCAGACACAATTTTCTCGTTCTCAACCCCGACCAAACAGATTTGATGCTGAAAATATACCTTTGTATTGATCAAATGCAGCTGACGGGCGAAAGCAGAACGCTTGGTCACCTTTTCGCATAATAAATCAAAAAATGAATAGTTCTGAAATGAATCATCTAACAACGCTGCCACTTGAGGCAGTTCATCCTCTCTAGCAAGTCTGAATTGAAGCATATGATGGTCCTCCTTTTTTGAACAGATATAGATTATTGAACATGTGTCCATTATAATAAGAGGAAAATAAACCGAACATCGGCAATGAATGATCTCTTGTTCATAAATAGACAGGTATAGCCAGATTGTTCAAAAATGGAGGGTGTTTGATGAAGGACAGACGAACAATCAAAACCAAAAAGGCGATACGGGAAAGCTTTCTTGAGCTTTTAAAGGAAAAAGATGTTCAACAAATTACAGTATCAGAGCTATCTAGAAGAGCGGATTTAGGAAGAGGGACCTTTTATTTGCACTACCAAGATGTATTTGATTTGCATGAACAGCTTGAGAAGGAACTATTTCATCAGCTTGGCGGACTATACGATGAATCGTTTCCAAGCCAGGACCCGCTTGATATGCTGTCCTTTTTAAACAAAACAACTGAGTATTTAAAAGAAAAACAATTCATGATGACGTTATTTGTCAAACCGAATAGCCCAACGACGAATCAATTTAAAGCGTTTTTTAAAGAAAAAATCATGAAAGAGTGGCAACTTGATCAGCGTCAGATTACGGAACGTGAACAGATTGAGGCTTCATTTGTTGTGTCTGGTGTTGTTGGTGTACTGGAGGAATGGATTCATGAAGGGATGACAGTCGAAGCGGGGCAGCTTGCGCACATCTTGTACAAGCTTCTTATGAAGGTAGAACAGGAATCGTAAGAAACGAATTGATCATATATCATTTTTCTATTCATTCTGTTAAAATGGGAATATACGTTCTTATTTTAGGCGGGGAGTGGTGAGATTGAAAAGGAAATTACTATTTTATGGGGCAATGAGCATTGATGGATATTTAGCAAGGGATGATCACCGTTTAGATTGGCTCATAGGCACAGAGGGCGAAGAGGATACGAGATATGAGGAATTTTATGCATCAGTCGATACGCTGATCATGGGACGGAACACATACGAACAGGTTCTCAAACTTTCACCTGATGAGTTTCCTTATGAAGACAAGACATGTTATATCGTTTCTCGCACTTTACAAGACAGCCATACAGGAACCCACATCGTTCGTGAAGATGTTCTCTCGTTTATCAAAAATTTAAAAAATGAAAAAGGCCAGCATATTTGGATTTTAGGGGGCGGGGAACTGCTTCAAGCATTATTAAAAGAAAAATTAGTCGATGAGCTGTATCTCCAAATCGCACCTGTCATGATTGGAAAAGGAATCCCTCTTTTCCCTCCAACTGAACAGGAATCTAGATTTTCATTACAACAAGTGAATCAATACAAACAAATTGCTGAAATGCATTTTGTGTTAAAAGAAGACCACTAAATCAAAGGGGTCTTTTTTTAATCAAACAAACACGTTGACAAGAAAATATCCTAGTGTTAGGATAAATTTATCCTAGTTTTAGGATTTATTGAAAAAGGAGTAGTTGCCATGGTGCAGCAAGATCAGGAATTAGACTTAAGGCTTTTCCGAGTGTGGATGAAAGCCTACCATGCCCTTTTTGCAAACATCCAAAAAGACATTGAACGTTATGATATCGGATTTGAAAACTTTCAAATTCTTGAATTACTGTATAGTAAGGGACCACATCCCGTTCAAAAAATTAGTGAGATTTTATCCATTCCAAGTGGGAGCATCACCTATGTGGTCAACAAATTAGAAAAACAAGAATTAGTCAAAAGACAATGTGCACCTTCTGATAAACGTGTATTCCATGTATTACTGACAGATAAAGGGAAGCAGCTATTTGACGATATTTTTCCAAAACATACAGATGTCATTTCACAAAATCTGTCCTTTATCGAAACAGAGGAAAAAGAGCAGCTCATCGAATGGTTGAAAAAAATCGGTTTAGGTGCAAAACAACTTCACGAAAAGGGGAAACAAGATGACACGCAGCTTTGATACATTGGTACGTGAAAGACGATCAGCATCAAATTTTTTGCCAAATATCTCGATTTCGAGAGAAGAGCTTAATAGTATCTTTGAAGAAGTGAAGCTGGCACCTTCAGCCTTTAATTTACAGCATACGCAATATGTCGTCGTCCAATCAGAAGCGCTTAAAGAGCAAGTAAGAGATGCTGCATTTGGACAATATAAGGTGCATTCCGCTTCAGCAGCGATCATTGTGCTCGGCGATCCGAAAGCTTATGAGCAAGCAGGAAACATTTATGAAGGCCTAAAAATGCTCGGCATCTTAAATGCGCAACAATATGAGGAAATGGTCAGAGAGACGATGAGTTTTTATGTGCAGAGAGGATCAGACTTTCAGAAAGAAGAGGCGATTCGAAACGCTTCATTATCTGCCATGCTATTTATGCTTGCCGCCAAAAACAAGGGATGGGATACTTGCCCAATGATCGGCTTTGACCCCGAAGCAATGAAAAAGGTGTTAAACATCGAATCAGATTTGGTTCCTGTATTAATGATTACACTCGGAAAAGAAAAAGTAGAGAGCAGACAAGCGAGAGGCTATCGCAAGCCGGTCTCTGAATTTGTGACATATTTATAAGATAGGGGGTTCCATTCATGGAACTAGGAATTAGTACATTTGTAGAAACAACAACTGATTTTCAAACAGGAAAAACAGTCAGCCACGCACAGCGTATTCGTGAAGTAGTAGAAGAAATTATTTTAGCAGATCAAGTGGGTCTGGACGTTTTTGGTGTAGGAGAGCATCATCGTGAAGATTTTGCCGCATCAAATCCAGCAGTCGTATTAGCAGCTGCGGCAACGCAAACAAAGAATATTCGTCTGACAAGTGCCGTAACTGTTCTTTCATCGGCTGATCCTGTTCGTGTGTTTCAAGATTTTGCGACATTAGATGGCCTTTCTAACGGGCGTGCAGAGATCATGGCTGGCCGTGGATCATTTATTGAATCGTTCCCGCTTTTTGGCTATGACTTAGATGATTATGAAGAGTTATTTGAAGAAAAACTAGATTTACTGTTGAAATTACAGCAGTCAGAGCGTGTGACATGGAGCGGTAAGCACCGTCCTTCCATTCAGGATGTCGGCGTATACCCAAGACCTGTTCAAGATCCGCTTCCCATCTGGATTGGCAGTGGAGGAAACAGAGAATCTGTCGTACGTGCTGGATTATTAGGATTACCACTTGTCCTTGCCATTATTGGCGGCAGCCCTAGACAGTTCGCACCGCTAGTGCAGCTCTACAAGCAAGCTGCGATTCACGCTGGACATGATCCTGAGAAATTAACGGTGGCATCCCATTCACATGGATTTGTTGCGGAGGGAACAGAATTGGCAGCAGATCAATTCTTCCCTTCTACACAGCATGTCATGAATACATTAGCAAGAGAACGAGGCTGGGGACCTTATACCCGTTCTACATTCGATGCAGCAAGAACATTAGAAGGTGCATTGTATGTAGGAGATCCAGATGCCGTGGCAGAGAAAGTGATTCATCTGCGAAAAAATGTAGGCATTACGCGCTTCATGTTGCACGTACCGGTCGGTTCAATGCCACATGATCAAGTGCTGAAAGCTATTGAGTTATTTGGAAAAGAAGTGGCCCCTAAAGTAAGAGAAGAGGTTGCCCGCTGGGAAGCCGAACAAGCATAACAAAAAAGTCGATCAAGCCTATTCACTTGATCGACTTTTTCTCATGTTTAAGGCTCAGCGATACATGGTTTCACTGTAGGGCATGTGGATGCAGAAGCAAATGGTGTGGCCGTCAAGGTGAAGAGGAAAACAAGTTGAAAACAGATAAGCCATTTTTTCATGAAATCACCTCCGTTATCAATTGTTTCACTAGAAACGAGATGAGGACAAAAGCATAGAAGTATGTAACACCCTCTATCCAGCATAAGACAATCATATCATAATTTTCAAAAAAAATGAAAAAATAACTTACGAAAGTTCTAAATTATGGTATGGTTAATATGTTCAACAAAAAAAGGGAGGGATTTTTGTATGAAAAAGGTCATAACTTCTGTTTTGGTTGGAGCAATTGTTTTAACGGGTGCGGGCGTCACCGCTGTCCCGGTAGAAGCGAAGGGGAAAGTAAACAGTGAAGTTACGGTACAAGCAAGTCGAACCGTCTCGGAAACGAGAACATATACGACGTCAAACATCCCATCAAGTATTACATATGCAAAGGATGGATGGGTCGGTATTCTCTATCAATCGTCAATTGAAGAGTTAGGTTTAGGAAAATATAGAGTTACCTTTACTGGAACGGTTGTACGCGATCCAGGATTTAATTAAATAAAATGTAAAGCTGACAGGTGGACAAGCCTGTCAGCTTTTTTTAATGGGGATAATAAAGAATCATTTGCATCCGTACCATCTGTTCTCCTGATTGTTTATACTCATGGGCACGGTCAGCTTTAAACCGAATCGAGTCGCCAGCTTGTAATGTGTATTGCTCATCACCGATTGATAAATCAAGTGCTCCCTCAAATACGGTAATCAATTCCTCTGTACCGCCGATATGTTCTTCCGCACTTAACGACCCATGAGGATCAATTTCTACCTGATAGACTTCAAATTTTCTCAGGTCATCAAATGGGAACGTCGTATATACCCGATACCTTCCCTCGTCCTCTGTTAAAACTTGTCCTTCTTCTTTTCGCACAAACTTAATCTCAGGCTGCGGTGCGTATATGAGTTCACTAAAAGACACCTTCAACCCATTGGCGATTTTCCACAGAGTGGTGATGGTTGGTGTGGATTCTCCTCTTTCGATTTGCCCAATCATCGTTTTACTCACACTTGTTACCTCAGCCATCTTTTCTAGGCTTAATTTCTTTTGCTCTCTTAACAGTTTGACATTTCTAGCAATAATCGATTGTACATCCTCCATCAAAAAAAACTCCTTTCTGAATTTACTTTATAACGACTGAAAAGTACAATAAAACGTAATATATACACAATAAAGACTTTTAAGTCTAAATAACGTATGAGAAGGAGGTAACAGTTTGATTGTTTCCATGTTGATTTATGCTTTTGTTACCAGCTTTACCCCTGGACCGAATAATATCATGGCGATGGTCTTTACGAATAAATATGGGGTCAAGCAAACATTTCGATTTTGTTTAGGGGTTGGGATCGGATTTTTGGTCATTTTATGTTTGAGCGGTTTCTTCAATATGATTCTTTATCAAGTCATGCCGAAAATCGGCTGGGTCATGGCTTTCATTGGAGCCGGTTACATGATCTATTTAGCTGTCAAAATTATGAGAAGTAAAGGCGGAGATGACGAAACACTAGACCGCTATAATCATTTTATCCCGGGGATGCTGCTGCAATTTATTAATCCGAAAGCCATCTTGTATGGGTTAACCGTCATTTCCACTTTTGTTCTGCCGTATGGACAGTCCAATATGCAATACATGTTGTTGACGTTGATTCTCGCCATCATTGGTTTTTTAGGCACATTTAGCTGGAGTTTATTTGGCTCTGTATTCAAGCGTTTTTTGACTCTTTATCAGCGGCCGTTCCAGTTCGTCATGGGGCTGCTGCTTATGTATAGTGCGATTTCGATGATCTGGAGTTATGTCATGTAAGCGGTCAGGAGACTGGCCGCTGCCTGCCCATCACAACCGTATCATAATACATGCCGTCCGCCAGCCGTTTATCTTTTTTTAACAAGCCTTCAATCTCAAAGCCATAGTGTTCATATAAACGAATGGCTTTTTGATTGGTTTCCATTACTTGAAGTGACATCTTTTGAATGCCTTGCTGATCTGCCCAGTCGATCGATGCAGCTAAAAGTTCTTTCCCGATGTGATAGCCCCAAGCGGCCTTCTGTACGGCGACGCCAAACATTACTTTGTGAGCAGAGCGCTTAAGAGAATGCCCTTCGCATCTTGAAAAACCGACAATGTCTCCTTCAATATCTGCAACTAAAAAGAGATGACGGCATTCCTTGGAATCCTCTTGAATCAACGCCTCGAACCCTTTCTCATCAATAAAAGCTTCACCCGGTTCACGATCTAAATATTCGGTTTCACCATCGATTTTCAGTCTGAGAGCTGATAACTGTTTGGCATCTGCTGATGCAGCAGAGCGAATACGATAGGTCACACCACGTACAGTGAACATACTTTCAGAAATGATCATTGAACAGACCACCAACCTTTCATTCCATTATGTCTATCATACCTGAAACGCGCACACAGCACACTCAGATGTTTTGTCATGTGCAAAAAGGCTAAAAATAAACAGTATCAAACGTGGAGGTGGAACAAATGAGTGAACAAAATGGACATATGGATAAAGCGAAAGGAAAAACAAATCAAGTCAAAGGTCAAGTGAAAGAAAAACTTGGCAAAGCGACAGATCATGAAAACCTGAAAGCAGAAGGAAAGAAAGATCAAGTAAAAGGAAAGCTTCAAGATAAAAAAGGTGACGTGAAAAATAAGCTGAATCAGTAGTTTGCGTATACTTGCACTCGCCCCATGTATCCATCATCACATTCCTTTCATCAATAAAATCAATAGGTGTGTGAAAAGAATTGATTATAAATTCTCGCTTCCGTCATGTAGACTTTAAATAGAAGACATGAACAAGGGAGATGGATGACTTGGAGCAAGTATGGGGGAAAGTTGACGAGTATATCAAAGACAAATTGATGGCCAAAGATGACGTGTTGGAGCAAACTCTTATCAAGAATAAGCAAGCCGGGTTACCAGAAATAGATGTGTCGCCGGCCCAAGGAAAACTACTTTATTTGTTAGCAAAAACCAAGGGTGCAAAGCGCATTTTAGAAATCGGTACACTTGGCGGTTATAGTACCATTTGGCTTGCCCGTGCACTTGAAGAAGATGGAGAACTTTTGACATTAGAGGCTGTCAGTCATCATGCAGAAACAGCACAGCAAAACATAGACAGAGCAGGCTTAGCAGAACGTGTCACCATTTTACAAGGAAAAGCGTTAGATACTTTATCTCAGTTAAAAGAGCAGGATACGCTCCCGTTCGATTTGATTTTCATTGATGCAGACAAACCAAACAACCCGCAATATCTGAAGTGGGCGTTACACTTCTCAAAAAAGGGAACAGTCATTATTGCAGACAATGTAGTCAGAAATGGAGCAGTTCTTCATGCCTCTGATCAAGATGAGCGAGTGAAGGGAACGCGTGAATTTTTCGATTTACTCAAACAAGAGTCGAGAATTGAGGCAACCGCTATTCAAACTGTTGGCGAAAAAGGCTATGACGGCTTTGTATACGGTATCGTAAAATGAAAAAAGCTTAACCGCATCCGGTTAAGCTTTTTCTATTAGAAAAACCATCTAGCTGTGCCCATCAGCATGACGCCTACTAGAACGGTGAGGGACAAGCTTTTTGTCCAAACAGCGATTAACACAGTTGGAACCAAGACAGCAAGGTACATCCAGTGAATGGTGACGCCTGCTGTAGTATGTATGAATAGATGCTCTGCAATCAAAGCGGTAAATATACAAATGGGGATAAATGATAACCATTTGAGCACCACTTCTGGCATCTGTATACTCCTTACAAATAAAAATGGAACGACTCTTGGGATGATGGTCACAATCATACAGCCAAGAATGAGCCATAACATAAAACTGCTAATCATTTATCTGTCACCACCCCAATAGTGGCAACAAGCACAGTTGCCAACAAAACAGCCACGTGTGAAGGAACAAAATGAAGCAGCACAAACATCGCAACAAACATATATAAAACAAGTGATAAGCGATGGGTGAGCTTATTTTTTGGCACCGTCTGTAAAGAAAGAATGAGCAGCGCAGCAAACATCGCGGATAGGGCAAAATCAAGACCAAGCGCCTCTGGATTTGAAATCCAGTGTCCGAATATTCCGCCAAGTGTACACGCAGCAATCCAGCATAAATAAGCTGTAATGTTCAGTCCATGCATCCATCTGTTATTCAATTTTCCTTGCTGTGCTAATTTATTCATCGCTACGCCAAAGGATTCATCAGTAAGCAGAAGACCAAATCCGATGTTCTGCTTTACAGAGTAGCGTGTAAAATGGGGGGCAAGCGTAAGGCTGAGTAACAAATGCCGTAAATTGACAATGAACGTGGTGAAAATAATAGCGGAAAGAGGGCTTCCTGTCACAAGTAATGCACAGATGATAAACTGTGAAGCGCCAGCATAAATAAAGATAGATAACAGCGCGATTTCCCATATACTTAACTGCGAACTAATGCCAACAATTCCAAAGGCAAACCCAATGCTCATATAACCAAGCAAGGTTGGCACACAATCTTTTATTCCCTCAAGAAACGGTTCGTTTCCGGCAGTGGGAATGTGTTTCCTAGCTTCAACATCCAAATACCTCTACTCCTTTTCTATGTAAACATCAATTGTTTTACTTACTATAAGAAAACGAATTCATCATGTCAATCCTATTGAACTTCTATTATATGAAGAAACGTGGCGATAAAAAAGGATTGAAGTGAACCAGATTTTGTTATAAAGTAATCAGAAAATAAAAACAATTGGGGTGACTGATATGCAATGGAAGCCTTTATTTGAACATGATGTACCAAATCACCTCCGTCCATAACGGAGAGTGATCTCCGTTTGTGGATATCGCAGTGAATATATCCAGTAACGGAGGGGAAAAAATGAATGAAAAATATATAGGAGCCCTTTACTTAACGTTAGCTGCTAGTATTTGGGGCGGTATGTATGTAGTGGTCAAAGTAACAGTTGCGGTGGTCCCGCCACTTGAGCTCGTCTGGATGAGATATGCAATAGCTGGAGTCGTTCTTGTGTTCACGATTTGGCGTTTGGGCTACTCTTTTCGGTTAGACAAAAAGGATATCCCGCTGATTGTGGCGATTGGATTGATTGGCAACTTTCTTTCGATCGTGACCCAAGAAATTGGCACAATGTATACGTCTGCACAAATGGGTGCCGTCATCACATCGGCCACACCTGCTTTTATGGTGCTTTTCGCTTTCTTTCTATTAAAAGAATCTTTCACAATGAGAAAGTGTGTCTCCATTCTGCTTGCTACAGTAGGTGTACTGATGATGATTGGGCCTGTCGCTGTTCAAACGGATGAGTTTGTTGGCGGTCTTTCACTGGTTATTGCTGCATTAACATGGGCGCTCATGTCTGTTCTTTTGAAACGAGTTCCAGGAAAGTATCCTCAAGTAGTGACGACAACATATGCGATCATTGTGGCCTTTATCGTATTAACACCACCCGTCTTGTTTCGTTTGCCTCATCTTGATGTGCAGCAAATGGCAAGACCGGAAATATGGGGTGGCATTCTGTATCTAGGTATCATCTCAACGGCCCTTGCTTTCTTTTTGTGGAATAGAGGGCTTCAACTGATGGACGCTTCAAGCGGTGGTCTGTTTTTCTTCTTTCAACCAATCGTTGGCACGATCCTTGGATGGATGCTTCTAGGTGAAGAGATGGACTTACGTTCGTTTGTTGGGATTTTGTGTATTTTCGCAGGTGTATATACTGTCCTGCGTCAGAGAGAGTAAGACGAGATTCCCCTTGGAGAAGGGGAATTTTCTTTACAATGAATAGATGAGAGATTCATAGAAGGTGGAGGTGAGCAGGATGATCCAGTATCCATTTTTGCAAAAAGGACAAACGATTGGGGTGACAGCACCTTCCTCAGGTGTGCAGCCCTCTTTGCATGAGATGTTTCAACTGTCTTGCGATCGGATGAAAAAAAGAGGCTATGAAGTTATATGTGGAGAGACAGTATGGCAACAGGAAAAAGCGAAATCAGCTCCTGCAATCAAGCGAGCAAATGAGTTACAGCGGATGATGACTTGTCATGAGATTGACCACATCATCCCGCCATGGGGTGGACAGCTGCTTATTGAAGTGTTAGAGCATCTTGATTTCTCAGTGATGCAAAAAAAGTGGATTCTTGGTTACTCGGATACAAGTCTCCTTCTATTAGCTTTGACATTAAACACAGGCATTGCGACAGCGCATGGACCGAACCTGGTGGATCTTCAGGGGGAAGAGCTTGATCAGGTGACGGCTATGTGGGAACAAATACTTTCCACTCCAGAGAAAAAGGACGTTACTCAATTTTCTTCTGATATGTATCAAAAGGAATGGCAGTATGACCATCCAAGCATTCATGTCTTTCATTTAACCGAGCCAACCGCATGGCGTACTGTTGATCACTTAGAGACGACGATCAAGGGAAGACTGATGGGTGGCTGTATTGATGTGATCCGGCACTTAGCTGGCACGCCTTTTGGAGATGTCAAAGCTTTTCAAGAAACATACCTGAAAGGTGAACCCATTCTATGGTATTTTGAAAACTGTGAATTAAATGCTGCGAGCATGAAGAGGTCTCTTGTTCAATTAAAACTAGCAGGCTGGTTTGATCATTGCTCTGGAATCATGTTTGGTAGGAGTGCAGTGGACACTCCTGTGGAAGGATATGAATATACGGATCTATATGAAGAATTGCATAAGGAATTACACATACCGATTGTTTACGATATTGATTGTGGACACGTACCGCCTCAAATGACCCTCATTAACGGAGCATACGCGGAGGTGCAGTTGCAGCAAGAAGGTAAAGCCGTGCTGAAGCAGACATTTTTGCCATAAAAAAAGGAAAGGGCGACCCCTTTCCTTCATAAAAAAACATTACATTCCTTTTGTTTCTTCACCTGCTTTTGGAACTTCCCATGCAGACTCTCGGAATACTTTTTCCCATTTAGAAACGACAATACAGGCAACCGCATGTCCAGGAACATTCACGCCTGTTCGAGCCATATCCATAATCCGATCAACACCGGCGATAATAGCGACACCTTCTGCTGGCAGACCTACTGCATGAGCTGTTGCCAAAAGAACGACAAGTGACCCAGACGGGACAGCTGCAATGCCTTTACTTGTTAAAACAAGGACAAGCATCATGAGGAGCTGCTGTGATAAACTCATATCGACACCAAACGCTTGTGCAAGAAACACACAGGAAACCGATAAATATAAACTTGAACCATCGCAATTAAGAGAAAGACCTGACGGGATGACGAAGGAAACGATTCTTTTTGGACAGCCGTATTTCTCCATCCGTGACATGAGCTGTGGAAGAACAGTTTCTGTACTTGTAGTAGAAAAGGCCACTAAAAACAAATCCCAAATCATTTTCAACACTTCGAAGTAGTTAAAACGGAAGATCAGTGCGACAAGAGGGAACAAAACAAATAGAATAATAAACAATCCTAAGAAGACAGTGCCAACAAGTTTCATCATAGGAATGAGTAAAACAATGCCGTATTGTCCGACAGAAGCTGCCATTAATGCTAAAACTCCAATAGGAGCTGTCACCATGACCATTTGTGTGAGCTTAAACATAATTTGTGCTACTGATTCAAAGAAGGTAAGGACAGGAGCGGAAGCTTTCCCAATGCCGCTTGCGGCTACACCGAATAAAATAGCGAAGAAAATCACTGCTAGTAAATCATTTTGAGCCATGACATCGATGATATTGGTTGGAATGATGTCTAAAACCATCTGTTTAAAATCGACGACCTTTTGAGTATAACCATCGAGTTCCCCAATATCTTTCTTAGCTAATTGAGAGAAATCGAGTCCAACGCCTGGCTTTAACACGTTGGCCAATAAAAGTCCGATTCCAAGAACGATGGTCGTAATGACTTCAAACCAAATGATTGTCTTTAATCCGAGACTGCCCATTTTCTTCATTCCACCGCTGCCAGCTGCGCCGATGACAATCGTAGAGAAAACAATAGGGACTACAATCATTTTAATCAATCGGATAAAGCCATCCCCAATGGGCCGCAGTGCCATTCCGAAATCAGGGAAGAAGTGGCCGATAAGAGCTCCTATCACCAAAGCGATCATGATTTGAAAAGCGACAAACTTTTTCATCATCTCCTACCTCCTTTAAATGCATGGAAAATATTAAGAATTTTCCAATAAATAAAAATTCTAGGTGACCATGTTTTGTCCTCCTTTGGATTTAGAAAGATTTTATTTAAGAATCATTAGAATTATGAAGAAAGAAATGAAAATAGGGCGATTGAAACTCTATTTATCTAACAAAAGAGCACTTCTTAAAAAACATGAAACTTTTTTAGAAAAATGTATTGACCCTTTTGCGTGATTCATGGTATATTTTTATTCGTCGCTGATGACGCATCTGAAACACTGATGCTCAGACAGATACGATAAACAAACTTCAAAAAGATGTTGACTTAATAAAAACGATATGTTAAGATAATTAAGTCGCCTGATTAAGCGCCCGTAGCTCAATTGGATAGAGCGTTTGACTACGGATCAAAAGGTTAGGGGTTCGACTCCTCTCGGGCGCGCCAATAACATTCAACCACGCGGGTGTAGTTTAGTGGTAAAACCTCAGCCTTCCAAGCTGATGTCGTGAGTTCGATTCTCATCACCCGCTCCATTTTAAAAGATGATCTTTGAAAACTAAACAAGACAAAACGTACCTGTTAATTCGAGTTTTTATAAAAAAACCCTATGATACATCATAGGTAGTCAGTCAAACGCTGACGAGGCAGGAAATGATCACATGCTAAGTTCGCTACATCGTGTAGCAACGCATGTGTGATATGCATCCTGCATACCTCGGAGAGTTTGATCCTGGCTCAGGACGAACGCTGGCGGCGTGCCTAATACATGCAAGTCGAGCGGACAGAAGGGAGCTTGCTCCC
>NZ_LMRK01000004.1:0-92372 GCF_001426125.1 Bacillus sp. Leaf49 | reverse complement strand
GAAGTACAATATCATCACAGATGCTCATGTCACGCCTGGCAATGTCCATGATTCCGTTCCGTATCTTGAACGATTGGATCACCAAATCGCACGATTTGGTTTTCAAGTARACGCAGTTGCCCTTGATTCTGGTTATTTGACAACCCCAATCTGTAAAGGTTTATCTGATCGCCGTATTTTTGGTGTCATCGCACATAGACGTTTYCATCCAACAAGAGGATTATTCGAGAAGTGGAAATTYCAGTATGATTCTGAACACGATCAATACATATGCCCGAATGGTGAAAAGCTTTTATATACCACCACTGATCGAAAAGGTTATAGATTCTACAAATCAGATCCTAAAAAATGCACATCGTGTCCTTTCCTTGAAAACTGCACAAGATCTAAAAATCATCAAAAGGTCATCTCAAGACATGTGTGGGAGGAATATAAAGAAAAGATCAGGCAAAATCGTCTGTCTGCCGCTGGAAAAGAGCTATATAAAAAAAGAAAAGAAAAAATAGAGCGAAGCTTTGCAGATTCAAAACAACTGCATGGGCTTCGCTACTGCCGGTTGAGGGGAAAACAAAATGTGAGTGAGCAAGTGCTTCTCACAGCTGCCTGCCAGAACATGAAGAAGATTGCCACACACTTAGCAAAGCTAGGCTAGGTGTGTGGGAGGTCTTTTTCATGTTTTTCCTTCAATCTCATCTATCATAATGATGGTGAAAATAAAAAAGATTGTAGAAAAACATGGGTTTCTCTACAATCTGAGCACTTCATTCGTAGATGAAGTGCTTCCCTTTGTTTCAGTGATTAGCTGTTTTGTTGTTTGTTTTGCTCAGCTTTTTGGTTGTATTTTTTTACGTGCTGTGCGTCAGTCTCGCTAGCAAATTCAGTGCCATATTGACCGCCTTGTGCAGCAGCTTGGTTTTGTTTTTTCACTTGTTGTGCGTTTGTTTTGTTTTGTTGTTTATCCATCATTATCACCTCCACGCACATTAATTTGTGCAGAAGGTGTACATCTTATTCATCATTTTTTTAAACAAGCAAAGAACGTCCGCCATCGACGATAATCGTCTGTCCTCTAATCATATCTGCTTTGCCTGATACAAGGAATTCTACACTGTCGACCATGTCTTTAATTTCCACCATACGGCCTGCTGGTGTATTTTTCTTAGCGTCTTCTAATAACTCTTCACGATTTGGGAAGTGCTTGAGTGCATCTGTATCAATGGCGCCGCCTGATACGGCATTTACGACGATATTTTTTTGTGACAGCTCAACGGATAGGTAGCGTGTCAAAGCTTCTAGTGCTGCTTTAGATACACCGACCACCGTGTAGTTTTCAAGGTAGCGAATAGAGCCTAGTGAGCTAATGCTGACGATATGTCCGCCGCCGTTTTTCTCCATTAATTTGGCTGCTTCTTGTCCGCAGAATAACAAGGCCTTCGCATTGATATTCATAGTCCAGTCCCAATGATTTTCTTCAAGATCCATGATTGGGCGCTGAACGCCAGATGCCGCATTGTTCACAAATACGTCTAAACGGCCAAACGTTTCGTCAATTTGCTGGAACATGTCTTTGATTTTCTCTGGCTGACCAACGTTGGCTTTGACAACTAATGTTTTAACACCCATCGCTTCAATTTCTTCAGCTGTTTCAAGTGCTGCTTTTTTGCTTCTTGCATAGTTAATGACAATGTCATATCCTTTTTCAGCCAGGCGAAGGGCTACTTCTTTCCCGACACCTCTACTGCTGCCTGTAATTAGTGCACATTTACGCTTGTTCATTATGGTTCATCTCCTGATTTGAATAGTTTTCGTCCATTCGCTTCACACTAATAGGAAAGTTCCTATTAGGAGGTTACATTCATGTATGTCGGACGCGATTTAAGCCAGCTTGGCATGATGTCAAAGGATCAATGGAAAGATACTGAGCTTGCATTTTTTCATCATGCTTTCCAACAAATTTTACCTTATTTAAACGAAGAAGGGCAATCTAAGTATCGAGAAATCATTTCTGAAATTGAAAACCGCGGGGGTCTGCACCGAAATGAAGCCGATTATACCCATGGTACAACGGTTAAATATGACTAGGCTGTTCAAGTGCCATCTTCCATATTTTTTGATGTGAGACTGGCAAAGCATATGCCTCAAATTCTTCTGTTGTGACTTTTTTCAGCATCGTGTCATCAGATACAGAGGTCACACGTCCAAAGAAAACAGAAATATTCCAGATGAGGTGGGTAAATACATGTTGAATGGTGCCTTCTAAATCACCAAGTTCTGCTTGTACACTCGCTTCCTCTTTTAAGAAATCAATCAGCTGCTCTTTTTCCGTTTTTCTTCCCTTCATTGTTTCCATGTTTGGGAACTCCCATAAATTCGCAAGCAGACCTGTACTTGGACGCTTATGAATATAGAGGTGGCCTGCATCATCAAATAACACCACCGCTGCCATTGATTTCGCAGTCGGCTTTTTCTTTTTACTTTTCACCGGCAGCTCATGCTGAACGCCTTCCTCAAGTGCCGAGCAATGCATGTTTACAGGACAAATGAGGCATGCAGGAGAGGTTGGGGTGCAAATAAGTGCACCTAGCTCCATTAGCCCTTGATTGAATTCTGACGGCTTTTCCCGGGAAATGAGCTGATCAACCGCAAATTCGAAAATGTTTCTCGTTTTTGGTTTTGCAATATCATCCCATATGGACAAGATACGGGAAATGACCCTCATCACGTTGCCGTCTACCGCAGGGTATGGCTTGTTATAGGCGATACTCAGCACTGCGCCGCTCGTATACGGACCTACACCTTTCAGCTTTGAAAATTGCTCTTTCGTATCAGGGACAACGCCCTCGTAGGATTCATATACTTCTTTCACAGCAGCCTGTAAATTACGCACTCTTGAGTAGTAGCCAAGACCTTCCCATGCTTTCATGACCTTTTCTTCATCAGCTAGTGCGAGATCTTTCACCGTCGGGAATTGCTCCATAAACCGGTTGAAGTACGGAATGACAGTATCCACTCTCGTTTGCTGGAGCATCACTTCTGATACCCAGACGCGGTATGGATCTTGATTTTCACGCCATGGAAGTGTTCGTTGTTCTTTTTCATACCAATCAATTAAATCATGCTGAAAACCCGCAATATCTTTGCGGTCCAGCTTTTCTTGAATGTCTTTCATCTCTATACTCCTTCTTATCGAACCGAGAGCTAACGTTCTGAAAAGAACCTTATTTGTTGTATACTGTTTGTAGATACGTTAACATGTTACATTAAATCGGGATAAAGCAAAAGTGATTTTGCACATAGTCTTGTTGAGAAACGTATACTTTGTATGATTGTTCCTAAGCATGACAACTAGGAGGTAATCAATTGGACACTGGTACTCATGTAGTAATGGGCATTTCTCTTGGGGGACTTGCGCTTTTAGATCCAGCCGTCAGCGCAGATCCACACATGGCTCATGCCGTGATGATTGCGACTATTGCCGGCTCCCAAGCACCAGACATTGATACTGTGCTAAAACTAAAAAATAATGCAGTTTATATAAGAAATCACCGAGGATTTACTCATTCCATTCCGGCTGTACTGTTCTGGTCATTGCTGATTCCGGCTGTGATTTTCCCATTTGTGCCGGGGGCAAATTTACTTCACCTTTGGTTATGGACACTATTAGCCGTCGTGCTTCATGTGTTTGTCGATATTTTCAATGCATACGGCACACAGGCCATTCGGCCATTTTCAAAGAAGTGGGTAGCGCTAGGGATCATTAATACGTTTGATCCGTTTATCTTTTTTACACATCTTGTCGCCATTGTCGTTTGGGCGATTGGCGGGCATCCCGGCTATACGTTCATCTCGCTATATGCCGTGATTTTTTGTTATTATATCGTCAGGGTCATCATGCAGCTTCAGATTAAACGTCAGCTGCGTGCACGGTTCGATGAGATTGAAGACATTATTATTTCGCCTACAATGAAGTTCAGACAATGGCGTATTGCTGTGAAATGTAAATCCTCTTTCCATGTTGGACGCAGTATGAATAGTGAGATTATCATTTTAGACACCTTTAACCGTGTGCCGGTCCCTGATACTGAGATTATGAAAATTGCCAAACAGGATGAAAACATTTCAGCCTTTCTCTCCTTCTCCCCTGTCTACCGGTGGGAAGTAGATAAATACAAGGATCATTATGAAGTCCGGTTTATTGATTTGCGCTACCGCAGCAAAGGTCACTATCCTTTTGTTGCGATCTGCCATATCGACATGGACCACCAAATCAAAAATTCCTATACCGGCTGGATTTTCAGTGAAGAAAAACTGCAAAAAAAATTAAGACTCGGCTCTGTGTGAGCGAGTCTTTTTTTGTGCTTACATCTTCGTCATATATTCCACAATAAACTCCCAAAAGCCAGGTCCCTCTTGGTAAATCAGCCAGTCTACTTTTTCGATGAGTTTGATGTAGAGTTCTTGTTCGAGGTCTTCCCTTTCTTGATATGCCGTGTTTTGTAGTTTCTTTTTGATCATGGGTGTGAAGGTTTCAATGAGTTCTTCCATTTCTCCATTGGTCATTTTGTCTTCGTTCACGGACATTTCCCCCTGTTTCTTCTTTTAGTTTGTTGAGCGCTTTTTTGTGGATGTTTGAGATGTTTTGTCTCGTTTCGCCTAGCCGGTCGGCTATTTCTTTCATTGTTTGACCATCGACATAGATTTGGGTTAGAACCATTTTTTGTTTTTCTGTGAGCTGCTGATAGGCCTTGTACAATCTTGGGTCTTGCAGGTGCTCCCCTAAGTCTTGTTGGTTAAAGAGCACAGCTTCATACGTATCTGTTTGAACAGGGTCTTTCACTTCTTGCGTATCAGGATGATCGAGTATGAGCGGAAAACGCTGCTGCTTTTTTTTCACTCGTTTGTCAAAGTCGACTGAAAAGATGCGGATCATTGTGGAAATATACTTGATGATGCGGATTTTTTGATAAAACTGCTTGAACTCGGAATCTAGTTTTTTCGCATTTTCTTCGTTTGGCTCTTCCATGACTTGCCTAAGCAGTTGCTGGTTTTTAGGATTGCTTAAAAATTGCTGAATGAGCGGGTGGTCAACGATTTCCTTCCATTTTGCTTTCAATAACAGCCGATAATCCATGTGCATCCTCCCCTTTGTTCTCTCTACTTGCATTAAGTGGACAAAAGTTAAAAAAAGTAAACTTTGTGAAACGGGTCTAATGGTTCATTTTCTCCCCCTTTGCTTTCCTATTTCTTCTTTCATACCACTTATAGAGAAGACGAGCATCCGCTGGGAGGTGAGATAAATGGAGACCTTTTTTTCGGAGGAATGGTTGAAGCAGCTCGGTCAGGCTGGCTTTCCTGCCATTTTGACGGTTTATTTGCTGACACGCTTTGAACGAAAGTTTGATGAATTAAGCAAACTCATCCAACGATTGGTCGCTGTTCAAAAAAATGATGAATCAGATTGACATCTTCTTGATTCGTTTCACCTTATGAAAGCGAGGGCGAAATGAAAGGCCTTTTGTCACCTCACACAATACGATGTTGAAAGGGGATTTTATCATGAGTGAAAAGCAAAATGGGGTACCGCAGCCGATTCGAGGAGAAAAAGGAGCAACGGTCAAAATTCCACGTAATCTCGAGCGAGACAGGCAAAACCCAGATATGCTCACGCCACCAGAAACCGATCATGGAACGGTTCCCAACATGAAATATTCTTTTTCTGATACGCACAACCGTTTAGAAAAAGGCGGCTATGCAAGAGAAGTCACGGTACGTGAACTGCCAATCTCTAAAAGTCTTGCCTCTGTGAACATGCGGCTAAAACCTGGTGCAATTCGCGAGCTGCACTGGCATAAGGAAGCGGAATGGGCGTACATGATTTATGGGGAAGCCCGAATTACATCGGTTGATGCAGAGGGGCGGAATTTTACAGAGGATGTGACTGAGGGAGATTTATGGTACTTCCCTTCTGGCTTGCCGCACTCTATTCAAGCACTTGAACCAGGAGCTGAATTCTTGCTTGTGTTTGATGATGGTTCCTTCTCTGAAAATAGTACGTTCCAAGTGACTGATTGGCTTGCCCATACCCCAGAGGAAGTCGTTCTCCAAAACTTTGGAATGACAAAGGAGCAATTTAAGAAGCTGCCAGAGAAAGAGAAGTATATTTTCCAAAAAGGAATTCCTGGTTCCCTTGAATGTGACAAGGTGAAAACAGAGCAAGGAGAAGTCCCGAACTCCTTTAAATATGAGCTGTTAAAGCAAGAGCCGATTACGTCAAGCGGCGGACAAGTGTGGATTGCGGATTCTACCAATTTCAAAGCGTCTAAAACGATTGCCTCCGCTCTTGTGAAAGTTGATCCAGGTGCCATCCGTGAGCTGCACTGGCATCCAAATACAGATGAATGGCAATATTTCATTTCTGGAAAAGCTCGAATGACGGTCTTTGCTTCTGATGGACATGCGAGAACCTTCAACTATCAGGCGGGAGACGTTGGCTATGTGCCATTTGCGATGGGGCATTATGTAGAAAATACAGGCGACGAACCGCTTTATTTCTTAGAAATCTTTAAGAGCGATCATTATGCAGATATTTCACTCAATCAGTGGCTTGCGGTTACACCGAAACAGCTTGTTCTTGATCATTTAGATCAAGGTGAAGAATTCTTGAAATTGCTTGATACTGAAAAACATCCTGTCATTGCTGCACCTAAAAAAGAGGATTAATTCCACCTTCCTGCAAAAAGGCTGTCCTTTTTGCAGGTATCTTCATGTAAAGGAGTGTTGTTTACCCATGCAGCAATCTGTTCACGCTTTATGGCAAGGGGTGAAATGTCTGATAGCGCTATCAGCTGTCTGTTACATATTTTTGTTGTTTTGTGTACTGTTCTTTCATTTGACCGGTGCTTTTTACCAATCGATTTTATCGTTGATTCTGTTTATGGGCATCTATGTTGTACTTGGGATCTCTTTTGAACATCTGGAACACGTGCTCATGTGTTTTGTTCGTAAGTGTCGGTCCAAAAAACGATCCATTGTTTTCTATACCGTTTTATTTCACCTTTTGTTTATTTGGGGTGCTGTCTACTTATCAGATGAATTAGTTGACGGCATTTTGCTGACTACTTCTGAAGAAATTCTCTTTGCGCTAAGTCTTTGGTTATTTCATTTTTTGTTTGATTATGCGACGTTTCCATTTGAGAAAGAAGCTTCGTGACGCTCTATCGTCTTTCTGTAGAGAGTACTTTTTTAATCTGCTCCATATGATGGAGATCATGTTTAATCAAACCTTGAAAATAACTTGATAACGTCAGCTCGGTTTGACCGATCAGAAAGGGTGTAGTCCAGCGAGGTGCTTCGATTTTCTTCATTTCTTGAAGCAATTTTGTTCTAACAGCAATAAATCGCCCGATCGTCTCGCTTCTCGCTTCGTGTCTTGCCCTTTCGGCTGACTGCTGATTCATTTTGTGCACATCAGGAGCTTGAGGTAATGACCGATCGTTCCAAAATTCCTTTAGGCGATCGTGTAAAATAAATTCATCCCACGGAACGAAATGTGCGATGATCTCAGCCATGCTCCATTTTCCCTCAGCGATGGCGCTGCGCCATTCTTCTTCTGTTACTTTCGTTAGTGACTGTACCCATTCAAGGGTGTGTTCATAGTGTTTTATCACGGTGTCTTTGTTCATGTTTTGCTATCCCCTTCATGTTTTTAAAAGAAGTTGATCAGAAATTGGTTAGTTTCATTCTTGCGAAATCATTTATAACATATTATCATATACTTTAATTACCAAATGAAGAGGGGGAATTGTGATACGCTGTCCTATATGAAAAAGCTTATTTTTTTACACTAAAATAAACCGACCGGTCTGTTTATAAAATAGGAGGGAATATAATGAAATCTCAAAATGTGATTATTATCGGCAGTGGTGTAGCAGGATTGGCTACTGCTTTATTTTTAAAAAAGGCTGGAATGGAAAGTACGATTTATGAAAGCAGGTCAGATGAAGAATTAGAAACAGGAGCAGGTTTTTTACTATCTCCGAATGGGGTAAAGATTTTGGATGGAATCGGGTGTAAAAATGAAGTGATAGCAAATGCAACCGTGATAAAGAAGATCCAGCAAATAAACAGTGAAAATGAAGTAGAAGCGATCTTTCACAATTATAGTGAAAAATATTATGATGCCCCTTTACTGAACGTCATGAGAGACCAAATCATCAAATCACTTTTAAAAGAAGTTCACCGCCAAGGAATAGAAGTGAAATACAACAAAAAGTTAACCTCGATCAAACAGCAGCCTCATTCCGTTCAGGCTCTTTTTGAAGATGAAACTGTGATAACAGGTGATATCGTAATAGGAGCAGATGGAACTTTTTCTAAAACAAGAGAGGCTATTGCGTTTAATGCTAAATTAGACTATAGCGGTTTTTGGGGACTACAAGGAGTATCGTTTGTGAAGGATTTTGTATTGGATGAGGCAACAAGTTATTTTTACAATGACGGAAACTTTCAATTCATTTTTGGGAAAGCGCATCCAACAAATAAAATGAATATTTTATGGCAAGCTTTCTCTCAGTGTCCTGAGAAGTTACCTACAAAACATTTTGAGAAAGCCAATCAAGAAACCATCCGACAGTTATTATATAAACAAATGGAACATTGGAACATTCCTAAACACCTTTCTGACATCATCGATCATACAAACATGTTCTTTCCAAGAAGTATCTATGAAATAAAGGATTTTCCTGTGTGGTCAAAAGGACGTGTTGTTCTTGTAGGTGATGCGGTACATACGGCGAACCCTTTTGTTGGTCAAGGAGCATCGTATAGTCTAGAAGATGCCATGCTCATAGCAAAGATGCTAAGGGATCATGATTATCGAGATGCGTTCTATTATTATGAAAAGGATCGAAGAAAGAGGACAGAAGAATTGAATGCGCTATTTCAGCACATGAGTATTCAAAACGATATTGATAAAAAAATGAACGAATACACGATTGAATGGGATGAAGAAACTTACGTATGAGATGAAAGATAAAAAAACACCACTTATGCTGAAAAGTGGTGTTTCTTGTTTTTTCTCCGTGCATATAAAATCGCAACGATCAAACTGACGAGTGAAATCAATGCGAGAATTCTGATATAAGGCGGATAGTAGGTTAGCACGATCTCGTTTTTGCCTTTTTCTATTGGAAAACCGATAAACGCATAATTGGCTTGTTCAATATCGGTTTGATGGCCGTTCACCGTGAGCTCCCAGCCTTTTTCATATGGAACAGGCAGAATCATATAATCATCGCCGCGCTTGTTCTCATAAGAAATCGTAAAGCGGTTATTTTTAAGTTTCACCTGCTGGCTGCCATCATCCTGTTTTTCTTTTTCATATGCCCGCGCAAGGGTGCGGTAAGGCTCATGATACAGCTTTAATTGACTCAGCTCATACGTCCCTTTTGGCACTCGTATGGAAAGGATTTTTTCCGCAGGGACTCGGATCGTCACGTCATTAACGCCTGTTTTGTAGATAGACGTATTGCTTTTGCGTGATGTGACGTAGTCATCCACAGATAACTGAAACCCTTCGTTACGGTCGGTCCGCTTCACATAAAAGCTCACATACACATCCCCCACGCGAGCGATATCATCTGGAAGGGTGATATTCAGCCCGCCCGTTTTTCCGTATACATCAAGCACGCCATTTTCGTATACCGCTTGTTCAGTATGAATGTTTGTATCCTTTATTCGATCAGCCGATTGGTCGATTTCAGCATTTCCTTTTTTGTTTAAGATCACACCTTGCAACATCGCATGTTCTTTATCAAGTGCTGACGCATGCTCTAGTGACTTTTCTGAATAGACGGTACTCGTTGTTCTTGCAAATGGGAGCGGACGTGTATTTTCATACACTTCATAATGTTCGCTTTCCAATATGGGCTTAAAATAAACCGGCGGTGAGAAAGACATCGATTTGTCTCTCATATAATACTTCCCGTAGGTCAGACTGTATAAATTCGCCCTGTCCCCCATTGTTGCATACCGGCTGACACTTTCCCGTCCCATATCAATTTGCAGGTCATTCCAGTAGAAATGGAGCAGATGCTGATTCAATATACTTGAATACGCACTCATGCCTTGAAAGCCTTCAAATAACGGGGTGTTGTTGCGCACGCCGTTCATCCAATCAATCCGGGCAAGCGGATCTTCTTTTGAGCGGCTTTGAATCTGCTGAATGAGCTTCATTTGCTCATGTCCAGCATACGCCTCACTATTCAGATACGTATCTGATACGCTCTTAATATTGCTTCTTTCAAATAAGTAGCCCTGCTGATACACGCCTGCTGTCAGTAAGCTCACAACGATGAGCACAGCTGAAAAGAGACGAAGGTGCAGACGTTTCCCCGCATGTATCGAGAGGAAGAACAAGCTGATCACAAGTAGTCCTATTCCGGTAAATACAACAACATCCATATTTCCCTTTGCTCGTTCTGAAAGGGCGACTGCGAGAAGGAATACAATCCAAGCGCCTAAAACCGCACGTGTTTTCCACTTCCACTCCATTTGCGAGAAATGCTTGATGGTGATGGCTACGACTGCTCCAACTGTAAAGGCAAGAATATATTCAAATCTGTACTGCGGTGCTGAAAAACCATTAAACACGCTCGCCATCTTTGGACTGTAGTGAAAAATGATCAGCAGAACACTGATCGATGTGAACATGAAAAACCATCTGTTCCGGTATAGCGGAACGAGGAACAGACAAATCAGAAAGATGACCGGCAATAAGTACACCCTGCTTGTAAACAGCAGATGATCATGCAGCTCGAACCAAGGAATTGCCTGTTCATACGGCGGTCTTACATTATTGAGAAAGCCGTAAACAGACGGGATAAAAAAGGCAGCACTGATCCCAAACGATAACAACGTAGAGATCGCAAGGGTCCAGAACACCTTCCAGCCTCGCTCCTCGCTTTGAAGCTTAATCATATATCTGAAGACAAGATAAATGGCTAAAAAGATAAAGTGAATGTAAGCAAAGTAAAAATTATTGATCAGCATGAGACTGCAAGCCGCAATAAACCAAGCCGGCTTGCCTGTTTTGAAAATACGTTCAACCCCGAGCACAAGCAGCGGAAGCCACATCATGCTGTCGGTGAAAAACTCCCAAAACGTTTGATGCCGAAAGTACACAATAGACAGTCCGTAAATACCGGCACCTGTGAGCGCCCCCAGCCTATGCTGCACAATCGAAAGGAGCACACGATATGCGATGAACAGAATGACTGTCAGCTTGATCACACTCAGCCAAATAACAGCATTTGCCCAAAAGTGAATGTCTGTTGACTGAATAAGGTGGAGCGCATTTAACAACCAGACAACAGCGACTGTGACCATAAAGACCATCGACGTTGTAAAATAATAACCTAATTGCGTATATGTACCGCCGCCTAGACCGAATTGATAGGAATAAAAGAAGTTCCCTTTGACGTATTCATCGTAAAGCAATTTTTTAAATGGGAGCATTTGTGAAATGCCATCCCCATCTCCCGTCATATATCGGCCTTGCGTATATTCATATAAGAAAAAGGAGTGTCCTAATAAAGCAAGGATGAGGCACATTCCAATGAGTATCCATCTACGTTTCATCATCTAAATCCTTTCTCCAAAAGATCCACTGTTCATTGAAACAAAACAACCCAGCAAGCGATTCGTGCTTGCCGGTTATTTGACTCCACGTTATTTAAATAACTGCGTTAACACTCGGTCTTGTTTTTTTGAGCTTGTCTCTTGTTCCATGACATTTGATTCTTGAATTAAGTAATGCGGCCTCTTTTTCGTTTCATAGTAAATTCGGCCAATGTATTCTCCGATCACACCTAGACTCAAGAGCTGGACACCACCGAGGAAAAGCACAGCTGAGATTAAAGTGAAATAACCCGGTACCATGATGCCCGTTCTGACGATTTGAATAAAGGTCGCCACGATGTAAATCAAAGAGAGAAATAAGATCAAAATACCCGTATAAAAACAAATACGCAGCGGGCGGTTGTTAAAGGAAATGACACCATCAATCCCATAGTTAAATAATTTCTTCAGTGACCATTTTGTATCACCATGCTGTCTTTCCACATTTTCATAATAGATGACCTTTTCTTCAAAGCCAATCCAGCAAAAAAGGCCTTTTGAAAAACGATTTCCCTCTTTTAGCTGAAGCAATGCGTCGATCGCTTGACGGGAAATTAAACGGAAATCTCCTACACCATCACGCAAGTCCACTTCGACCACCTTGTTCATCACTTTATAATACATCGATGATAGGTAAGAACGAAGCTTGCTGTCCCCTTTACGGTTTCGTTTGGCAATGACTTGATGATAACCTTCTTCGTAGCCTCTAACAAAATCCTGAATCAAATACGTTGGGTGCTGCAGGTCGGCGTCCATAATGATCGCAGCTTCCCCTTTTGCATGCTCAAGACCTGCTAAAATTGCAGCTTCTTTCCCAAAGTTACGAGAAAAGGAAATGTATTTGACTTTTGCACTTTTGTGAGAGAGCTCTCTCATGTATTGAAGCGTATTGTCTTTGCTTCCATCATTCACAAAGATGATTTCAAAGTCATAATGAAAATCGCGAAACTCTTCCTCGAGTGCCTCAAAGATTCGTCTGATGTTTTCACCTTCATTGTAAGAAGGAATTATAACAGAGAGCAGTTCCCGTTCCATATCGCACCTTCTCTTCACTTTTTTCACATAGTCTGTTATGTTCATTATTCCTTTTTTGTCAGAAAACGAAACCCTTTTTTATTATCCATAAATTTCATGTATCCTTAATCGTTACATTATATCAGAGTTTTATTTCCAGTGATTTTCACCAACATGAATTTAATGTAATTTTAAGTTTATCCATTGTAAAAAGCCTGTAATTTTGATCACAGACTGGGTATTGTTTCATAAAATTGTTTGGTCATTTATATATTTTCCTGTTTGTTGAAAAAGATGAGTCGAAGTGAAAAGGGCAACCCTTTTAATGCAGTAGCCCTTTGTCGTTTTGTTGCAGATGCTCATTTGCCTTCGATTGTTTATTTTGAAATAAATGCAGCTGAGCGCCGTAGCTTTCGATCCATTCTCGGACAATCCGTTCAGTCGTTTCCTGTCCTTTATATTTGCGGCCAGCCTTTGCATAGGTTGTTTCAAAATCACTCCAAAGGAGCTCTACCCATGTACGTGCTTCTTCATATGTGAGCATATTGTTTTTTTCCATTAGTTGTTCGGTTAATCGCTCAAAATATTGTTCCATACTGGTTCCTCCTTCATCTAGCAGAAAGTGCCTTTTTAAAAAAATCTCTTTTTTCATATACTACCCTTACGTCTTCAAAAGACGCAAATGATTTGTATTGTTTGGAGGGAATCAGTATGCGTAATAAAGCAAAGGGCTTTCCAAATCAAGTGAATCACAAGTTTGAAGGCGAACCAGGGGCCACAGATGCTTATGCATCTAAAAGGCCGAACGGTGAGACGAATACACGTCCACAGGAACGTATGAGGGCATCAGGGAAACGCTAATTTTTCCAAAGGGAGTGCTTGAGATATGAGTTCAAATGGGAAATCGTATATGGAAGACTTTGTTCAATTAAGAACAACCGCTTACCCTCAACCATGGGCGAATGCTAAACATTCTGCCTCTCAGGTCAACGGAGAAACGCAGCAAACGCAGCACGACATCGTACTTCAGAACAACGTCCGTAAACAACGTTCGAAGTAAAGAAAAGGACTGATCTCTAGGGATCAGTCCTTTTGCGTAAGCATTGAAATCGGCAGGGCATCTTCTTTATTTGGCGCTGATACTCTGTAGCCCCAAGCAAAAACACCATTTAAATACTCCACATAAAACTGCTCGTCTGTATCTTTGATATGATAGGTCGTTTTCGTCTGAATAGCAGCTGGATCTAATAAATAGGCTTTCGCCATGTCAATTTTCCGCTCCAACACGGCATATTCATTCACAATGCCTAGCTGCTCAGCCTTTCTTGCTTTTTCAGAAAGAGCGGCAATCTCCTGCTTTAATTCGTATTCTGTCATTTCACTATAGCGTTTTTCCATCTGTCATTCCCCTTTGTCTAAAACGTGATCAATTGTATCAAGATCAAATCCTTTTCGGTAAAGGAATTGCTTCACTTTCATTTTTTTCTCAAATGATCCGTCATATCCTACCTTGCGTTTTGCCTTCTCAAGCATATAGTGAAGGGCTTCTTCTTCCTTTTCCTCTTCTTGTCCATCATAGGCTTCTTGAAGGGCTTTATCAATGATATCAAATGAAAATCCTTTTCGCTGAAGCTGCAATTTGATACGCTGTTCAATTTCTTTTGCGGACCGGTTTTTCTCTTTCTTAACCAGCTTCAGCACTTGCTTCACTGCTTCCTCTAGCTGCAAATCATTCGGATATTGCGATAGTGCTTGTTCGATGGTGTCATCGTCTATGCCTTTCAGCTTTAATTCTTTTTTTAGCACTGACGGGCCTTTGCTATTCGTTTTTCGGTGGGTGCTTACATACGCTTCTGCAAATTCAAGATCATTTACATACTTATAATGTTTTAATTTGTGTATAATTTCACTAATAGCAGGTGCTGGTATGTCTTTTTTCGTCAAATAATCGGTGACTTCTTTCACTGATCTCATCCGATACGATAAATAATCGACGGCCTGCTGAAATCCTTTTTTTACTGCATCACCGAATTGAATCTCTATGATATCGGCTTCGTCCAGCTCTTTTCCCTTTTTCAAATCATGCTGGACAAGCACATCTAGATCAACGCTAAAAGCGTACTTTTCATCAAGAAAGATGTTCACGCGTTCTGTATTGTTTTTCTGAGCAGAGATTTTCGTAATATAGGGCATCCTGTGATCACTCCTTTTTTCAAACAGTCAGGATGTTTCTTCTGATTCAAAATCGTGAAAGATATAGGTATGTATATGAGAGGAGAAGATGTCAATTGAATATCGCCATTACCGGAGGAACCGGGTTTATCGGCCAGCATGTCACAAAGGTGCTCGCAGCTGAAGGACATCATCTATATATTTTAACAAGAAATCCAAAGGAATCCGAACAAAATCATTTACATTACGTGCAGTGGCTGACAGAAGGTGCTAAGCCTGAACATGAATTGCCTGCGATTGATGTATGGATTAACCTTGCTGGAAAATCCATTTTCACACGCTGGACGGACAAAGCAAAAAAAGGGATTCTCTCCAGCCGTCTTCAATCAACACAAGAAGTAAGACGCATCATAGAAGCGCAGAAAACGAAACCATCTGTGCTCATTCAAGCAAGTGCTGTCGGTATCTATGGCACTTCCAAGACAGAGGATTTTACGGAGGAGGCCCCTCCAGCCGATACAGATTTCTTAAGTTATACGTCAAAACTTTGGGAAGCTGAAGGTCAAAAAATTGAGGCGCTCGGTATTCGCACGGTTTATACACGCTTTGGGGTAGTGCTAGGAGAGAAAGGCACACTTCCTCTTATGACCTTGCCATACAAGCTGTTTGCCGGTGGAACAATTGGCTCTGGCTCGCAATGGGTATCATGGGTTCACGTGGAAGATGTAGCACATCTCATTGCGTATGCCATTCACCATGAACACATATCAGGTCCACTCAATGTCACGTCTCCAAATCCTGTTCAAATGAAGCAGCTGGGGCAAACCATTGCATCTGTCCTTCATCGCCCTCACTGGCTGAAGGTGCCGTCCTTTGTCATTAAAACCGCACTTGGCGACATGTCATTGCTTGTATTAGAAGGCCAGCGCGCCCTGCCGAAAAAGGCACTGCTGTCTTCTTATGAGTTTTTACACCCTGAGCTAAAAGAAGCGATTTTGCATTCAGAGGAATAAATGTTGTCAAAAACACCCATCCTATTAAAAATGAGATGAGGGGGCGATTTTGATGAAGAAAAAAGAACACCAGCCGACTTCAAAACTGAAGAAAACCCAGGAAGTTCTGTATCAGCAGGAATTCAAAAAAGCGGAAAGAGCAGCAGAAAAAAGAAACAAATAAAACGGATATTCCTCTTTTACAAGCACATAACTAAAGTGATCTTGTAAAGGAGGGAAAAGCTTTGAAAAAAGACCAACACAAAAAATCCAACCAGCAGCTTGCGGCACAAGAGACGGATGGCGAATATGTTGAATTTTCCAAAGAACTTGCAGATCCGAATGACGTAAAAGCGATGGCACATATGAAAGCAGCCGATCAGCGTGCCAAAAAACAATAAGTAAAAAAAACAGACCCTATCACAAGGTCTGTTTTTATTTGATTTCAGTTAGCAGGGTTGATGCCTTCTGACGTGACTTTTCCTCAGGTACCTCTTCTGGATAACCGATGTGAAGAATCGCGGCAAAGCGTTCGTTTTCCTTCAATCCCATATCCTGTTGAAACCCTTTGTCGTATAAAATACGGCCGCTCTTCCATACCATACCGATTCCTTGATCCCAAGCCAGCAGCTGGAAGTTTTGAATGAGCGCACTCACAGCGGCAAAATCATCATTTCTCACAACTGGATTTTCGTCTTCTTTTAGAACAACAAGTAAAAGAGCTGGTACTTTAGAAAAATAATCTCTGTACTGATTGATCTTTTCTTCTTTTGCGTCTGGATTGTTGCGTTTAAAGAAAGCAATAAACCGCTCAACAAATACCTCTTTCGCTTCATCCGTCACTGCATATAAAAAACGCCAAGGTTCCGTGATTTTATGATTGGGTGCATAGACTGCATCCTCTAATAATGGCTGAAGCTGCTCAATGCTCACCGGCGTTTCTTTGAATTTTCGAATCGATCGTCTATATCTGACAGCGTCTCGAACCGTTAACGCTTCTGTTTGTTGTTTTGTTTCTGGCATATATGTCATCCTTTCAATCAACCTTAATTGAAATTGATTCTCATTCACATTATAAACATGATCATGTGTTGTTTGCAAATAGGACCTCACCTCTCTGCTAAAAAGTTGTTTGACTTTTTCAAGTAATGTTACAATCATATTACGTTTTAAACAAATTTTGAGAAAAAAGCCAAGATGATGAAATGATTTCAGGTATTTCCACTTTATCTCATACGGCTATTTTTTCAAAAAGCTTTCAACCCATGATTGGAAGGGAGGCTTCTGGATGGAATGAAAATCAATATTGGGCAAATCATCAAACTCTATCGTTATAAACAAAATATGACCCAATCGGAGTTGGCAGAAGGAATTTGTTCTGTCTCTCATTTAAGTAAAATTGAAAATGGCTCAAAAGAGGCCAATCAAGATACGATCAATCTTTTGCTTGAACGGCTTGGAATTAGTCAAGAAACGCTGTCGCAAAAGGCGCGTCACCTGCTGTCATTGCTCGATGAGTTTCAAATGAACATGTATTTCTATGCGCTCGATCAAGCAGAGCAAAATGCAGAAATGATCATTCATCACGAGGAACAGTTCTTTTCGCTAGATTTAGGGATTCAGTATCATTTGTCCTTATTTCAATTTTATTTATTAACAGAAAAACAGCAGCTTGCCTTAAAAACGCACCGCGTGCTTAAGAAGTTTGAAAAAACCTTTATTGACACAGAAAAAGAAACGTTTGAATATCTAGATGGCATCCACCAGATTAAAATCGGTCAGCTCGAAGAAGGATTGAAAAGACTTGAAAGCTGCTTTTCTTACGCTTCTGTTGAACAGAGTGACCTGTATTATCACTATGCAAAAGCACTTGGAGCTATGGGGCATCTCGGTGATGCGCTTGAGGCCACACATCAAGCAATGGATTTGTATAGACAAAAAAATAATTTCAAGCGGGTCATTCATTGTACACTCATTCATGGGGTCATCTCACTGGAATTAAAGGCCTTTCAAACAGCTAAAAGATATTTAAAAGAAGTGATTTTACACACGTCGCTTCACCCTGATGCTTATATTAAGATGACAGCTTATTTTTATTACGGGGTTCTCTTAAAACGCCAAGGAGATTTCTCATCCGCTGTGCCTTATTTACTAGATTCACTCAATTATTTTAATCAAGAACAGATAGAAGATCGTTACTGTGAAACGCTTTATGAAATCGCAACATTGTATGCGGAATATGATCGCAAAAAGGCGCTTCCATACATACACGAGCTGCTCAAACAGCCTCGTATTCAACCAAACTGTTTATATATGATTAAAATCTATAAATTGATGATTGAAGAGAATCCTCATGATTTGAAAACTTATTTAGTAGAAGCAGCGATTCCTTACTTTGAACACAATCAGCTCCACAATGAGTACTTGTTTGCTCTTAGAACCTTGCTTTCCTATGCGGCTTCTGAGCTTGATAAGCGTGCATATATGTCTTACACAACGAAGCTACTTGATCACTTAGCATCATATATCCCATATTACAAAAAAGCATGACCTTCTGCCGATCGAAGGTCATGCTTTTTCTATGATTAGATGGTTTTTTGTTGATCTGTATCGGGACGGGTGACTTGTTCGACTGAATGAATGTACCGTTTTCTCGCAAAATAATCGTAAGCATGCTGCCCAAAGCCAAGCCAAATGCTGAGTACAATGAATGGGACCGTTCCCCATAATGCAGGGATGTGACAAGCCATTCTCAGCCACGTATAAATCCCTGAGTTTTTTTGATTTTTTGCTAAGGAAATAGACACGATTCGTTTCTCTGCCTTCTCTTCACTAATTTTATTCAGTCTCAGCAGCTGTGAGTGTCTAAATGATTCAAAGTGAATTCGGTTTTTCCAATCGAGTGATTTCAACAGGTCAATTGCTTTTGCACATGAAGGACTTTGTCCGTCATAAAACACAAGCAGTCTGAGTGATTTGATGGAACGCTGTTCTCTTTTCTTTGATTCAGCGAGCTTCTTTTTTTCTTGATCGAGATAGATGATTTTTTTCATAAATTGATCGCCAGCCCTTTTCCTTCATTTATTTTTTTTAGTTCGTTCAAAGGAGATTACAACTAGATTACTATAGTTGCTGGGCCTCTTGTATTGGGAAAAAGCCATCCGACGTGCGTTATATGAGCCTTTAGATAAGGGCAAAATAGCTGATTTCATGGCATATATGAGGTTTTTCAACTAAAAGTGGTTGGGAAAATCGTGATGCTTTGCGGTTTTCTGCGGTATTTGATAGAATTCTGCGGTTTTTCTACATCTTTATGCGGTGTTTTGTAGGTGAAACGCAAAAACAAGATAAAAAAAGACTACTTCCCATTGCGGCGAAGTAGTCTTTTGGTTTATATTTTTGCCAAAACTTCTACTATTTCTTTCTCAATATCTTTCCATAAGTAACGATCTGTCGTATAGTGATGTGCGGCTTCTTTCGCAAACACTTTAAATGCCTCCTCAAAATCGGGTGCATCTTTATCCGGCTTTTTCTCGTCGACAAAGCGCTGAGCTTCTGCTGAGCGAGGTCCCCATTTCCCCACTTCTTTCCCGTCCTGATCAATGATGACGATAATCGGAATTGATCTTGCGGTCCCGTTCGTTAAATACTGATCCATCAGGTCTAGGTGCTCGTCCCGAATGAAATAGCGCGCATCAATCAGTGCTTCATTTGCAATACGCATGAAAATAGGTACATTGACCATCGCATCACCGCACCAATCTGCCGTGATCACAAGCGCTCTCAGTTTTTTCTTTTGAAGTTTTTGAAGCAGCTCTTTTTCCTTTTGATGAATTGCGTACTGGTTGTACACCGTGAGTAAGTTTTCACGGTTTTTCTCCATGTTGTGTACATATGTACGTTCAGCTAATCCCTTTGTAAACCATTCATTTAGTGTCATGTGAACATCCCCCTTACCCTTCAACTTTACCACTTTTGCTATTCTTTTGTCTAAAAAAACCTTCACCTAGTGAAAGGTAAAGGTTCTTTGGACTTATGGACGCCGTTTTCGATTTGGGTCCATTCCTATCAGCTTAGTGACGAGCACCATTGTGACAGGCAGTGATGTATTCTTTTTATACGCTAAATATTTTCCGCGCCATTCTGGTTTATATTTCTGTTTAAACGACCGTAAGCCGCTGAAACTATACATATATCTGACGTTATTGAAGATGACACTCGCCAAACGTTCTGTCAGAAAGGACTGGTGGAACGTGCCTACATTCGATAATGGCGCCATTCCCATGTTAAAGGATGTGTAGCCTTTTTCTTTCGCCCATTGAAAAAGGTGGATAAAGAGTGCATCCATCATCCCGTTCGGTGCATCATGCATATGACGCATGAGGTCGATGGATATCTCTCCTTTTTGATACATCGGCATTAAGGACACAAAAGATATGATCTTTCCTTGTTCATCCTTTAAAATCGCAATCGGTGCTTTTTGAAGGTAGTCTTCATTGAAATAGCCTAATGAAAATCCTTTTTCTTTTTTCTTGCCAAGCCAGCTGTCAGAGATTTGTTTTAAGGTTGAGATCAATTCCTCTGAAAAGGGCGGCTCCAGCATTTCAAACGTATAGCCTTCTCGTTCAAATTTATTTGCGACAGCCCGTAAGTTTGATTTTTTCTTTCCTGACAAAGAGAACGTTTCTAAATCGACCATGGCTTCTTCCCCAAGCTTAAAGAAGTGAAAACCTAGGTCATGATAAAGCGCCATTCCTTCACGTTCTACTTGATAAAAAGCGACACGATAGCCTGCTTTTTCTGTCTGCTCCAAAAATTCTTCCAGTACAAGCGGATAAGAGGCTCTACGCCCAGAAGGATCTCCAAGCACAATAACGCAGCGGCCAATCCGGCCAAACTGAAGCATCGCCTCTCCATCACTTGAGAAAAACAGTTTTTTGTCTCCCAAAAAACCTAGATGACTAAGAGCATTTCCTCCCTTTTCTTCGAGAAAAGTTTTTAATTTTTCTTCATCGGCTTCTTCGCCGATTGGAACTGCTTTTTTATTAAAAATCAATTTGCTAATGAAAAAGAAAAGAGGGACGCCAATTAAAGCAATCATACTGGTCATCGTGATATGCCGTTCATTATGAACCAAATAGTCCTTGCTTAGGAAATGACCAATTTTCATCCAAATGAAGTTCCCAATGACATTATAGTTAAACAACACGAGTAAATATCCGGCGGCGGCGGCCACAAACTGATTCAAAGAATAAGGCGCCTGCTGCTTCACAAATTGATTTCGAAGCGAGAAAAATACCACCATGATGACCGGCAATATAAAGATCAAACTCAGGTTAAACCCTTTTAGTAAAGTAAACACAAAGCCGCCTGCTAGGGCAATCATTGTCAATAGATAAGACCGTTTCGTTCTTTTATACACTTCAATGGACAAAATCATTAAAATGATCCCGAACATTAAAGAAAGACCATTAAACCCTGATAACAAAAAGCGTGGAATGGTTGTAATCACACCTAAACGATCAACAGGAAGCACAACGGAAGCCATAATGAGCAAACCGCTTCCAAACGTTAAAATGGACAAAGATCCGTACAATAAACGGATGAGCAGCGCTCGGTGCAAAACAATTAAGACGTTTGTTGTTTCAATAGCAGGCGCCATTCTCGGATTGCCTTCAAGACGCCTGAGTGTTGTTCCAGTTAAATCGTATGCCGCTAGACAAAGTCCAAGAATAAACGGGAAAATGGAGTAAACGAAGCGGTACAATACAAGCGCTGTCAGCACCATCTCTTTATCAAACCCAATGTATTGCATACTGAGTAAAAAGATCAGATCAAACGAACCAAATCCGCCCGGAACCATACTGATTAAACCGCCGATTGACGCAATCGCAAAGACGCCTAATACAATACGGACATCAACGTTCATCCCCATAGAGACAACAGCCATGTACATGACAAGACCAGCTGCCAGCCACTCTAAAAACGATGCACCAATATAAGCATAGATCGGGTGCTTCAGTCCGTTTTCACCGCTCTCAATCGAGCTTTTTCGAATGGACGCCATGATGATGTAAATGGGCACAATACAAGCAAAAATAATGACAAATGCCCATAACCACGGCTCCTGACTAATAATACTTTCAACTGGCAGGACCCTAACTAAAATCAAATCACTGAAAATAGATAAGCCGAGCAGAACAGAGGATGTTAAAAGGGCAATGCCTTTCAGCAGTTTTTTCGTATCTGTTATGTATTCCTTGTATAGAAGCGTTCTAAGCCCTGCTCCTGATAAACCACCGAATCCAAGTACACTATTAAAGGAGTTGGCGATCCAAGAAATTCGGATCGTTTTCCAGCCGCTGATGGGCATATCAAGGCTTTTTCTTAAAATAAAATCATATAAGGACATGGATAAAACAGCGACAAGTCCAAGAAAGACTAGAATAAACAAGTCCATTCGATTCAAGCTGTCAATAATATAAAACGTCTTTTTAATGGAAAGGCCGCTCAGCTCCTGCTTGGCGACAAAAATTAAGACAAGGATGATCACGATCGGAAAGAGCATTTTTAAGATCGTCATACCCGTTTTTTTGTTCCACATGTTTTTCCCAACTTTCTAAGTTGCTTCATTAATTTCAACTGACCATTATTATACAACAAATACCACTTAATTCATGCAGTTTAACATTCAAAAGCTTCATGATACTTTCAATTAGAAGTAAAAATCAGTAATATAAAGAAAAGAGCCGCTTAAAGGAAGTGAACAAGCGTGGAATATAATATTCATGACACCACCGTACTAAAAGAGGAAATCCTATCTCCTGAGGAGAAAAAGACATGGGTGCTGTATATGAAAGTGCTCACTGCTGCAGGACTTGGAGATGTTTCTGAATGGATGAAGCTTGATATGAGTATGCCTCAAATGAAAGTGCTCATGCTGCTCAATAACCATGGCTCTCTTAAAGTGTCCGAAATTGCTGAAAAAATGGGGGCTTCTTTGTCCAATATGACAGGGCTGCTTGATCGGTTAGAACAATCGAACTTTGTGGAACGAAAGCATTCTGAGCGTGATCGTCGAATCATTGTCGTAGAATTGACAGAGGAAGCGAAAAATATTTTCAGAAGTATTTATCAAAAAGGGCATGAAAAAATTAAAAATTCCCTACAACGGCTCAATGACGAAGAAAAAGAAAAAGTTAATGAAGGTCTAGCTATTTTAGAAAAAGCACTTCGTCCCGAACGTGGATAAAAAAGGAAAAAAGACGGTCACTTGAGGTCCGTCTTTTTTCATTCTTCTTTTCCTTGTTTATCTGGGTTCAAAAGATACTGACGAATGACTTCCCGGTCATCCCACAAGAGATAACCTAAACCGATAATGAGAAAAATGATGCTGATCCACGTACCGCCTGGGAGTATATCTTCCAGTTCCTCGATCGTTCTTACTGTGCTTACATTTCCACCATAACGAATCTCAAACAAAACGAATTTTGCTATATAAAACAATGCCGCCATGCAGATAAACATAGCGCCGACAATTCTTCTACTAGACATGTGTTAACTCCTTTACTTCCACTGATTTCTTTTGATTAATTCCGTGATATGGGCGAGATGATGCTGTGAATGCCAGACGTACATTCCTGTTGCATCATACAAGGACACCGTTTGTTGATCGGCTGGATGGTAATATGCAGCGTTGAAATCTTCCTCTGTCATCTCGCGAAGTAATGTGACCCACCGGCGATGTAGACTGCTGATTAATGGCAGCGATAGGCTGATAGACGCCTTACTGTCAGGAAGTGAAGCAAATGCCTCCTGATCATATGGACGTATGTGCGGTGTTTCTTCTGTCAGCGCAAGTTTAAATCGCAAGTAGGCGTTCAGATGGCTGTCCGCTACATGGTGAATGAGCTGACGAACGGTCCATCCTCCTGGCCGATATGGGGTATCCAGCTGATCATCTGTCAATGGGACAACTGCCTCTTCATACTTTTGAGGAATGAGTGCCAGCTCATCAATCCATGCCTCCAGCTGCTTTTTCGTTTGTTGTTCCACCGGTTCATATAAGCCAATCGGATATTGTAATGATGTCATCTACTGCCCCTCCTTAAAATCCTTCTAGAACAAATTTACCTATCATCTTCCCTTGCTCAAGTGTTTGATGTGCCTGCTTCAAATTGGCGGCATTGATGGGGCTGAGCACCTTTGTTAATGTATGTTTTAACTTCTTCTCTTCAAATAATGTACTCGCTTCTTTTAAAAGCTCGTGCTGCTTCATCATATCCGAGGTTTTGTACATCGGCCGTGTGAACATGAATTCCCATACAAATGCAGCACTTTTATTTTTGAGTAATTGAATGTCTAAATGCTGCTGATTTTCAACAATGGTACAGATCGTCCCTTGAGGTTTAATCGCTTCTGCCATCCCTTTGAAATGGCCATCTGTATCATTTAAGCATAAAATGTAATCCACTTCGCCAATCCCTTTTTCCTGAAGCTGCGCTAAGAGCGGCTGGTGATGGTCAATGATATGATCAGCCCCTAATGAGAGACACCATTCATTTGTTTCAGGTCTTGAAGCAGTGGCGATCACAGTCGCTTTCGCTAATTTGGCGAGTTGAATGGCGATAGAGCCCACTCCGCCTGCTCCACCGATGATCAGCAAGGTCGAGCCTTCTGCATTCCGCTTCATATGCATTCGGTCGAATAGCGCTTCATATGCCGTAATTGTTGTAAGAGGCATGGCAGCTGCTTCGGCAAAAGAGAGATTTGCAGGCTTTTTCGCCACAATTCTCTCATCCACAAGCTGGTATTCACTATTTGAGCCTTGTCGCGTGATATCTCCTGCGTAATAGACGTGGTCACCCGGCTGAAACAACGTACACGCTTCGCCCACTTCCACCACCGTACCGCTTGCATCGTAGCCAAGAATTTTCAGTTCTTCTTCTTTCTGATTCTTCGGTGACCTCACCTTTGTATCCACTGGATTCACCGACACAGCCTCTACTTTCACCAAAATATCCCTGCCAGCTGCTTTGGGCTTTGCCACCTCCTGATCGATCAAGCTTTGTTCATGCTCAATTGGCAAATACTCAAATAGTCCAACTGCTTTCACTCGCTCGCACTCCCTTTCTCCATGCTTCTTTTCCACATTTTATCATACATTTCTGATGCTGATGGATCAGTCAGCAAGCGATTGCACATTTAGGAGTTCTTCAAAGCCCTTCGTTCCCTCACGATGTAAGAAGGTCGAGCCTTTTGTAAAGAGAGGACATAGGTGAACCAGCCGCTCGATTTAAAGAAGTACTGAACATAATAAAACTGAATGTGCTGAAAGAAAACGACGATGAACAGAAAAATTGTGAATGATAGCGTTACAATGTCTCCCTGCATCCATCCACTGATCAATAACATCACAAAACCGAGCATCATGAGCTGTTCGAGCCTCTGCACGATCTGGACAACGAGATGTCCCCGTTTGGTTAGGTCACCTGATTGGCGCTTTCGAATGTTTCTCGATTTATAAAACCATACCATACTTGTCACTAGATGATGAATGATAAAAAGAGCGATCATGACCATAAATAAAGGAGTTGATTCAAAAAGGTCTTTTATAATGAATGGGATCACCAAAAAATAAAATGCGGTAAATGCGTGTCTAGCTGATAAGAGAAATAGTTGTTTTTCTATGTATCGCTGCATGTGTCTCACCTCTATATGTAGTACGTCTCATTTGTCATAAGGTTCCTTCTGCCTATCAAAAAAGGATGCCCTGAAAAAGGCATCCTTCATGAATCAAGCTTAAAATGCAGCACTCAGTACGACAGGGCCTTGCGGAAGCTTGTTATCCTTTTTTGGTTCAAGGGTGACAGCCACCGTATCCCATGATTCGTTTGCTTCTTTTTCAGATAACGCATAGGTGACGGTGCCCTCCCCTTTGCTATCTGTTTTAAAGGCACCGGCCGGAACAGGCTGATCTCCTTTAATGAGCCATACTTGATAAACAGCTGATGAATCAAGCTGATCTTTTAATCCGTCGGCACTCACGACAAGCTCTTTTTTGCCGTGATGCTCAATCACTGAAAAAGCACCCGTTGTTTTTGCTGATTCGGCAGATGCCAGTGATTTTGTCGCAACAACTTTGATAGATTCTTCTGCTTGATCTGTTCCATTTGTTAAGAAATACACGTTCCCAGCTGCAGAAATGAGAAGCAGTGCGGCAACGAGAGGCAAAAGCCATTGATTTTTTTTCTTCATTGGCGGTTTCATCTCATTTGCATCACGAACCATTTTGAGATCTTGAGGCGGGTTCGATGTTGCAGCGATTGTTGTCTCTCGTATCTCTTCTTCAAATACCCTGGATAAAATGCGGTCTTTCATCCCTGCCGGAGGCGTTTCGTCCTCTGCTAGAAACGGAATATCAGACATGAGCGATGTCAGTTCTTCAAGCTCTTCTTTGCAATCCGAGCAATGTTTGATGTGCTCTTCAAACTGCGCCTTTTCTTCTCCTTGTAAATGCCCGTTAAAGTAATCAATGACTTGATGTTTACACTGAGTCATGCCTCTTCCTCCTTTCCTCCGCGAGACAGTTTCGTTCGTAAATGCTTCAATGACAATCGAACTCTTCCCTTCACCGTTCCAATAGGAATGCCTAGTTTTTCCGCAATGCTCTTTTGTGTCATTCCTTTAAAATAGACATCTTCGATGATGGTTTGCTGTTCTTTCGACAATGTTGATACTGCTTCACGTATGATTTGTTTTTCTTCGTTCCATTCTACTTCTTTTGACACATCTTCTTGATGATCTGCCAAGTATTCAATATGCTCATCTTCAAGAGCTGTTTCATTTCGGTGTTTCCTTAATAGATCGATTGCCGTGTTTCGTGACATCATAAATAACCATGAGGAAAATTTCCCTTTATCTGTATTATATTCTCCTATGCCGCGCCAGAGCTTGATAAAGACTTCTTGAAGCACTTCCTCCGCCAGCTCACGGTTTCCAGTCATTTTATAAATAAACGAATATAACACACGTTCATAGCGATCGTACAATATTTCAAGCGAGGGCTTGTGTCGATCATGTTTGATCTTGTGATACAGCTCAAAATCCTTCAGTGTGTCCATGGTCATCTCCTTCCTTTTTCATGAGAAAGAGCATTATGCATTCATCATGAAATCTTCACGTATGGCTCATCACTCAAATTGCTGAGATAAGCCTCCTTTGTACTTTACTCTTTTTTCAAGGAGAAAAAAAGAGCGCTGAAAAAGGAAATGTGTTCCTCATGAGAATGTACTTACTAAACGGATGGATTGACCATTTGGATCACCCGCCTCAAGGAAAGTCAAGAATGCATGTGTTTCATTCACTGTTCAGTTGATTTTAGCAAACTCTCATTAGTCTCTCAATTTACATCAGGTAGAACGCATCCTTTCATCATGTCATAATAGAACGAAATAGGAGAACTGGAGTGTCCGAAAATGATTGTAACGATTGTTCTTTTTTTATTAGCTGGTCTGGCTGAAATAGGCGGCGGTTATCTTGTCTGGCTGTGGCTGCGTGAAGCAAAACCCGTCAGCTACGGAATCGCAGGTAGCCTCATCTTGGTCGCTTACGGCGTCATCCCTACATTCCAGCAGTTCCCGACCTTTGGGCGGGTTTATGCGGCCTATGGCGGTGTTTTTGTCGTTCTCGCTGTGTTTTGGGGCTGGTGGGTCGATCGCAAAACCCCTGATATGTACGACTGGATGGGTGCTTTGATCTGTTTAGCTGGTGTCAGTGTGATGTTATTTGCCCCCCGCAGTTAATGGTCGGATGATGATCACACGCTAAAAAGCCGGCAATATGCCGGCTTTTCCTCTTTTACATTCTAAATTGTGTTTCATATAAACGCCGGTACATCCCGTCCATTTCAAGCAGGTCCTCATGCCTGCCTTGCTCCTTGATGCCCTCTTTTGTTAAAACTACAATCCGGTCAGCATGCTGGATGGTCGCTAGGCGATGCGCAATAATAAACGTGGTTCGTCCTTCAGATAGTTCTTCAAGTGAGCCCTGAATAAAGGATTCTGTCTCCGTATCCAGAGAAGATGTGGCTTCATCTAAAATAAAAATTGGCGGATTTTTAAGAAAGATACGTGCAATGGAGATACGCTGTTTTTGTCCGCCAGATAACATCATTCCGCGTTCACCGATGATCGTATCAAGCCCATTTGGCAAGCTATTTACAAGATCCTTCAGTTGGGCTTTCTCCACTGCCTGCCACACTTCTTCATCAGATGCATCGAGTTTTCCGTATAAAATGTTTTCTCGGATGGTCCCATGGAATAAATAAATATCTTGCTGGACGACACCAATTTGTCTACGCAGCGAAGGCAGTGTCATCTTTCTTGTCTCTATGCCATCAATTGTAATGATTCCCTCCTGCCATTCGTAAAAGCGTGGCAGTAAACTGCAAAGCGTCGATTTTCCAGCACCAGAGGGACCTACGACCGCAATGGTCTCTCCTTGTTTCACCTCAAGATTGATGTCATGAAGAACCGGTTTGTCTGATTCATATTGAAAAGACACATGCTCAAAAACGATATCCCCATTTAACTGATCAACTTCAATGGCATCATCCGCATCCTTTTCATCAGGTGATTGATCGATGAGTGATGCAAATCGTTTAAAGCCTGCTGCACCTTTTGGATACATTTCAATGACTGCATTGATTTGTTGAATGGGTCCTAAGAAGATGCCTGTTAATAGCACAAATGATACAAATTCTCCATACGTCATATTTTTTTGCAGCACAAACCATGCGCCGCATACAAGGCCAAACACTGTCACACTCTTAATAAGAAAATGACTGACAGCGGTATGCACAGCCATCATTTGATATGTGGTTAGCTTTGTCTTTCTAAATTGCTCGTTATGTTCAATAAATCGGTCCATTTCATGTGATTCATTTCCGAATGCTTTCACAACACGTATGCCACTAATATTGTTTTCCACACGTGAATGGAATTGACCAATACTCGAGAACATTTTATCAAAAGCAGCAGACATTTTTTTCGTAAAGTAGACGGATAATCCGATCAAGAATGGAACGACAATAAATGTGAGAACCGCCAGCTGCCAATTAATCGACAGCATCAAGCCAAAGGCACCCGTGAGTGTCATGATCGCGATAAATAAATCCTCCGGGCCATGATGCGCGATTTCTCCAATATCCATTAAATCATTTGTCATACGGGACACGAGTTTTCCCGTTTTCTTTTTGTCAAAGAAGCGAAAGGACATTCTTTGTACATGAGAAAATAGCTGATTCCTCATATCCGTTTCTATATTAATGCCTAATTTGTGCCCAAAATAGGTGACGACATAATGCATCGTAGAACTGATCACGTATAAAACGAGGAGCAGAATGCCCCAAAACCAAATGGCATTCCAATCACCGTTTGGCAGTAAATCGTCCATCACTTTACTGATGGCAAGGGGAAAGGATAATTCGAGTAAGGCTGCCAGTACTGCACAGGAAAAATCTAATATAAACAGCCCCATATATGGTTTGTAGTATGAGAAGAAACGCTTTAACAATTGACAGACCTCCTACCGATCAGACATTTCTGTCAATATGTCAGCAAACTCTTCCGCTTGATTGGCTACTGCAATCGGATCGTAAGGCCAGAAGAACTCTGTATCCATTTGATAGGTCTGCTCTTTTTTGACAGATTCTAGACTCTTCCAAATAGAATTGTTTTTATCAAATGTTCCGCCGTTGCTTTCATCGATGAAAATGTAGTCTCCTGCATATTCAGGAAGGGTTTCATACGAAATGACTTCATACCCTGTCTTACTTTTTAAAATCGTATCTCTGACCTGTTTTGGCGGGTTTACCTGTAATTGCTGATATAATGCCTGCCCGCCTCGATAAATTCCGTTACCATATACATAGACATCATTTTTAAAAGCACCCATGATCGAGACCGTTTCATTCTCTTTTAAAGCAGACTTCACTTTTTTCCTAGCAGCCTCAATTCGTTGATCGAAGGCGGTGAGGAATGCTTTTCCTTCCTCTTCTTTATTTAAAATTTTTGCCAGCGTCGTTAATTCTTCATGTGCATCTTTGAAAGAACCGTAAGGATACACGATGGTAGGGGCTATTTTTTTGTACACATCATAGACTTTTTCATCCTGTACCGCTGTGATAATCAGATCAGGCTTTAAGCTAAGTGCTTTTTCAGCTGAACGCTCGTCACTGATGTCCTCTATTCCTTTTATCTTGTCCTTTAAGTGTACGTTCTTTAAATCCTGCGTGGTCGATCCCACAGGCTGAACGTCAAGTGCAATCACACTCCCTAAATATCCATCTACAAGAATTCGTTTAGGTTCAGCTGGAATCTCTATCTTTCCTTTCACTGTTTCAACCGTTTTCGTTTCTTGCTTTGATTCTGCTGTTTTGGCTTGTTCTTTATTGCCACAAGCCGTCAATATCATTAGAAGAATGACAGCACATATCCAATACGTCTTTTTCATCTCCATATTCCTCCTTCATTTTCGCCACTACAAATGAGAATAGTTATCAATTACTAGTCTCATGTATTCTATCAACCTCATCTGTCGTGGTCTATGGAGGATTCTCGCAACTTACATATGGACAATTGTTGGATAGGCTGGCTGTGTCAACTGAGAGACAAACCGGTCCATCAAAAGAAGTGCACGCTCTCCTTCATCAAATCGAAACTCCTCCAGTTTTACTGGATAAAAGGTACCATTTTTCACAGCCGATAATTGACGAAGAACATCACTTTCTTCCATTCGCTTGTCCATTTGCTTATACCACCCATATTGGTCAGAGACAATAAAAAACATATGATCCGCCTCGTATTCTCCAAGTCTCTCTAAAGGAATGACTGTATGTTGATTAGGAAAAAGAACTTCTTCTAAAATGGCTTTTGGAGGTTTTAAGCCCAGCGTTTCGTAAAGATAGAAGGCACCTCTTGCCTCATAGGACCACATATACACTTTGTCATGTCCTCTCATTTCATAGATTGCAACGGTCTCGCCTTTTTCTCTAAAGGAAGACAGGGTGTTTCTTGCCTGTTGACTAAGCTGTTCAAATCGTTTCACCCAATCGTTTGCCTCATCTTCTCTTCCTAAAAGGCGTCCTATAGACAGTACCTCTTGTACAGCATGATGACCGACGTATGGCAGAACAAGAACTGGTGCGATTTGCTCCAACCGCTTGATCAATGCAGGTTTTGAATAGTAATAGTTAGGGACGATGATGACATCTAATTGAAGTGATTTGAAGACGTCATCAGGCGTGTGTTCATTTATGACGAGCGAACTGGCCAGATGTTCTTTGAGTATATCTGAATGGAGATCGGTTTCTTCGTCAATACAAACAGGCTCAATGCCTATTGCGACCAATGACCCGACAAATTGAAAAGCAGCAATCCGCTCTGGTCTTCGGTTCATTCGAAACTGACTGGGCGTTCTTCCTGTTTTTTGACGGAACTTCCTGCTGAAATATAAACTGTCTGCATACCCGACTTGCCGTGCTATGATTTGAATTTGATCGTCTGTTTGTAAAAGACGTTTTTTGGCTTCGTCTATTCGAATTTGTGCAATGTATTCTGTCACACTCATCCCCATACTTTGTTTGAAAAAGGTAGAAAAGTAACTCTCATGAAACCCCATCTTATGAGCTAAGTCTTTTCTTGTTAGTTTTTGATTATAATGTGCAGTCATATACTGCAAGATCATGTTAATCGAATAATGCACTTTTTCGTTGTATGGCTTGGATTGTTTGCGGAAAATGAACATGATTTCTTCCAGCCATTTCGCCTGTTCTTGTACGATTTGGCTCGTCTGTATTTGTTTGATGTAAGAAAAAAGGACGGCAGAGCCTTTCACCACTTCACCGTTATCAGGGAGGTCATCGTGATTCACCTTATAGACCAATTCATTTTGTGCATCATGTGCCAGAGTGAATTGATCAAATGTGACAGTATAGATCACCACTTGCTCGCTGGACAAAGATTGAATCATGACATCTATACCTGAGCGGATCAATACACTGTCTTTGGCGTTTAGCTCATATCGAATTCCTTCCATATCAAGTCTCACCGCACCGTCCGTTGTCAAGAACATCAGTGAAGATGTTTGCCATGAGTCCGTTTGTTTCACAGAAAGAGATCGTTTACTGCTTTCTTTCATGCGAAGAATTGTATGAGTATAGGCGGTCATTTTCTCTTTCTCCTTCCATATAAAAAAGTGCTAAAATAAACCATTTTAGCACTTCAATGTCTGACTGAATGGTGATTATCGCGCTCCAGCCGTTTGTAATTCTTTGTTTTTCTCTTTAAAGCGTTCATTATGTGAAGACACGTACGCTACTTTTTCTGCTTCTGGTTCGATGTATAGCTTTGCGCTATTGAGTGCATTAACTCCATCAACAAACGTACCGGCAATTAAACGCACTTTACTTTTATGTGTGCATAAGTCGCCAACTGCATAGACGCCAGGTAAATTGGTTTCCATCTTTTCATTGACCTCGATGAGTCCCCACTCACCTTGCTTGAGTCCCCATTCTGATAGAACACTTAAATCACCTTTCATGCCATGGTTGACGATGACAGCATCGGTTTCGATTCGTTCGATGTCGCCTGTTTCTAAGTGCTGAATGGTGACGGCTTCAATTTTGTCACCTTGACCATGAAGCTCTGTGAGTTCATGCGGTGTGAGAATGCGAGCACTAGATGCTTTCATGTTGGCGACGTTTTTTTCATGTCCGCCAAACATATCACGACGATGCACAACGGTCACACTTTCAGCAATTGGAACGAGGGCATTTGCCCAATCAACAGCTGAATCTCCGCCTCCAGAGATGACTACCCGCTTTCCTGCAAACGTCTTTAGCTCCTGCACGGTGTAATAAAGGTTTGTTACCTCATAACGGTCTGCATGCTCGATTTCAAGTTTTCGCTGAACTGGAATTCCGTGACCCATGGCTAAGATGAGGGTCTTTGTCAAATGACGATCGCCATTTTCAGCCGTCAGCAGGATATGACCATGCTCATCCCGCTCGAATTGCGTGATTTTTTGATTCAACGCAATCTCTGGTTCAAATGTTTTCGCCTGTGTTTCTAGCTGCTGAATCAGCTGTTCACCTCTTGTTGGCGGCAAACCGCCCACATCCCAAATGACTTTTTCAGGATATAGAAGGATTTTTCCGCCAAGACTTTCGTTATACTCCAGTACCTTCGTCTTTAAATCCCGCATCCCACTATAAAAGGCGGTGTACATTCCTGCTGGACCGCCACCAATAATGGTGACGTCAAACAATTCAAGCTGATCTGTCATTTGAGTCCCTCCGTTTTTCATTGAATGATCTATTTATCATTGATATTGATTCTCATTATCATATGTACCTATTGTAGTCTACTCTGGTGAAGGGAATCAATAGCTTTCTGCAAAAAAAGAACAGGACGAGCGCTTTCTCGTCCTGTCATCCATCACACAATCGTTAATCCAAGGTCCTTTAATTCCAGCGAAACAAGTCTTGCAATCGCATCTGCTCCTTCTTTTGTAAAGTGCGTGCGATCCTCTATGCCTGTTGACAGCATAAAGTAAGAAGTCGTTTTCTCTATGCCGGAAATTTGATAAAACTGGAGACTAACTGTATTTAAATCAACGAGAAGAACTTCTTCTTCATCGGCTAGTTCTTTCATCGCGGCACAGTAATCAGGGAAATCATTGATATATTCTCCGTCTTTTTCATGAAAGCGGCCGACTGGCGTTAATAAAAGTGGTGTTGCCCCTTTTGCTCTTGCTCCGTGAATATATTGAGACAAATAGCTTTTATACGTTGTGAAAGGATCTGTATGCCGTTCGGGCTTCTCCGTTGAAGCATCATTGTGCCCCATTTGTGTAAACAGCCAGTCCCCAGGCTGAATGTCAGCCAATATTTTATCAAGCCGTCCTTCTTCAATGAATGTTTTTGAGCTTCTTCCACCGATTGCGCGGTTGTCGACGCTCACACCCTGCGCTGTATAGCGGTGTAAAAACTCTCCCCATCCTCCTTGAACAGGACGATCTGGGTAAGATGAAACGGTTGAATCACCAGCTAAATAGATGGTTGTCATGTTCATACGCCCCCTTTTTCATATAGCCACTCTAATAAGCGATGCGGACATCCAAGTGGCTGCTGAAAAGATATGAAACAATCAGCATCGCTACTTCATTCATTCTCTTTTTAATGATCAAAACCCTGCTTACCGGTAGATGTGAATACGTTAAATATGCGGCGGAAGTTCTACTTTTGTTTCAACGGCTTGCTTTAACGCCTGAAGCATATAGCCAATTCCTTTATATGGAGCCAGCGGATAAATCGCTGTCTGATGAGGAAGTAATAACGGATCGATCACCTTTCGATATTTTTTTCCACCTAGTATCACTAATTCATCATATGCAGTGAGATGTTTTTCATGAAATTGCTGACTTAGTGCTTCTCTTGTTATCTGATCAGTATGCGGTGTACCAAAAGCCACATCATAATTTTCATGAATAATATCATCTGCCTTTAAGAATCCATGCTTCGCTGAAATGATTAGGTAGTCTGAAAAGAACGTTCGGGCATAGCTTTTCGTACGCTGATGCAGCGGACTTAAATAAACGAGGTTCGCCGGCTGGCTCCCTGCCTCTGGATGGACGTCCCACATTTTCTTCGCCCCACATGGAATGATACAAACTCGTTTCACTTGATTTTCTCCTTCCTTCGTTGATACATCCGATACAACATACAACCTAGCGCTGTGCCAAGTGTATTTAAGAGAATATCATCAATATCGCTGCTTCTTGTAATCATACCAGATTGCGAGAATATCCATTGAAGCACTTCAATTATTGTTGACAAGAAAAAGCCAGCAAGAATTGCCTTTTGCCAGCGCAAGGTTCGGAATGCTTGATAAAGAAAAAAACCAAGTGGCACAAATAACAAAATGTTCCCTGCCAAATTTAAAAAAACAAGATTGGGATAGCCATGATGATACGCATGGAGATTTTGATAAATGGACTGCAAAGGCATGAGGTTGACACTCACCTGATCCCTTGGTGCGGAAAAACGATTAGGAAAGACCGTCAAATATAATAAAACATTTGTATACATAAACAGACAGGCAAGAACGATTTCAGTTCGTAAATAGATAAACCGTTTTTGTTTTTTCGACTGTCTGTATCTCATATGTAAATAAAGCGGGACGAGCAAGAGAAAATAAGTCATGGAAAACATCGCACTGAATGTCATACGGAGAGCTGCCCCTTTCTCACATCATGCTTGACCATATTTACAGCTTATTCAGGCCTGCCCGCATCTATTCATCACTTATTCTCCTATTCAATGACGAGAAACCCATATTGACAAATCGTCAGTTTTCCGCTAAACTGACTGACATTCAGTCATTTTAAGGTCGGTGATCCTGTGTCAAAACGAGAAAAAATTATGCTTGCTGCGATTGATGCCTTTAAAGAGAAGGGAATTGAAAAGACGACTATATCGGATATTGTGAAAACAGCAGGAGTAGCGCAAGGAACTTTTTATTTATATTTTCCTTCAAAGCTGTCTGTCATGCCTGCCATCGCTGAACATCTAATCGCACAGATGGTCCCTGCCATTGAAAAGGAACTCACTCAGCATGCGGATGTACTTGATCAAGCAGATGCGCTAGTTGAATTTATTTTCTCTTTTACAAGACAATACCGTGATGTTCTTGCCCTAACGTATTCAGGTTTAGCTGCCACCGAGCATTTAAAGGAATGGGAAGATATTTATGAACCGATTTACAAATGGGTCGCTTCTTTTTTAGAAAAGGCAAAACAGGACAAAAGAGTACGTGCGAACTTGAACTGTCAATATGCTGCGAAATTCATTATCGGTTTACTTGAATCATCAGCTGAGCAAATGTACTTATTTACAGAAACAGATACAGAAGAGGTTCTGATTCAAAAACGAGAGGTGAAGCAATTTCTCCTTTACGCACTTGGCATAGAGACACCTTAACTTAGTACAGCACTTGCTGTACGCTCTTTTTTGGCTTCAAAATGACGAATCGTCAGTTTTCAGTTTTAGGAGGAAATACAATGAAAAAAAGCTGGATGTATGTTGCACTCACATGTTTATTTGAATTACTTTGGGTGTTTGGTTTAAATAGAGCTGATGCTGTGTGGGAGTGGGCGATCATTATCTGCCTGATCCCGGTTGATTTTTATTTTTTAATGAAAGCTTGCGAGAAGCTGCCGACTGGGACTGTGTACGCCGTGTTTGCCGGAGTTGGAACGATTGGTACGTCTTTGATGGATTATGCGCTGTTCGGCGGTTCATTTTCATTAGAAAAGCTTTTATTTATGGGCATTTTAATTCTCGGAATTATTGGACTGAAAGTGTCTGATGGAGATGCACATGAGCAGAAAGGAGAAGCGGTATAAATGGGCTGGTTTTTTGTACTGTTGGCCTCTGCCTGCGAAATTGGCGGAACCATTGGTCTCAATATGTTCAGTAAGAAAAAGCAACTCACGACAGGCATTTTATTTGTCGGCGGATTTGCCTTATCCTTTTTGTTTTTGTACGCCTCGTTCTCTTCCGTTCAAGTCTCCGTTGCCTATACGGTTTGGATTGGACTTGGAACAGCGGGTTCTGTCTTGTTTAATATGATTCTATTTAAAGAGCCGAAAAACATGATTCGTATCCTCAGCTTGCTGCTGATTGTGATTGGCGTCGTTGGGCTGAAGTTGTTTGCGTAATAGAAAAAGCAATGGAATAGATTATCCATTGCTTTTTAAGTTAATTTTTATACTTTTCTTGGTACGCTTTAAATTGTTTTTCGTATTTTTGCAACTTTTTCCCATCGACTTTTGAATTTAATTTCGGTTTCCGCTTTCCAATTACCATTACATCTTTATCTACAATAGGACTTGATAAAAAGATGTATGGTGCAAAACGATCACACTTCGTATTTGGAAGGGTTACGGATAATCTAGCGTATTCTTCTGTCGGGAATTGGTTTGAAATGTCAAGCTCCTTGAGTCCCTCTAATGCCGATATTGGTTCTAAAGACTCGTCCTTCACTTTTATATTTGATAAGCACAGATATTTTAAATTCTTAAGGTATCTTAAAGGTTGTAGAGTATTTAAATTTAATGTATTCCAAATCCCGCCTGACAATTGCAACCATTCTAAACCAGTGTTTTTTTGCAAAGGGGCTATGTCATTCAACTTTGAAAAATCTGTTAAGGATAAAGATTTTAAAAAAGTGTTTTTTGATAGATCCCATAAACTTTGTGCCTTTGTATTCCATTCAAGTGCCAATACCTCAACATCTTGAAGAGAACTGATGATTGATAAATCTTCTACTCTCAGTTCACGCATATAGAGCATTTTAGGGTTAACTAAGCTCAAGATCGTATTGAATTCCTTTTGGCCCACTTTGTAAATCCACAATTTCGTCAGGTTAGAGAAAGAGTTCAACCTTTCAATATTTTTTGTTTTTCCTGTGATTACTAACTCAGTGGCATTTTCATCTACGTCGGCTAAATCATGAACAGCTTCTGGTCGTGCATCATGACGAAAAATATATTCAGGGTCTTCTTTTAACATTCTTTTACCTCCATACCTACTAATGACGGATATCTAAATGAATTTTATCAGAAGTTTTTCCGAAGAAACAGGGAAAGGGATAAAATCTAGATGGTCTTCTTTGGTCCGTTTAACCACAATCCGCCGATGATTACGTCTGTTTTCAATCCATTTTATAAAATCTTTTTCATTTAAAATATGGAGCAACAACATATCAACGACTTCGCTTTCACTATCCTCCATATATTCTGCACAGGTCTTGACGATAGCTCGTACTCTTTCATATAAACAAATAAAAGAACTCCAATTCATATACGAATTAGAGTCCTCATTATATGACTAATACAATTTTCCCACCTTAAAACCGTACCCGTTCATTAAAGATCTTGCTTTTTTATTTCTCGTTTAATGTGGATCATGCTGCTCAAGCAAGAAATCCATTGCGTAAATCGATTCGCCTTTTTCATCAAATAAAAAGTACACAATCAAAGGCTCTCCAAAGGACCCTGTCTGCTGCGTGAACAAAACACATGTGAATTTTTCAATACCTATCGGAATCTTTCTTCTTAATAAAGGATGAAGAATAGGTGAAATCCGAATTGTATCTATATCCACATCCCAGCGTTCGTTTTTTAAAGTGGGATAATGTTCTACTAACAATTGGTGTAACATGTCGGTCGTGAGCGTTGCTTTTCCATCAAACTCATCATCTATTATGTTGGTGTTATACATCCGACGGTTGCTTATCCTTTGAAGCATTGATTCGTATTCCTTTTAAGACAAATCGTTTCTGGCCATCAAGAGTACAAGTGATCAATGTCAGTTCATTTTTCCCGCGATCCTTTAGTACATCAACATCCGTCGGTTCTATCGTAGCTGAGCTGACAATTTTGTATTCGTATGTTTCTGCTTGATGATGTAAGACGACTTTTTCTCCTTTAGGCACCTCTGGCAGCTGTCGGAAAAGCCGGTCGCCTCTATACCCTCTATGGCCTGCAATCGTGAAATTTCCTTCCCCTGGCATTTGATGAGATTTAATTTGAGTCAGTGCAATACTTAAATTTTCTTTTGTTGTAACAGGAAGCACTTTTTCGTTTAAATCAATTGACGGGATCTCAAGCTCCATCGTATCTCGCAGGTCTTCTTCTGACACAGTTAAATGTGGAATAGAAGAAAGGGCATCACTGTCATTTTCTTCAATCATTTTCAATGCCTCTTCCATGGCTGTTGCCTCTTGAGACGTTCGCCACTCATATAGAAAAGGAACGGAGATAAGCATTAGTCCTGCGACCACCAAAAAGCTGCCTAATAAGGTTCTTTTTTTCATCAATACACTCGTTCCTTCCTTTTACTGAATGGTCCTTCTTCTGACTACAAGAAGAACAGTTCCAGACACTACTAGTAAAATCCCTGCATACATCAAATAACGTAGCCATTCTTCTCCCGTCTTTGGCAATTCACCGTTTGAATCATGAGGCGGATGTTGATCCCCTTGATCTGAGGCTGGGGGATTCGTGTGGTCCTCTTCATTCTTCATTGGAGCATTTTTTACAATCAATGTCTTGATCTCCACTTCGCCCATTTGAATTGTAAAAGCGAGTGGTTTTTTTAGCGCTACATAACCATTTGGAGCTTTCGTCTCTGTGAGTGTATATTCACCAGGTTTAAGCCCTTTGACAATGGCTTCTCCGTCTTTTCCTGTTGTCACAGATTTGATGATTTTCCCGGCTTTTGTACGAATGTCGAAGGCTGCACCTTTTAAGGTTCTATCAGTCTGCTGGTCTACCTTTATGATACGCAGACTTCCTAAAATCAAGTGATTCTTCGCTGTTACTTGAAGAGGCTTCTGCTGATTTTTCTCAATCGTAAACCGGATCGGCTGATCATCTAATTCATAGCCGTGAGGCGCTTTCGTTTCAACGAATTGATATTCTCCCGGTTTTAGATCGTTGATGTGAAGCTTTCCTTTTTGATCCGTTACAAGTGATTTCTTCAACGTTTTCCCGTCTTTACTCTGAAGAGCAAACTCTGCGTTTTCCAGCGTGTGTCCTTCAGCATCCACTTTGGTCAGTTCCACTGCTCCCGGCGTCAGTTTGTTGATCATTTCTACTTTTGCTGGTTTGTCTTGACCTAAACGAATCGTAAATGAGACAGGTGTCTGATCCAATTCATAGCCGGCAATGCTTGCTGTTTCGACAAATTGATAGGTTCCTGGCTTCAGTTGATCGACTGTCAGTTGACCGTTTTTGTCTGTCTTTAAGTCTTTCTTCACACGCTGATCGTGCGCATCAATCAGGTCAAAGGTCACGCCAGCGAGCAATTGACCATCCTCCCCTTTTTTCTCAAGCTTCACAGCACTTGTCGTCCGAATATTTTCTTTCGTCACTTTCACCAGTTGATTTGGATTGAAATCAATCTTGAAGTCTACTGGTTCTGCATCAAGTTGATGTCCAAAAGGAGCCTTCGTTTCAACCAATTGGTAAGCGCCTGGTTTCAAATCGTTGACAGTGATGATGCCTTTTTCATTTGTTGTTAAACCTGACATCAATTCTTTACCATCGTCATTGAAAAGTGTAAATTCTGCGCCTTTCAATCTTTCTTGTTCTTCCCCTATTTTAGTTAGTTCTACAGAACCTTTCTTGAGCTGATTGATGGCCTCCACTTGAATCAAGTCTTTTTGACCTAATTCAACTTCAAAGACAAGTGGTTTCGCACTCAATTCATAGCCTTCAAGACTCTTTCTTTCAACAAATTGATAGGTTCCAGGTTTAAGACCTGTGAAGGTAATCTTTCCATCCTGATTGGTTGTAATCCCTTCTCCTCCTGCCACTATCTTTCCTTTGGCATCAGATAGATCAAAGACAACCCCTTCTAATGATTTCCCATCTTCGCCTGTTTTGTGTAATAGCACTCCGCCAGTTGTGCGGCTATTTTCTTTTGTCACACTGACCAGCTTCTCAGGGTTAAATGGAATAGCAAAAGTGACAGGTGTTTCGTCAAGCTCATGACCGAATGGCGCCTTCGTTTCAACAAACTGATAGGTTCCAGGTTTCAGATTGTTGACGATGATCTTCCCGTTCTCATCTGTGACAAGACCTGTTTTTATCTCTTTTCCATTTGCATCTACTAGCTTGAATTCTGCTCCTTCAAGCACATCATTCTTTTCACCGAGTTTCGTGAGCTGGACAGCTCCAGTTTTGAGATCATTGATCACTTTGATCTCTGCCGGTTTTTTTTGTGCGATTTCGATGGTAAACGGATAAGGTTTATTTTTCTTTTGGTAACCATCAATACTCTCTGTCTCCACAAGCTGATATTTGCCCGGTTTGAGGTCATCGACTAACAGCTTCCCATCTTCATCTGTTGTCAAATCTTTACGCACGACTTTGTCATTTTGATCCAAGACTTCAAATCGAACATCTTGAAGCTTCTTGCCATCTTCCCCTTCTTTCATCACTTCTAATGCACTTGTTTCATAGAGGTTCTTTTGTGAAATGATGACTGGTTCTTTTGAATCGAGTGGTACTTCAAATGTGATGGGTGTTTCATCTAATACATAACCGTCTGGTGCGTTTGTTTCGATGAGCTGATACGTACCCGGTCTTAGTTCATTGATCGTGATCTTGCCATCTTTTCCTGTGACAAGCGCACCATTTAGCTCATGCCCATCTTGATCTAAGAGCTTGAACTGTGCACCTTCTAGTCTCTCTCCGCCTTCACCTATTTTGCTCAATTCTGCAGAGCCTTTGATGATGTCATTTACTGCGGTGACAACCGTTGTTTCTGTTTGATTTTCTTTAATGGTGAACGGCCATTTTTGCTGATTTAATTGATAGCCTTTCGGTGCGTTTGTCTCAACAAAGTAATAAGAACCTGGCTCAAGATGTTTGAAAAGGATTTCTCCTTTTTCATCCGTTTTCAAATGGGTTTGAACGGTATCTCCAGATTCATTTCTCAGTTCAAATTCTGCATTTTCTAATGCCGTACCCGTTTCTTTGTCTTTTTTCGTGAGCTTCACATGCTGGCGGATTTCTTGGTTATGCACCGTCATGCTATTTCCTGTTTTCGTTTGATCTCCTGATTCGTAAGGCTGATCAATCGTGACATTGATCGGTTCCTTCGTTTTCAAATAACCATCAGGTGCTTTCTCTTCTGTCACGATATAGTCACCATATAGAAGACGATCAAATCGAAGAGCTCCTTCTTCATCTGTTGTCTTTGTTCCAATGACGATACCACTCGCAGCATCAGTCAGAGAAAAGGTTGCTCCTTTTAGCGCTTTTCCACTACTCGCATCTACCTTATGAATGGTTAAAGCGCCAATCGCTCCTGTGCCATCTCCCATGCCAGCGGTACGTTTGACCACAATTGAGGCTTCGGATTCCTTTTTGATTTCTTTTACATTTTCACCTCTAAACGTTACTTCGTTTTGAAGTGTACTTCCCACCTTATCTAAAATGAGAGATTGGTATTCTAAAATATAGGGTCTCGTGATTTCTTCTTTAAATTTGATTTGAAAAGAATCTGGATCGAATTCAAGGTCTAGTTCATAATCCTTCCCTTTTTCCAGCTCATCCTTTTTAGTCACTTGCCCCTTTTCATCTATTGTTGTCGAGTACAGATGAAATGAGTTTTCTATTATGGCTTGGTTACTGCTCGGATGGTCGATAATCGTCGCATCTTGGACTGTTGATTGTCCAAAGTTGATATTCAGTTTCCAATCAATGACTTTCCCTTGCTGATTTCCTGATTTGCTCGTGTATTTCCCTCCATTTGGAATGGACACCACAGCATTCACGTCTGATTCTTTCGTCTTTCCATCATAAAGGGTCGCTTTATTTTCGTAGGTTTTCTGTACTAAATCCATTCCTTCAACACTTGTTTGATACGTGATTTTGTATGGGGAATCAATGGCATGTTTGAAAATGACTTCGAAGCCTGATTCTCCCTTTTCATTTTCAAGGAATTTGATGTCATAATGTTCTTTCGCTAATACTTCTTTTTCTTCCGCACCATTTTCCCCGCCTTGTAAATCAAGCGAGTAGACGATAATTGAATCTTTAAGCAAACGCTGATTTCCTTGAATGAAATCCTCGATTTTCGCCTCTTCTAGATGTTTCAAATTGTAGTTCACACCGATATTCCATGTGATCTCTTTTTTCTTTGCATCATATGTTCCATTCTTGAACCCATTTGACTGCGTGTATGTGTCAGGCGTAAAGACAGATTGATTTTCCTTCGTCAAATCCTTGCCATCTTCATTTACCCATTCAAGTTTTACATGGTTACGCAGGTTCTTTTGATCTTTATCTGCTCTTTTTTCATAATCAAAAGACGTTGTATATGTGATGGTATGTTCTGTCTTGATTTCTTTCATAAATTGAATATCAAATCCATTTGCATGTTCAACGATTTGATAATCTGTGCCTTCTTCAAGCACTGTATTACCTGTCGTCACTTTTAAACTATCTTTTTGCAGCGTCAATCCTTCGTTTGTAAACGTATCTTTTAATATTACGTTGTTCATGGTTTGTTGATCTTTGTTGAAGATGATACGCCATGGAATGGTCTTGTTCTTGTAATCCGGTGTTCCGTGGTCTTTCGTTAGGATTTGCTGATCAATTCTTTGCTTCCCTTGTTCGCTCTCTTTGCCAGCTGTTACAGTATTGATAATGTCTTCAGTTTCGAAAATTCGCTCGGTTGCTTTTGTTTGATATGTGATCAGGTAAGCCGATTGGATATCTTGATTGAATTGCAAGGTAAACCCGTTTTGTTCATCCTTTTTTTGAGGTTGAACCACATAATCTTCAAACGCTTTTGTTCCTGATTCTTTGCCATTCTCATCAATTGTGACTTCTTTGACTTGAATTGAATCAGATATTAGCGCCTGTGTACCGTTAAAGAAGTCTTCTATTAAAGCATCCTTTTGAGCCAACTTTTTTTCGTTATAGTTATACCGAATTTCCCAAGTAATCGTTTGAGTGACTGGATCGTAGTGGGCGGCTTTTTTATTTAAAGGACTGCCTCTTGTCACATTCACTGTTCCTTCTGCTGAACTAATCTCTTTATCAGCAGAAACAAGGGACGCTTTATTACGAAACGCAGACTGATCTTGATTCGTAATGTCCGTTTCATACATTAAACGGTAAGCGAGATGCACGTCATCTTTAAATTCGATCGTGAAATCTTGACCATCTGCTGTTTGGCCGATGGTGTAGTGGTTTTCGTCAAGCAGCTGTCCAAGCGATGTTTCACCATTTAGCTTTGTATCTACACGATAAAGCTTGATTGAATCTTTTTTTAACGCTTGACCTTCTTGAATCGGATCTAACAGTTTCGCTTGTTTCACATCATCTAAGTCCATATTAAAATCGACTGTCCATTGAATGGTTTCAGCATTGTAAGATCGATTGGGTTCTCCCTTTTTAGAGACATTTGGACCATTTGGAATGTATTGAATCGGGATCGATATCGTATCTTTGCCTTCAATCGGGGTAATCACCACTTCTTTTTCTTCAGTGATCACTGTTTTTTTATCTAATTGTGTCCATACTTGAAGTGTTCCTTGGATATTTGAATATTGTTTAATAAAATCTGTGAACTCGATGGAGGCATTTCCGCTTTCATCTACAGAAAAATAACCGATGGTCGATTGATTAAATTTCATCTCGAGACGATCGATTTTTTCATAAATGACTAATTCCTCTGGAACCTTGAAATGGAATTCATCGCCGCCATTATAGTTATGACCATTCGGGATGGCCCACTTATAGTTAATGGAAATCAGTGAGTTGACGTCAGGCTTATCAACTGAATGTCCTTCCTGATCTTCAAAAATTAATTTCGCATCAGTAAGGAGATTTTCTTGTATCTGCATTTGTTTTGAAACACTTTGCAGCCCTACACGCTTAGACACGTTCACTTTGTTTTTTAGTAACTCATCTTCATCGCTTTGTGTCTTTTGAACAGTTTCTTGATTGTTAGCAGCTTTGTCTTTCTCCGATGAGGTTGAATCATCTTTTGAAAGGTTATCTTCACGCTCGTTTTGCTTTGTTTTCTCTTTTTTCTCAGCTATACTGGTGACGTCAATATCTATAGATCCTTCTAAATTCGGATCAAGCTCAATATCCTCATTGAATGTGACCGTCACTTCATTTTGTTTCGAAACGGTATACTCACCAACAGGTATGTCATCGACAGTAATGAGTTCTTTCTGCTCCTTCTCTACCTGAATGACTGAAGGAAGAGAGAGAATATAAGGATATTGCTTTTTGAGATCAATTCCTTTAATAGACCAATGCACACTGGCCTTTCTAACTTGCTGATCTTCTATGCTTGATAACTTGTTGCCTTCGCTATCAGCAAACTCAATATTCCCATAAATATTCTCTTGAATGTCTTTAGCTTGTGCCCCTGCTAAAGGCAAGATTCCTAATATACTAGACTGTATGACTAACACGGTCATCAGTGCCACCGACAATATTCTTTTCAATACATCCACCCTTTTCTACAATTATTTTTCAACAACGATTAAAAAATCATTTGTATACTGTCTGATCAATCACTCCGCTTCTGATCAAATTTTTCTAAAAATTGCACCTTAAGACCCTATGAATAAAATGAGTTGATGAATCATGAGTTTGAAAGGTCATCATGAGTAGTAGATATAGTAGTTGGATAGGGGTCTATAGCAATGGGGAATAGTGAGAGGGAACATGAAAAGAAGACATGTGAATTTTTCTATTTATACTGGAATGAACAACAAATGATTAATACATGCATATATAAGCATGTATTCACATATAGAACGTTCATATAAAACAAGCATGACTCATATGGTATGTATGGTGAGATAGTTCAGCATCATATAGATCGCATTCCTTCTACTCCCTTTCATATGGTAATCAAAAAGCCGATGCTTTTTATTCTTACATTTACCGTTTGAGCAGCAAAAAAATAAACAAAATGATCCATTTTTATAAGATTCATGGCATACTTATCACCTTTTAAAAGAAAAATATGGAGAATCAGCGAATAACATTTGTTTTCGTCTAATTTTTTTCTCTTTTATCGTCAAAATTGAAGACAAAACGATTTAGGCAAAACATTACAATCATTTCATGCCTATTTTGAGCTCAAATGTTCTTCATCTGAACTTCATAATATATAGAGGTAAGCCAAAGAAAGGAGTTAGTTGTTTGATGGAGCTCATTGATAATAAATCAAAGAGATGGATAAACATTTTAAAATTGCTTGTATCCAAAAATAAGTGGTGGAGCCTTCAAGAGATATCGAATGAACATATCGGTTCTGTTCGAGCCATTCAAAGCGATATAGAACAAATGAAATCGTTCCAAACCGAGAACGGAGAACCGTTAATCCACATAAAGCCAAGACAAGGCATATCCATTTGTAATACGCAGACGATACGAGTGGATTACTATATCAAAGAAATTCTAAAGGATACGATTGAAATTCGATTGATTGACGGCATTTTTTTTGAAGAAAACAGATCTTTCTATGAATGGATGGACACGCTGAATATCAGTAGATCCACATTGTATAACACGATTCATAAAATCAACTCGATCCTTACATCCTATGACATCGAGTTACGCCCAGATAGTATGCAGTTCCATGGGAATGAGAAGGAGATTCGTCAATTCTTTGTTGAATTTTTATTTGAAGTGTATGGAAGCCGCCTTTGGCCATTTGATGATATTCAAAAACAAGACGCAGTTCATTTATTACAAGAACTATTTCAGGTGCTCGAAGTCAATGTACCAGATGTCGCGATAGATAAATACTGCCTGTGGCTCGGCGTTTCCATTCACCGAATGCGAAAAGGTTTTACAATCAGCCGTAAATATACATACTCAATGACTGAAGAAAAACAAACCTCTACAGCTAAAGGAATCTATGATCAAATTAGAAGATGGGAAGAGCACATCTGCCGAATGGCCAAAGACGTATTTGATGTGACGCTGGATCATCATGAATTTGTCTTTTTGCTATTGATCGAACCAGCTATTGGGCACTTTAAATCAATTGAAACTGTCGAAGAAAAATTGACGTTCTTTCAGTCGCATACACCACGCCTCTATGATGCCATTCATTCATTTATCACCCAGTTGGAGTCGATTTTTCATCAAGAAATAGCGAATCGTAAGGTGATGACACTCGTTCTTCTCCAATATTATGTGTATTCCAATGAAATTACCGTGAGAGATGGATTCCTTTTCAAAAAGAAATCGAGCTATTTATCAGAGGTGAAAAAACAGTTTCCTTACTTCTATTCGAGGATTAGTCATATCATCCAAGAGTTAAAAACAGACGATATCCTCGCTTCTTTTGTGAAAAATGAACGGGAATTGATTCGTATCATTACATCTTCTTGGAGAGGGCTTGTTCATTTAGAGATGGAACGGAGAAACGTGCTGAACATTTTTGTTATTTCAACATTAGGTTATTATCATAGTTTGTTTATTGCTGATTTAATTAAATTAAGCGTGCCTCCTCTCATTCACATTTTTACAAGTCCAGAAAATACGTTAAATGATGTCACGATGGATCAACTTGGGGTTGATATGATTGTGACCGATACTGAGCTTCCTCTTCAATTCGGTCGATCTACGCTGCTGATCAGCTCTTTTCCAAAAAAAAAAGAATTGGACAACTTACACCGAAGATTGGTTGATATGACAAACTAATGTTCATCATAAAAAAAAGCTGCTGAGACATTCTCAAGCAGCTTTTTGGTTCTGTATTAATGAAGCACGATTTGTTCATTCATCAAATCAATGGCGTAAAGCGATTGCTCATATTCATCTAATAGAAGGTAGACTTTGAGCGGGGCAGTGGTTTGATCTGTTTGCTGTGTGAATAGGACACAAGTGAATTTTTCAATCCCTTCTGGCAGCTTGCTTTTCAGAAAAGGATGAAGAATAGGAGAGATTCGAAGGGTATCAACATCTTTCAGCCAAAGCTCATCTTGTAACGCAGGATAATGGTCAACCAAAAACTGACGAAACACTTCCAATGTACTCAAGGTAGATATCCTCACTTTCTTCTAACTTGGCTTCAAACTCACCTAAAAACAAACGGAACCAACTCATCATATGATCTCGGTACACGTATTTTCGCATACGGCTTGAGACATGATCACTCACTTTTTAGACTTGATACTGTAGATCAACTGTACTGTCACGAATGTTTAATATGTATAACGTTTCCTATGTCTTCTCATTGACTCCACCACGAATCCAAACAATGGACCTATGATCATATTCTTACCTGTTTTCTTTCGTGATGAAACGACAACTTCCTGCTACAATATTCCATTTTTCTGCAAAAAAGAGGGAGATGGGACAAAAAAAGAACAGCTCCTCACTGTTCTTTTGGAAGTTATGAAAGGTCTGTCAAAGAGAACACTTCGCCGCTCACTGCATCAACGCCATCATGACAATCGAGCTTGCCGCATAAAACATATTGTTTTTGCACATCGTCATAGACATAGATAGGTGTAAGTTCGAGGCGTTCTCTCAATGTTTCAAAGGCTTGTTTCTGAGTTATGGTGATTTCACTAGCTGTTTGAGATGGATTGAGTATCCCACATACTTGAAACATCTCCTTTTTATCTATGTAATTAATGGCTTCAAAAGTGTTGGCATCAATGAAGACCTTGATTTTATCCATAAATCCACTGCCTTCTTGCTCATTCGTTTTTAATATCGCATGGATGTATCCATGATCACGTTGGAGTGTTTTTAGAACCCACTTTCCTGTATCGTTTGGATATTTTTGCGCCAAGAAGGTGCGGACTGCTTTGATACACTCATCCTGGTCTTCTTTTGATATCGGGAAGGAATCTGGTGACGGTTCCAATGAGAAAGCTTGTTCAGCTGAAATGTTCTCATGAATGTCCATTTCTTTTTTTTTCAAAGGCATTGTTTATCGGTTCATTCCACTCAATGACTTTATTCATGTGTATACAATGTGTTTCTTCACGCCCAATTTCAAACGGAAGAGTTCCTGTTCCATCGTTCTTCACATAGATTTCTTCTAAAGCATAAATAGAACGGATTTGATTGTGCTCGAAGGAAGGCAATTGAAATAGCTGCACTTGCTGCTCAGCTAAGTTCCTCACCTGATCAAGGGAAAGCACATATTCCTCAGCTTTCAGTAATGTTTTAGCTATAAATGGACCTTGGTGTGTAAAGTACATGAGCTGTCCATGTTCATTCCATTTCACTTCGATTCTGCCTGAAGGTGTTACTTTCACACCATCTATTGCTTCTTCGAAAGAAAGTTCCCCTTTTTCCTTCTGATGCATATGAAAATGCTCTCCATAGATCAATCCTGTTTCTTGTTCGATCCATTGAATGACATGAGCTGGATAAGGTCTCTTAAACGTGACACCATGCTGCGCATAGGTTTTGTCCATAACAAAAATAACCGACTCGGTCTGTCCTGTATTCAAGTTCACTTCAATGACAGCTGTGCCGTCTGGGTTTAGATCATCGTCCTCGGGTTCAGCCTCATTAGAGGGAAACCATTCCATATTCAATGTATAAACCGTTTCATTGAACATATTGACGTAGCGATGAAAACTGTGTCTTTTTAGATAGTAAAGATCTAAGCCAAATGTCGCCTTTGTCTGATCGATCAGTTGTTGAATGTTTGCATTCAATGAATTCACCTCAAAATGATGATGTTTTATGGAAGAATAAAAATAACGATAAAGATGAAAATGACGATTGCCATAAAAAATCCTAAAGCGATTGCCATTATATTTGACTCTTTTGTGTAGCCTGTTAATTCACCTACAGTCGATCGGTCGATTTTTCTAAAACGAAAAAGCATGCTTATATTTAAAATGGCTAGAACCATCAAAAACAAGAAAATGATCAATGCAGGATCGACGTCACTAAATGCATTATCCACATTTTGTAAAGTAAATGATTGAATAAACATAATGACACTCAATATGATTTTCCACACATGATCTAACCGTTTTTCCTTTTCCCACTCTTTCCCTAATTTCTCTTTTTCATAAATAGCTACCTGCTCTAAAATAGGTATGAAAGACTTTGTTGTTCCTTTTCTGATAAAGCCTAAAATGCCTTGGATAAGGATTAAAATTCCTAAACAAAAAAGGAAATGTGTCAGTTGGATTTTAACAATTTGAATCAACATAAAAAAAATGATGATCATAAGTCCGACAAATAAATTAGAGATAGCGATTTGTTTTGTCCTCATCTTTTTTAGTGCAGCTTGTTCCATGTGATAAACTCCTCCTCGTTTCAAATTTTTCTGATAAACGCTCTATCCTTATTACGATTTTAACGAAAAAATGTTTCAATATTTTCCCTTTCAATTGTCAATTCGGCTTTTTCACAAATGAAAAGACGTCCACATTCAATGGACGTCTTTTCCTTCTTCATGAAATCAGCACATCATATTTTAGCTGTTCTGTCTTTTATTTGCTGGGCTGCCTGGTGTTTAAATTCATCAATAGACAGCAGCTTTGACATTTTTTCTCCATGTTGTCTGATGTTCAGTGTTTTTTCTTGCATTTCTGTATCTCCAATGACAGCGATATAAGGCATTTTTTGCATTTGTGCTTCTCTCATTTTATAGCCGAGTTTTTCATCACGTTCATCGATTGTGACTCTAATTCCGATATTTCTTAATTGCTGCTGCACCTCTATGCAGTAATCAAGGTGAACGCTTGAGACAGGTATGATTTGTACTTGGATTGGTGCGAGCCATAACGGGAAGACGCCGGCAAAATGTTCAATGAGAATACCAAGGAACCGGTCAAGTGAACCAAAAATGGCACTATGAATGACAACTGGACGCACCTTTTCATTTTTCTCGTTGATATATGTTAAATCAAATTTCTCTGGCATTTGAAAATCCAGCTGAATTGTGGCGCACTGGTGGCTCCGCTTTAGTGCATCTTGAATATGAAAGTCGATCTTCGGACCATAAAATGCCCCATCTCCTTCATTTAAGTAGTAGTCAACCTTTAACTGATCAAGCACATTTTTTAGCGCTTTTTCGGATACATCCCAAATAGCGTCATCCCCTAATGCTTTTTCTGGACGAGTGGATAGTTCGACTGAATACTCAAAACCAAATGTCCGATACACATGATCAACTAATTGAAAAATCCGTTTGATTTCAGCTTCGATTTGATCTTCTCTTAAAAAAATATGGGCATCATCTTGGCAAAATGTTCTGACCCTGAACAATCCATTTAATGCTCCGCTAAATTCATGACGATGCACTTGACCAAATTCAGACATTCTAATTGGAAGGTCTCTATAGGAATATAAGTTATTTTTGAACATGAGCATATGCCCTGGACAGTTCATCGGTTTTAAAGCAAAACTTGTATCGTCTACTTCTGAGAAATACATATTCTCATGATAATGATCCCAATGGCCTGACTTTTCCCAAAGTTCTTGGTTCATCATAAATGGAGTACTTACTTCTTCATATTGCGCTTGACCTCTCACTTCTCTAGAAAAGGCCATTAATTCATTTCTGACAATCTGACCTTTTGGTAAATAAAACGGCATGCCTGGCGCTTCTTCTGAAAACATAAAGAGGGATAACTGTTTCCCTAATTTCCGGTGATCACGTTTATTTGCTTCTTCCATGAAATGAAGATAATCAGCTAGATGATTTGGATGCTGAAACGCTACACCATACACTCGCTGCAAGACATCCTGATTGCTATCTCCCCGCCAATAAGCCCCTGCCACACGTGTTAGTTTAAATGCCTTTAAATACCCTGTAGAAGGTAAATGGGGACCGCGGCACAAATCGATAAATTCTCCTTGCTGATAAATCGTGATGGCTTCTTGTCGAGGGAGACTTTTTAAAATATCCAGTTTATATGGATCATGTGCAAACATCACTTCAGCTTCTTTGTAAGAGACTTCCATTCTTTGAATAAGGTGATTCTCGTTTATGATGTTTTTCATCTCTTTTTCAATCATTGCCAAATCCTCTACGCTTAACGTTTGATTCAGCTTCATATCATAGTAAAATCCATTCTCAATGACAGGTCCGATCCCCAGTGTCACATTGTCATATAACCTTTTCACAGCTTGGGCTAATACATGTGTAGCTGTATGACGTAACACTTCCAGCCCTTCTTTTGAATCAAGTGTTAGAATCGAAACCCCCGCATCGTTGTTTAACGGATAACTTAAGTCCACTGTCTGATCATTGATCTTTCCCGCTACTGCTTTTTTTCTTAAACTTGGGCTAATATGGGAGGCAACCTCTGCGACTGTCGTACCTGCGGAGAACTCCTTGATCTTTCCATCTGGAAATTGAATTTTCACCATTTTTTCTCTCATCACTGACACACCTTTCTCTTTTTTGAAATAAAAAAACACACTCATCCCTCATAGAGGGACGAATGTGTAATCCGTGGTTCCACCCAAATTCCCATAACGCGTATTCGCTTTATGGCTCTGGTGCCGTAACGTGGCGTAGACGGTATTGGATACTGTAATGTTCCCCAATACAGCTCAAAGGTGGTAAGATAGCTTTTCTGCGTTAGGAAGATTTCACCGTGACTTCCCTCTCTGTGAACCGATAAAAGCTACTCATGTCCTTTTCAAAGCAATCATGCTATAAAAGTAAACAAAAAAACACACCCATCCCTCATAAAGGGACGAATGTGTGATCCGTGGTTCCACCCAAATTCCCATAATGCGTATGCGCTTTATGGCTCTGGTGCCGTAACGTGGCGTAAACGGTATTGGATACTGTAATTTCTCCAATACAGCTCAAAGGTGGTAAGACCATTTTTCTGTGTTAGGAAGATTTCAGCGTCACTTCCCTCTCTGGTAACCAGTAAAAATGGCTCATGTCCTTTTCTTCGCTTTTAATTTCTCCATATCTTACATGATGATGATGGATCATGTAAAGGATTATTTTGTGCAGTGATAACGAAATTCATTCTTTAAATGTAATATTGTGTGTATTCACTTGGGCTGTATTCAATTTGAAACGCAGGAGATAAGGCTCGTTTCACTTCTTCAGTGATTCGCTCTCCTTCTTGATTGAACTTTCTTTCCATGTCTACACCATTTGGCAGCAAATCATCGGTTTCTTCGTCAAACCAGCGGCCATACTGTATATTCCAATTCCATAACTTTGAGAAAAGGGTATCACTCATTGGTACATCATCTCTTTCTAAATGACATTGACAATGCCCGCAATGAAAAGGTTCACCACCGTAATCTCCTTCAATTTTCACAAAAGGATGATCCTCAAACTCTCGACAGCACACCCATTTTTTGAAGTTCTGACCGAACTCTGTCAGTTTAATCGAGTAATAACGCATGGAAGTTCTTTTTCCTTTCATGTCAAACATCCCTTGATCAATTAATGTCTTCAATCGATATTCAATAAAATCATCGCCGATATACTGATCTAAATGACCAATGACTTCTCCTATTAAGCGTGGAGTGACGATATACTCCTCTTCTGGCGCGGACTGATGAAGCCGCTTAGCCATTTTCACTAAATAAGCATCAAATTCATCTTCTGGTACGCTGATCACTTGTCCTTTTTGCCATATCCGCAGCATATGATTTTCTTTAGCAAGTGAAAGCCATTCGTTTTGTAATCTTTCTCTTTCTTCTTTTGTCACTGGGTGAATATGCTCTTTACTCTCATACAAAATTTTAAATTTTTCAGATGCGATTTCTCCGGAATGTCGAAGGATCATTCTTCTTGTATTCGTATTGAACAGCTGATCAAATGCTGTCGTTATATTGATTACAGACAATTCAATGCTTTTCTCTTTTAATAAATAGATGGCATATCGCAAGGCAATTTGCTCATGTGCATTACTGCCTGTCCAGATGAGTATACGACTGCCAGCTTTTATTTCTTTTATTTGCTGAAGCATTCTATGCTGATCGTTGACCATGTCGTCAAAATAGCCAAATTCATTTGACATCACGTTACGCAGCCATTCTATACGGTTCGCTTGTCCTTCATGTTCGTGTAAATGTAGAAGTGGTCCAATTGAATAGATATCATCAAAAGCGATGACATCATCTATTTGTTTTTGCTTCATTTCACGTATTGCTTGTTTTAAACTACCGGCAGCTGCCGCCCCAAATATGATATGTATCATCATTCGTCTCCCTTTATCTTACATTTTATTTCATCTTCACCTATTCATGGTTCTTTCGTCAATTCTATTGAGTCAATTTCATTCAAAAGTATGACAAGGAGATGATTAGATCTTTACAGAAGTAATCATGGCAGAACAGTGGAAGCTAGACTTTTACGAAAAACAAAAAGCCCCACGAAATGGGGCCATTTGCGTACAACTCTCTGAGACTTTCTTTCCGATTGATTTATCGATAGAAATCTCCTCATAAAAGGAATGTAGATCATGCTCTAATTCACAAATTCCCCTTCACAATCGTTCTTTTGGCTTTCTTAACAATTCTGCTAGTCGCTTTTGTATCAGAATCCATTGACCACTGTTCGCACAGGTTTCGTACCCAATCAGGCTGTGTTTTACTAGCGTCATTCAGCCAGTTTCCTACAGAATCTTGAACATATGTTGATGGATCAGATTTGAGGTGATTTAGAATTGGCAGTGCTCTTTCTGGCTCCTGTTTTAATAACTCAATATGCTTTGTCCATACACCTCTTGGACGGATTGCCTCTACAGAGAATCGACGAATATTTTCATCCTCACTTTTTGCCCATTCTGTTAAATATTCTATACTTTGATCGAGCTGCTGACTTAGACTTTCTCTCACTGACATCCAAGCAATTTCGCGTACACCAAAATGATGATCAGCTGCAAATGGCTGAATGTACGCTAGTTTCTCTTCTAAAGAGGATGAATGCTGTTTGTTCATATAAGCAGCCCAGCAGCGGACGCTATCAGATATGTGACAACTGCATGCCTGTATGACTTCCACTCTTTTTTCCTCATTTTCTTCCTGCAGCATTTCATCTAACAAATGACCGATAAGACGAATCGCTTTCATGCCTGACTCCGCTTTTTGTTTGGCGATTTCTGCTGAAAGATCGATTAAATGTTTGTCTAAACCAATGGACGGCAAAACATGCTGTAATAGAGTCACATGATTGACAGCCAGCCATTCAGTTAAATTGACACTCTCTAACTCTCCCTGATTCAAAAGAATCAAGACGTCATGAGGAATGTCACTCCCCTTTCGAGCGCCTTTACGATTGATGATCTTCTCACTTATTGGCATTATGTATTCTCTCCTGTCTAGTAGTACTTTTGTTTGACATACATTTTTAAAATAATTTATTATTCACCCTTAAAAAGCTAGTGTGAAATTGATCCCTTCATTCTTTGGATATTTACTCCTATTGTAGCAAATAAACTTCTCAACTGGTGCATTCTTCAAATCAAAAAAGGAACTACCGAAATAAGTAGTTCCCTCAATACTAGTAAATCTATGTTACCTTCCTTGCTCGATCACCTTCAAACTCTTCTGCTGAGAGATTCTGTCAAACGCCACCATCAAGATGGTCATGAGTAAAGCGAGAAGAACCGTTCCAGCACTGATCCAGCTCAGGTGCAATATAGATGTCCTGCTCAACACAATCCCCCCTAACCCCGATCCTAAAGCAAATCCGAATTGAATAAATGATGTATTGACACTTAATGCAATATCAGGAGATTTTGGAACAAGGGATACAAGATATAGCTGCTGAGCTGGTGATGTACTCCATGTAGCGATCATCCATATCATGATAACAGCCACCATGACCACGAGATTCCCTGTGACAAATGATAGCAGCATGAGCATCATGATTTGCAAGATGATGCCAGAAAAAATCGTGAAGATGGGCCCTTTTTTATCTGCTGCCATCCCTCCAAGGCTTGATCCTAAAAAGCTGCATATTCCCGCTAGTAACAAAATGCCACTGATTTCTGTGATGCTTAGGTTGGCTGATGCTTGCAGGAAGGGCGTTAAATAGGTAAATAACGTGGAATATCCACCTACATAAAATAGCGTCACTGCCACTGCAAGTAATATACGCTTGTCTTTTAAAATCGATAATTGCATACGAAGCGTCACCGGTTCTTGTTCTTTCATAGAAGGGATCCGCCTATACACCACAATCAGCGGAATAAGCGTGATCACTCCAATGGCTGCGAATAATGCTCTCCATCCGATCATACTGCTTAGAAATGTCCCGATTGGAACGCCTAAAACCAAGGAGCTGCTTAATCCCATTAAAATGATGCCAATGGCTGTTCCTCTTTTTTCTCTTTCCACAAGACGAGTGGCCACAGCCATTGCCACCACAATGGCCGTCCCTCCACTAATTCCTTGTAAAACCCTTGTCATCAGCACCATTTCAAACGAATGGCTGACACTTGTGATGATATTACTTAAAGTAAAAATGATCAGCATCCATGATAATATTTTTCTGCGGTCGATATTGATGGTTAGTGCAATGACAATCGGTGCGCCGATTGCTGCTGAGAGCGCTAAGGATGTGACCAATAAACCAGCAGCTGATGTCGTGACCTGTAAATCAGCTGCGACCATTTGAATAATCCCTGTAATGATATATTCGATTGTTCCGATTAAAAAGGCTGCTAAAGCAAGTAAATAAACAACGGCTTTATTTTTCATCGTGACGGTTCTCCTTTGGGCAATGTTTACGATTTGACTTCATTTTTTATAGGAATTTGAATTTCAATGAGTCTTCCTTCTTCATTTTCTGACAATGGGTAATAGATTTCTCGGCCCGGCTGATCATCTTTCACGCGGTATCCGTTATGTTCGATCCATGTCGCCAGGTCAACACAAGCAGATTGTGCAAATGGGGATTGTGAATGAAATAATAGTGTCGCCATGGTTTCTTCAGCTGGTAACGTGCGCATCGTAATTCCCTGAGGAAGAGAGCCCCTTAACGCTTTAGCGGAATACCCAACCTCAAATTCGAACTCACTTTCTTTAGCAAGTGATTCCCTCCACAGCACGATTTGTGGCTCTGAGTTCAATTCTTGCGGGTGTTTATGTAACAAATGATGAAACGTTTGAAAGAATGATGGGATCTCATCAACAGTTCCGTTGGATTGAAAAGACATGATGCGTTTGCTTTCAACCGATTTGATGATGACCTCCTGTTCTTTTTCAACACACCCCTCTCGTTTGATGAGGTGCATCCGCTCCTTAATACGGGCTAATTTCTGCTGTTCTCTCTCGATCAATTGCTGAATCTCACTCTCTTTCAAGAGAAACATGCCCTGAATCTGCTCTACCGAAATATCTTCACGAAGAAGCTGCCCCATTTGTTTTAACGTAAAGCCTAATTCCTTATAGAGAAAAATTCGATTGACCTCAAGTAGCTGCTCAGCTGAGTAATAACGGTATCCCGAATCTTGATCGATCTGTTTAGGTTTTAATAAATCAATTTGGTCATAATATCTTAAGGTTTTGACAGGGACTTTGCTTAACATAGAAAAATCGCCGATCTTGAACATCCTGCATCTCCTCCGATTTGTTGATCTGATCACAGTATAAACCTTTCAGTTAAGGGGAAGGTCAACATGAAGTTGATTAAATTTTTCAAAAGACGAAAAAACCTAGATTTCTCTAAAATCTAGGTTTTGCTCATTATCCTACTATTTTTTCTAACAATCCCATCGCTTCAACAATCTTTATATCATCCATAAATCGTTTCAAACTTACTTTATGCTCTTTCTTTTGTAAATCTGTTGAATAACCTAAGCATAGATTAAAAATACAATCTAACCTTTGTCCGACTCCACTATAAAAATAATTCGTCAATATTCCATTATTTTCACTTGCAAGAACCAAAACTGTAGCGATCTCTAATACATATTCTATATTTTCTATAGAAATCGTTCGATCCTTTTTCTTAGCAGTCATGAATTCATGACTATGAATAGAACGAATCCTACCTTCAAGTAAATTGAGTATAGACCTTTTATAGATGACATACACACTGTGAATATGATGTTTATCAGGACAATAGGGATCTTGTAAAATGAATTTTATACGTTCATCTTCTTTTTCCATTTTTATTGCATCAAGATCATATAATAAAATATGATCAATTTCTTCTATTTTCATAGGAGGAAACATGTGGGATACATCTGTTTTGTTTTTCAATTGATCACCCCGAAATCTAGTCTCTTTTACTCCAAACGTTCCAATCTTTCAAGCCACTTGACAATAGTTCCGTTTGTAAAGAAATCGAGTATGACACCATCGCAAAATCGTTCAGCTCTCAGAACCCCCATGATGAGAGCCAGCACACACTGCGAATTTAAATTGGAAACGTCCACATCCTCCATGTCGTTCATTCCCCATTCAATTCCATTTTCTTTGAGGATCTCTCTATAGCGGGTAATCTCCATTTCTTGATGCTGTTCTGCAAATGTATAGACATCCTCGATAAAACGACGGACCGTTTCGGAATAATTCACATAGGGCATCTGAATCGGGTGTTCCGCTGTTCCATCATTTTCTTTATCTATGACCCATTCACCAATACCATTGCCCTGAAGCAAAGGGATATAGTTAGTTAGAATCTCAAATTGACTCAACCTCATCCTCCTCCATTCCTTTGATCGACATCTCTGAATAAGTTGATAAAAAAAGTCCGTGATGATCCTACAAGCTAGAAGCCAGTATTCAAATCACGGACCGTTTTATTCATTTCACTTTTTATACTCTAACCATCGATACCACGGTCTCCACATGCGCCGTATGCGGAAACATATCCACTGGCTGCATGTATTCGATCTTATAGTCTTTTGACATGTATTCAAGGTCTTTTGCTAGTGTGGATGGGTTGCAAGAGACGTAGACAAAGCGTTTTGGTTTGACTTGTTTGACGGTGTCTAGGAAAGTGCGTTCGCAGCCTGTTCTTGGCGGGTCGACGACGATAACATCGGGACGGAAGCCTTCTTTAACCCATTTTGGCAGCCAGTGTTCGGCTGTGCCTGTCACATAAGTCGCGTTTTTCATGCCGTGTTTTTTGGCATTTTTCTTCGCGTCATCAATTGATTCTTTGATGACATCCATACCTCTTACTTCTTTTGCGCCATCTGAGATCCACATTCCAATGGTTCCAACACCGCAATACGCATCGACTACCTTTTCTTTGCCAGTCAGTTTGCCCGCTTTTTTCGCTTCGTCGTAAAGCTTTAATGTCTGCTTCGGATTCAATTGGAAGAAAGCCCGTGCACTCAATTCAAATGAGACGTCTCCTAAAAATTCTTGGATGACCATGTTGCCAGCTAGGTGCGATGTTTTATGCCCAAAGATGACTGATGTTTTTTCGCCATTGATATTGTGCATAATAGACGTCACTTCTGGCAGACGTTTTTGAATGGCTTCGGCGATTTCTTTTTTCTTTGGAAACTCAGGTTTTGATGTGACAAGGACAACTTGGACTTCACCTGTTTCAAAGCCGACACGCACAACAATCGAGCGCACGTCGCCTTTTCTTGTCCGCTCGTTGTAAACAGATACGCCGAATTTCTCTAAAATTTTGCGGACGACGCCTGTTGTTTTATTCGTTTTCGGATGCTGGACGATACATTCCTTGATCGGGACAAGTTTATGGGAATTCAGCCCATAAAGCCCTGCGATGATGTCGCCGCTATGTGATCTTCCGACTTGGAACTGACTTTTATTTCGGTAGTGCCATGGATCTTCCATACCGATTGTTGGTCTAATGTCGATCTTTTCAACCGACAGCTTTGTATGACGCTCCATTGATTGAATGACAATATCGCGTTTTTCCTTTAACTGCTGCTCGTATGCCAAATGCTGAAGCTGACAGCCTCCGCACTCTTCGTATACTGGGCACGGCGGTTTCACTCGATGTTCTGAGCGCTTGCGGACTTTCCTCACCGTACCTTCTGCATATTTCGCTTGGACATTCGTTGCTTCAACTACTACTTCCTCACCTGGAAGTGCACCTGGGACAAAGACCACTTGCTTTTTAAAATAACCGACCCCTTCCCCATTAATGCCAAGGCGTTTAATGGTAAGCGGGAACTGCTGCCCCTTTTGCAGAAGGGCTCCTTGCTGTTTTTCTTTCACGTTTATTCTCTCCGTTCTATTTAAACCTTTATCGGTTGTCCTCATTTTATTCCATCTGAATAGTATATCACGACTTGGACGAAGAGCGAAAATGCCTTTCAATTATTTATCTGTCTCTATACTTCTCCATAAATAAAGGGAGGCGTAGCTTAAATACGGTGCCCACTCCTTGCTTAAAACTGCCATCTCTTCTTTTGTTGGCTTTTCTGGCAGGTCAAAGTGACGTTTGATCGCATTTTGAATCCCGATATCTGCCATTGGAAAGAGATTTGGTCTTCCAAGTCCATTCATGAGGACATTTTGAACCGTCCAAGGTCCAATCCCTCTAATCGGAAGCAGACGTTCTTCAATTTCAATATCCGTTAAGTCGTGTAATTCTTCTAAATTCAGAGAGCCGCTCACTATTCGCTTTGAGACATCAATCACATATTCCGCTTTTCGCTGACTGAATTGCAGTTTTCTCAAATCATCGGTTTCAAGTGATGCAATGGTTTCCGGTAAAGGGTCAAACCAAACGCCGTCGATTTGCTCACCATACGTATGAACAAACCGTTTCGTCAGCTCATAAGCAAATGCAAGATTGAGCTGCTGATGAATGATGCATTTCATCAAGCAATGATATAGATGGAAATCCAACATAAGCGGCGTTCCGATATGACGTTCAAAAATGGGCGCAAGATTTGTTTGAGCAAAATGGTCATGCACGGCATGTAATTGATGCTCCATGCCAAATATCCGCTTCACCTCAGAAAGGATCGCTTCCTCCGGCCCGTTAGCCTGTACCCGGAACGAAGGCGCTTCTTTTGTTCCTGTCGCTTGAACGACTGCAACGTACGGTTTATGATTCAGCCTCATCGGTACTTTGATTTCTCTTTTATCCAGATCGACCGCCTTTAATGGATCGCTCGACAAACGTCTCAGCACTTGATCGAAGTGATAGGGCGGTTCAACCAATAGGTGTTTTTCCCACATGTTTTTCCTCTTCCTTTCTGTCAACACACGCAGATGTGATTGTTTCACTTTGCATGAATGATTCTCTATATTGAATACTTTTAAATATAAAGAGTACAAGAATTTATCAGTTATATCTTCCTTATTTATGGTCATTCTCCTTTTGGATAGATGAAAATTTTTAGTCGAATTCAGCTAAAATTCGACATCAATCTTCAACATTTTAGGATCATTTTCCTTAAATTAGAAATAGAACCTATGGGTGATATCTTCTATTTCGAAAATATTTGTATAATTATGACATATCAAGGAGGTGAACAAAGGAATTAGCGGATTAGGCAATCATTTGTTTCATCTTGCAGGAACATATTTACCTCATTGATAACCGGCTTCACCTAGTTTCACGTTTTACTAAAAGAAGACCCAAAATTTAAAAACAAAGGAGATCCGACCAATGAAAAAAACAATTCTTTCTGTTGCCCTTGCCACTGCTGTTTCTTCGACACTACCAGTATTCGCTGACGCTGCTGAGCAAAAAACTGCTCCAGTTTCAACAACTATTCAGCAAACTGTGTTAAACAAAGCTGCTGAAGGTAAAGCAACGACAAATGCGACAAATGTTAACATTAACTTTGACGTACTTGGAATTGCCAATGCATTAATTAATGCTGCAAATGCTAACACGAACCGTGAAGGCTTTGTCAAAGGATTAATGGAGTCTGCTTTCTATGCTGCTGGCGCAAAATACAATGTCATGGTCTTTAACTTAAGCCAAGGCTATGAGACTCGTTTCAACGGTGTTAAAACGTTTGCTACTGTTAAATACGGAAGCATTACGTACGGAGTTTGGGTATTTGAAAATGGATCTTTCACAAACAAAGGTGATGGCGGTTACATCAACTGGGCATTTAGAGGTTGGTTCGACCGTAACGGTGGTTTCGTCAACTTCCGTCGTCCTTAATTCTCGCTTTATCCATCAATCATACACGCACATTGGACCGATCTCAGCGATGAGATCGGCTTTTTTATGGTGAAAACGTATAAGTTCACCGCTGCTGCTTCATGATATAATGCAAGTCTGGAGGGGTGCACATGCTGAAAAAACTTGCAGTGACAAAAAACGGCGACTTGATTGAACATGCAACATTGCAGCAGCTTTCAAGCCCCGATATTGCCTGGTATTGGATTGATTTTTATGCGCCAACGGAAAAGGAAGCAGCACTGTTAAAGGAATTTTTTCAGTTCCATCCGCTTGCGATTGAAGATTGCTTCCATTATTTACAGCGGCCAAAGCTTGATTTTTATGAAGGGTATTTATTTTTCGTCCTTCATGCCCTCAATCAAAAAACACTTCGATCTGAAGAAGTCGACCTGTTTGTTGGAGAAAACTATATCGTTACTTTTCATTTGAAGGAAGCCCCCTACATTGATCGAGTCATTCGAAAGCTCAAAGGGTCTGATAAAGCACGAGAGAGCGGGCCAGAGCATATGGCTTATATGCTGATTGACCAGCTCGTCGATGATTATTTTCCTATTATTTATCAAATTGAGGACAGGCTCAATGAAATCGAGGATGAAGAAGGGCATAAAACGTATGGTACTTTGATGAACGAAGTATTCGGTATTCGATCCGATTTGCTCAAACTGCGCAGAACCATTATTCCGATGAGGGACCTCTTATATCGAATTGTGAACACGAATATGATGAAAAGCGATGCAAACCGGCAAGCATATTTTAATGATATTTATGATCATCTATTGAAACTAACAGAAATCGTTGAGTCAAACCGTGATATGACAGCCGATTTACGAGACAGCTATCAAACACTAAATTCCAATCGAATGAATGCCATCATGATGACACTGACCATTGTCTCGACGATTTTTATTCCACTGACCTTTATTGTTGGGGTGTATGGGATGAACTTTGATAACATGCCTGAATTACACTGGAAATATGGCTATTTTGGCGTACTGATTTTCATGGGTTTGCTTGTCTCAGGGATGCTTTTGTGGTTTAAACATAAAGGATGGTTTAGGATTTTCAAATAGTTTTTTTGAGAGAAGTGCTTGAAAGGGAGATACTATGGAAAACTGGATTCCACTGACAGACAAAGAACTAAAGTACGCATGGAAAACATTTGATCAAAAGTTTAAATTTAACCCAAGCATCTCTCGCTTTCCCGGTTTTCAAGCACCATCTCCTTACATCACATATGATATCTCTGGAGAATGGAGATGACTATTTCTTTTTATCAAAAGAGATGACCTGGGGTTTACTAGGACATCCTTGGGAGCAAAGCATCACGATTTTCGGTGAGGGCTTGATTGACTCCTTTACTCGTCATCGTCCCCTTTTGTTCCAGCGTAAAATAAGAGAAGGATAAGTCAAAAAGCTTGCAGTGTCTGCAAGCTTTTTCTATAGCTGAGGGAGATGCCATACTTTTTCAAGCATGAGATCGTCTAAGCTTTTAAAGGTATATCCTTGTTTTTTTAAAGCAGTGATGGCATCATCAAGTGCCTCGGCATTGTCCCTTGAGACGGTATGAAGTAAGTAAATGGCACCCGGATGCGCCTGTTTCATCATTTGATTGTACGCATACTGTTTTCCTTTTTGATGGTGGATATGCCAATCTACAAACGCTACTGACCAGAAAACGGTTTGGTAGCCAAGCTGTTTCGTTTCCTTTAGTACCCTTTCACTGAACACCCCGCGCGGTGGACGAAGGTAGAGGTTATCTTGTTTTCCTGTGATTTTGTATACCGCTTCATTGACACGATCTAGCTCTTCTTTGATTTCTTTCGTACTCTTTGTTGTTAAATCTGGATGGTGATAGGAATGGTTGCCAATAATATGACCTTCCTCTGCCATACGTTTGACGAGCTTAGGCTGGTCCTTTACGAAGTGCCCAGTCACAAAAAAGGTGCCGGGTACTTGATGCTTTTTCAGCACGTCCAAGATTTTGGGTGTGTACCCATTTTCATAGCCATTGTCGAATGTAAAATAAATCTCTTTCTTTTTCGTATTTCCTAAATAGAAAGCATCATATTTCTTTAAGAGTGTCGTCAGTTCCTTGCCAGCATCTGCTGGCTTGTGCTCTTTGCTTTTAGCAAATCCCCAATGAATCGGCTGATTAGACACGGCTTCTAAGTTTGAAAAAGGCATCGATACAAAAAGCACACATAGACAGATCAGTATGCATTTTTTCATTTACGTCACTTCCCGGTTTTTCTTCTATTGTGCAGAATATACCGGGTACTCATACACTTTTTGACCTGCCAATTTAAAGAAAAAAGCCCGCATCAGCGCGAGCTATTCTTCCTTCCAATCGGTTTTAAACCGTTCATATTTCGCTTCTAGGTCGTCAATCATCTGGATGAGTCTGTCTATATCCTCAACGTCTGTGGATTCAGGATCTAATGAATCAATCACATTCATAAACATATCTAATCGGTTCTTTAAATAATCAACCTGCTGTTCTTTGCTGTCTGCTGCCTTGCCCATAGATACACTCCCTTTAGCATTTGTTTATAGCTTATCTTTTTTTCCTTTGTAAATCAATTGTGTCCCCTCTTGCGTATAACGGTGATGGGGCTTAAAATTAACTGTTGGCGGGTCTATGTTTGCCCGAATGAAAAGGAGATAGATACCATGAACCAAAAAACAGCACTTCGTCCGATTACACCTGCATTCGACCCTTGGGAAGCCTATCTCGATGTGCAGGATTACGGAGAAATGAAGCTGACAAATATTGAATTGACGACAACGACGTTGTGTAACATGAGATGTGAGCACTGTGCGGTTGGCTATACTTTGCAGCCAAAAGATCCGAATGCACTGCCACTCGATTTACTGCTTCGCCGTTTAGATGAAGTACCGCTCTTGCGTTCCCTTAGCATCACAGGCGGAGAGCCGATGCTGTCTCTGAAATCTGTACGGGAATATGTCGTTCCTTTATTAAAGTATGCCCATGAACGCGGCGTCCGTACCCAAATTAATTCGAATTTAACACTTGATTTGGCTCGATATGAAGAGATTATTCCATACTTGGATGTCCTACACATTTCACATAACTGGGGAACAGTCGAAGAGTTTGCTACGGTTGGTTTTGCAATGATGGACCGAAAGCCAACCTTTGAGCAGCGCGAGAAATTGTTTAACCGCATGATTGAGAATAGTCAAGCACTTGTGAAAGCGGGTGTAACCGTATCTGCTGAAACGATGCTGAATAAGCGTACGCTTCCTTATATTGAACACATCCATCGTCAAATCGTGGACGAGATGAAATGCCAGCGTCACGAAGTTCATCCGATGTATCCAAGTGATTTTGCCAGCGCCCTTGAATCATTGTCACTTCCGCAAATGCGGGATGCGATTCATCAGTTGCTCGATGTTCGTGATGAGAACACATGGATGCTGTTTGGCACATTGCCATTTTATTCATGCAGCACAGATGAAGAAGACCAGCGCCTCTTGACTCGATTGCGTCAAGCGAAAAATGTGACAGTACGAAATGACCCTGATGGCCGTTCACGGTTGAATGTGAATATTTTTGATGGGAATATTATTGTGACAGACTTTGGCGATACACCGCCATTAGGAAATATTGAAACCGATACGTTGCAATCAGCTTATACACGCTGGATGAACACAAAATTGGCAAAAGAACTGAATTGTCATTGCCCAAGTGTGCAATGCCTTGGTCCAAATGTTCTTGTGAAAAACAGTTATTATCAAGATGTTGATTTTACTTCTCGTACAGCCAGGGGGTAACCGATAGATGGACGAAACATTTCTGACAGTGGTCAAGAACAAATACATTGAAATTCTCCTTGTTGGACTCATTCTTTGGCTTGCCGTCTTTATGATCAACAAAGCGCTTCAGATTTTCTTTAAACGAACTGAATTCATTGAAGATAAAAAGAAAAAAACGATTGAGAGCTTGGTCAAATCGGTTTCAAAGTATACAGCTTCCATATGTTTTGTCTTATATGTGATTTCTCTATTTTTTCATGACTTTGGGAAGATTCTTGCGGGGGCTGGTGTTGCTGGAATTGTCATTGGTTTTGGCGCTCAGACCTTGATTCGTGATATTTTAGCCGGCATCTTCCTCATTTATGAAAGGCAAATTCATAAAGGTGATTATGTGACGGTCAATAATCTTTTTAACGGAACCATTGAAGAAATTGGTCTCCGGTCTTTGCAAATTAGAGAATGGAGCGGCAAGCTTTTAACCATTTCAAACGGAGACATTCGTCAAATCCAAAACTACAATATGCACTACATGCGTATCACAGAGTCAGTCTTGATCAGCGCAAACCAAAATCCTGACATTGCTTTCAAGGCGCTAGAAACAGCATGTGATCACTTAAATCAAATGCATCATGATTTACTGAAAAAAGATGAATTCCAAAACGCCATTGAACCTTTTCAGGTTCATGGCATTATGGGGCTCAATAAATTGAATCGCGGGATTGAGATCACCGTAAAAGGAATGGTCGAGGATGAAAAATACTTTGAAGCCGCCCTCGCTGTGCGAAAAGAAATGATCACACAACTTCATCAGCATGATGTGAAATTGCTTGAGGATCTCGTCTATCCACAGCCTACAAAATAACCTCATTTGTGATGAGGTTATTTTTTTGATTGTTTTTAGTTAACCAGTTAATTATAATATTATATAGTTCACCGGTTAACTAAAAGAAAGGATGTTTACATTGAGAAAAACTGAAGCGATTTTTTTTATTAAGCAAATGTATCAAGAGGTGTTAATCCAATTAGATATAGAAAAGGTGGAGACTTATTTTTCTTCAGATTATCAGCAAGTCACTGATGGAAAGGTCTCTTCCCTTGATGAATTTAAAAAGCATCTCTCCACATTAAAAGTCATGACCAAACAGCTCGACATCCCCGCCTTTCATGATATGTTGTTTGATGAAGAGACTCAGCAAGGGTGTTTTCGTTACACTGTACATGTTGAGCTGTCCACAGGAGACCATGGTCTAATAGATGTGATGGCGTTATTTACTTTATTAGATGGTAGAATCATTCGGTGTGATGAGCTGACTAGACCGCATGAGAAAAATAAGACGCTTGAACAACTTGGACATATCAGCTAAGGAATTCTTTTCTTTTCAGCCGTCTTACTTCTATCCTCTTGACTGATTCATGTATAATAGAAAGCAGATTGATTTCATGCAGCATGGGGACCCTCATACTGTGTATTTACTAATTGAAAGAGAGTGAATAAGATGGGTCGTAAATGGAACAACATTAAAGAAAAGAAAGCATCAAAGGATGCCAATACAAGTCGTATTTACGCAAAATTCGGGCGTGAAATCTATGTGGCTGCCAAGCAAGGTGAGCCAAATCCAGAATCAAACCAAGCACTTCGTTTTGTCCTAGAACGTGCAAAAACATATAGTGTCCCAAAACACATTGTGGACCGTGCGATTGAAAAAGCAAAAGGCGGCGCAGAAGAGAACTTCGATGAGCTGCGTTACGAAGGATTTGGTCCAAACGGATCTATGGTGATCGTTGATGCCCTGACCAATAACGTCAACCGCACAGCGTCTGATGTTCGTGCAGCATTTGGGAAAAACGGCGGAAATATGGGCGTCAGTGGATCTGTTGCTTACATGTTTGACCAAACAGCGGTGATCGGTGTCGAGGGGAAAAGTGAAGAAGAAACGCTTGAACTTTTAATGGAAGCAGACATTGATGTACGTGACATTATGGAAGAAGATGATACGGTGATCGTCTACGCTGAACCAGATCAATTCCATCAAGTTCAAGAAGCGTTCAAACAGGCAGGCGTAGAAGAATTTACTGTCGCTGAAATCACAATGCTGCCTCAAAACGAAGTGACATTAGATGATGAATCGAAAGCACAATTCGAGAAACTAATCGATGTATTAGAAGAGCTTGAAGACGTGCAGCAAGTTTATCATAATGTGGATTTAGGGGAATAATCAGCTAAGCCATCGTAGTTGTTGGATTCATTCAACTTCCGCGTTGGCTTTTTTATTGTCTAGGTAAGGTTTACGTTCTACTCAAGACCATGTAATATGAAGAAAGAGTCGTTTCCACAAATAACCAAGGAGCTGAGTTTCATTTTTAAAACATGGTGGTTTTCGTATTATGGCTTTATGATCCTCCCTCTTATTGGCCTATGCTTAATTTTCAACAATTTGACGATATTCACTAAAGTCTTTCTCTTTCTTTTCTTTGTATGGTTTTTATATAACGCCTTTGATTTTTACATTCATGAAATGAAAAAGAAAAAAGATAGGACATCTTAATCAAAAAACAGTCATCTCCCCTTGGTAAGAGGAGATGACTGTTTTTAATTCATCCCTTGAAACCCAAACGTCAGGTGATCCTGAACAGGAATCCAAGCGCCGATTCCTTGTGAGGTCACATTTTTTACGACAAGTTTGCGTTTATTTCCCTTGAGCACAAGATACACTTCTCCGTAAGTAACCTTTCCTTTTTCGTTAATGGCTGGAGCGTATGCATGCAGGGTTGCTGCTTTTTTCGGAGATACGTGGTAAGACTGATCTCGCTTTGTTCCTGCACCAATCACTGTGTCGAAGGCGAGCGGAAGTTTTGTTTTTTGGATGGCTTTTTGCATCATCAATGTTTTCACATCTTCTGGGTTTGGTACTTTTGCAGTGAGCCCTCCACTTACTTTTACTTGTTGCTTTTGCACGTATTTGCCGATGGCTGTTTTGTTTCCGCCTCTATTATCAATGTGATTCGTGTTCACTTTTTTGTATTCCCAATTGGCGACGGTTTCGTTTGAATCATAGCTAAGTGCCCATCTTCCAAGAAAAATCGTTGCCCTGTAGCCAACTGCTAGCGGTGTACCTGAGATACTGGATTCATTCAGCATTTTAATTAAATGTGTATTTTCAATTGGTACACTTGTTGTTTTAAATAATTCGGCCGTCAGCTCGCTCGGCTGTAGCAGCGGTTGATCTTGTGACGCATTTGGATACGTATTTTCCTTTGAGATACTGGCGACAGACGATGGCACCTTAAACGGCTTTGCTGCCTCGGCTGGAAAGCTGTATAGAAAACTTAAGGATAAGAGAACAACAAACATGATGCGGGGCATCTTTTTCATATCATCACTCTTTCTCATTCATTTTTCCATAGTATTTTCCCGAAAGACGTCCCTTATCCACAAAAGATTATAAAAGGAAAAATCCAATCGCCATAATGAAATAGGCAGCGAGCAATGTAGCACCTTCAAACCAGTTCGTATCCCCATCATTTGAAAGGATGACCGTTAGTAAAACAGAGGATGCCATGGCAATGAGCTCTGGTAATGAGAAGATCAGTGGCATTTGCTTTTCAAAAAACAGAGAGCTGATCACAAGGATCGGTGCGACCATCATGGCGACTTGAAGCGTAGAACCGAAAGCAATTTCCACTGCGACATCCATTTTGTTTTTATACGCCATAATGACAGCAGAAGCGTGTTCTGCTGCATTACCGACAATCGCAACAATGATGACCCCAATAAACAGCTCACTCCAGCCAAACTGTTCTCCGACTGTGTCAAATGTATGGACGAGCCGCTCTGAAATATACGCCACAGCAATTGTCGCAAGGAGTAAAATCGCCGTGGCAAACTTCCCAGACCACTCTGGTGTTTCTTCTTCCGTCGCTGCTTCCCCTTCCGCAATTTCCTGCTTGGCAACATAAACACCTCTGTGGCTGACCAGTTTGAAATAGAGTGCTGCGACATAAAGCAAAATCATCACGATGCTAATGCCGATACTTAAAACAAATTGACGATCTTCTGCCATCCCCATGGAAAAGACTTCTGGAATGACAAATGCCACAATAATCGCAAACATAAGCAGCCCAGAGTTATGCCTTGCATCGTGGACATTGAACTCCTGTCGTTTAAATTTCAATCCGCCAACGAAAAAAGACAGTCCAGCCACAAGCAGTAAATTGCCGATCACTGAGCCAGTGAGTGAAGCAAGGACAATGGCGGTGAGTCCTTGTTTTAATGCAAAAAATGAAATGATTAATTCCACTGCATTTCCAAAAGTAGCGTTTAATAACCCACCAATTCTTGGTCCCGCTATAATGGCAAGACTCTCTGTCGCTCTTCCCATAAAACTTGCAAGACCGATGATGGCGATACAATAGACGGCGAACATGACAGCCTGCGGGAAATGAAGAAAACTGCCAATTACAGATAATGGAACACCAATTGCGACAATCACAAGAAACAAACGATTCATACAGCCAATCTCCTTTACATCATATCTGACTGTTATTCTTTCGTGAGTGCCGGCATCATATACATTTAGATTCGTTCGTGTGAAAGGGTGATATCAATCGTTCCTTTCACGGATTGCACCATGGAACAATGCTTCAACGCAAGTTTCATTACTTTTTCTAGCTGTTCATCAGAGGTGCTGATGTTTTCAAAGATTATATGTAAATGAATATGAGTGATTTTGTTTACAGGTCCTTCTCTTGTCGTTTCAGGTGTAATGGTCAGCCCTTGATAGGATATTCGTTTTTTCCGGCATACATGAATGACCATTTCTCCAAAACAGCCCGCAATAGCCGAGGTGAACAATTGATACGGCCTGTATCCCGCTTCTTCATTTCCTGAAATATGTAGCTGCCTTTGATCAGCATTAGCGACCCACCGATCATTTTCGTATATCAGCTTCATTCCTTTTCCACCTTTCTATTGAAACCCCTATGGTTCCATTGTACGATGAAAGCATGAACTTGTAAGGAGCTTCTTATGTCGAGAATTCATTTTATGATTTTAATTTTACTTGTATCCGTATCTGGTTTTTCACAGGGAGCGTTACTGCCAGTTATTTCGATTATTTTCGAACATGCCGGCACTTCCCCGACGTTAAACGGACTGCATGCCACAGGCTTATATCTCGGCGTGCTGCTTGCGTCTCCTTTTATGGAAGCGCCGCTGCGCCGCTTCGGATTTAAACCATTGATCGTCATTGGGGGCGCTGCTGTCTTTTTAAGTTTATTTAGTTTTGTCTTTATTGAATCTTATGTCGTCTGGTTCTTCTTGCGGCTGATGATCGGCATCGGTGATCATATGCTTCATTTCTCCACACAGACGTGGGTAACCTATGCCTCTTCATCTAGAAATCGCGGGCGAAATATTTCATTGTATGGGTTATCCTTTGGACTCGGTTTTGCCGCTGGCCCTTTTTTAACACCACTCATTGAAATCAATCCATCCTTGCCGTTTATTGTGTCTGGTGCAGTTAGTTTGTGTATTTGGCTGCTTGTGTTTGTTTTAAAAAATACATATCCTGATACAGGTGAAATGCAGACGTCAGAGCAGACAAATAGTTTGAAGCGCTTCAAGAAGGCGTTTCAATTTGGCTGGGTAGCGTTTATGATGCCGTTTTGCTATGGCTTTTTAGAAACGACGCTCAATAGTAACTTCCCTGTGTATGCGCTGAGAAGCGGGGTGACGATAGATGCTGTTGCGTTTATTTTACCTGCGTTTGCGATTGGGAGTATTGTTTTTCAGCTTCCTCTCGGGATGCTGAGTGACCGTTTCGGCAGACGCCGCATGATTTTAGTTGTGACACTCGTCGGTTCATTCTTTTTCCTTTTAGCAGGGATTTTCATTCAGTCCGTTTTGGCTGTTGCGATCTGTTTCTTTATCGCAGGTATGGCTGTAGGTTCGACCTTCTCACTTGGCATCAGTTATATGACGGACTTATTGCCAAAGCATCTGCTGCCTGCTGGGAATTTGATGTGCGGGATGGCGTTTAGTGCAGGAAGTATTCTCGGTCCGGTTCTTGGCGGATTCTTTGTGCAGACGTTCGAGGGCATGAATTTACTTTACCTTGTCAGCATTGTGATTTTATTTGTGTTTTGTTGTGTTCGATTTGGAAAGACGCTGGCAGTGGTTGACACTCCAAACGAATCCATTTCTCATTAAAAACTCCTCTGCACCTATGCAGAGGAGTTTTTTCATCTAGTGATACCCATTTTGCCCATTCGCACTTCCGCTTGTTTTGTGCTTTGGCTGATGGCCTTTGTTTTGTTTTGTGTTGCTTCCGCCTTTTTTCGATTGTTTAGACATTCGGTATTCCCCCATCCGTCAAGATTGAACATGTTCGTTCTCCTTTAGGATGCCCGGATTTCTTCACACCTTGCCTGGTACGATTTTACGCTTATGTAAAAGCGCATTGAGCTCGCCGCCGAGGATGATCATAATGCCGGTTAAATAAAACCAGATCATTAATATAATGATTCCCCCAATGCTTCCGTACATCGCACTATAGTTAGCAAATTCGCCTACATAAAATGAGAACAGCATGCTGACAAGAATCCAGCCAACAGATGCAAATATGGCGCCTGGCAGCACAAATTTCAATTTCAGCCTGATGTTAGGGGCAAAATAATATAGGGATGTAAAAACAATCAGTAAAATTAGTGGACTAATAATCCATCTCATGGCGGTCCAAATGGTGAGAAACGCATCTGACTGCCCTACTAATTTGGCAACAAATAAGCCAAGTTCTTTTCCAAAGACTGGCAGCATCAAGGCAAAAATAATCGTAAGCACCATCGCAATGGTTAAGATAATCGATGTTAAACGTACGAGAATGAAGGAACGATTTTCCTCAACTTCGTAAGCGTGGTTAAATGCTCTGACCACCGCATTAATGCCGTTGGATGCAGACCAGAGTGCCGCAATAATCCCGAATGACAACAATCCGCCGTTACGGTTATTCAGCGTCTCTTCGGCAATGGATTCAATCATCGAAAGCGCTCCCTCTGGCGCATAACCAGAAATGACGCTTAGAACATCCTTTGATGTCAGCGGCAAATAACCAACAAGCGTCAGCACGAAGATGAGAAACGGAAATAATGAAAGCAAAAAGAAATACGCAAGTTCAGCTGATTTTGCCGGTCCTTCATGCAGCAAAAAGCGTTCAATTAACGCTTTAACAAAACCCATACGCCTCATCTCCAATGATCAATCTTTCTGTTTCTTTTGAAAGTGATCCTTTGTTTCTTCAAAAATCTCTAATACCTTTGGTGTTGTTTCCTTTAACTGATTCACCTGTTCATTCAGAAAAGACAAATCATCTGAGACCGTTCTCATCAATTGCTTCGTTTCTTCCATTTTTTCCTTCACGCAAGCAGACATCTTGCCAGGCTCTAGGCGGTATTCATCCAGCTTTTGCTGGCAGTCATTCCATTTTTCTTTCAGTGCAGTTCTTGTTGGACGATGAAATAATGTCAGCAATATGCCGCAGGCTGCGCCTATAACAGCTCCCCGAAGCACGATTTGTTTGTTCTCTTCCATCTCATCTGATCTCCTTTCAGTTAAAGGTGTTTCTCTTTTTTTACATACGTCAAAAAACGATCAATTCCTGTTTCAATTAAATCATGTACTTCCTCAAAGTTCCCAGTGTAATAAGGATCTGGCACATCGTCTCGATCGTCGTCTTCTACAAAGTCAAGAAGACGGCCAATAAAGTGATGTTTTCCATAGCCGGCTAAACTGCGGAGGGCGCCTACATTTTCAGCATCCATCGCAATGATATAGTCGTATGTGGTGATATCCTTATCCATGATTTGTCTTGCCTTCATTCCTTCATAGCTGATACCCTTTTCATCAAGCAGCTTTCGTGTTCCTTCATGCGGAGGACTGCCTTGATGCCAGCCGCCAATGCCTGCTGAATCAATCACAAAGTGTTCACTCAGCCCTTCGTCTTCAACTCGTTTTCTAAACATCGCCTCTGCCATCGGTGACCTGCAAATATTGCCGAGGCACACAAATAATACATGAATCATCCTTCATTCTCCTCCTATCTTTTCCCTAAGAGTCCCATTGGAAAACCTTTTCTCTATCATATCAAGCCCTTTTTCTTTTGGAAACTTTGCAAGAAAAACTCCCATCGGCATTGACAAATTACACAAAAAAAGGAGAAACTTTAGGAGAATTACACAAACAAAGGGGGACATTAGATGGGAATCATTGAGCAATTTGTCACGACGATGAACAATTTTTTGTGGGGGCCTCCCCTGTTGATTTTAATTGTTGGTACTGGAATCTACCTCACCTTTCGCGTTCTCTTCATTCAAATTAGATTACTTCCTTATTCTTTAAAGCTCGCTTTTTCAAAACAAGACAAAACATCAGAGGGAGATATCTCCCATTTCCAAGCATTAATGACGGCTCTTGCTGCAACTGTCGGTACAGGGAATATCGTCGGTGTTGCCTCAGCTGTCATTGCAGGTGGTCCTGGTGCAGTATTTTGGATGTGGTTTGCTGCATTTTTCGGGATGGCCACCAAGTTTGCAGAAGCTGTTCTGGCTGTAAAATACAGGGTCAAAAACGAAAAAGGCGAAATGTCTGGCGGACCTATGTATTATTTAGAGCATGGCTTAAAACAGAAATGGCTAGGGGTGCTATTTGCTGTTTTCGGTGCCAGTGCTGCCTTTGGGATCGGCAACCTGGTACAGTCTAATTCCATCTCAGGCGTCATGAATTCTACTTTTCAAATTCCAACATGGGTAACAGGTATCATCATTACCGCCTTTACGGCACTCGTGATTTTAGGCGGAATTAAAAGTATCGGCCGAGTGACGTCTATTTTTGTACCAGTCATGGCTTTATTTTACGTCATTTGCGGGCTCATCATTCTTGTCATGAATGCTGATCTTGTTCCTGGCGCAGTCAGTCTTATTTTCTCAGATGCCTTTACAGGTCAAGCCGTAGCAGGTGGTGCGATTGGAACCGTTATTCGCTGGGGTGTCGCACGAGGAGTCTTTTCCAATGAAGCAGGTCTTGGATCAGCACCAATTGCTGCTGCAGCTGCGAAAACGGATATGCCTGCCCGTCAAGCTCTCGTCTCTATGACGCAAGTGTTTATTGACACCATCATTGTTTGTTCTATCACTGGCATTACGATTGTCATGGCAGATATGTATTTAACAGAAAAAAGTGATGCGCTGACTTCGTTATCCTTTGCTCACTTCCTCGGTCCAGCTGGCTCAATCATCGTGGCAATCGGGTTGCTCCTGTTTGCCTATTCAACCATCATTGGCTGGTCCTATTATGGAGAGAAATGCTTTACATATTTGGCTAAGGATTCGTACGTCATGTATTACCGTATCGTGTTTGTGATAGCTGTCTTTTTCGGTGCCGTGTTTAAGAATGACTTCGTCTGGGGCGTAGCAGATATGCTCAATGGACTGATGGCCATTCCAAACTTAATTGGCCTCATCGGTTTATCAGGTGTTGTGGTGTTTGAATCCAAACGAATCATTGATAAGATCAAAGAGGAGAAAAAGGAAAAAAACATTTCAGTGTCGTCATAATAGCCCTTTTATTCTTTTGCTTTTCTGTTAAAATAGACATATTATTCGACACATGCAGGAAAGGACGTGCCGCCCTTGTCACAGCAAAAAGCGGCTGAAGTCAATCAGCTGATTGAAGACATTTCGCAAAAGCTCAATATGCTGAATATTGGAGTCATCAAAGCCGAAGACTTCAGTCCAGATAAGTATGAAGATATTGAATTTCTTCACCAAATGGTGATGAAAAAATCTTCATTCAGCCCAAGTGAAATGCAAGCCATTGCAAGCGAGCTGAAAAGCTTAAGAAAATAATCGTGCACCTGATATTGAATTGCGGTTGACGCCGCTTTCTTACATCCATGCACAGAAAAAGCCAGCACCTCGCAAGGTGCTGGCTTTGTTTATCCTGTCAAAACGACTTATTTGGCGAGCAGTTTTAATGATTCACGGTTAAATGCTGGAATGTCATCAGGTGTACGGCTTGTGACAAGCTGATCCTGACAAACGACGACTTCTTCATCTTTGAATTTAGCGCCTGCGTTTTCCATATCTACTTGAATGGATGTATAGCCGGTCGCGCCTCTTCCTTCCAGCGTCTTCGCTGTAATAAGCAATTGCGGTCCATGACAGATCGCAAATACTGGTTTTTTCTCGTCCATAAAGGCTTTTGTGAATTGCACGTAGCGATCATCCGCACGCAGAATGTCTGGTGAGAAGCCGCCAGGAATCAGAAGTGCATCGAAGTCTTCTGGTTTCACGTTATCGATAGACGCATCGACTCTTACTTCTGCCTCTCCTTGCTTTCCTTTCACTGTTTTTCCTTTTTCGTTTTCAATTACTGTGATCTCATGGCCTGCGTCTTTAAAGGCTTTTGCAGGCTCGGTGAATTCAACATCCTCAAAGTAATCTGTTAGGACAACTGCAATTTTCTTACCCATGTAGAAACCCTCCTGCTTGATTATCGTTTACACTACACACTATACCCCCGCCAATTGAAATCAAACATCCTATCCCTATGAGAAAACCCCCTTTCATAAAAATAAGCATTTAGACTCATTCGCATTCCCTTAACAAGGTAATTCGTATGATTTATGTTATCTTTACAATAATCTGCAAAAAATAACTACAAAAGTTAACGAAACATTTCTACAATAGGTATTGTGGTCAAAAAAATTAGAAAGGCGGAGATCAGGTGAAGAAGCAAGCACATAGGTCTAAACGAAGGAAAAACCTGTCTATTCTGCTCACTTCCATTATGTTGATTAGTCTCATTCTCCCAGCAGTACCTACTCATGCAGAAACAGAAAGCGGCAGCGCCGTAAAGGTCAGTATCTTAGCCACAACGGATGTTCATGCGAACATGATGAATTACGATTACTACAGCGACAAAGAAACAAATGAATTCGGTTTGGCAAAAACAGCCGAGCTGATTGACAAGCACCGTTCACAAAATCCCAATACACTCCTTGTTGATAACGGAGACCTGATTCAAGGAACCCCTCTTGGAGAATACGTTTATAAAAATGAAAAAGACAGCATCATCAATCAAACAAAGGTTCACCCCATTATTCATACACTCAACAAATTAAAATATGATGCAGGTACACTCGGCAATCATGAATTTAACTACGGTTTATCTTTTCTTGACGGTACCATTGCGGGCGCCAACTTCCCGATTGTCAATGCGAACGTCAAAAAGTTAAACGGAGAACACCGATTTACTCCTTATGTCATTCAGGATAAAACCTTTAAAGATGCAAACGGAGCCTCCCAAACTGTGAAAATCGGTTACATAGGATTCGTACCACCACAAATTATGACGTGGGATAAGAAACATTTAGATGGACAAGTTCAAGTGCAAGATATTGTGGATTCTGCCAATGAAACCATTCCAGAAATGAAAGCAAAAGGCGCAGATGTCATCGTCGCTCTTGCTCATACAGGAATTGAAAAAACAGCTTCACCTAAAGGATCAGAAAATATGATCTTTGACCTTGCCACAAAAACAAAAGGCATTGATGCGATTGTGTCTGGCCACCAGCATGGCACATTCCCAAGCGCTGAATATAGCGGCGTTGACAAATTTGATGTCGCAAAGGGAACCATTAATGGCATTCCTGTCGTCATGTCAAAAAACTGGGGAAGCTACCTCGGGGTCATTGATTTAACGCTAGAACCAGAGGGAAGCAACTGGAAAGTCACAGATGGAACAGGCAAAATCGAATCCGTTGCCGGGGTGACATCTCAAAACAGTACAGTGAAAAATGCCATTCAAACAACTCACCAAAACACCCTAGATTACGTCAGAAAGCCAGTTGGAAAAACAGAAGCAGACATTAACAGCTTTTTCGCTCAAGTGATGGATGACCCTTCTATTCAAATCGTGACAGATGCCCAGAAATGGTATGCACAAGAAAAAATGAAAGATACTTCGTACAAAAACTTGCCGATTCTCTCTGCGGGTGCGCCATTTAAAGCCGGCGGACGCAATGGTGTGAACTATTATACAAATATCGCAAAAGGTGATTTAGCGATTAAAAACATCGGCGATCTCTATCTTTACGATAACACCGTACAGATTGTAAAACTAAAAGGCAGTGAAGTAAAAGACTGGCTTGAAATGTCTGCAGGTCAGTTTAACCAAATTAAACCAAATACTTCAAATGAACAGCCTATTTTAAACGAAGAATACCGCTCATATAATTTTGATGTGATTGATGGTGTGACGTACCAAGTAGATGTCACACAGCCTGCTAAATACAGCACAACGGGCACACTTGTTAACGCTAGTGCGAACCGCATCAAAAACTTGTCTTACAACGGAAAACCCGTTTCTGACAATCAAGAATTTTTAGTCGTGACAAACAACTACCGTGCATCTGGCGGTGGAGACTTCCCGCACCTCACACAAGATAAAGTCGTGCTTGCCTCAGCAGATGAGAACCGCCAAGTGCTGATGGATTATATTATTGAACAAAAAACCATTAACCCAAGCGCAGATCAAAACTGGTCCATTGCACCAGTAAAAGGCGCAACAGTCACCTTTGAATCTTCTCTACTTGCAAAACCGTTCGCAGAGAAATCAAGCAGCGTCGACTTTATTCGGAATGCCAGCACAGACGGACTTGGTGTGTACAAGCTAGCGTTTAAAGATGATGGTACAACAGAACCACCTGCAACAGACAATTGGCATTTAACGGTGATGCATACAAACGATACACATGCCCATCTGGATGATGCAGCAAGACGCGCAACCAAGATCAAAGAAGTTCGCGCCCAAAGCGAAAACAATATTTTATTAGACGCTGGAGATGTCTTCTCTGGTGATCTCTATTTCACAAAATGGCAAGGACTTGCCGATCTGAAACTGATGAACTTAATGAAATACGATGCCATGACGTTTGGGAATCATGAATTTGACAAAGGTCCATCTGTCCTTCGTCAATTCCTGACAGGTGACGCATCCAGCGTAGATGCTAAAAACCGTCATCAATTTGAAAAACCGAACTTCCCGATCGTGTCATCAAACGTAGATGTCTCTAAAGAAAAACAGTTAAGCGACTTAGTGAAAAAACCAGCAACATTTAAAGCTGGTGAGAAAAAAGAAGCTGGCATTTACCCTTACATTCTGCTTGATGTAAATGGTGAAAAGGTCGCTGTATTCGGTCTCACCACTGAAGACACAGCCATTACATCCAGCAGTGGTCCTAACATTCAATTTCAAGATGCATACAAAAAAGCAAAAGAAACAGTCAAAACCATTCAAACTGAAGAAAAAATCAATAAAATTATTGCGCTCACACATATTGGCTATAACCGTGATCTAGAGCTGGCTCAAAAAGTAGATGGCATTGATCTCATCATTGGTGGTCACACCCACACCCTTGTTGAAAAATTAAAGGTCATCAATAAAAAAGAACCAACGATTGTTGCACAAGTAAAAGACTACGGACAATTTTTAGGAAAAGTAGACGTGGCCTTTGACAAAAAAGGCGTCGTACAGCCAAAAGAATCTACTTTTGACCTCATCACGATCGACGACTCTGTGAAAGAAGATGCGGACGCAAAATCGATTCTTGATCAGTACAAGGCAGATATCCAAGATTTAAAAACCGAAAAAGTCGGGACGTCAGACGTCTTCTTAGATGGACAGCGTGAACACGTCCGTACAAAGGAAACGAACCTTGGAAACTTTATTGCAGATGGCATGTTAAAGAAAGCACAAGAATCTGCTGGGGCTGACCTTGCCATTACAAACGGTGGCGGTATTCGAGGCAGCATTGAAAAAGGAGATATCACATTAGGGGATATTTTAACCGTGATGCCTTTTGGAAACACACTATATGTCGCAGATTTAAAAGGCAGTCAAATTAAAAAAGCGCTTGAACAAGGTCTTTCAGGCATTGAAGAAGGCGGAGGCGCATTCCCTCATGTAGCCGGTATTGAATATACGTTTACACTGAGTAAACCAGCTGGCAGTAGACTGATTGATGTCAAATTGAAAGATCAAAAGGGCAATCTGACTGACATTGATGATCAGAAAACATACCGCGTGGCGACTAACGCATTTGTCGGCACAGGCGGTGATGGCTACAGCGTCTTTACAGAAGCGTCTCATGGTGAAGACTTAGGCTATGTTGACTATGAAATTTTCAAAGAGCAAATTGAACAGGCAGACGGTCATATTTCTCCAGTCATCGACCATCGAGTGAAAGAAGTATTCCTTCCTCGCTTGAAAGGAAAAGGCGTCTATGACATTCAAGATGATGAGAAATTCCAAACGTATGTGCAGCATACGAACAAAGCATTGCTCTATTTAGACAAAGCAACCGAAGCGAAAAAGGTTCAATTGTCTCTATCAAAAGGGCAAGTAGCTGAATTGAAGAAACGAGAGCAAGATCCAAACGTCACCATCTATCATGACAAAGTCGGTCTAGCATTACCGCTCTCCAATTTGTCAGAGCAACATGCAGATATATCGATGGCAAAAACAAATAAGGTGAAAAACGCATTAACCGACACATACGATTTCCAAATCAAACAAGATCAGAAAAATGTGTCTACCTTTAAAGATCCCGTCACACTGTTCTTTACATTAGATGCGCCTGAAAAAGCGAAAAAACCAGGTGTCTATTATGTCGATCGTGAGAAAAACCGCTATGCCAAAACAAGTAACGGTTCATTCGAAAACGGGATTGTCTCAGGTAAAACGGAGCACTTTAGTGAATACACCGTACTCAATCAAAGTGAAGCTGCTGGAACAGCTCCAGACCAAAATGGCGGAGACGGTGGAACTTCTGCTCCAGGCGGTTCGGATCCAAGTCAGGATGGAAGCGGCATGCCAGGCGGCACACTGCCGAATACCGCAACGATGATGTATACAGCGGTATTAATTGGCTTGCTCATGCTCGCCTCAGGCGGTATCCTTTATTACTACCAGCGCAAGCGCACACGAAACAAAGTATCATCTTAATAGAAAAGGACAGAGCATTTGCTCTGTCCTTTCAGATTGAAGACAAAGGGCTAAAATGGACTTGATTTTAGCCCTTTGTCTTTTTTTCAGCGTGATAGAAAACCTTTGCAGTCTAGGAAAGTCGAGCACCGGAGCACAGATTTGACAACGAATGCGAGGGTTTGTCTACACGCTGGGGACAGAGCTTCGGCTCTGTCCTTTTTCCATCTCACTATCAATCTTGGGATAAATACATCCAATTACGGTCATCAAATTCTTTCACATCATCTGACCCTATATGACGCAGCATTCTATTAAAGAACGTGATATCATCTTCATCATCAACGGCATATAAATCCTTTTGAACATATTCTCTCGTAATGAAATTCGTTAAGTTCGTGTTATTCACAAATTCAGCAAAGTACGATTTCACAAGGGCTAAATCTTCTTCATTTAATGTTTCATCACTGATAATTGAAATATGAAATACATTCAAAATCGCTTGAATGTCTTCTTCATCCATATAACATAATGGCTCTAATTTTCTATCTTCTTCCGTAAACGGTTTTCGCGTGTCTTCAATGATGACATAACATAAAATCCTGTGATCTTTCATCACGCTAAAAATTTCTAAATCTCGTAATTTTAATGGTCTATTCAGTCTGATCATTTGTCCTCCTAGAATGTTGCTCTTGTTTCCCTACAACCTGAAATAGACAGAGCTTGGCCCTGTCTACTTCTCTCTTCTAGCAAAATCCACGAATCTGAAACGATCTAGCCGGTGGCGGCTTTCTGTGTATTGGAATAGACTCGTATCCTCCAAGAACACATAATTTTTCACCACCACCACATGATCAAACCCGTTCAAATCGAGATACCTCTCATCTTCTTCAGTACATGGCTCGACCACAAATTCCTTTTGAGCGTAACTAATCGAGACCCCAAGTTCTCCTTCAATATACTCGTAGATCGATCCTTCACAAATGTCCTTAGACAAGAACGGCACATGTTTTTGCAAGAAGTAATCTTTGTCTAAAATGACTTCTTCTCCGCTAATATTGCGAGAGCGAATGACTTCCCAAACGTCCTCCTGCCCACTGATTTTCAGCTGAGACTGAATATACTGATCTGGCTTGATTAAACCGAACTCATGAACCGTTGTTACCGTCTTTCGCCCAAGCGTTTGGGAAAGCTCTTTAAAGCTGACAAGACCCGAAACTGGGAACTGCATTTTCTCCCGATTCAGCAATACTGAGCCTTTCCCACGAATTTTTTGGATATAGCCATTTTGCACAAGGATGTTTAATGCCTTTCTCACCGTCTCACGGGATGTGTCATACATGACAGACAGCTCATGTTCTGATGGGAGGATGCCTTTATCCTGCCATTCACCTTGTTCAATTCGTCTAGCGAGCTGATCATAAATCACTCGAAACTTATTCTCTTTCATTTTCCCTCCGCCCCATTTACTAGCGTTTGGTTAAATGATAAACGATTGACTCATATGGGCGCAACGTAAATCCCTTGATATCTGCCGGCACATCCTCATAATTGGACAACAGGACTTGCCCTTCCATTTCATTGACATCCTTTGCAAGCTCATCTGGAAGTGTAAAGTCCGTCTCGCCTGCATAAAAATGGTTGATCACGAGGATCTTCTCATCTTTGCCTTCTCGGACATACGTAAACACCTTTGGATCATCTGAAAGCAGTAAAGTAAAGCTCCCATAGGTGATTACATCAAGTTCTTTGCGAAGTCTACAAAGGGCTTGATAATGATAAAAAATCGACGTCTCATCTTTTAAGGCAGCTTCTACTGAAATGCCGTTTTGAGCTGGTTCAATCCAAGGCGTACCTTTTGAGAACCCCACATTTTTTTCCGACGTCCATTGCATAGGTGTCCTTGCGTTATCTCTTGATTTGACCTGTAAAATCGCCAAAGCTTCTTCCTTTGTTTTCCCTTTTTCAAGCATGACTTCGTACATATTCAGTGATTCGATATCGCGGTATGACGAAATGTCCTCAAAACGAGGATTCTTCATCCCAATTTCTTCACCTTGATAAATATAAGGAGTGCCTTGCATCAAATGAATGGTGGTCGCCAGCATCTTCGCTGATTGCTGATGGTACGTGCCATCATCACCGTATCTAGACACGATGCGTGGCTGATCATGGTTGCACCAAAATAATGCGTTCCAGCCGCCGCCCTCATGCATTTTCGTCTGCCATTCTGACAGAATTGATTTCAACTCTAGAAAATCAAATGGCGCAATGGCCCACTTTTCACCGTTAGGATAGTCAACTTTTAAATGATGAAAATTAAACGTCATATCCAGCTCCTGCCGATCAGGTCTTGTATACCGAATGCAGTCTGCAATATTCGTTGAAGACATTTCCCCCACGGTCATGCTATCGTATTTCGAAAACACTTCCTGGTTCATTTCATGCAAGAATTCATGAATTCTCGGCCCATCTGTATAGTACATACGCCCGTCACCTTGCACTGATTGCCCAGCATCATCTAAAAAGCGTTGATCCTTTGAAATGTTATTGATGACATCCAGTCTGAATCCATCGATCCCTTTTTCAAACCAAAAGTGCATGATGTCATATACTTGCCTGCGCACTTCATCATGTTCCCAATTGAGGTCTGCCTGGGTAACATCATATAAATGAAGATAATAGTCACCTGTCGCTTCATCTAATTCCCACGCTGGCCCGCCAAACTTAGACTGCCAGTCATTCGGAGGAGAGCCGTCCGCTTTCGGCTCCTTCCAAATATAATAGTCTCGATACGGGTTTTCCTTCGACTCTCGGGAGGCTTGAAACCACTCATGGAAAATAGATGTATGGTTCACAGCGAGATCCATGATGACACGAATCCCTCGTTCATGTGCTTCTTTCAGCATGTGCTCAAAATCGGCCATTGTGCCGTACATGTCATGGATTTTTGTATAATCACTAATATCATAACCGTTGTCATACTGTGGTGACTCATACATAGGGGTCAGCCAAATACAATCCGCCCCTAGCTCTTTGATATAGTCGAGCTTTTTCGTCACACCATTGATATCACCTGTACCAGAGCCTGTTGTGTCTAAAAAGCTCTTCGGATAGATTTGATAGACCACGGCTTTTTTCCACCACGGTTCGTTTGTTTGTTGATTCAATTTCCTTCACCACCACTAGTTAAGTTCTTGTGATACATCCTTCTTCTTAAGTTTTGCATATAAAAGGGTACCAATGAATGGGACGATCAGCACAATCACCATTCCGATGGCAAATGCCCCCCAATATTTCGGAATGATCGAGAAGATTCCTGGAATGCCTCCAACGCCGACTGAACTTGCCAGTACCCCTTGTGAGGCAATAAACATACCAGCTATCCCTGAACTGATCAGAGCAAAAATAAACGGGAATCTATAGCGCAAGTTCACCCCAAACATCGCCGGTTCAGTAATACCCAAGTAAGCAGAAATACTTGATGTCAGGGAGAGCCCTTTTTGCTTTTCATCTTTTAAGACAAACATCATCGCAAGTGCCGCTGATCCTTGAGCAATATTAGATAGTGCGAGCATTGGCCATAGGAACGTGCCGTGCAGTTTTGAGTTAATCAGCTGAATATCGACAGCTAGGAACGTATGGTGCATGCCTGTAATGACTAACGCTGCATATAATCCGCCATATAAAAGGCCGCCAAGTGCTGCGAATTGCTGGAATACAGTGACGAGTCCAGATGTTAATACGTTTCCGATCGCAAATGTAACGGGACCAATGACGATAAATGATAAAAATCCAATGAGTAGTAATGTAATTGGTGCAACAACTAACAGCTGAATACTTTCAGGTGTCCTTTTTGTTATAAATAATTCGAGCTTTGCGAGTAAATAGGAAGCGACAAGTATCGGAAGAACCTGTCCTTGGTAACCTACCTTTTGTACTTCAAGTCCAAACAAATTCCAGACAGGAATGTCACCTGTCTTTTCCGCCGCTCCATATCCCCACGCATTCAACAGATCTGGATGTACAAGCATCAGTCCAAGGACCATCCCTAAAAGTGGATTACCTCCAAACCGCTTGACAGCCGACCAGCCGATTAATGCTGGCAAAAAGGTAAAGGCAGTGCCTGCAATCAAGTTGATCATATTTGCTAAATCTGCCCATGCCGGATACACATCCACAATGGATTTTTGATCAAAGAAAATATCAGGAGCTGTTAAAATATTATTAATCCCCATCAATAAACCAGCTGTCACGATAGCTGGAAGGATTGGAATGAAGATATCTGCAAGCGTTTTCACCGCACGCTGAAGTGGGTTTAATTTCTGATCAGAGGCACGCTTGACGTCTTCTTTTGTCGCTTCGCCGATTCCCGTCTGTTTGACCATTTCGGCATAAACCCGATTAACCACTCCTTGACCAATGACCACTTGGTATTGGCCATTCGCTGAGAAAGATCCCTTCACTTCATCAATTTGTTCTAGTGCTTTCTCATCCACCTTACCTTCATCTTTTAGCACAAAACGAAGTCTTGTCACACAATGTGTGGCTTGATCAATGTTTTCTTTCCCACCAATGGCTTTTACAATCTGATCTGCCGCTGTCTGATAATCAGCCATGCTATCCCCTCCGAGACCGTTTTTTTATAAGAAAAAAGAATCAAAACTTGTATATACATGTTCACCTCATATTTTATATTTGTATATACATGTAGTCAATAAGAAAATGTAGCGCTTTCATAAAAAAAGCTCCCTCAATGTGCTCAGAGAGGCAGCGTGTCATCATCTTTTTTTATGCTCCGTTAGTTTTTCGTAGACCCTATTCTTATAAAAGGAGGAGGCTGGTCGAGCAAACGTTTGGCGCTTGGATGTGAGTTCATCGAGGCGTTTTTGTTTTTCCTCACATACGAGAGAGAGTTTTTTTCTTTCTTCTCCATCTATACTCGTTTTCAGTAACTCTTTGACCGTCATTAGTTCTTTTTTCAAAGCGGTTTCTTCCCCGGCAAAGCCAGCATTTTTCATGATTCGATAGCCCATCCTCAGCTCTTCTGGCACATGAGCAGCAGCATCCTTTGGCAGAGGTTTCCCAAAGCCTGCTAGTCCTTCAAAAGCTCCATGGTCCATCGCCTTTTTGATCCGTTCTTCTGACAATCTCTGCGCAAAATCCATGACACGTCTCCTTTCAGATCGTCTGATATTTTGGTTAAGCATAGCAAAAAAGCTGACTCTCTCACAAGAGCCAGCTTTCTCGTTATTTTTTGTCGATTTTAAAAGTAGATACCATTTGTGCCAAGTCCTCTGACATGTCAGAAAGCTGTTCAATCGCACTTGAAATTTGCTGCATGCCAGCACTTTGTTGTTCTGTTGCTGCCGCTACTTCTTGAGAGCTTGCCGCATGTTCTTCTGACACGACCGAAATTTGTTCAATCGATGTAGAAATTGTTTGATATGCTCGTTCTACCTGCTGAATAGATTGAAGCAAATTGTTCGTTCTGCTTGCAAATTGAGACACTCCATCATAAATACCAGCGAAGTTCTGCGAGCTGCCTTTCATTTGCTCACGGCCTTCTTCCACTGCTTTACTGCTTTCCTCCACGCTTTCAAGGACACGCTGACTATTTTCCTGTGTGCCAATGACTAAGTCTGAGACCGTTTTAGCTGCATCAGCTGACTGTTCAGCTAACTTACGGACTTCATCAGCCACAACAGCAAATCCTTTTCCTTCTTCTCCTACACGTGCGGCTTCAATAGAAGCATTCAGTGCAAGCAGGTTCGTTTGCGCTGAAATGTCCGTAATAATGGAGATGACACTTTCAATTTCTGTTGAATGTGATTGCAATTCTTCTGCCGCTTGCTTGGAGCTTGTCATCATGTCGTGTAACATGTTGAGATGTTCAAGCACATGCTGCACCAATTTTTGACCAGATTCTGACTGCTCTTGTACTTTTGATGAAACAGATTTCATTTCATCCACTTCTTTTGTCACGCCTTCGATTTGAGTATCGATTTCCGCAACAGATGTTGTGCAGTCTGTAATGTTTGCGACTGAATCATTGATTCCTTCACTCATATTCGTCATCGCTTCTGACACTTGTTGTGCACTTTGACTAGATTCCGTTGTCACTGTGCGAAGTTGTGAAGACATTTTCGACACTTCACTTGATGAGTTTGAGATCTTTCCAATAAGCTCTTTGATCCGTCCCTGCATTTTCTGGAAGGAAGCCGCTAATTGACCGATCTCATCTTGACTTTGAACTTCTACTATGCCAGTTAAATCACCATCTGCAATTCGATCCGCTGATTCCATTAATGAACGTGCTGGTTTTGCAATTCTTCTTCCCATGATGAATGAGAAGAGTAGGCCGAAGATGAGCACAATGGCAGATGCTACTGTGATATAAATTGTCAGCTTTTTCGTTGTTTCTGGAACAACAGACGCATCTAAGTCGATTCCTAAAATCCCCGTGAGCTCACCGCCTGAATCTTTAATTGGTAAAAAGACGGATTTATGAGTCCCATACGAATCAACGTAAATATCACTTTTGACCATTTTATCTTCAGAAAGAGCTTGTTTCATTTCATCTGAAAAGACATAATCTTGATCAAAATCATTGTCTTGCCCTGTTAGTACGATGATTCTTTCTTTGCCGTCCTTATTTGATAACACGTATAAGTTCTCAAGCGTATGATCTTTTTGTAGCTCTGTGAATTTCTTTTTGATCTCCACATAAATGGGATCATCCTTCCCGCTAATGCTAAGGACATTTCCATCAATATTATCGATTTCTTTTTTCGCTGTATCAATATCTGTTGTTAATCGATAATCAAATTGCTTTAATAATTGGGAAGATAAATCCTGGCTAACTAAATAAAATGTTAGAACGAATAATGCAACGGTTGCGAGTAATGTTACGACAACGACTGACATGATTTTGGAGGATATCGTAAGTCCTCCAAACTTCCTTTGTTTCGCCATTTTTTTCTACATCTCCACTCTCAATTTTAATTTAAGCCTCTACACTTTCAAATTGTCCACAAACAGATGCAATGACATCTTTTAAATAAGATACGATATGAGGGATATGCTCCGGTAACGTATAAGGTGAAATCACAAAAAATTTACTCACACTTAGATAGAATTCTTGACCTTCTTTGGCATTGACTTGTAAAAACTTCGTTGTATCACCAAAGAACATTTCGTCTCTTTTCTCTCCAAGCTTTTCAAAGAGGATTTTGTTCAAATCATTGTTGCGCTCAATTTCCATAGCAGTTGCTTCTCCAGATATTTCTTCCTTAAAACGAGGAGAGCCGTCTAGGTAAATTCTAAACAATGTAGCCATTCCGACATTGTCATCATTGACGACTTCTGCTTGTGGAATTTCCTGACGAAGTGCTTCTCTAAATGCAAGGTTCACCTCTAAAAATTGACCGAGCAAGCGCTGGTATCCTTCAATTCCAAACGTTAGCAGCACACTTAGCATGCTGATGGAGCTTCCCATTCTTGAGCATTCCAGTGTATAACCCGTATGATATTCGCCGTAGCCTCTATGACCAACGTATGGTGTCTCTTGTTCTTCCAGATCTAAACGCTTTAAGTCAGCAGCGTTTTTCACTAAGAATAAACTAGATGTGTATGGTGTTTGTCCGAGTTTTTGAAAGTCAAAACACATCGTGTCAGCAAGAGAAAGATGCTGGAATTTCGCTTTGATTTCTTTTAGCATACGAAGAACACCGTCTGAGAATTGCAGCGGGTTTTCAGATACATCATACTCATTAAAGAAAGCAAAGAATCCACCAAGCGCCGAATCTGCATGAATATGCGGCACCTTGAGACCATACTTCTCAGCAATGGCTTCTGCCGTTTCACGCACCCCTTTTACATCATCAATTGCAATGGCATCTGTTGTTCCGGTTGTTGCCACAATATAAACGGGAATTCCGCCATTTTGGGCAACACGTTCCATTTGACAACGCAAATCTTCCATATCCATCGAATGATCTTTATTCGTCTTAATTCTGATTAAGTTGTCTGTGCCAATCCCTGTTGCTTCCATTGACTTAAATAAGCTGTAATGTGCTGCATCAGAACAAAACGCATAAAGATTTTGCGGGACGCCTTTTCGTAATGACTCCGGTGCAACTTTCGCAATCGCTAAACGAAGCCCCGAGAAAATAGCCCCTTGACCTCCCCATGTTGTGTAGCCCCCGCTCACATTTGGATCATATCCGATGAGCTTAGACATCATTGAGACCACTCTGACCTCAGCTTCCGCACCTGCTGGTCCATACACATCCCAAAGGTTGTTTCCGTTAACCAGCATAGCCGTCAGCATGCCTAGAATTCCTGGTGTACTTGCCATTGGCAAAATGTTCGTGAAGAAATACTTCGTGTGGTATGGATGATTATGTAAAAGCTTCAGTAATTCTTCATTCACAAGTTCCGCTTGTTGTCCGTTCATCGGAATTTGACTTGTTTCAGTGAGCTTTTTGTAAAAGTCCTCCTCGCGATTCTTTTCACCTTTTAGGTGAGCACGGTTCGGATCCTTCAGGTCATCGACCCCTGAAATGATCTGTTCCATTAATTTAATGAGTTCTTTCCGCTCTTCTGCATTTCCGTCCTCACTCGGAAACCAGTTCTGAACGAGGTTCTGTACTCGTACAGTCATATACTATCAATCCTTTCAATGGAAGATTTCCTGTCACTGTCTATATCGACCCCGTTTCAAAAGTTTATAGTGTCGAACTGTTCACTTAAGTATATTTAGATAATTTGTTCGCTCGTCAAAACGAATAAAACCCTTACACTACACATCAAAACCTTTATGTTTATGAAGCAATAAAATATATCAATATATTTTCATGAAGGAATTATTATCCAGTGATTTCATCCATTCATTCCCTCATTTTTTTTACTTAACCTGCATAAACATTAATAAACACTGGAAATCCGCCTAAAAGCACCATTGTAGAAATCAAATTAATTCTTTAGACTTGTGTCTTTTTACCTGTTTTATTGATATAGCAACAGGAAAATACCAGAATTTTCTGTCAATAATAGGATGAATTTCATAAAAAGTTTTTCGAAGATCGAACATTTCCGATGTCTTCCCATTTTTAGCGCGGACAGGCTGCTTTACCGGCTCACCAGTTATGACTTTTCTATTTGTGCTTTTCATGGTATATTCTAATGGTTCGTTTTCTTTCGTTCCGCCTCTTCCGTTTAACGGAGAAAAGGAGTGTTTAAATGAAAACATTTATTCAAAAAAGGGGCCTCGGCTTCTTTGTAATTGCAGCCATCTTGTTATGGCTCAAGACGTATACAGCTTATTTAATCGAATTTAAACTTGGTATATCAAATGTGCTTCAGCATATTTTGCTTTTTGTGAATCCTATTAGCTCCAGCTTGTTCTTTCTTGGCTTTGCTTTATTGTTCAAGAAAAAATGGCAGCCTGCCGCTATCATTGTGATTCACTTTTTCATGTCTTTTTTACTTTACGCAAACATTGTGTACTATCGATTCTTCAATGACTTTATCACGCTGCCTACAGTGATGCAGGCAGGAACGAATGGCGGACAATTAGGTGATAGTGCATTTTCACTCATGCGTTGGACTGATATGTTTTACTTTCTCGATACCATCATCTTGATCGTACTCGCAGTCCGCATGAAAAGACAGCAGCAAACAAGTACAGCAACTGTACCTGTTCAAAAAACAAAATCGTTTAGACTCGTTCTTGTGTCCTCTGTTCTGATCTTTGTTGTCAACTTAATCGCAGCAGAAATTGATCGCCCAGAGCTTTTATCAAGATCGTTCGACCGCAATTATTTAGTCAAATACTTGGGTGCTTATAATTTTACGGTGTTTGATGCCATTCAAAATGTGAAATCAAACAGCCAGCGTGCCCTGGCAAATTCAAGTGACGTAACAGATGTAGAGAATTATCTAAAGGCGAACAGCGCTGATCCAAACCCGGCTTATTACGGGAAAGCGAAAGGCATGAACGTCATTACGATTTCTCTTGAATCACTGCAAAACTTTGTCATTGATTACAAGGTGAATGGAAAAGAGGTCACTCCTTTCCTCAATTCATTAGCCCATGACAACAAAACGTTTTATTTTGATAACTTCTTCCATCAAACAGGACAAGGAAAGACATCTGATGCGGAATTTATGATGGATACGGGGCTTTTCCCATTATCACAAGGCTCTGTGTTTATTAACAAAGCTCAAAACACATATCAGGCGCTTCCTGGCATTTTGAAAAAGGACCAATACACGTCCGCTGAATTCCACGGAAATACGAAAACGTTCTGGAACCGGAATGAAATGTTTAAGTCCTTTGGATATGACAGATTTTACGATTCTGAGTACTACGATATGAATGAACAAGATACGAAGAACTATGGATTGAAAGACAAACCGTTCTTCAAAGAATCCATGCCAATGCTTGAAAATCTAAAACAGCCGTTTTATTCGAAATTCATTACGCTGTCAAACCACTTCCCATTTGGTATGGATGAAGGTGATACCGATTTTGAACCTGGCGACTTCGGAGACTCCGTCGTTGATAACTACTTCCAATCTGCTCATTATTTAGATGAAGCCATTGAACAGTTCTTTAATGACTTGAAGAAATCCGGTCTCTATGACAATACCGTCGTCATTATGTACGGTGACCATTACGGCATTTCAGAAAACCATAATGAAGCGATGGAAAAAGTGACTGGCGAAAAAATTGGAGACTATGAAAATGCCCAGCTTATGCGTGTGCCGCTCTTTATCCATGTGCCAGGCGTAAAAGGCGGACAGATTCATAAATACTCTGGTGAAGTGGATGTTGCGCCTACCCTTCTCCACCTGCTCGGAGATGATACAAAGAACTATTTAATGTCTGGTTCTGATATCTTATCGAAGAACTTTAAAGAGCTTGTGCCATTTAGAAATGGAGACTTCGTGTCTAAGGACTACACGAAAGTAGGCAACAACTATTACAGCAACAAAACAGGTGAAAAAATCGAGCCGACTGAAAAGGCATCACAAGAAAACGAAACGGTGAAAAAGATGCTAGAGACATCTGATAAGATTGTCACGGAAGATTTACTCCGTTTCTACAAACCTAAAGGCTTTACACCAATTGAGCGAAATGATTATGACTACACAAAGAAAGTACAGGATGAAAAAGATTCCTCTTCCGCCAAAGATGAATCCAGCTCGTCTTCCAAATAACTTTCTCATTTAAAGCCCCAGCCGATCCAAGATCAGCTGGGGCTTTTTACGTTTGATCCGCATGACACCGGGTATAGGTGAAGAAGGAGGGATTATTGATCATGAAAAAAACAGCAGCATTTCTCGTGACCGCTTCACTCGCTTCTTCCACCTTATTTGCTTTCAGCCCGGCGATTTCAGCGCACGCCCTGACCCAAACGCAGGCAGAACAATCCATTCCTCAAGGTCCGAAAGCAGCACTAAACAGCATTTATCAGCTGGCGCATAAAGGACAAATGCCATACTATGCAGAAGGACTCAAAATAGGGGTTCAAACAAAAAAAGACGTACGGCATAAATTAGGACAGCCTTATCCAGCAACAGATCAAAGCGGCTTTGATTTGTATCATGCTGAGATGGGCAACCCTGGATTTGCTTTTCACTATGACAAAAAAGGCAAGATTAACGAAATCCGTTATTTTGGAACAAATGTAGAAAAAGAAACGAATATCGGAGGAATGACTCCTTCCCTATTAAAGAAACAGCTTGGATCAGCAGATTCAGTCAGCACCATCCCGCAAACAAAAGAGAAAAAATACGTTTATCAGACCGGTAATTATGAGCTCGAATTTATCGTCGGACATGATCCAGATATCAGTCAGCACGAGCTGACTGTGGTGCATATTAACCTCATCAAAGCCGGTTCCTAAATAAAAAGCATCCTGAGTTTTGGGACTGACCCCCGTTTTTGAGACAGGGATCAAAACACCTTTATACAGCCAATTGCCGATAGTTTATCGGTGATTGGTTGTTTAGTTTCGTTTGAATA
>NZ_LMRK01000003.1:0-140619 GCF_001426125.1 Bacillus sp. Leaf49 | reverse complement strand
AGAAAAACACCTTCCTTTAGTATGCTTTTCTCTATTATAAAATGAGGTAGTGGAAAATTTAAGGGAAAAAATAAAGCTGTCGAGATTTTCTCGACAGCCTGAAAACCCTTATAATAGGGTTTTTCTTTTTTTAGTGGAGTATAGTTTAACCTTTTTTAGCTTTATGTTTACTTGGAGTAAGGGATGGAGAAAGTTCTTTCTTTACATGTAGGTGTGAAAATAAATGAATGGTAAACAGAATATAGCTTTGTATATGGAGATAGATAAGAGAAGAGTGAAGCCCTTCTCTTTATTAAGGATTCCTTATTAATTCCTATTGATAACAGCATCTCATTCAATGAGTATGTTCAAATCCTTCAAAATTGGTTAAAAAACGATAAAGTGGATTAAAGTGTCAGACTCCTTATGGTATTCTAGTAAAAGAATATGCCATAAAAGGAGTCTTTTTTATATGAAAATATTAGATGCTCCATCTTTACTATCAGCTGTAGAACAGAGATCAAAGGCCTATCATGAGCTTCAAGAAGAAGTGAAACTTGTGAAAAAAGCATTAAAAAGTGTGTCAGGGTTAGGTGATGAATTTACTGGAAAAGGTGCAGACAATATCAAATCTTTTTATGAGGATCTTGCGCTGTACACAGACGCTTATCTTGATTTTATCGATATGCAAAAGGCTTTTTTAGATGGAGTCAAAGGAAAGCTTGATGATGAATCATTAGGCGGGAGTACTTTTATTGATGAGCACTTTTTAGACACTCAATTGAAACAAGGGATTCAAAACAATAAAGATATGGTCAAAGAACAAAAAGAGGCTCTTTCCACTATTTTTGACGATATCAGTGATTTAATTGAATTACATATTTTTTCAAGTAAAGAGGTCAATGAACATTTAGATGATGCGAACAAAAAAAGAAAAGAGACCATTGAAGTTTTACATCAAATAGACAATGATTTAAAAACGGAATACGCAAAGTCAGAAGCGGTTGAGAACCACCTCAACACTTTTTATGCAAAGATGATGGCTGCTACTGGAAAAGGAAAGAATGCGCAGCCAATGTATTATGATGCAAAAGCATTTCATGAGACAGACGTGTACAAGAACCATGATCAGATTGATGCTCAGATCGGAAGAGCACANCACTTTTTATGCAAAGATGATGGCTGCTACTGGAAAAGGAAAGAATGCGCAGCCAATGTATTATGATGCAAAAGCATTTCATGAGACAGACGTGTACAAGAACCATGATCAGATTGATGCTCAAGTGAAAGCCTATTTAAAGGTGAAAAAAGATGAAAAAGAAAAACGAAGAATCAAAGAACTGAAAGAAAAGCTCAATGATCCTTCGTGTCTATCAGAAGCGAAGTACTTTGAGATTGTAGATGAGATCGGTTATGAGAATCTCACATATGATCAAAAAATGTATTACAGCCAGCTTCTCCAAATCAAAGCACAGGAAGAAGCATCGGAGGTATTCGTTGATAGTGTAAAAGGTGCTGCAGTGGGTCTATATGATGTGGCAAAAGATACAGTGACGGGAATCTATGATCTTGTCACTGATCCAGGTGGGGCTGTGGAATCAGTCGTAACGGCTGTTTCTCATCCAATTGAAACGTCGAAAGCGATTGGAAAGTCGATTTCAGACTCATTCCAAAAAGAGGTCATAGATGGTGATGCGTATTCTCGGTCACACTGGTTCGCCTATGCGACTGGTTCTCTTGCAGAAATTGTCTTTGGTTCTAAAGGGGCAGGAGCCATCACAAAAACAGGGACAACAGCGGCCAAAACAACAGTGAAGAAAAGCCTTGAACAAGGAGCAAAATCATTAGATAGAGTCTCTATTCCGAATCTAATGCCATATTCACCAAAGTTTCAACTAGTAGGTGGAGGGAAACTTCCTTATAACGTGTTAGATGGAGAAAACCTCAAAAATAAACTCCTCTCCATGGCAAAGCGTATAGACAACAACTCAGGATACGGTATCTCTCAGACAGGCAGAAGATTACCAGCACCCAAATCACCACCGACCGTTGTCAGTTACGGAGATCACTATGTGCGATGGAAACGCAAAAAGGTATTAAAACCGAATGTCGTTTATTCAACAAAGCAAGGTTACACCTACACAACAGATCACTATGGTCGCATTGTCAAAGTAGAAGCAAGTGATTTAAAATATGGAGAGATGAAAAGAAACCAATATGCTCAATCCAATTCAGGAAAGCCGGATCGATTACTGGATGATGATGGAGGGCATTTAATTGCATCTATTTTTAAAGGGTCTGGGGATATTGATAACCTACTTCCGATGAATTCCCAGATTAATCGTAGTGGCGGGAAATGGTATAACATGGAGCAGGAATGGTTGGCTGCACTCAAAGAGATTCCACCTAAACATGTAGAGGTAAGTATTGAGCCTATTTATCAAGGTGATTTGCTAAGACCTGATAGTTTTTTTGTGGAATATAAAGTAGGAAAAAGTTATGTTCAAGAATTTATCAAGAATCAACCTGGAGGTTAAAGATAATGGAATCAATAGAACACTATTATAAAAAGATAGCAGAATCAATTAATGAATTAATACCATATGATTGGGATAAAGTTTGGATGTATGCAGAAATCCTTGATGATTCGGCTGGAATTACATTTTGTTTCAACGAGACTAATAGTGAAGAGTATGTTTATGGACATGAAATTCCACTTAAATATAATGTAAGTAAGTCAACATACATTCATTTATTATACGAACTAAGTAAAACTTTTGAAGAATTGAAAAAAGCATATATACAAAATGATTTAGGTGCTTGGACAACAGCTACCCTACAATTAGATAAAACAGGGAAATTCTCGATTGATTATGGCTATGAAGATATTTTATCTATAGGGCTTTATGGTATCCAGAGAAGAGCCGTATGGGAGTATAAAACGTTCGGGTTTTTACCAGAAGACGAGAAAGATAAAGAAGCTGTGCTAAATTATTTGAAAAATAAAGAAGAAAATAGCAAATAGCAAATGACCCTCCAAATGAATGAAGGAGGGTTTTTGTAATATTTGTTTCATAAGAAGTTCTCATTTTACCTATTTAAACCGATAAACCGTCACTTCACACTCACCAAGGACCTCTTCTATCATCTCTCGAACAACCGTCCAATCGCCACCTGCCAAGCCGCAGCCGATCCCATAAGGAATGGCGATAGAATGAAGGAGGTTCTCTTCATTTGGATTTGTCACTGTCTGTTTTAGATGTTCAAAGCAGCTGCGTAATGCGTCGTCATCTGTTTGTTTTGTTTTTCTTCCGTATCCAACTTGGGCGAATAAGTTGGCAATGGTTTTTCCGTCGCTCGTTGTGATGAACTGGACGGAGCTTAATAAATCATCTCCTTGTTCTGCACATAAACGTTTATAGTCTTTATACACATTTGGGTATTTGCTTTTGATTTGCTTTGCTAATCCTGCTCCCATGACACCCTTACAGTTCACTTGGTGACAGATGATATCTTCTTCTGCGTCTAAGATATTGCCTTCTACCGTTTTGATCATTTCAAGTCATCCCTTTTCAATAAAATGCAAACTTATGTTCTGTTATATCAGTTTTGATGACATTATTTCATTACAAAAAGCGCTTGGAGTTTAAAAAATGGATACGTCCATGCGATCAAATGATCAAAAACAGTCCATGACATCTAAAATAGTGAAAGATAAAGAAGAAATAGTAAGGAGACCCTTATGGATAAAATAGAAACAAAACGGTTAATTCTTAGACCATTTCGCGATGAAGATGCACCTGGAATGCTTGCATACTTATCTCATCCAAGAGTAAATTGTTTTCTGGATGATCAAATCTCTACATTAGAAGAAGCGGTCGCTAAGGTGCAAAAAAGAAAAGCAGATCACTCTTATATGGCGATTTGTTTAAAAGAAAGTCAGTTGATTATCGGTGAACTGTTTCATTTAAAAGATGAGCCTGACACGTATTCAATTGGCTGGAATTTTCATGCGTTATATGAAGGGAAGGGATATGCCCGTGAAAGTGCAGAAGCTCTCTTGTCATATCTATTTGTCAATCAAGGAGCAAGGCGCTTATATGCATATGTAGAAGATGACAATGATCGATCTCAAACATTATGTGAGCGTTTAGGCATGAGGAAAGAAGGCCTCTTTCTTGAGTTTGTTTCATTTACTACAAATGAGGATGGCACCCCTAAATATGACAACACCTATCAATATGCTTTGCTGAAAAAAGAATGGGAGCAGTTTCATTCTAAATAGTGCTTTGTTTCTTTGTATCCGGATGACAACGAAGTGACAAAAATGTGAGATGATCCCTTTATTTTGTTCGCTCGATCGATGTCACGGGCTTCTTTTTTCATTTATCCTTTTCCTAAACGAAGCAAAAGGAATGAAATGAGATGCAGGAGTTTAATGAACGGGTATTTCGGTCGATTAATCAGCTTAGTATGAATCACGATGTCTTAAATCCAGTTCTTATTGGATTGGCTGAATATTCAGTGATGTTCATTGCAATCATGTTTTTGATCATGTGGTTTCAAAACCGAAGCAGAAAAAACAGATGCATGATGATATCTGCTGGGTTGACCTTTATCTTGGCAGAGATGCTAGGGAAAGTCGCTGGGCTCTTTTATTCCAATCAGCAGCCCTTTGCAGAATTGAATCAAGTCAACCTTTTAATCGAAAAGGAAGTGAACAACTCTTTTCCGAGTGATCACACCATTTTTATTTTTTCCATTTGTATGGTCTTTTGGCTTTTCCACAAGCGTCATATTTATTGGCTTTTCATTGCCTGCGCTGTAGGATTTTCAAGGATTTGGGTAGGTGTTCATTATCCATTTGATGTGTTGGCAGGTGCTGTGATCGCCTGTTTAACGGCGGTAACGGTTGTTTATTTGCCGCTATTCCAAAAGGGCGTTAATGTACTTCTGTCGTGCTATGAATGGGTGGAGCAGAGATGGACAGGAGAGAGAACCAAATAAAATGTAAGTCCCACGAAAAAACACCCCAATCTGTTATGACATCAGATCGGGGTGTTTATTATTTTCGCCAAAATGTAGTACAATCTGCTTTGTCTTCAATGTTAAATTCGATGATTTTTTTTAGCAGAGGATAGTCAATCGGTAAGCTTTCCTTCATCCGAAACATCTTTTTTCCATGGTCATAACCAGCTTGTACAATATCTGCTGAAAAGTGATCAATCCCTTTTCCTTCTGGTGCGACAGAAATGTGGTGTTTTGCGACGCTAAATCCGATAATAAATGTGCCATGATCTGTGAACATGGGCTGATTCCAAGCAATTCTTGGCTCTAATTGAGGGAATGTGTCTGAAATCCATTGTAAGATGTCTTGCATGCGCTGTTTCAGCTCTGGATGACTGATGTTACTTACATATTCTTCAAAAATCTGCATTGTTTTCATCCTCCATATTCATCAAGCCTCAGACGGGATTCGAACCCGCACTCCTTTCGTAAGCATAGGCTAGGGGGCAACACGCTTCCCTACGGAATTTCACCGACAGGAGTTTCACCTGTCTCAGCTCATTTGCTTTTCGGTGCTTCTGAAACCCTTGCCTTGCGACCCGCCAGCTACAATTGTTTTACGGCGCTCTTCCCTTCTAGAGCTACTGAGGCACGGAAAGTTCTTGTTCATATTATATAGAGAAACTTGAAAAATGAAAAGCTATGCTCATCATCTAATCCAATCGCACAAAATAGTCAAAGGCACATATGATAAAAGACCATATAGTTATGTATACAGCATGGAATTGGGCTGATTGTAAGTGACAAACCTGTTGATGAGTAAACTAAAAGAGATAAACAATCAAACAAAATTAGAAGGCTTTACTCACAAACGTTCGATGAGTTCTCCCTTTTTGCTCACCATGGAAGATGGGGAACCTTTTTACTCATGGGTGTTTTTTGAAAGAAGTGTGTTTAAGACTTGCTATTTTTCTTTGAGCTCTATCAATGAAAAGCAGAATTGTGTGCTGTTGGAACTTCTTGTACCGTGCTGCAATAGATCAACATGCTGTCAAAAAGTTTTGTATCGATCCAGTTCGAAAATTCTTGTAGATCTTTCTTTTTTATGTGGAATGATTGAAGTAGAGCTTCCTGTATATGATGCGCTTATTTTAAAAAACATAGAATCTCACCACATCTTTCTTTGTTTTTCCACAACGCCCAGTTCGGTGGAAGTATGGCGGAATGGAACAAAATTTCTCAATACGGCAACTGTTGTGTTGCATCATCAAGATCATCAGGATGTACCAGTCGCAATTAGGATTCACACTGGTACATTTTGTTATGATCTTCTTGTCCAAAAAGGAGAAAGTCGTGCGATTACTGTGAAAGATGTGAAATTTATCTTGAAATCTCCATCAACTGAAAGTGTGCAAGCACGATTAGACATGCAAATCAACATGGTGCAAAGAAGAAAAATAAAGCTTTGAAGCTGTGATAATCGCACAATCATCCAATATCAATGGATCATAGTCTATCAAGACTAGGTTGAAGGAGGGTTAAAATGGCTATTTTAGGCGGATGTAGTAATGAACAAGCGGGCTTTGTAAATGATGCAGTATGCTTCACACTTGATTTAGCAGCAGCAGCTGATGCAGTTGTCGTCTGGACAGATGGAACACCTTATGTCATAAACGGAACCATCATGGTGGAAAACAATGGGATTGTGGCTGTAGCACCTACTGTGGCTTTAGAGGTAAACGGTACAGCTGTTCCTGATTTCACGGTACCTCCAGGAGAGAGTCGATCCATTACGCTCAGTGATCTGAACTCGATTGGGATTTTAGCTACTGGTGGAACCTCGACTGGAAGTATTGTCGTTTCGTTTTCTCTCAATTATCAGTATTAGTGTGTATGTCTTGAAGATTCCACAGTTTGAAAGTAGTGAGAGACATGTGCGCCCAACTTAATATGTGTGGAGGAATAACCGGCCCGACTGGAGCCACAGGTCCAACGGGAGTAACTGGCGCAACAGGGACAACTGGAGCCACGGGTTCAACAGGAGTAACCGGTGCAACTGGAGCCACGGGTTCAACAGGAGTAACTGGTCCAACTGGAGCCACGGGTTCAACAGGAGTAACTGGCCCAACTGGAGCCACAGGTCCAACCGGTGCAACGGGCACAACTGGAGTCACAGGTCCAACCGGTGCAACGGGTCCAACTGGAGCCACAGGTCCAACGGGAGTAACTGGCGCAACAGGGACAACTGGAGCCACGGGTTCAACAGGAGTAACCGGCGCAACCGGCTCGACGGGTCCAACGGGAGCCACAGGTTCAACAGGAGTAACTGGCCCAACGGGAGCCACAGGCACAACTGGTGCCACAGGTTCAACAGGAGTAACCGGTGCAACTGGAGCCACAGGTCCAACGGGAGTAACTGGCTCAACCGGAGCAACAGGTGACACAGGTCCAACCGGTACTAGTTTAACAACTAACTCGATGTACGCATCCAATACGTCGGGAAGTACGGTGCTGGTTGTTTTAGGCGGAACGGCAGTGACGCTGCCTAATAACCAAAGTTTAGATGGATTTACCGTAAGTGGTGGTAATACGGTGTTTACTGTACCTGTTTCAGGGCGGTATTTTATCACGTATCAAGTAAATACAAGCGCTGCACTTCTGGCAGGAACAAGGGTGATTAACAACGGAACACCCATAGCAGGGTCTATTTTAACACCTGCTTTATCTACATCTACCTACAATGTATCTCTCATTACAACACTTGCAGCAGGGAATCAAATTTCTCTTCAAATATTCGGTTTAGTCGCAACCGTAGTATTACTTGGCGGGGGATCTGTTGGAGCGGCATTAACCATTATCAGATTGGAATAAATCCAAAAAGCCCAATAAGGGCTTTTTTTCAATTCAACCGTGTCCTTTAATAGAAAAAAGACGGAATTTTTAGTGTATACATCATTGACTAGGAGAAAGAAACGCAATAACAAAGGAATCGGTTATTGAAGATTCAAGTGATTCATATTAAAATGATGTCAAATGGACGAATTAGCAATTGCTAATAGAAGTTCCATATTTAGTGAAATCATGTGGTGTAGCTGAAGGTGATTGGGGGTGTAGAATGAGCAAAGTTCCTGTGGCGGAATTGGCATCACTATTAAATGACTGGAACATGGAAATCAAAAAAGATCATGCAGATGAGGCAGAACGGCTATTTGCTAAAGCGAAGCAGGCAGTAGAGGAAATTGATGATGCTGACATCCTCATGTATTATTCTCTTCTAGAGAAAAGGCATCATATTCTGATGTACAATTTAAGAGGGCAAAAGGGCAATGTTTCAACGAAAAGTATAGAAGGCCATTATGGGAAAAAAGATGATGATTTGTCTAATCGCCTTGCTTATTATTTTGATTTTTATGAGGGTGTGTATGAACAGCATCAGGGGAATTATGAGGTTGCATTACAGATGTATCAAAGTGCGGAAAAGCTCTTAGATAAAATTCCAAGTGAAATCGAACGCGCTGATTTCGATTTTAAGGTCGCGTGGCTTTACTATCGCCTGAGTCATATTATGCTTTCATTAAGTTATATTCGTAGGGCTCTACACGTCTATAAACGTCACAAGCACTATGAAAGAAGAACTGCACTTTCATATTCTCTTATTGCAGCCAACCTTACAGAGATTGGCAGGTACGAAGAAGCGCTTGAGAATTATCGTTTAGCGGAAGAGGTGTTGACTAGCGAACAGGATGATTTTATGCTGGCTCAGCACCACCATAATGTGGCCATTTTATATTCATTTTGGAATAAACCGAAAGAATCTATACGACATCTTGAAAAAGCATTGTCTCATCAAGAGTATTATGATTCAGATTTCTTTTTCCATTCTACGTATCTGATCAGCCGGGAACTCTGTGTGATTGGTGAAAAGCAGCGTGCAAGCCAGTATATAGAGGCTGCATATGCCCGAATGAAAGAAGCTTCTCATGAAGTGTTTCAGCTCAAAATAGGCATCGTACATGATCTTTACTTAACGAATGTGCCACAAAGATTTCAGCAAATTAATGAGAAATTAAGAAAGTTAGAAGAAAAGAATGAATATCATGAAGTGAAAGAGCTTTCTCACTTTGCTGCAAAGTATTGTGAAAAGCAAGCACTTTATGAGCAGTCTGTTTTTTACTTGAATAAAAGTTTAGAAGCGGATTTACATATGAAAAGAATGGGGTTGATATAAGATGAAAACAGGATTAAAAGTATTATTCGTTGTGGGTTTAGCGGTCGCTGCGGCTGTTTTAACTGAAAATGTAGCGGGTTCTTTCGAAGTAGCAGAAAAAATCATTGGTGGTTAATCACCCAATCATATCTCGCCCTTGTTGATGATGATCAGCAAGGGTTTTTTATATGGGTGAAAATAGGCTCTTCTTATTAAACGCTGCAAGAACGTTTAATAAGAAGAATTCGCAACAAAGGGGGTGTGCAAATTTGTTACCTGCTCCATTATTCTAAATAAACATAGGGCAGAGCAACAAGTTAAAAAGGTCACCTTTCTTTGCTTAATTTAATTTTTTGCAGGACTTTTCATTCAAATTTCATCAAATTGGTCTATTGTACATAGAAATTGTTACAAAAGAGGGAACACCGCTCCATTTGTCACGCATATGATGAGATGAGGTGTAAGTTGAAGGCAGGTGATTGTATGGATTCACGGGTGTATGGAGGCTTTCATGGCGGCGGTTTTAGCGGCGGAGCAGTGGGACCTCATATTGGCTTTGGAGGGTATTATGTGAGCCCTGGCGTGTTCTCGGGCTTAGGAGGTTACCCTGGATATGGGGGGTTCGGGACGTTTTCTGGATATTCTCCATATGGCTCCACATTCATTATGGGGCGTCCTCCTGGTTTTTATGTAAGAAGTTATTAATGTTTCATCATACCGATTGAAATAGCCATCTAAGATTGGCTATTTCAATTGGTGAAAGTGCTTAAATGTAGCTGTGATCACAATAACCCCTAGTATGCAAATAGGCAGCCAAATGATGATAAACGGATCGTAAGCATCTGTATACGCAGCTAAAGCAGCTCCTAGGCAGTAAAAGACAATAGAACCGATTCGCAGCAAGCTCACATGCTGAATAGGGGCTTTTCTTTTTTCCCGATTTGATAAGCGCTGCGCCAAATCTTCAAATAAGTTAGCAAGTGTACTCGTTAAAACTGTTGTAGAAATGCCAGCGACATTTAATTTGCGTGCGGCCGCCGTTTGCATGCCCATCGCCATACTTAAAAGGATAATCAGCATAAAATAAGCACCTTGCGTATAAGGGAAAATGGTCATAAGAGCAAATAGAAGCAAGATGATGACTTCTATGATAAAGATGCGTGTAACGGCTTTTGGCCAAAATGTTTTTTCTTGTTTTCCACCTATGACAACAGCTAGTAAAACACCTAGAACAAATCCGCTAAGTGCCGTGATGGAATGAAGAGCGGTTAACTGCAATGAACTGCCTGCTGCAATGCCAAGCAGTACAATATTTCCCGTCATATTTGCTGTAAACACATGCCCTAGGCTTAAATAGCCGATAACATCCACTATTCCTGCGGTAAGACATAAGAACATAAGGGCAATGTTTCGTATTGAGTGTGCGGTCAAAATGGTCATCCCTTTCTTTCTCTCTAATGAATAAGTGTAACGCTTAATGACCGCGTATGTCCATTTTATGAGCTGGTAACATGTCCTGCAACTGATATAAAACTTGTCGAAAAGAATCATCATTCACATGGTGCCTCATTTTCCGGAATGGATCGCCTTTTTCCTTTAGACGTTTCATAACAGCCGGCATCGTAAATAAAGAAGGGTGACATTCTTCGCTGTTTAATTCTTCCCATTCAATCGGTGTTGCAACAAGTCCGAGCTCGTTTCCTCTCGGGGAATACGGGGAGATGATTGTTTTTCCAGCATCATGTTGAAGGTAGTCTAAATATAAACGGTTGCCGCGGTTTTTCTTTAGACGCTCTAGCGTAAACAGCTCGGGTGCTTGTTCACATAAAAATTGGCAGATGAACGCAGTGAATTGTCTAGTTTGCTCATATGTGAAGGCATTTTTCTTCAATGGGATATAAACTTGTAGCCCTTTCCCACCACTTGTTTTAATAAATGCGGTGAGAAAGAGTCCATCTAAAATGGCCTTGATTCGTATGGCTGCTTCTATTGCTAGGTGAAACTCTTTAACAGAAGGCGGATCTAAATCAAATACAATTTCTACAGGCCGATCTGTATCTCTCGTTTCAAAAGGAATATGAAATTCCATCGCCAGCTGGTTACCAAGCCAAAGCAACGTGTTAGGATCATTACAGATTGTGTAAGTAATATCGTGCGCTTGATCTGTCTCAACAAAATCAGGCGCATAATCGGGCGTTGCCTTTTGATAAAAAGATTCTCCACCAGTGCCATGAGGAAAGCGTATTAACGTAAGACGTCTTTCACGTAAAAAGGGTAATAAATAGGGAGCGGCTTGCCTCAAATAAAGTAAGTAATCTGCCTTTGTGATATGAAGGGCAGGTACAACCGGTTTCTCTGGGTGGGTGATGTCAATCAAAGCTGGGAGCGGATAAAGCTGTTTGAGCATGTGTTGAAAGGTACACGTTGCTGGGTCTGCCTCGAATAAAAACGAAGAAAACCGGGGCTCTCGCAAGGCTGATCCATCAAAAGAGATACAGGCAATCTTTGCGACAATGGATGGTGGGATTTCATAATGTGATGCTCCAGTCATTTGACCTTTGGTTAGAAATAAGGTGCGCAGGGTTTGTTCTTCTTCTTTAGAAAAACCATGCTTAAATTGGACAACCTCTATGAGATTCGTTTCTTGATAAAGACATCCTTGAAAATAGCCATTGTCTTTATCAAAACGAGTCACGATGACAGATACATACCGCCAATTTTTGATTTTGAGCCATTCTTTCGAGCGGGTATGCTCCTGCCATTTACTCATCTTCTTTTTAGCAACTAATCCTTCCGCTAAATATGTCGTCATGATTTTTTTCATGTCATCAGGGCTGCTATCGGTGTGGATGATTTGAAGAAGAGAGGGATGATTCAGCTGAACGGAGGGAGGAAGATTTGCTTCTTGGAACACCTCATGCAGCTCAGCTTTTCTTTCAATCAGCGGTAAATCAACGAGGGATTTCCCTTTAAATCTCAATAGATCAAATGCAATCAAATGACATGGAAACCGCTTAGCCTGGCGTTGAATGGTTTCTTTGTTTTTCAGGCGGCCTCTTTGCTGAACCTTTGTAAAGTCGCTTTCTTGTTCACTCAGTAAAAAGACCAATTCTCCATCTAGGGTCAGCGGTAAGAAAGGTGCAAGCTGCTTTGTTAGTTGCTGGCACTGATCAATGACTTCAGGAAATTGTTCATTTAATCGCTTTCCGGCTCTGCTCTCTAAATGGATGGTGTCTTTTTCCCAAATAAGAATGGCCCTGAAGCCGTCATATTTTAATTCATACAGCCAGTCTGCTCCAACAGGAATATCATGTGCAGACGTTAAACGCATCGGTTTCATTGTGTTTTTCACTTCCTTACATCATGTGTTCTTAGAGTGGGATGAAATTTTCATAAACATACATAACTCTGATGAAAACATTACATAGTAAGGAGAAAAGAACGGAGGCATTACGATGCATACAGTATGGAAGGGTGGCATTAGCTTCGGACTGGTGAATATTCCAGTCAAGCTGTTTACCGCTACAGAAAACAAAGATATTAAATTAAGACAGCTTCATAAAGAATGCCATACGCCGATTAACTACAAAAAGGTTTGTGCTAACTGCGGCGAGGAGGTAGCGCCAGAGCAAATTGTAAAAGCGTACGAGTATGCCAAAAATAAATTCATTGAATTGGATGAGGAAGAACTCGAAAGGCTGAGAAAAGAAAATGAAGAAAAAGCCGTCGAAATCATTGATTTTGTGAAGATAGAAGAAATCGACCCCATCTATTATGAAAGAAGTTATTTTCTATCTCCAGATACCGGCGGAGCAAAGGCTTATTCATTATTAAGAAAAGCGTTACAAGAATCAGGGAAAATCGGTGTAGCCAAGATCATGATTCGCTCAAAGGAGCAATTAGCGATTGTTAGGTGCTACGAACATATTTTACTAATGGAAACCATTCATTTCCCTGACGAAATTAGGCAAGTATCAGACGTCCCGAATATCCCGCAAGAGGAAAACATCGTGAAGAAAGAGTTAGATACGGCACTCCTTTTAATTGAGCAGCTGACCACCACATTCGATCCAGCCGCTTATCGCGATGAATACAGAGAGCAGCTGATGAATGTAATTGGAGACAAAATCTCTGGAGAACATACCGTTCAACCAGCAACGACAGGTAAAAAAGAGGCTTCATCCAATGTCACCGATTTGATGGCCGCTTTGCAGGCTTCTATCGATCGATCAAAACCGGAAAAAACGAAAAAAGCAGCACCTAAGAAAAGAAAAGCACCCGCTAAAAAAGAAAAGAATGCATAAAGAAAAGACCGCTCGCCAAAGGGCGGTCTTATTTTGGCTTCACCACATCCTGAATCGTCCCGTCTGTTCGGTGGATGACAACTGCTGTTCCTTTTTTAGATGAAATCTCTTTCGCGCGGTCGATGGCTTCCTGTTTCGTTTCTTTTACCTCACTTGCACGCTTCGCTTTTTCAGTTTGAACCGCCCAGCCTTCATCATGTTTCACGACATGCTGCGCATGATCCATGAGCTCAGGTCGTGCAGAGCTGCTTTTCTTAGAAGGAGTCACAGAACCATGAGAGTGAAAGTCCTCCATTTCTTTTTCCGTCGCATTCTTTTTCCACTCTTTCGCTTGATTGATCGCAATTGGAATCGCTCTACCTTCTTCATAGCCTTCCTGCACCATTTTGTTGGCAATCTCAAGTGCTTTTTTTCGAATGACTTTGTCTAGTGATTGGAATGAAGCTGGATAATCTTCCATTGTCCAAGGCATATTGAACGCTCCTTTCTTTTATTTGAACACCTTCCCCCATATGCAATGGATCAAACATTTCACCATCTCAATCCAATGGCTTGGTTGATATACATCGTTTTGCTGAGGAAGAATGTTTTCAATTCCTGCACAATAGAAGATAGTAAAGGAGTGATTGAAATGATGATGAAAGGCTTGTATGAAGCACATTTACCTGTGAGTGATTTGAAGGCATCCATTTCTTTTTTTGAAAAATTGGAATTAACCCTTGCTCATGAAAATGAACGAGTGGCCTTTTTATGGATTGAGAAAGGAAAGAGCTGGCTCGGCCTTTGGAAGGTTGATATGTCCACTGTTCCATATCATCCAGCGACGCGACATGTGGCCTTCCAAATAGAAACATCCAGCATTGAGCAGATCAAAGAATGGCTGATAGAAAAAGGGATCAGCATTCATCCGATGTTTGGTTTTTCGGAAGAGCAGCAGCCTTTAGTTCTTGATAATCCACCACAATTTCATGCTGCAATTTACTTTCTTGACCCAGATGGCAATTTGCTTGAATGCATAGCACCGCTTGAAATTGATGCAGGAGAAAATCATGAGATGATGACATTTGAAGATTGGGAAAGAAAGAAACATCCGTTTATTGATTGACAAAACCGCTTATTGTAACTATATTGATTACAACGGTGGTGAAGGAATGTGAAACAAATTAGCAGTAGGTATACCATTGCTGTTCATATCTTATCTTTTATTGCGGGTGTTTCAAAAGAGTGCACAGGGGATTTTATTGCAGAAAGTGTCAATTCAAATCCAGTCATTATCAGAAAAATGATGGCTATGCTCAAAAAGGCGGATCTCATTGAGATTCGCCGAGGAGTTGGCGGTGCTTCCTTAAAAAGGCCGGCAGAGGACATTACTCTACTAGATGTGTACCGGGCTGTGGATGTAATCGAAGATGAAGAGTTGTTTAATTTTCATCAACCAGTCATTGCGTGTCGAATTGGTCAAGCCATGGATACGAGACTGCGGAAAGAACTCAAAGAAGCACAGTCTGCACTTGAGCATCGCCTAAAACAAGTGACAATTAAGCAATTATTAATCGAGGCGGAGTAGAAAAAGCTCATACATAGAGCTTTTTTTACCCCTTCGTTGTAACCATTTTGATTATAACGGATGATCTGATGCAAGAAACCAGCTGCTTCATACATGAAACATCACCGTTGAACGAAAAATGAGGAGGTCAAATTAATGAAATTATTAGTGACAGGTGCAACAGGACAACTTGGATCGCTCGTCGTGAAACATTTGCTCGCAAAAGTACCATCTGAACAATTGGCGGTCAGTGTTCGAGATCCGCAAAAAGCAGTACATCTAAAGGAAGCTGGGGTGGATGTGCGCAAAGGAGACTTCACACAGCCGGATACACTTCAATCAGCGTTTCAAGGGATTGACCGTCTTTTGATCATTTCGTCTGGGGATGGAGAACGAGTGAAGCAGCATCTAAATGCCATCGAAGCAGCGAAAGCAGCGAATGTATCATTTATTGCTTATACAAGTGTCGTCAATGCAAGAGAAAGTCAGCTTAACCTAGCACATGACCATGCAAAAACAGAAGAAGCGATTTTGGCCTCTGGCATCCCTCATGTTTTTTTAAGAAACAATTGGTATGTGGAAAATGAAAAAGATACGATTTTGGCATCAGTCAACGGAGCGCCGTTTATCAGTCCAATTGGTGAAGGTAAAGTCGGCTGGGCAACAAGAAATGACTATGCAGAAGCAGCAGCAAATGCGTTAACACTGCCGGCACATGATCAGGAAATCTATGAATTGTCAGGACCGCTTCGTACACATACTGAACTTGCACAAATGGTTAGCAACGTGAGCGGGAAAGAAATCAAAGTAGAACACATGGATGTAGATACATTTGGAGAATTTTTAGCGTCAAATGGTGTACCGAAAGAAGCTGTTCCATTTGTCAAAGCGATGCAAAGCGGAATTCGCGATGGGGCATTAGCAGTCGAAAGCCATGATTTCGAAAAACTATTAGGCCGTTCTTTAACACCTCTTGAAGACGGAATACGTGAAATGATTTCAAAATAAACATGTCAAAACGCCCTGTAAAAAGGGCGTTTTTTCTATCCTTGTTGATCCGTTATTTTGAAAATATAGGTGTAATGTCCATTTTGTCGTACATATTCTTGTATGTAGATGTTAGAATTTTAAGAGATGATTCCAACAAATGAATGACGCTTACTTTATTATGAAATACATTATTCAAGATATTCATTTTGTTTTAATCCTATTAAACAGCAGGATGTGATGACATGTTACGCAAAGCCTTCCTCTCTTATTTGACTGCCAGTATGATCACAATCATCGTCATTATGATTGAACTCGGCTTTCGTTCAGCCGTTGTTTCACCATTTGTTTTACTTGATTCGAACGAAGAAAGCAACCCAAAAGTATTCGTCGCTCATTCGCTATATCAGGGTGACGTTTTATTAACCTATCAAGACGGTTCTTTCAATGGCCCTTCAGAAGCATCCCTTCAATTAAGTGGAAAGAACATAAATCTCACACAGATCCCATCTCCGAATGGAATCAGTATGATTGAAACAGACAAAATAATGAATGATAAGGCATTGGTTTTTCTAAGAAAAGGTTTTGTACCTATCCATGATGATACGATCATGATGGAACAGGTAACGCAAAATCCCTTCTTTTCTACATACAATCTAACGAATCTAACAGAAACAACTAAGATCAACACAAACTTTAAGCATAGCATTACATTTGTTACATTCATGACTTTAATGGGAATTCTTTTGCCCGCTTTGTTATTTTTCCTTTTTAACCTTCATGAATCGATGAAAAACCTATTCACATTATTCATTCCCTTTGTTCTAGCCATTTTTCTTCCCTTGGGATTAAATTATTATTTCTTAATGGGATACGTGCTATCAGTTACAGGATCTTATGTGTTGAGTATGATTCTCTCTATACTTGTGCCTAGTTTCCTGTCAGTCTTATTGACAGCTTATTCATTTGAGTATGTGACAAAAGATTCTTCTGATGTATTAGGAGAAAATGAAGACACTTTAGGGAATTCATTCTTCCTGAACGTTAGGGAGCAAGCCGTTTTATTTGGTGCTATCACATTATCCTTGATGTATTTCGGCTCTTATTTAGTCATGCCTTTGGCGTTTCAAGCGAAGGTTATGAATCATCTTTTTCTATTTTGTGCTTGGTATTTCGCCCTAGTCATCTTATTTATTATGGGTTACTCATTCATTCAAAAAATGATAAATAAGTATGAAGTCTTACGGACGGACGAATTCATAAATATTTGCAAAGATATTGAGCATCAAACGAACCAAAAGGTAAAAATATGGGTAAAAAAAGACTCACAACATGATGTCAATGCCTGGATATATTCATTTCAACTTCCATTTAGAAGAAAAGTCAATCTATATGTGACGGAAGGGTTATTAGATAAGTTTGATACAGAGGAAATTCGTGCGATCTTATTCCACGAAATGGGACATGTAAAATTAAAACATGCGCATTTCACCATTTACCTCACTGTGATTGTCACCTTACTTATGGGAATCAGTATGTATTATGCCAGACAGGTGATGCTTGCCAATGGTTGGTGGCAATATATTTTGTTGTTCCCAGCAGGGATATTGATCATGATATTTATGACGGAGTGGCTGCCAAAGAAAATGAGTCGGTTATTTGAGATTCAGGCGGATCGCTTTGCTGTTCACCATCTTGAGAATCAAACTCTATATCTCAATACTTTGATAAAATTAAGTCATTTGATTGAAGAAGATGGAGATGATGGAAGAAAATCTGAATGGCGTGAAAGTCATCCTTCTTTTGAAAAACGAATTCATCACATAAAGAAAATCATGAAGTGAAGGCGGTTTGTGTGAAAGACGACACTTCCTTCGGTAGTATGAAGAAATAAAAACATGAATGTTCTCAAACGTCCTGTAAAAAGGGCGTTTTTTTCATGTACCTTCACAAGCATGATGTCCAAATTTTAGACAAATCCGTTCGTTGAAATTTCAGAAATTTGGGATTAAAATGAAATAAAAGTCTATTATTTAGTCGTCAGATGACCAGATATAAATCAAGGTGCAGTAAAAGAAAGGAAGTTCGCCGATGAGAGTCAGTTTATTTGTCACCTGTATCATTGACACGATGCAGCCACATGTAGGAAAGGCAACTGTTGAGGTACTAGAGCGGCTTGGTGTTGAAGTGGAATTCCCTGAAGCACAAGTGTGCTGCGGGCAGCCCGCCTTTAACAGCGGCTATACAAAAGAAACAATCAAAGCGGCCAAAAATATGATAAAAGCCTTTGAATCAGCTGAATATGTCGTCACACCATCAGGTTCTTGTAAGGCCATGTTTTTAGAATATCCGCACCTTTTTAAAGAAGACCGAGCGTGGTTCGCCCGTGCTCAGGCACTTGCTGCGAAAACATATGAATTAACAGAATTTATTGTTGATATATTACATGTAACAGATGTAGGTGCGAGTTTGAAAGGAAAAGCCACCTATCATACCTCCTGCCATATGACGAGACTGCTTAGAATTAAGGAAGCGCCTTTCACACTGTTGTCAAATGTCAAAGATTTGGTGATGGAACCATTGCCTCGCGCTGAAAATTGCTGCGGATTTGGAGGAACTTTTTCAATCAAAATGACACCCATTTCTGAGCAGATGGTCGATGAAAAAGTACAAAGCATAGAGGAGGCAGGCGCTGAATATATCATCGGTGCTGACTGTGGATGTCTGCTCAATATCGGAGGAAGGCTGAATCGTCTTCATAAGCCAGTTAAAGTGATGCATATCGCAGAAGTGTTGAATAGCCGCTGAAGCTAAGAGGGGGAACGGCACATGAGTATGAAAATTGGAGAGAAAGCTTTTAAAGAGCGGGTCGGCGAAGGATTAGAAGACGCTGTGATGAGAGGAGCTGTTTCCTCGGCACAGGAGCGTCTGTATAAAAGGCGGATGACTGCAAGTGAAGAGCTTGGAAACTGGGAAAAGTGGCGTGAACTTGGAGAGGACATCAGGCAGCATACACTTGCCCATCTTGATGACTACTTATATCAATTAAGTGAGAGCGTGAGTAGACGTGGAGGTCATGTGTTTTTTGCAAAAACAAAGGAAGAGGCATCGGCGTACATCCAAGATGTAGCACAAAAAAAAGCAGCAAAAAAGATCGTGAAATCAAAATCAATGGTCACAGAAGAAATTGAAATGAATGAAGCGCTAGAAGAGATTGGCTGCGAGGTAGTTGAAAGCGATCTTGGAGAATATATTCTTCAAGTTGATGACCATGAACCACCTTCACATATCGTGGCACCAGCCCTTCATATGACGAAAGAACAAATACGGGAAGTTTTTCACGAAAAGCTTGGATATGATATGTCAGAGACTCCTGAAGAAATGACCAAATTTGTAAGAGCTTTGTTACGAGAAAAATTTCTTGAAGCAGATATTGGTGTGACGGGCTGTAACTTTGCTGTGGCTGACACAGGATCGATTTGTCTTGTGACGAATGAAGGGAATGCGGATCTTGTCACGTCCATTCCAAAGACACATATCGCAGTCATGGGGATGGAGCGGCTTGTACCAACGATGGAGGAGCTCGATGTCCTTGTCGGTCTATTGTGCAGAAGCGCAGTCGGTCAAAAGTTAACAAGCTATATCTCTGTCGTGGGGCCAAAAGGAGAAGGAGAGATCGATGGACCAGAAGAGTTTCATTTGGTCATTGTGGATAACGGACGGTCAAATATATTAGGGACGGAATTTCAGCCAGTTTTGCAATGTATTCGGTGTGCAGCCTGTATTAATGTGTGCCCCGTTTACCGGCATGTTGGCGGTCATTCGTACGGATCAATTTACCCGGGTCCGATTGGCGCTGTTCTTTCGCCGCTACTTGGAGGATATGACGACTACCAAGAGCTTCCTTTTGCCTCAAGTTTATGCGCAGCCTGTACAGATGCTTGTCCAGTGAAAATTCCACTTCACGAATTATTAATCAAACATCGACAAGCCATCGTTGAAAAAGAGGGGAGAGCGCCTAAAGCGGAAATGATGGCAATGAAAATGTTCGGAATGGGCGCATCCACTCCTAGAATGTATCGATTTGGAACAAAAGCAGCCCCTGTGCTCTTGAAACGTATGGCTTCAAACGGACAGATTTCAAAAGGTGCGGGTCCTTTAAAGAATTGGACAGAAATTCGTGACCTCCCAGCGCCAAGCAAAGAAAGGTTTCGGGATTGGTTTAAAAAGAAACAAAAGGAGGAGCGGCAATGAAAGGAACCATTTCTCATCGAGATCCATTTTTAGCACATATCCAGCAACAATTAGGCAAAAGCTCCTCCAAGCCTGCATCTATTCGGCGTCCGGTTTGGAAGCATCGAGTCAATTGGGAAACAAATGAAGGTCTGTCGAAAGAAGAATTGGTAGAGCAATTGAAGATGCAATGTCAGCAAATTCATACGAGAGTGGTAGAAACAACGCCAAAAGAAGCACCCTCAACGTTACGATTATTGATGAAAGAGTATGGAGAAGGTCCTGTGATGACTTCGAGCGATAGACGTTTTGCACAATATGAATGTCATCCTATGTTTCAAGCTTTGCAGAAAGAAGGAATCTCAGTCACTAGCTGGAATGCAGATACATCAAGAGAAGAAAATATAAGGCAGGCAGAACAAGCGAAATATGCAGTGGTATTCAGTGATTACACACTTGCAGAATCCGGAACGGTTGTTCTTTCCTCCCATCAAGGTCAAGGGAGAGCACTTCATTTTTTACCGATGATGTATATCGTATGTATTGAAAAAAGCACAATTGTCCCGCGGATGATTCATGCTGTTTCAGCTCTTCATCGCTTAGTAGAAGAAGGAGAGCAGACGAAAGGCGCCATTCATTTTATATCAGGTCCAAGTAATTCTGCCGATATTGAAATGAATTTAGTGGTTGGTGTTCATGGGCCGGTGCGGGCTGTGTATGTATTAATAGATGATGAATGAGGGCTTTCCTGAAGAAAGCCTTTTTTATGTAAACATTCTTAAAATTCATCTTGCCTCTAGGCGAATAGTCATAGTAAGATGACGTCATACAAGATGAGAAGCTCATCTACTGCTGATGTAAAGGAAGCTGCTAATGGAAATGAAGACAAATGCTCCAAAGAAGTCGATTGCGGTGCCGCTTGTGATCTCAATCATTGCGATTTCGTTTTCGGCCATTATTGTGAAGTGGTCAAGTGCGCCTGCTGCTATTTTAAGTATGTATCGAATGATATTTGCGGCGGTTTTGATGCTTCCGTTTATTCTGCCGCGTCAAAAAGAGTTTGTCTCGTTAAAGCGGAGAGACTGGTTTTTCTTATGTATGTCAGGTTTCTTTTTAGGGCTCCATTTTGTTTTGTGGTTCGGCTCATTGAAGCTCACCACAGTGGCGAGCTCTACAATCATCATTGCACTTCAACCGATGGTGTCATTATTAGGCGGATTTCTCATTTTTCGTGAACGAACAACGAAGTCAGCCATTTTCACAATGTGTGCGGCGATTGCTGGTGCGCTCATGATCGGATGGGGGGATATCGGACATAATCAAGACGCCATTATAGGAGACATTTTATCCTTTTTCAGTGTAATCGCTGTTGTTTGTTATTTATTAATCGGTCAACAAGCTGTGAGAAAGATATCTCATTGGATTTATAGTTTTTGTGTATTTGGTTTTGCCGGCCTTTTTTTAATATTATTTAACCTTATACAGCAAACGCCTTTTGTAGGCTATCCGGGTAAAGAATGGGGGATTTTCTTACTGCTCGCCATTATCCCTACCATGTCTCATGTCATTAACAACTGGCTGTTAACCTATGTGAATGCGACAACTATTTCAATGAGTATTCTAGGCGAACCTGTTGGGGCAACGATACTCGCTGTTTTACTGCTTGGAGAGAAAGTCACGCTGCTGCAAATGTTCGGTGGTCTTCTTGTCCTTTTAGGTGTCTTTTTCTTTTTGATGCAGCAGCGACAAGGAATCGTGATGAAAACAAAAAAATCCGGTTAACTCCCGGATTTTTTTACTCTTTTAAATGATTTTTTCAATTACTTTGTTTAATCTAGCCTCGACTTTCTTCAATTCTACTTGTTTTCTTCTTATCATTCGAATCGCAATGACAACGATGGTCACGATCAATGCAATGAATAGAAGAGAAAATACTTGAAATACGATATCCCCAATGTTGAATGCAGTATTCGCATCTTTAGGCATGTGTAACCCTCCTTATATCTATATATTACCATAATCAATAAAAGATTGAGATTTATCCATAATTTATCTATAATAGGTAAAATATCACTCATTAAAGGAGAACCATTATGAGAACTTTAGTCCTTTTACGAGGTCTCCCAGGTGCAGGTAAATCAACTTGGATCAAAGAACAAGGCTTAGAACCATATACATTATCAGCGGATCAGATCCGTCTGTTAACCCAGCCTCCGCAGTTATCAGTCAATGGGAAACCGGAAATTTCAAGCAAACATGATCATAAAGTCTGGTCTTTATTATTTGAACTCCTCACAGCCCGAATGGAACGAGGAGACTTTACTGTGATCGATGCAACACATGTCACAAGTAAGTCCATTTCGCAGTATAAATCATTAGCTACTTCATACCGCTATAGAGTGTATGTCGTCGATTTTACGCAAGTGCCTCTTGAAACAGCCCTGCTGCAAAATCGCGGTCGAGAGCCGCACAAAGTAGTGAAGGAATCTGTGTTATATCAAATGAATGAACGGTTAAAGACAGAGAAGGTGCCTTCATGGGTAACCGTTTTGACGCCTGAGGAATATCCAGCTATTATGACTTATCAGCCCAGATCTTTTGATCAGTATGAGGCCATTCACGTCTTCGGTGATATTCACGGCTGTTACACAGCTCTAAATACTTATTTGCAAGGAGACTTGAAAGAAAACGAGCTTTATATCTTTGCAGGTGATTTGCTTGATAGAGGAATAGAAAACAAGGAAGTTTTAGAATGGATGCTGGCACATAGAGAATGCCGCAATGTGATCGTCATTGAAGGAAATCATGATCAGCATCTTTACAAATATGCACATGAAGAAAAAGTGAGAAGTAATATGTTTAACCGTCATACTGCGCCTGAAATTGCGGAAGCAGGTTTTGACCTAAAAGAGTTAAGGAAGTTTGTCAGAACATTTCATCAGCTCACCTATTTTACGTATCATGGTCAGACATTTCTTGTCACCCATGGTGGGCTTGCCCATTTGCCAGAAGAGCTTCTGCATGTCTCAGCGCAGCAGCTTATTCACGGAGTAGGTGAATATTCAGATGACATTGACCACTTATTTGTCCAAAACACTTCTGGATTAGATATCATTCAAATTCATGGTCATCGCAATTTATATAGACTGCCTATCCAAGCGGCGGAAAGATCTTATAATCTCGAAGGTCAGGTTGAATTTGGTGGACAGCTGCGTGTGTTAAAAATCACAGCAGGCGGGATTGAGACACATGAAATTGACAATCCTGTCTACAGAGCTTCTGAAAACAAGCAACCGGTTTTTGTTCAGCCCAATGTGACGCTGGATGATTTTTTAGCCCATTTAGATCAGCATGAATATGTACAGGAATTAAAGCTACCACACGATATTTCATCTTTTAATTTCACCAAAAAAGCATTTAGTGAAAGACAATGGGATGAAATAAATGTCAAAGCAAGAGGGTTGTTTATCAATATGACTTCAAAGCAGATTGTGTCTAGAAGTTATAATAAGTTTTTTAATATTGATGAACGTCCTGAAACCAGAATGCAGCATCTAGTGAATCATCTTCAATTTCCTGTGACGGTCTATGATAAAGCAAATGGATACTTAGGTACGGTTGGGTTTAACGACATAAAAGATGAACTGGTGTTTACGTCCAAATCGTATACGTCACATGTGAAGCAAAATCAGCATGCTGCTTGGGTCGAAGAGCTATTTTATGCGACCTTTGACGATGTGCAGGTCGATTACATCAAATCATACGTACGCGACAACCATGTGTCCCTTGTATTTGAAGTCATTTTGCCAGAGAAAGACCCGCATATTATCACATATGATCATGATCAACTCATTTTACTTGATATCGTGAAGCGTCAGCTGAGCTATGAAAAAGAACCATTTGCTGAAGTGAAAAGGCTCAGTGAACAGCTTGGCATGCGGTGCAAACAGCAAGTGGCAGTGTTTCATGATTGGACCTCTTTCTATAAATGGTATCAATCTGTATCACATGATGACACAATCAAAGAAGAAGGCTATGTCATTGAGGATAACAGCGGCTTTATGACCAAGTTAAAGCTTCCTTATTATCAATTTTGGAAGCAAATGCGATCCATTAAACAGCGTGTTGCAGATAAGCGCTCCACCCAAAAATATATGCAGGCTTTGCAAACAGCAGAGCAAGCAAGATTTTATACATGGCTGCTCGAGCAAGATCCAGTAAACGTGAGAAACTGCTCAATCATTGAGCTGCGTTCACAATTTGAGCAAACGGAAGCGGGCCATTTGAATAATGACGGAATAAATGCATAGTCTAACAAAGAGTCTTTTCTAAAGAAAAGGCTTTTTTTCATGAAATCGAAAGGTGGAAGCTGAAATGCCAGATCATATTGAAGTCATTCTTCGAACCATATTTGCTTTTGCTATTTTATTCGGCGGTGCCCGTCTTCTTGGAAAGCAAACCATTGCGCAAATGAATATTTTTGATTTCATTGCAGCGATCAGTCTAGGTTCAATTGCGGCGAACCTGGCGTTTAATACTACGCTTCCGCTTCATCACACAACCATTTCTTTTGTGACACTTGTGATCATTATTTATGTGATTTCTTTACTTGCTTTAAGAAGCCGGAAGGTGAGAGGATTTATGGCCGGTAAACCAACGCTTGTGATTCAAAATGGCAAAATCCTTGAAGAGAATATGAAAGGAATGAGGTATACACTTGATTATTTAAATCAACAGCTCCGAGAAAAGAATGTGTTTGACATTAGTGAAGTTGAATTTGCAATGATTGAAACAGATGGGCATATGTCAGTGAAAAAATACCCTTCATTTGATTATGTCACGCGAAAAGATCTTAACCTGTGGAAGCAGGCAGAGCGTTACATGCCCATTGAAGTCATTATGGACGGAAAGCTCATTTTGAAAAACCTTCAAGAAAACCAATTAACGGAGCAGTGGTTCTATGAAGAACTTCAAAAAAGGCAGCTGTCTTTAAAAGACATTGTTTATGCGGTTCGATCAAGTAATGGCAGTTTATATATTGATACATATGACGATCACATCCATTCTCCAATTGATCAAGAATGAATATGTAGTACGGACGACACCCGCGCGTCACAGAACTGCCAATATTTATAAGTCGTTTGGATGTCATCTATCTAGGTATCATTTCTCAATTATTATTATTTTTAGAAAATGTAGTGACGGAGAAAAATAAGTATGTTTAAGTATAAATAGAAGAATTTAAAATATTAATATAATATACATCAAGCGGAATGAACATTCATTCCTATTATAACGAAAGGAGAGGATGAAATGCCCGCAGCAACTACTGATAAACAGGAGCAGATTATGAAGGCTTCTCTGGACTTATTTATTGAACGGGGTTTTGACGGTACAACGATGCCGATGATTTCGAAAAGAGCCAATGTTGGAGCAGGAACTATTTATCGTTATTTTGATAGTAAAGAAGCTCTTGTGAACATTTTATACCAGCGTAGCCTGACTGCATTTATCGACAAGGTGAATACAAACAGTCCAGACCCTAAAGCAAGCATCAGGACTTATTTCAAACATGTCTTTTATTGCTTAGTGCTCTTTACAAAAGAGAATCCAAGTGGTCTGTACTTCTTAGAAATTGACAAACGCTCACACTATTTAGATGAGACAAGTAAAGAGAAGATGCAGCAGCTATTAAATGAGCTATTTCATATTTTTGAAGAAGGCAAAAAGGATGGAATTCATCCAAATCTTTCAGGGAGAACGATTTTATCCATTGTATTTGGAGCGTTCGTTCAGCTTCATAAACAGATTCTAGCAGAGGAAATTGAGCCAACGATTGAATTTTTAGAAGATATTGAGCAATGCTTATGGCGTGCCATTAGCGTTGCATCATAAAGAAATAAAGGGAGTGGGCACATGCAACAAACATCAATCATTCCAAAACCAAAAACATACGGACCTTTAAAAAATATTCCTCATATCAAAAAAGGAGAGCTTTCTCAAACCTTTTGGCGGCTGGCAGATGAATTAGGGCCGATCTTTCAGTTTGAATTTTCAAAAGCAACAAGTATTTTTGTTTCCAGCCATGAACTTGCCAAAGAAGTATTTGATGAGAGGCGTTTTGATAAATTCATTGGAAGCAGTCTCAATAAAGTGAGAACATTTTCAGGGGATGGGTTATTCACAAGTTGGACAGAAGAGCCGAATTGGAGAAAGGCTCATCACATCTTGATGCCGGCGTTTAGCCAGCAGGCCATGAAGGGCTATCATGAGATGATGCTCGATATTGCCACACAGCTTGTACAAAAATGGCAAAGAACGGGCCGTGATGAAGAAATTGAAGTAGCAGAGGATATGACAAAGCTCACTTTAGATACGATAGGGCTATGCGGTTTTGATTTTCGATTTAACAGCTTTTACAAAGAAAATCAACATCCATTTATTGAAAGCATGCTGAATGGCTTAAATGAAGCGATGGATCAAGCAAGTAGATTGCCGGTCGCAGATAAATTAATGATCAAAAGAAGAAAAGAATTTGAACAAGATGTTGATTTTATGAAGCAATTAGTAGATGACATTATTCAAGAACGGAAAAAACAAGATAAAACGGGCAATGATTTACTTTCTCTCATGCTACATGCAAAGGATCCTGAAACAGGTGAACGCCTGTCAGATGAAAATATTCGTTATCAAATCATTACCTTCTTAATAGCTGGTCATGAAACAACAAGCGGATTGTTGTCATTTTCGATTTATTTTTTACTAAAAAATCCTGACAAATTAAAAAAAGCCGTACAAGAAGCAGACGACGTGCTACAAGGCGGCCTGCCGACATTTAAGCAGGTTCAAAAACTAAGTTATACGCGTATGGTCTTAAATGAAGCACTTCGCCTCTGGCCGACGGCGCCTACGTTCTCTCTTTATGCGAAAGAGGATACAGTCATTGGAGGAAAATATCCGATCAAAAAAAACCAAAGTGTCAATGTGCTGCTTCCTAAATTACATCGGGATCAAGCGGTTTGGGGGGAGGATGCAGAAGAATTCAAGCCTGAACGTTTTATGCATCCTGAAAAGATTCCACAGCATGCCTATAAACCGTTCGGAAATGGCCAGCGTGCGTGTATTGGGATGCAATTTGCCCTTCATGAAGCCACGATGGTTCTGGCGATGGTTCTGCACAACCTTGAACTGATTGACCATACGTCGTATGAACTGGATTTAAAAGAATCTCTGACGATTAAGCCGAATGATTTTAAAATCAAAGTGCGGCCAAGAAAGCAGCAATTCTTTATGGCGCCTCCGAAAGAAGAACCAACAAAAAGCACGGCATCTGCTGAAGTGAAAATAGCGAGTCATGGAACACCGCTATTGGTCTTGTACGGATCAAATCTTGGCACAGCAAAGCAGATGGCAAACGAATTTGCTGAAGACGGAAAAGCAAAAGGGTTTGACGTGACAACGGCACCGCTTGATGATTATACTCGGAAGTTACCAGAGTCAGGCGCAGTTTTAATTGTAACGGCTTCATACAACGGTCATCCGCCTGATCATGCGAAACAGTTTGTGGATTGGGTGACGCAGGATGAGGAGCAAGATCTATCAAACGTGACATTTGCAGTCTTTGGGTGTGGGGATCGAAATTGGGCGAGCACGTATCAGCGTATTCCTCGTCTGATTGATGAAGCACTTGAAAGAAAAGGGGCGAAGCGTGTAACGGATATTGGTGAAGGCGATGCGGGCGGTGATATGGATGAAGATAAAGAAACATTCCAGAAGACAGTCTTCGATGAGCTTGCAAAAGAATTCAATTTAACCTTGCAGGAGAAACGCCAAGAAAAGCCAAACCTATCCATTGCATATACGAATGAGCTAGTGGAACGTCCTGTAGCTAAAACATACGGTGCCTTTTCAGCTGTTGTATTGAAAAATCAAGAATTACAATCTGAAAAAAGTACCCGCCAAACAAGGCATATCGAACTTCAATTACCTGAAGGCAAGCACTATAAAGAAGGAGATCATATCGGAATCGTGCCAAAAAATAGTGCAACACTCGTTCAGCGAGTGACCGATCGTTTTAAGCTGGATCCCAAGCAGCACATGATACTCTCTTCGGAAAAAGAAGCAAGTCATTTACCATTAAATCAGCCAATTCAAGTCGAAGAATTGTTGGCGTCACATGTAGAGTTGCAAGAGCCTGTGACACGTACTCAGCTAAGAGAACTTGCAAAATATACGGTATGCCCACCTCATCGTATTGAACTTGAACAAATGGCGGGAGAAATTTATCAAGAAGCTGTATTAAAGAAGCGTGTGACCATGCTGGATTTACTAGAACAATACGAAGCATGTGAACTGCCATTTGATCATTTCTTAGCCCTTTTACCAGGATTGAAGCCTCGTTATTACTCGATCTCCAGTTCGCCAAAGGTGGATGAAAAGAGGCTTAGTATCACAGTAGCTGTTGTGAAAGGAAAATCATGGAGCGGACGCGGTGAATACGCAGGCGTCGCATCAAACTATTTATGCGGACTGCAAGAAGGAGATGAAGTGGCCTGCTTCCTTCATGAAGCTCAAGCAGGATTCGGATTGCCGCCTTCTCCTGAAATACCAATGATCATGATTGGACCAGGAACAGGTATCGCCCCGTTTAGAGGGTTCATTCAGGCAAGGGAAACATGGCAAAATGAAGGGAAGCCGTTAGGTGAAGCCCATCTTTATTTTGGCTGCCGCCACCCGCATGAAGATGATCTGTATTATGACGAAATGCAGCTTGCAGAACAAAAAGGAGTCGTCACCATCCACCGTGCTTACTCTCGCTACGAGGAGCAAAAAGTGTATGTCCAGCACTTCATTAAAAATGATGGAGCCAAGCTCATTGAATTGCTCGACAAAGGCGCCTACCTGTATATTTGCGGGGATGGAAAGGTCATGGCACCAGATGTCGAGGCAACACTTATTGAACTGTATCAGACTGAGAAACAGAGTGCGAAAGAAACAGCTGAACAATGGCTGACATCTCTAGCCAATGACAACAGATATGTAAAAGATGTATGGAGCTGATCTCACTGAAAAGAAGACAAAGGACTAAAATAAATCACATTTTAGCCCTTTGTCAACAATCTGAAACCGCCAAAATGGCGGTTTTTCTTTTTTCATAGAGAGATCGCTAGAATAAATATTTGGAAGATACGAAACACCTAATTTACAAATGAAATATTTTGTAAAAAATAAGAATATTCTCTCATTTACTCCAATATGAAACAATCGTATCATTTTTGATATAGGACATAAAGGAGGAATATGATGAAAAAGGTGAAAAAATTAATCCCTTCTCTACTCGTTTTTGGTGCTTTAAGTGTGCCTAGTTTTGCCCATGCAGCATCTGATTCAGTACTTACGTCTGATTATGACATGGTGACTTCTGACGGAAAGGTGATTTCTTCAGCTGACTTCCACAACGATTTGAAAACCCCCTCATCCTTTGACAAAGTGGATGATCTCTCTTCTACTATTGGCGAAAAAGTAAAACCACTCACAAAATATTTAAAAGACTTTCAAACAAAAGTAGTCATTGGAGACGATGGTAGAACAAAAGTGACGAATACAAGAGTAGCACCCTATAATTCTATTGCTTATATTACATTTGGTGGATCTAGCTGCACAGGAACACTCATTGCTCCAAACAAAATATTGACAAACGGACACTGCGTCTACAATACAGCCACAAGAAGCTATAGTGCAAAAGGGTCTGTCTACCCAGGCATGAATGACAGCACGGCCGTGAACGGCTCAGCAAACATGACCGAATTCTATGTACCAAGTGGATATATCAACACGGGGGCGAGTCAATATGATTTTGCCGTCATTAAAACAGATACGAACATTGGAAATACGGTCGGCTATCGCTCTATTCGTCAAGTGACAAATCTAACAGGTACAACGATTAAAATTTCTGGATATCCAGGTGATAAAATGAGATCGACTGGCAAAGTGTCACAATGGGAAATGTCAGGTCCAGTCACGAGAGAAGATACGAATCTCGCATACTATACGATCGATACATTTAGCGGAAACTCTGGCTCTGCGATGCTAGATCAGAACCAACAAATCGTCGGGGTCCATAATGCGGGTTATTCAAACGGAACGATCAACGGCGGACCAAAAGCGACTGCTGCCTTTGTTGAATTTATCAACTATGCGAAGGCGCAATAAAAAATAGGGCATTCAGCTTGTTTCCTTTACAGGGGACAGGCTTTTTTTATCGTCAAATGCAGAAAAGTTTCTTTTTTTGTTCATCACTATTTCATATTTAAAAGCTATGCTGAATGAAATAAATGAAAAAGAAAGAAGAGATATGAGTGAAAAATAAAAAAATAGATATGATATTGTTGTTGATTTTACTGATCGCAGCTTTTCTCTACACCTATCAAATTTGGCAGAATGACAGTGCCAATCAATATTATTTAGCTGCAGTCAAAAGTATGTCCAAAAGCTTCCATCACTTTTTTTATGCCTCGTTTGATGCAACTGGATTCGTATCAATTGATAAACCACCCGTCGTTTTATGGATTCAAACCATCAGTGCACTTATTTTTGGCTTTCATACATGGAGTGTGATATTGCCGCAGGCACTTGCTGGAGTGGGGTCTGTTCTTCTTCTTTATCTCATGATAAAACCAGCTTTCGGTCAAGGTGCTGCAAGGGTGTCAGCGGCCGTTATGGCTCTCACACCAATTGCCGCAGCTGTGAGCAGAACGAACAATATCGACAGTATGCTCGTCTTCACATTACTTGCGGGTACGTATTTCTTGATGCGTGCTGTAAAAAGAGGGAAGTTGCGCTGGCTTCTTATTGCCTTCGCTTTGGTAGCGGTAGGATTTAATATGAAGATGCTGCAAGCTTTTATGGTCGTTCCGGCATTTATTTTCTACTATTTCATTGCTGCTCGCGTACCGTTAAAAAAGAAAATTTTCTCTCTCTTATGCTCGATCGTCGTATTAGTCTGCTTATCTCTATCGTGGGCAGTTGCTGTAGATATGACAGCTGAAAGTGAGCGCCCTTATGTGGGAAGCAGCCAAACAAATTCAGTGTTAGAACTTGCCTTTGGTTATAACGGCACGGAACGGCTGCTTGGTCAGACGACAGGGAAATCCTTTGGTGACATGAACCAGCAAGCAGGTATGGTGATGCCAGACAATTCTGGATTAGGCGATTCGTCAGAGGATCAGTCAAACAGAAATCAGCCGCCGCCATCCCAAAATCAAATGATGCCACCTCAACATGGTCCAGATGGTGGTTCTCCGCCTGGAAGTGCTGTAGGTCAACAAAGCATGAATATGTATGGCATTGGGAATCCCGGTATATTTCGTTTATTTCAATCTGCATTGTCAGGTCAAATCAGCTGGATGCTGCCGTTTGCTTTGTTTGGACTTTTAGGGATGATCATCAGCTGGTGGAAGGAGAGAAAAGCTCAATTAAATGAATGGAAACAAACGATGTTTTGGACAGCATGGCTGATTCCTGCTGCCGGATTCTTTAGTATTGCGGGTTTCTTTCACCATTACTATCTCATTATGCTTGCCCCGCCTATTGCAGCACTATGCGGCATAGGAGCTAAGAAGATGGGAGATTTATTTAAGGCCAACAAAGGAGTATCTGCGTATTTGCTTCCAGCAGCAATCGCTGTTACAGCCATCTTCCAAGGGTATATTTTGAGTAACTATACGACTCAAATCAGTAGTATTTGGATGTATGCCATTGCGATTGCAGGGATGATTATCGCTATCCTATTGCTGATATACAGAGAAAAACAATTGATCATGAAACGACTGCTCATCACCGCTTTGACAACGCTGTTACTGATTCCAGGTTTTTGGTCCGCCACCCCAATCATCTATGGTGGAAATGCTGTTCTTCCAGAGGCAGGTGTACAGCTGGCTAGTTCACGAGGAGGGAACATGTTTACATCTAGTGTCGATCAAGGCTTACTCACTTATTTAAAGGCGCATCAAACAGGAGAAACGTATTTATTTGCAACGCTTACGACTGTTACCGCAGCGCCATATATTATTGATGAAGATGAGAATGTCATGGCTTTAGGCGGTTTTAATGGGACAGATCCTATTTTGACTGTCAATAAATTAAAAGCACTTATTCAACAAGGAAAGGTGAAATACTTTTTATTACCAGACAATCAGTCATCAGCTAACAGCAAATTGGTGAGCTGGATTAAATCACATGGTACAGTCATCTCATCAGAAGAATATAAACAATCCTCATCAGCTGAAGAAGGGATGCCGTCCGAGATGTCTTCGCAAAATGAAATATTATATAGAGTAGATGAAATATCTTAAGTAGAACAAGGCGAATGATGAAGAAATCATTCGCTTTTTCTTATGAATCTTTTGCTAGGCAGATTCAGCTCATGTTTTTCACATGTCATCACGCAGCCACTCATACATTAAAAATGACTCATTTCCTTCAAGTCAACATCATTTCATCAAAAGTATGAGGAGGTCACGAGCTTTTGAAAATGAGAAAAGGCTGGATCGCTGCTGTCGTTCTTTGTTTTGTCATTTGGATGGGTGCGTTATTAGGTGGTTTTGGAGAGGATCGTTCCGCAAAAGGGGCAGATCGTTACGATCATGTGATTCAATTTCCTAAGGAACGGTATCCTGAAACAGGCAGTCATATTCAAGAAGCTATTCGAAAAGGGCACTCAGATGTGTGTACCATTGACCGAAATGGGGCAGATGCCCGCAGGCAAGAATCATTAAAAGGAATTCCCACAAAACCTGGTTTTGACCGTGATGAATGGCCGATGGCGGTGTGTCTTGAAGGAGGAAAGGGGGCGAGCGTTCAATATGTCAGTCCATCAGATAATAGAGGCGCTGGTTCATGGGTCGGGCATCAAATCAGTGGGTATCCTGACGGGAAACGAATTTTATTTATTGTCAAATAAACATAGACAAGAGGCTCCTTGAGAGGGGCTCTTTTTGTTCAACAGGAGCGTATTCGAGCTAGCAGGTACAAAAGATTCAGTGGTACAATTAATCCATCAGGTACAAAGACTGACAAGTAGAAAATGTGAAGGGACATATGCTTATGGAAAAGAACCGTGCATTATACGATTTTTTCATGCAACATGCAGAGAAACTGACTGAAACATGGTATGAATCAATTGAGGATGATGATCCAGAATCCATTTATCGTTCAACAGATTCCAGCATCATAGCAGAGCTAAAACGGCAAAATCAAGATTATTATCAGCATTTTATACGCGCACTTATTGAAGACAAGACGTATTTACATACGAAATTTAAAAAATGGTCTGAAGACTTAGCAAGTGATCCGAAGCACTTGAACACGCCATTAGATTACGTCGTGAGAGAATATATGTCCAATCAAAGAGTAGTTCTTCATTACTTAAAAGAGTTTATAAAACAGCATCAAGGTGATATTGACATTGACCGAATATTTTATTGGTATGATTTGATATCTGAGGCATTTAACATTTCAATTCATGTCTTTATTCAGCAATATGTGAAAAATACCACCAAAAAACTCGTTGCACAAAGAGACATGATTTATGAGTTGAGTTCCCCAGTCATTGTGTTAAAAAGTCATGTTGCCTTATTGCCTTTAGTTGGAGATATTGACACTGCGCGAGCAAAGATTATCTTAGAAAATACATTAAAACAGTGTTCGCAAAAAGGTGTTCAACATTTATGTATTGATTTATCGGGTGTCGTCATCATTGATACGATGGTAGCACATCAAATCTTTGATCTTGTCACGTCACTTCGGTTAATCGGGGTTGATACGACCATTTCAGGTATTAGACCAGAAATTGCTCAAACGGCTGTACAGCTTGGACTTCCTTTTAATGAATTTCAAACGGCTTCATCACTTGCTCACGCTTTAGATCGTATGACTGAATTTTCACCAATATAAAAAACCAGGCCTAGTAAACGGCCTGGTTTTTTATTTAGATCACAGCGTCAATTTTTGTTACTTTCCAATCCTTTTGTACTTTCTCGAAAGTGACAGTACGTTTTACTTTGCGTCCATCAAGTGTTGGGACTGTGAATTCGTATGTGCGGATTGTATTTTTCTTAGAGACGAGTTTAGGTGTTGCCTTATTCCAATTAAGCATATTGTCTCCGTCACCAACTGGCACAGCCATTTTTCCTTTATGAACGATGAACTGATAGTCTTTTAAACCGTGAGTAATGGCATCTTTTGTGAACACTTGAGATAGATAGCTGTTTAGTTTTTTCTTTGTATCAAATGTGTTAGACAGGTAGTTGTAAGTCATGTCTTTATAAGTAAATGATTTTAATTTGTAATCTGAATGCTCTTTAATGTTGTAGCCTGACATAGCACTCCAAAAGTGTTCTCTTGCATCAAGGGCAATATGTAACGCTTCTTTATTTGTCAAAGCGGCTGATTTTTTGGAAGCGGCCAGTGTTGTTGTTTGTAATGAGATCATAAGCATAATAGCGGTTAATAAAACAAATAATTTTTTCAAGGCGATTGCCTCCTTTTCTCAATGAAAACTTCTTATGTTACAAATGTTACAATAGTTACAGAGATATTACAAGTATTAAATCTAAATGTTTTTTATTTCTTTTCTTTCTATCTATATAACGTTTGGGGGAGACAAAAAGTTTTCATTTTTTTATTTTTTTCTTCCTCATTAGTATTTAACCGTTCTAAAGAAGAATAAAACGTCTTTTGGAAAGATTTCTATTTGTCTCCTCAACACTCTTTTTTTATGTATGACATATACTGTCGTGATGAATGTCTAAGAAAGTGGTGTTTAGTATGTATAATCCATATGAAGGTACGTGGAATGGGTACTTGTACGATCGGCAGGTACAAAGCATGCCGGCGTTTCCTATTTCTCAAGTTGGAGGATTTCCCGGCTTGCCATTCGGAGGGACTGGGCAAGGGCAAGGTGCAGGAGGACAATCGGTCCCGCCAGCCCCGCCGCAGCATATCATCTCGCAATATCACCAAGCAGTTTCTCAGCCTCAAAGTATGCAGCCGCTCATTGCAGGGCAGAGTGTAGGCGGAAGCCAGCAAACGGTTCAATTTGCAGCTGGATGTAATAGAAGGTGGACCATTGTGTTCCTTAGAAACGGTCAAGTATTTCTCATGTATGTTCTTTCCTCGCAGCCTTTTGGCCGTACAACGGGTTTCATATGGCCGAACTTTACATTTGGCTCGTTCCCAAGCTCTAGTATTCTTGCATATTCTTGTTCATAAAAGAAAAAGCCGGCTCTCATCAGCAGTTGATGAAATACCGGCTTTTTTTAATGAATATTTCTAAATACGCCAATCACTTTACCTAGTATACTCACATTCTGTAAAATAATCGGTTCCATTGATGGATTCTCGGGCTGTAATCTAAAGTGTGTATCTTCCTTATAAAAACGTTTCACTGTTGCTTCATCTTCTTCTGTCATAGCCACCACAATATCTCCATTGTTGGCAGTGCTTTGTTGACGCACAATGACGTAGTCTTTGTCCAAAATACCTGCATCGATCATACTTTCTCCCATAATTTCAAGCATAAATACTTGTTCATCTGGCGCTGCAAAAGTTTCTGGAAGTGGGAAATATTCTTCTACATTCTCAACAGCCGTGATAGGCAAGCCTGCTGTGACTTTTCCGATGACTGGAACATTCATTACAGCGCTCTTTGGAATATTCATTTCCTCTTCATCTAGTACTTCGATCGCTCTAGGTTTCGTTGGGTCTCTTCTAATTAAACCTTTCGTTTCTAGTCTAGCTAAATGTCCATGGACAGTTGAACTTGATGCTAGACCGACAGCTTCGCCAATTTCACGAACGGATGGGGGATAACCCTTGCTTTTTACTTCTTCTTTTATGAATTTCAGGATATCGAGTTGTCTTTTTGATAGCTTCGTCATCTTTTGCACCTCAAAACGTCAATTTTAAAGAAATTATAGCATGTTTTTCCTAACAGTACAAACATAGGTTCGAAAAAAACGTTTGACAGAAACGTTTGTTCGTATTTATAATGAGTGTCAGAAACAACGAACACACATTCTATTAGGAGAGATGACATTATGAGGTTAAAGGAATCTATTATTTTTATTGGGCTATTCTCATTCATCGTTGGCATATTTCTCTCACTTATTGCAGTCACTAGCCATAATGATCCAAATCAATATGTTAAAATAGAGGTTCAATCAGGTGATACTCTTTGGGGATTAGCTGATCAAGTAAACGACAGTAAATCAATCGATAAAAATGCTTTTATTGACTGGGTAACTGAACACAATGATCTCGCTTCAACTGACATCCAGCCTGGAGATATCCTTGTCATTCCAGTTAAAAAAGAGCATCCAGTCGTATATCAACTTGCAACAGTACAGTAGAAAGGTCGATTGAAGACATGAATGCAATCATTTATGCGAGAGTAAGTACTGCCAAAGAAGAGCAAGAAACCTCGCTTAAAAGACAAGAAGAAGAACTGCTTGCTTTAGCTGCAGCGCACAAGATGAATGTAGTCAAAGTGATTAAAGAAAAAGCGAGTGGATACGATCTTGATCGTGACGGTGTTTTTGACATGCTGGCTACGCTGAAAGAGGAAGAAATCGATGCTGTTCTCATTCAAGATGAGACACGCCTTGGAAGAGGGCAGGCGAAAATCGCTCTTCTTCATTGTCTGTTTAAAGAGAAAGTCAAGGTGTACAGCGTATTTCATAGAGGAGAGCTTGAGCTTTCAGAAGCAGACGAGATGGTCATTGAAATTGTAGGTGTTGTTGAAGAGTATCAGCGGAAAATTCATAATTTAAAAATTAAGCGTGGGATGAAAAAAGCTGTTGAGCGAGGGTATCAACCCGAACTGAATTTAAAACACCAAGAACAGGCGCCTGGCCGCGAACGTATTGAAGTACCGATTTCTGAAATTGTTCGATTAAGAAAAAATAACATGACATTCGCTGAAATTGCAGTGACATTGCAGGCACTTGGTTTTGACATTTCAAAAGCAACCGTCCATAGAAGGTACCAAGAATATGAAAAAGGGCTTGCGACTTAAAGCGTGATTTGTTGTAAAAATGACTGATATTTAGTAGTATGTAGAGAAAATGTTTTAAAGGAGTTTGTCATGATTTCTAAAGAACAGCTTGCAAGAATCAATGAGCTTTCAAAAAAGTCGAAAGAGGCCGGTTTGTCGGACGCTGAGAAAACAGAACAGAAGCAATTAAGAGAGGAATATTTAAAGGCTTTTCGTTCTTCTATGAAAAATACACTCAAAACCGTGAAAATCGTCGATCCAGAAGGAAACGATGTCACACCAGAAAAATTAAAAAGAGAAAGAGACCAGAATCTTCATTAAAGGTCATCATTTCTTGATTTTTGAAAAGATGGGAGGAATATTCTCATCTTTTTTCATATTTGTATAAGTTTTTAGGTGATCGATAAACTAAATGTGACAAAATCCTTCTTTTTCGGCGTGAAATAGTTGTGAAAAAAGGACAGTAGATTTATGATAATGGTGTACACAAGATACGGAAGGGGATTTATATGGAAACGATTGAATTGAAATCTATTGCAACAATACGTACTCTCTCCATAGACGCAATTGAAAAAGCGAATTCCGGTCACCCTGGAATGCCGATGGGCGCTGCACCAATGGCATACGCTTTATGGACGAATCACTTAAACGTAAGTCCGCAAAATCCAAATTGGTTTAACAGAGACCGTTTTGTGTTATCTGCGGGACATGGCTCTATGCTTTTATATAGCATGCTTCATTTAAGCGGATACAATCTGAGCATCGAAGATTTAAAACAATTCCGCCAATGGGGAAGCAAAACACCTGGACATCCTGAGTTTGGACATACAGAGGGTGTAGATGCGACAACAGGTCCTTTAGGACAAGGGATTGCGATGGCTGTTGGAATGGCACTTGCAGAAAGACATCTTGCAGAAACGTATAACAAAGATAACTTTAATGTTGTGGATCACTATACATACAGCATTTGCGGAGATGGAGACTTAATGGAGGGCATTTCCTCTGAAGCTGCTTCACTTGCTGGTCATTTAGGCTTAGGCCGTTTAATTGTTCTTTATGATTCAAATGACATTTCTTTAGATGGCGACCTCGATCGTTCTTTCTCTGAAAATGTGAAGAATCGTTTTGAAGCGATGAATTGGGAAGTTCTTTATGTAAAAGACGGCAATAACATTGACGAAGTGACGGCTGCCATTGAAAAAGCCAAACAAAGTACAGACAAACCTACACTTATTGAAGTGAAGACGACAATCGGTTTCGGATCTCCAAACCGTGCGGGAACGTCTGGGGTGCACGGTGCACCGCTTGGCAGTGAGGAAGCGAAGCTAACGAAGGAAGCTTATTCTTGGACGTTTGAAGAAGATTTCCATGTACCTTCTGAAGTGTACGATCATTTCAAAACAGCTGTTAAAGACGCTGGACAGAAAAAAGAAGCAGCGTGGAATGAACTGTTTGAGCAATATGAAAAAGAATATCCAGAACTAGCAGCTCAGCTGAAGCTTGCGATTGAAGGAAAACTTCCTGAGAATTGGGATCAAGAGGTTCCTGTTTATGAAGCAGGTTCAAGCCTTGCCTCTCGTGCTTCTTCTGGAGAAGTATTAAATGGCATTGCAAAACAAGTACCATTCTTTATTGGCGGGTCTGCTGACCTTGCTGGATCAAATAAAACAACAATCAAAGATACAACTGACTTTGGCAGAGAGAATTACGCTGGCAGAAACATTTGGTTTGGTGTGAGAGAATTCGCAATGGGTGCAGCATTAAACGGTATGGCACTTCACGGCGGACTTCGAGTATTCGGCGGAACATTCTTTGTTTTCTCTGACTACTTAAGACCTGCCATTCGTCTTGCTGCATTAATGGGACTTCCTGTCACTTATGTATTTACGCATGACAGCATTGCGGTTGGGGAAGATGGACCAACGCATGAGCCAGTTGAACAGCTTGCTTCATTACGTGCGATGCCTAACCTTTCTGTGATTCGTCCAGCTGATGGAAACGAAACAGCTGCAGCATGGAAAATTGCTGTATCTTCAACGAATAAACCGACAGCGCTTGTTCTTACTCGTCAAAACCTTCCAACGATTGATCAAGCACCAGAGAAGGCGTATGAAGGCGTAGAAAAAGGTGGATATGTCGTCGTTGAAGCAGCTGATGCACAGCCAGAAGCTCTTCTACTTGCTTCAGGATCTGAAGTAGGTTTAGCCATTGAAGCGCAAAAAGCACTTGAAAAAGAAGGCATTCGCGTTTCTGTCGTGAGCTTACCTGCATGGGATCGCTTTGATGAGCAGTCAGACGAATACAAAGAGTCCGTTCTTCCTAAAGCAGTGAGAGCACGTGTTGCAATCGAAATGGGTGCTTCACTTGGTTGGGAACGTTACACTGGCCTTGATGGCGATGTGATTGCGATTGATAAATTTGGCGCTTCTGCACCAGGCGAAACCATTATTGAAAAATACGGTTTCACTGTCAGCAACGTGGTGAGCCGCGTAAAGGCAAAGCTAAATAAATAATCAGTCTCCAAGCATCATGCTTTTTTGCAGTCGGTTTGCAGAGCTTTTCACTATGCTCTGCAAACTTTTTTCTTTTTTCTTGTTTTTTTGACAAAACTAGTTTCTTCTTGCTTCATATATAGACAATTCTTTCTTTCACATTTTTGTATAATACAAGCAATAAGCGAGATTGACGAAATGTGAAAGGAAGGGATAGACATGGAACGCCATTATTATATTTATTGGATTGAGGATGAGTTTGCTCATCATTATTTTGGTAGAGAATCTACCTTGTTTCATTTGTTTGAATCGTTACACTGGACGAACCGCAGTGATGATGAATTAGTCATGCTTGTTAAGCAAGTGGATTATGTAACGAAACGAATCCCTGCTTTTCATATGCACCAGCGTTTAATGAACAATTTAACCAACATTCACTATACACAAATAGGCTCAATATACAGTGCATCGCTGCCAGATGGAAAAGGCACAGCCGCATTCATTATAAAAGACCGTTACATTCAAATGTCTGCCACAGGCAGTTATGAGGCAGAAGCGGTGTTTTTTGAAGTACTCAGAAAAATTAGTCCTTGTTTCCTAGCTATGGACTTTGGATCAAAGAAGCATGGTTGGCTCAATCCGGTAAAAGTGAGGAATTTTGTTTAAAAAAATAAAATTGAACGTGAAATGTTGTATAATAGCCTTTTGTTTAGTACACTTTATACGAGACAACATGAAGGAGGAAGAATTATGGATTTATGGGTTGTCATCCTTGTAGGCGTTGTTGCACTGCTTGCAGGAGTTGCACTCGGATTCTTTATTGCTCGTAAGTATATGATGAGCTACTTGAAAAAGAATCCACCAATTAATGAACAAATGCTTCGAATGATGATGATGCAAATGGGCATGAAACCGTCCCAAAAGAAAATCAATCAAATGATGAAAGCCATGAACAACCAAGCGAAATAATACGTACGTTATTATGATCATAGATGGAACATGGTCCCTAAAGATTGGACAAGCGATGTCCTTTCTTTATTGAAGTCACCTTCATCAGACGCATAAAACCACTGTACTTGCATGAATAAAGCAGGGAAAGTGGTTTTTATTTTGCCGTGAACCGTCCGTTAAAGACAAAACAAAAAACCCCTGTGAGCAGAGGTTTTCGTTTCTTTTATTGTCACACATATCAACTTTTCTAAAATCGTGCGGCATTTGTTTCTATCTTGAGATATCATTAGTTGGCTGAGTTTGAGTGTAAGTGTCGTTGATATTGTAAGAGGAGATGATCTAGCTGCTGGCTATGTTCGATGGTCACTGTTGATGTCATCCCATTATGCAAGACAACTTTCATCAACTCTTCTCTTTTTTCTTCAATTTGAGTTAATAATGATGTTTTTACCAAAGTCATGTTCCTTTCATGCAAATCTTGATAAAAAGAATCGGTTCTATTATATCCATTTTAAGGTTTATTTTCAAATTTAAAGGGTTTGGTATCTTGATGTCAAATTAAATTATATAAGGTTTTAAGAGATTAGACCATCTTTATTGAGATGATGTAAAAAAAATGAAATGAATTTGTCATCTCTTATTGTATATTGTAAGAAGGGGGTGTTCTTTTGTCAGATTTGAATTACTTTTTAGCGTTTGGAGCAGGGTTTCTTTCTTTTATCTCACCGTGCTGTCTGCCACTTTATCCAGCCTTTTTATCCTATATTACGGGCGTTAGTATAGATGAAGTGAAATCTGAGAAGGTGATGCTGAGAAGGAGAAGTCTTCTTCATACATTATTCTTTTTAATTGGATTCTCTCTCATTTTTATTGCCATTGGATTTGGGACATCGTTTGTTGGGAAGTTTTTCATTGAATATCAAGATGCGATTCGTCAAATTGGTGCCATTCTCATTATTTTCTTTGGCTTTATGATTCTTGGTGTATTTCAGCCTTCTTTTTTAATGGGAGAAAAGAGGTTGCAGTTTAAGAATCGTCCAGCCGGTTTTTTTGGATCGATTCTCATCGGAATGGGTTTTGCTGCTGGTTGGACACCATGTACCGGCCCGATTTTATCAGCTGTCATCACACTTGCCAGCAACAAGCCAGAGTCCGCTGTGACCTACATGATTGCGTATGTATTAGGTTTTGCTATCCCATTTTTTGTTCTTTCCTTTTTCATCACAAAAATGGCTTGGATCAGAAAGCGTCAGCAGCTCATTATGAAAACTGGCGGGATTATTATGATCGTGGTAGGAATCTTGCTGTTCTTTGATCTTCTGACGTGGATCATTATTATGTTCTCATCATTATTTGGAGGATTTACTGGTTTTTGAAATCGTTTTCTACAGTCGCGGCGAATGGTTTTTTTTCGTCAATTGGAGTATATTATACATAGGCTGACCTTAAAGAATAAAGGAATGATTTGATATGATGATCATAATTTCTTCTATAGTGGCGGTATGTATGGCGGTAGCCGTCATGTTTATTCGCATTAAATCATCTGCAAAACCTGCAACCGCGAAAAAAATTATTTTACCTCCTATCTTTATGAGCACTGGTGCACTGATGTTTTTTGTGCCAATGTTTCAAGTAACTGGAGCTGAGTTTTTAGAGGCGATTACTGTAGGGATGTTTTTCTCTATCTTTTTAATTAAAACATCGAAATTTGAAATTAGAGGCAATGAAATCTATTTGAAGCGTTCAAAAGCATTTGTGTTTATTCTCATTGGACTTCTTGTCCTTCGTATCGGTATGAAGACGATTTTAAGCTCTTCCATTGATTATGGTGCGCTCAGCGGGATGTTTTGGATTCTAGCCTTTGGCATGATTGTCCCTTGGCGGATTGCGATGTATTTGTCGTTTAGAAAGATGTCTAAACAATTAGATCTGCAGCAGGCCCAAATAAATTAAACCTCCTTTTTAAAAAGGAGGTTATTTTAATAAAGATTCATATGGCGAATGGTCGATCTTTTTTTCTTGAAGGCGCTTTAGTAGAAATTTATGATCCCGCTTCGGTGTAGCGATAATATAGCCGCGAATGATTAAGTCTAAATTAATGCTGGCCGCTTGTTCTTTAAGTGCCAGCTCGCCAATTTTACCGGCGATTTTTTCTTTGGCGACGTCTCTAAACAGCTCTGGAACCGGTAATACTAGCTCATTTAATAGCTGTTTGTCTTCATCGCGCCATAGGTGCAGGCTCTTTTGAATATATTCATCCTGCCAATCAAGCTCTGATTTCCCGTCTTCTTTCGGCAATCGTTTTAAAAACTTGCGAAACATAAAAAAGCCACCGATTGCTAGTAATCCAATCATCACTGTACCCCAAAATAAAATGAACCACAAAAACCAGCCGCTTAACATGTTCTCACTCCCTATATCCCTTCTCTCTACTCTATTTTACATGAAGGGAAGGTAGAAGAAAATAACAAAAATGTATGTGTTTTTTCTCTATAAACGCCTTTTTTGATAAAGAGGTGCCCATTTACTAGAATGACCCAAACCATTTAGTAGAAAAGGAATACATTATTGTATAGCGACTCTACTATTTGGCCATGGTGGTTCGCACAAGGTATTGACTTGAAACGAACGGAAGAGAGCCCACCTGTATACAGGTGGGCTCTTAATGTTTGAAGTGCGGCATTTGAAAGGAAAATGCTCCGTCTTGACGATGGGCATCCTTTTTGATTTTGATTGATATGATTCTGTTTTCGTAATCTGTATCAATGTCTTTGTCATTCAAATAAAAAGGGAGCATGACACTTTTTTCAATCGGCTGTTCTCTTTCATCAATCAAATAAGCGAGGATGAGCTCACATCCGGAAAAGGTCAGTTTTAAATCAGTGATCGATAGGGTGGAGAGGTCGATCTCAATAATATAATCACGGCTCGTTTCATAAAGATCGATTGGGAGCTGTTCGTCATACCATGCAAAAGGATCATCCATTAATACACTCAGCCAATCATCTATTTCAAGAAAATCAGAGGAATTCACTTGCTTTTCATTCTCCATAAACACTCCTCCATCACATCTCATAATAAATCATATGATGAAAGTTGAAATGTGTGAAAGACCTAAAACATCCCGTTTGGTCACGGGCTTAAGAGAAAATGTTTACATATCATGATGTGAATTGTGCTTTTGTCTTGTATGGTTGCGGTTTTTCACTTTTTTACTGCCTGATAGTGGCTCAGGCTGCCCGCCTTGATGCTCTTTAGGAGAGTTTTGACGTATGTCTTTCCCGGTGTTTTTGTTCGTCATCATTACTCACTCCTTTCTTATTGGTTTTTTTTACGCTTTTTATTGTTTTGCTTTTGTTCTTCTGTTAAAACGAGCTGATCATTTTCTATATAGCCTGCACCATTTCCTTGGCTTTTGGCTGCGTTCATGCCTTCAATGACATGATTTGCTTTTCTTTTTGTCATGTTCTATCACCTCAGCATTAGTATGAACCCGTGCTGCTCAGTTTATGAAGAGTAATCATTTCCTCATGATAAGCTAAACTTATTGAATTTAATAAAAGCATTGTTATTTACTTATGTATGAATTTGTTTTAAGATGAAATTGTGAGAAAATTGTGGTGAAATACGACGATTTTTCTGAGAATTGAAATTGATCTTGATCATCAAAAGGGGGATTTTGGACATGTCGAAACAGCAGCAAGTCGCTAAACAAGACGCTTTTCAATCTAGAAAAACGTTTTCGACAAATGGGAAAACGTATCACTATTATTCGTTAGAAGCACTCGAGAAACAAGGAATCGGAAATGTTTCTAAATTGCCTTATTCCATTAAGGTACTGTTAGAATCAGTGCTTCGCCAAGTAGACGGTAGAGTGATCAAAAAGGAACACGTTGAGAACTTGGCAAAATGGGGAACTGCCGAGGTAAAAGAAATTGATGTTCCATTTAAACCTTCTCGTGTTATTTTACAAGACTTCACGGGTGTACCAGCTGTCGTTGACCTTGCTTCTTTAAGAAAAGCAATGGCAGATGTGGGCGGAGACCCAGATAAAATCAACCCTGAAATTCCAGTTGACCTGGTCATTGACCACTCTGTACAAGTCGATAAAGCTGGAACTGAAGATGCATTAAACATTAACATGGATTTAGAATTCGAACGTAACGCAGAGCGTTATAACTTCCTTAGCTGGGCAAAGAAAGCGTTTAACAATTATCAAGCTGTTCCGCCTGCAACAGGGATCGTTCACCAAGTGAACTTAGAGTATCTTGCAAGTGTTGTTCATGCAATCGAAGAAGATGGCGAGATCATCACTTACCCAGATACATTAGTTGGTACTGACTCACATACAACAATGATTAACGGTATCGGTGTACTTGGATGGGGCGTTGGCGGTATCGAAGCAGAAGCTGGTATGCTTGGTCAGCCTTCATACTTCCCAGTACCAGAAGTTATTGGTGCTAAATTAGTTGGAGAGCTTCCAAACGGAACAACTGCAACTGACCTTGCCTTAAAAGTGACACAAGTTCTTCGTGAAAAAGGCGTAGTGAACAAGTTCGTCGAGTTCTTCGGACCTGGTGTTGCACAATTGCCGTTAGCAGATCGTGCAACAATTGCGAACATGGCGCCAGAATACGGTGCTACTTGCGGATTCTTCCCAGTAGATGAAGAAGCGCTAGCTTACCTTCGCCTTACTGGACGTGATGAAGAGCAAATTAATATCGTTGAAGAATATTCTCGCGCAAATGGCTTATTCTATACGCCAGATGCAGAAGAGCCAATTTTTACAGATGTTGTGGAAATTGATCTTTCTCAAATTGAATCAAACTTATCTGGTCCAAAGCGTCCACAAGATTTGATTCCACTTTCTAAAATGAAAGAAACGTTCCATCAGCACATTGAAAGCCCAGCTGGTAACCAAGGGTTTGGCTTAGAAAAATCAGAGCTAGACAAACAAATCGAATTTGATCTAGCAAATGGTGAAAAAGCTGTGATGAAGACAGGTGCGATTGCGATTGCAGCGATTACGAGCTGTACGAATACATCGAACCCATACGTCTTAATCGGAGCAGGTCTTGTTGCGAAGAAAGCAAGTGAGCTTGGCATGAAGGTGCCAAACTACGTGAAAACGTCACTAGCGCCAGGTTCTAAGGTTGTAACAGGATACCTCGTGAACTCAGGACTTCTTCCATACTTAAAAGACCTCGGATTTAACATTGTTGGGTATGGCTGTACAACATGTATCGGAAACTCAGGACCGCTTGAAAAAGAAATTGAAGATGCTGTCTCTGAAAATGATCTGCTGATCACTTCTGTTTTATCAGGTAACCGTAACTTTGAAGGTCGTATCCACCCGCTTGTAAAAGGAAACTACCTTGCATCTCCACCATTAGTTGTGGCTTATGCACTTGCTGGTACGGTGAATATTGATTTAACAAAAGATCCGATCGGTGTCGATAAAAATGGCGAGAACGTTTATTTCAATGACATTTGGCCATCAATGGATGAAATCAACAGCGTCGTGAAAAGCACAGTTACACCTGAACTCTTCCGTTCAGAGTATGAAACTGTTTTTGACAACAATGACCGCTGGAATGAAATTAAAACGACGGATGATGCATTGTATAAATGGGATGAAAATTCCACATACATTGATAACCCGCCATTCTTCGAAAACTTATCAGTTGAACCTGGTAAAGTTGAACCACTTAAAGGACTGCGCGTAGTGGCGAAGTTCGGTGATTCTGTCACAACAGACCATATTTCTCCTGCTGGAGCGATTGGTAAAGACACACCTGCAGGTAAATACTTGCAAGAAAGAGGCGTATCGCCTAGAGACTTTAACTCATATGGATCTCGCCGTGGTAACCACCATGTTATGATGAGAGGTACTTTTGCAAACATCCGTATTAAGAACCAAATCGCACCAGGAACAGAAGGCGGGTATACAACGTACTGGCCAACTGGTGAAGTGACATCCATTTATGATGCATGCATGCGTTATAAAGAAGATGGGACTGGTCTTGCGATCTTAGCAGGTAAAGATTACGGAATGGGCTCTTCTCGTGACTGGGCTGCAAAAGGAACAAATCTTCTTGGAATTAAATTCGTTCTAGCGGAAAGCTTTGAGCGTATCCACAGAAGTAACCTTGTCTTCATGGGCGTACTTCCTTTACAGTTTAAAGACGGTGAAAGTGCAGAAACTTATGGACTAACAGGAACAGAAACATTTGAAGTAGATGTTGATGAAACAGTTCGTCCGCGTGATCTTGTCACTGTAAAAGCAATTGATACAGATGGCAACGAGAAAACATTTGAAGTAATTGTTCGCTTTGACAGTGAAGTCGAAATTGACTACTACCGTCATGGTGGTATCCTTCAAATGGTACTGCGTGAAAAATTGGCAAGCAACTAATAAAGCAAAGAAGAGAAGGCGCTTAGACAGCTTTCTCTTCTTTTTTAACATAGTGGAGGATCAATCATGTGGAAAAAAGGAATGGCAAGCGCTGTTTTACTTGTGTTGATTGGTTTACTTGCATGGAATGTATTCGGACCAAAAGAACCTGCCATCGGTCTTGAAACAGGGGACAAAGCCCCTGATTTTGAGCTCAAAACCCTTGATGGCAAAACGGCATCGTTATCTGATTATCGAGGGAAAAAAGTACTCCTCAATTTTTGGGCGACATGGTGTAAGCCTTGCCGAACAGAAATGCCAGATCTAGATGCAATTAGAAGTGAAAATGACCAAGTTGAGGTACTAGCGGTGAATTTGACGAACACTGAAAAGAGTGTGGATCACGTCGCCTCATTTATTGATGAACTTAAGGTCAGTTTTCCTGTTTTATTAGATCAAAAAGGTATTCAAGCGAGATATCAGGTACTTTCCTATCCGACGACATACATACTAGATGAAAAAGGGCGTATCCTGTCTGTAAAGCATCAAATGCTCACAAAAAAAGAAATTGAAAAAGAGCTGGATCTATAATGATTCAGCTCTTTTTGCTTATTTTCTAAATGTTTTGGCGAAAATGGTATGAACAGAGTGGAGGTGGTGATAGAAATGAGACGAAGAAAGCGCCGTACTTTTGAAGAACTTGTGCTTGAAAATAAAAAAGAATTATTAAGCAATGAGGAATTTTTAAACCAGCTTGAAGAAAAGTTGGAAGAGCGATTTAGACAGAAATAAGTTATGATTTGACCTTTTTCGTTCATCCTAAAGAAGAGGGAGGGATGAATGATGGGTAGAGAGCATGATAAACAAGCGCAGTTTACACCAGACCATTTAGGGACAAAACCTGTAGCATACAAACGAAATAAAGGCAAAAAGATGCATAATAAATCGAATGAACAGCCTGATGTGATACAGACGAAGGGCGAATAATAGGAGGGAAGCATGATGAATGACAAGTCATATCAATCCAATCCAGATGATCGTTCTGATAATGTTGAGAAGCTGCAGGATATGATCGAAAACACACTTGAAAATATTGATGAATCTGAAGCAGCAATGGGTCTTTCAACAGAGGAAGAAAAGCAGATGATCAAGCAAAAAAATGAAAACCGTAGAACAAGTATTGACGCAATGCGTTCTGAAATAAAGGACGAGGAAGCAGCAAGAAAGAGCGGTTACACTGAATAAACCAGGGATTCCTGGTTTATTTTATTGCCTCTTTTTAGAAGAACCAATTGGAATGTGGTAAAATGTCAGAGACGTTAGGTTTTGATAGGAGAGCGATGAAAACGTGTATGTATCTAAAAAAGAAATAGAAGTCCGTTATGCAGAAACAGATCAAATGGGCATTGTGTATCATGCCAACTATTTAATTTGGATGGAAGTCGGCAGAACAGCGTTAATTAAAGAATTAGGCTTTTCCTATGCCCAGTTAGAGGCAGACGGTGTCCTTGCACCTGTTGTCGATCTTCAGGTTCAATATAAGAAACCACTACTGTACGGTGAAACGGCTACAGTTCACACATGGATAGAAGAATATAACGGCGTGAAAACAGTGTATGGCTATGAAATACAAAAACCTGATGGACAAACGGCTATTACAGGGACCACCTCACATATTTGTGTGGACAAAGAAACCTTTAGACCGATTCAATTTAGAAAAGCTTTCCCTGCATGGCACAGCGTTTACGAACAGTCCAAGAAGCAGGTTTGATTCATGGCATTTGGAATTAAAAGAAAGGATCTACATGCTTGGAAATCAGCTGTTCGGGAAGGGAATGTGGCCTTTTTGACACACTATTGGCTTGATGACCGTTTTCCGCATGCGAATACTGTCACAAAGGCAGCCTGTCAGGATATGGAGCAATTAATCGCTTGGGGACAAAAGCATGGATTAAAGAAAGAATGGATCCATGTTCGCGAAGGTTTTCCTCATTTTGATCTCATTGGTGATTCGCAAAAACGGATTTTGCAAAAAGAGCGGTCATTAGGAAACATTCAGGAGTATGGACTTTATATTGAGTGATAAACAAAAAAGATACCCGAGGGATGAGGTATCTTTTTTGTTTATTCATAATGAAATTCTGGTTCTTTCACGGACTCGTTATAATCAATATGCAGATCATGGTTGTCAAAATACCAAATATCACTTTCTTCCACAAAGAAAGTAATGCCTTCTACTTCAGCGGTTGCGCCGGCATTTTGAGGTTCATCTTTTGCGACGCCGAGAGAAAAGCCTTTTTGTACATTACTGCACCCGCCATATCTGACAAAAAAGCGAACATGATCACCTTTTTCTAAATCCAGTTCATTCTTGTACCAATTGAGTGCATCATCTTTTATCGTTAATTTCAATGTGATCGCCCCTTTTTGAAGTCATGCTGTTTTTAAATGCAGGATGCAAAAACAGCTTTTCTTTACTTTTACCACATATTTAAATTGATGAAACGGCTAAAGCCATTTGATTTTCGGTTCAGTTTTGTTGAGAATTCGTTTGAGGTTGGCGATGTGTCTGAAGATCACAAAGCCAGCAAGAACAGCAACAACAATAATTAAAAATAGATCTTGGGTGAATATGCTGTAAATGAATGTGTAGATCCCAGTCAGCATAGATGATAATGAAACATATTTACTAATGTATAAAAATAAGAAAAAAGCAGCGATCATCGTGATAAATAAGAACGGGGCATAAAATAACAGCACGCCGCCTGATGTAGCGACCGCTTTTCCCCCTTTAAATTTTGCAAAGACAGGAAAGCTGTGACCGATAACAGCAGCCACTCCTGCTAATAAGGGATGAATGTCCAGTTGCATGAAAAACGGTAAAGCCGAAGCAAGAGTCCCCTTTAAAATATCAGCAGTGATAACGATGGACCCTGCTTTCACACCCAGTGTACGGAATGCATTCGTCGCACCTAGGTTCCCGCTGCCATGTTCACGGATATCGATTCCCTTTGCAGCTTTCCCGACAATGAGACCTGATGGAATACTGCCGAGAAGATAAGCCAAAATAAACATCAAAGCAATTAACATCTGCATAACTCCTTTATATTCTCCCTCTTGTCTTACATTTTAACATGATCTTATGAAAAACATGGCGATCTTTTTTTGAAAAAAACGATGGCCGATGAATTCAGCTTTGTTTTTAACAAGAAATTCGCTAAAATAGAAGAAAAGGAGTGTCTGGATGAATCATCCTTCAAAACAAGAAATTGGGCGTATATTAAAAAGCAGTAAGCGAATTGCAGTTGTAGGTTTGTCAGATCAGCCGCACCGAACGTCTTATATGGTTTCAAAAGCCATGCAAGATGCCGGTTATGACATTATTCCTGTCAATCCAACGATTGATGAAGCACTTGGGGTAAAAGCGGTCGACTCTTTAAAAGACATAGAAGGGCCTGTTGATATCGTCAATGTCTTTAGACGTTCTGAGTTTTTGCCTGAGGTGGCGAAAGAATTTCTTGAAATAGACGCACCTGTTTTTTGGGCGCAGCAAGGCGTATATCATGAAGAGGCAAAAAGGCTGATTGAGGAAAATGGCAAGGTCGCCATCATGGATTTATGTATCAAAGTGGCTCATGCGATGACAAAAACTCATTAAATCGTCAAAAATCCTTGGTTTTTCAAGGATTTTTGCTTTTTTGTTGCAGAAATATATTTGCGATTCTAGAAGAAAGCGATAAAATAAGGCGACAGGGACCTATCGGTGACCTTGCATATCGAGAAAAAGAGCGATAAGATAAATATAGAACATTTGTTCTGTTTTGCTAAAACCATCATATGATTGCATTTGGCTTATGAAACAGTCTTGTTTATAATGGACTTCTAGTTCTGATTGCAAAATGTAGAACATGATTCATAACCGTGCAAAAGAGCATGTATCGCTGAATCACACATGCATGGTGATGATGCAGCTTATTAAAGTGGACAGTAATGAGCAGCATGATCATCATTAAAATCTAGAGAGATCATTGATGATTAGCCGGTTATGTTTGTTAGTGAAAGGGGATTAAGCATTTGGTTAAAAAGCAGCAAGTAGATTATAACGATGATTCTATTCAGGTGCTAGAGGGGCTTGAAGCGGTCCGTAAACGTCCAGGGATGTATATTGGATCGACGGATTCCCGCGGTCTTCATCACCTTGTCTATGAGATTGTAGACAACTCTGTCGATGAAGTGCTCGCTGGCCATGGAGATCATATCATTGTCAAAATACATAAAGATAACAGCATTTCCGTCCAAGATAAAGGGCGCGGAATGCCTACTGGTATGCATAAGCTTGGAAAACCGACACCTGAGATCATTTTAACTGTCCTGCACGCAGGCGGAAAATTTGGTCAAGGTGGTTATAAAACAAGTGGTGGACTTCACGGGGTTGGGGCGTCCGTTGTGAACGCACTTTCAGAGTGGCTCACCGTGACGATAGAACGCGATGGATTTATTTATCACCAGCGCTTTGAACATGGCGGAAAGCCAGTCACATCACTTGAAAAAATCGGGAAAACGAAAAAGACCGGTACACTGATTCATTTTAAGCCAGATCCAACGATGTTCAGTGTCACCACCTATAATTTTGATATATTATCAGAGCGTTTAAGAGAATCAGCCTTTTTATTAAAAGGGCTAAAAATAGAGCTGATTGATGAGCGCCATGATGTGCAGGAAACCTTTTATTATGAGACAGGTATTGAAGCGTTCGTTGCTTATTTAAACGAGGAAAAGGATGTACTTAGTGAAGTCGTTTCGTTTGAAGGCGAACATCAGTCCATTGAAGTCGATTTTGCCTTTCAATTTAACGACGGATATTCAGAAAATATTTTGTCGTTCGTCAATAACGTAAGAACCAAAGATGGCGGTACGCATGAGTCTGGTGCAAAAACGGCCATGACGAGAGCCTTTAATGAATATGCACGCAAAGTGACCCTTTTAAAAGAAAAAGACAAAAATTTAGAAGGTACGGATATTCGTGAAGGCCTGTCAGCTGTTATTTCTGTGAGAATTCCTGAAGAACTTCTTCAATTTGAAGGGCAAACAAAAGGAAAGCTTGGAACGAGTGAGGCAAGGTCAGCTGTTGATGCCGTGATTTCTGAAAAATTGGCTTATTTTCTTGAAGAAAACCGCGAAACGGCGACACTGCTTGTGAAAAAAGCGATTAAAGCGCAGCAGGCAAGAGAAGCGGCTAGAAAAGCAAGAGAAGAAGCAAGGAGCGGCAAGAAACGGAAAAAATCTGAAGCAACACTCAGCGGAAAATTAACACCTGCTCAATCTAGAAACCCGGCAAGAAACGAACTGTATCTAGTAGAGGGTGACTCAGCAGGTGGATCAGCTAAGCAAGGACGTGATCGGAAATTCCAAGCGGTGCTGCCGCTTCGAGGGAAGGTCATTAATACAGAGAAAGCAAAGCTTGCGGACATTTTCAAAAACGAAGAAATCAACACCATTATCCATGCTATTGGCGGCGGGGTTGGTGTCGATTTTAATGTAGAAGACATCAATTATGACAAAATTGTCATTATGACAGATGCTGATACAGATGGCGCGCATATTCAGGTTCTATTGCTTACATTCTTCTACCGCTATATGAAGCCGCTGATTGAGCATGGCAAAGTATTCATTGCCCTTCCGCCTTTATATAAAGTTAGCAAAGGCTCAGGGAAGAAAGAAGTCATTGAATATGCTTGGTCTGATGAAGAAATGGATGACGTACTAAAGAAAGTTGGAAAAGGATATACGATTCAGCGCTATAAAGGTTTAGGTGAAATGAATGCCGACCAGCTATGGGAAACGACAATGAATCCAGAGTCGAGAACGCTTGTCAGGGTGAAGATCGATGATGCTGCACGGGTGGAACGCCGCGTCACGACACTGATGGGTGACAAAGTAGAACCACGCCGTAAATGGATTGAAAAGAATGTCGCCTTTGGACTTGATGAGGAAAGCAACATTCTTGAAAATGAAAACTTGTCGCTAGCTGAGGAGGTTTAAACATGGCACAACAAGAACGATTTCATGATTTACCGTTAGAAGAAGTGATTGGGGACCGTTTTGGTCGCTATAGTAAATATATTATCCAAGATCGTGCACTTCCAGATGCACGTGATGGATTAAAGCCTGTACAACGAAGAATTTTATATGCGATGTATGCAGAAGGAAATACACAAGATAAAAACTTCCGTAAAGCTGCCAAAACAGTCGGTAACGTCATTGGTAACTATCATCCGCATGGTGATTCATCTGTTTATGAAGCAATGGTGAGAATGAGCCAGGATTGGAAAGTGCGAAACGTGCTAATTGAGATGCATGGAAATAACGGGAGTATCGACGGAGATCCTCCTGCTGCCATGCGTTATACGGAAGCAAGGCTTTCTGCCATTGCATCAGAGCTTTTAAAGGACCTCGACAAGGAGACGGTCGAATTTGTCGCGAACTTTGATGATACAAGCAAAGAGCCTGTTGTCTTACCAGCGATGTTTCCCAACCTTCTTGTGAACGGGTCAACAGGGATTTCAGCCGGTTATGCGACTGATATTCCGCCGCACCACCTAGGAGAAGTGATTGATGGCGTGATTAAGCGAATTGAACAGCCGCATTGTACGGTTGAGGATTTAATGACAGTCATCAAAGGGCCAGATTTCCCAACAGGCGGGATCATTCAAGGTGTGGATGGTATTAAGAAGGCATATGAAACAGGAAAAGGAAAGATTATGATTCGCGGAAAAGCGGAGATTGAAACCATCCGCGGTGGACGCCAGCAAATCGTGATCACAGAAATTCCTTATGAAGTGAATAAGGCCAATCTTGTCAAAAAGATGGACGAGTTCCGCATTGAAAGAAAAGTAGAAGGAATTTCAGAAGTTCGGGATGAGACGGATCGTACCGGCCTTCGGATTGTTGTAGAGCTGAAAAAAGAAGCGGATGCGAATGGTGTCTTGAATTTCTTATATAAAAATTCTGATCTGCAAATCCCATATAACTTTAATATGGTCGCGATACATAACAGAAGACCGACTTTAATGACGCTTACAACTGTACTAGACGCTTACATTGCTCATCAAAAAGAAGTGGTGACGAACCGCTCAGCATACGAGCTTCGAAAAGCAAAAGAACGTCATCATATTGTAGATGGATTAATTAAAGCTCTTTCCATTTTAGATGAAGTCATTGCGACGATTCGTTCGTCTAATGATAAGCGTGATGCGAAAAACAATTTGATGGAGAAATATGATTTTACAGAAGCTCAATCAGAAGCGATTGTTTCTCTCCAGTTATATCGTTTAACAAATACAGATATCACTCAACTAAGAGACGAAGCAAGAGAGCTTGACGTGCGAATTGCAGAGCTGGAAGACATTTTAGCGAATGAGAAGAAGCTGTTTAAAGTCATTACGAACAACTTGAAGAAGTTGAAAAAGACGTATGCTGATGAAAGACGATCCGTCATTGAGGAAAAAATTGAAGAAATTAAGATTAACCTTGAAGTGATGATCGCATCAGAGGACGTGTACGTCACAGTCACAAAGGATGGATACATCAAACGGACAAGCCAGCGTTCCTATGCTGCATCAAACGGTAAGGACTTCGGTATGAAGGATACAGACCGACTGATTCACCAGTTTGAAATGAATACAACAGATGTTCTTCTGCTCTTTACGAATAAAGGGAGCTATATTTACTGTCCAGTTCACCAGCTGCCAGATATACGCTGGAAAGACATGGGGCAGCATATTACGAATATTATTTCGATTGATCGCGATGAATCCATTCAAAAAGCGATCCCAATTAAAGAATTTGATGAATCATCGTATCTCCTGTTCTTCACAAAAGGCGGTATGGTGAAGAAAACAGAGCTTCTCCAATATAAAGCGCAGCGTTATTCAAAACCGCTTGTCGCCTTGAATTTAAAAGGTGATGATGAACTTGTAGATGTTCATGTTACAACAGGTCAGCAAGAATTGTTTATTGCAACGAAAAATGGCTATGGATTATGGTTTGATGAAGAAGAAGTGAGTGTGGTCGGTCCGAGAGCGGCTGGTGTGAAAGGCATCAATTTGAAGGACGGAGACGAGGTGGTTTCTGGACAAATCATTGATCCGAAGAACAATGTGCTTGTTCTCACGACACAAAGAGGTGCTGTGAAGCGAATGAACCTCTCTGAATTCGATAAGACATCAAGAGCAAAACGTGGAGTGATCATGCTAAGAGAATTAAAGAAAAACCCTCACAGAATTGTTGCTGTGATTGCTGCTTCACTGCACGATACACTTGAGATTGATACGGAAAAGGGTTCCACGATCCCGCTCGATATTTCCACACTAAGGGCAAATGATCGTTATAGCAATGGATCGTTTATTTTAGATGAGGAAGAGCAGGGAGAAGTAACTCAAGTTCTTTTATCACCTGCTGCATCTGACCAAGATGACAATAAATAAGCAAATCGAAAACCCCCTGCGTAAGGCAGGGGGTTTTTTATGATGAGGTCAATTTAACTCTCGTGATTGCCAAACATGCTTGTGATGGCATGCACTACTTCAATTCCTTGGTAAACGAAAAGAGAAAGTGAAGTGACAGAGAATAGACCTAGAATGAATACTCTTAAGAAAAATAACATCGTGTAAAACCTCCCAATTTTTGTTTGATTTAAATGATTGGGTTAACACGAGCTACTCGGAAATTCGAAGACTGGTAGAACACTGCAAGTAAATGCTTCTTTTTCCGGTCAAATCGATCAGTATAAGTGATGCGTGCAAATCCAGCTGCCATACTGCCAATGACTAGCAGTGCTGTAAATGCCGCAAATACTGCGTTCACATGTTTTTGTTTCTTTTCATCGCCTGCTGTCTGAACGATTTTCATTTCATGTGATTCTTGATCAGCAACCACCTTTGCATGATGGTATACCTGAACGGAATGAGGCATTGAGAACAAATGAAAACTTGCAAGTGCTATGAATAAGACTGCTAATTTTAACAGCATATTTTTTTTCATTTTTCTCACCCCTTCCTGTTTATTTTCATGATCTTACCACGTTTTCAGTTATTTGAAAAGTCTTATTTTTTTACTTTCCCTCTTTAAAAAAGCGATAAACATCAAGACATCTATAGGACTGTTTCACTTCATGAAAGGTTTCAATTTTATTTATTAAATTTAAAAAAAGTACCAAGATCAAAGATCTGGCACTTTTCAAAAAGAATGTATTGATGTCGGTTTTGCAACAGCTTTTGTAAAGATTCCTGCAATACAAATGGCAAACAGAACAAAAATAAACGCATGAAGCAGACCGACTTGATTGGCGAGCAGTCCTAAAACAGGAGGCCCTGATAGAGAGGCTGTATACCCAGATAAAGTGACGATACTGACACGTTTGACAGCATAGCGGCTATCATCACCAGCTGCTGAAATGGTCAGCGGGAAGCCTAAGGACGCGCCAAGTCCCCATAAAAAGATAGATATCATACACACGACGAGTGAAATCTTTAAAATCACCAAGAATAGTCCGGCGGCAGCAGATAAGATCGCGACTCTTAGCAACAGCACCCTGCCAAAGCGATCAATGAAACGTCCGCTCAGTAATCTGCCACTAATCATCCCGCACAAAAATAATGCATAGATGACCGTACTCATTGAATGAGAAACCTGATAGCCATCAACCATTGCTAGTGGAATCCAATCATTTGCAGAACCTTCTACAAATGCGAGACATAAGGCAATCATCGCTAATGAGATCGTCCGTTTGTTCAGCCATGATGTTTGAGAAGCCTCAACTGATTCTGTCTGCGTCTTATCCGGATCTTTTCCTGTCCCGTGCGGAATAAACCGTGTACAAATCAGGATGCTGAGAAAGAAAAGGAGTGCAATGGTGAGAAGGTGAATGAAGACAGACACACCTAAATAAATAAAGAGTATTCCGGCACCTGCACCAATTAACGTTCCAATACTGAAAGAAGCATGCAAAATCGGCAGGATCGTTCTCTTGATCTGATACTCAATCTCCGTTCCTTCTAAGTTCATGGCTACATTGCACATGCCTGAGCCTGAACCAAAAAGAAAAAGACCAGCAGTGACAATCAGCGTAGAAGAGAGGGCGGCGCCGATTGCAAGGGTTGAGAATCCAATAAACATCAAAAAAGCGCTGACCACAATCGCCACTCGGCCGCCTTTTTTGCGAACGAATACATTGGAAAGAATCAGCCCGACAATGGAACCTACAGATAGGCCGAGTAAAATGAGTCCCATTGTGCCTGTATCTGCTTGCAACAAATCTCTCACTTCTGGTGTCCTTGAAAACCAAGTGGAGATGGAGATCCCAGACATCGTAAAAATAACAATGATCGCTTTATACCACTTTAATTTCATCTAATCCCTCATATCTATGTAGTCTTACAGAACAAATCTACTCGATTATAAAGGAGACTTCTTGATTCGTAAATAACATGAGGGAGGATCATCATGAAGAAAATATTCCAACTTCATCATTCTTTGATAGAATAAAGACAAAAGGGGCGATACATATGTCATATCGAATAGGTGTTTTAAAGGGAGACGGGATTGGACCGGAAATTGTTAATTCTAGTATGCGTATTTTTAAGACAGCGCTGTCACAGTTCAATGAACCATTTGTGGAATTTGTAGAGTGTCCTATCGGTGCTGAAGCCATTCATTCTCATCAAGATCCAGTGCCAGCTTCTACGATAGCCGCCTTGAAAAAATGCCATGGCTGGATATTAGGACCTCATGATTCAGCTTCATATCCTGATCAATTGAAAGAAAGAAGAAATCCAAGTGGAGAACTGCGTCATACATTTGATTTATTTGCAAATATTCGTCCATCGCAATCGCTACCAGGTGTGAAAAGCGTTGCCAGTGGCGTCGACCTTGTCATTTTTCGAGAAAATACAGAAGGCTTTTATCCAGACCGGAATATGTATCAGGGGACAGGAGAGTGGATGATTACACCAGATGTCGCCATATCTACAGGTGTGTTTACAAAAAAAGCAATTACCCGTATTACCCACGCGGCCTTTCAACGTGCAGTGGAGAGGAGGGGGAAAGTCACCATTGTTCATAAAGCGAACGTGATCAAATTAGGATCTGGCTTGTTTTTACGAACATGTCAAGAGGTAGCGAAAGCATATCCGCAAGTAGAGGTTGAGGATATTCATATTGATGCGATGGCTGCTCATTTAGTGAGACGTGCAGGTGATTTTGATGTGATTGTGACAGAAAATATGTTTGGCGACATATTATCTGATCTTGCAGGGGAACTAGTCGGCAGTTTAGGAATGGCACCCTCATTAAATTGTAACGAAAATCAAGCGATGGCACAGGCGGCACATGGTTCAGCACCGGATATTGCTGGTCAAAATATCGCCAATCCAATGGGCATGATTCTTTCTACAGTGATGCTTTGTAACTGGCTACATGTGAAATATCAAGATGAAAGATTAAAACAGACAGCCAGTCTGATCGAACATACTCTTGGTGAGACCTTAAAAAAGAACTTGAAAACGAAGGATTTAGGAGGAAATGAGACGACGACACAATTCACCGAGGCATTCATTCAAACGATGAATGAAGTTTCAATAAAAGGGAGATGAACATGAAAACAGAAAAAGAAAAGATGATCAAGGGAGAATACTATCATCCAAATGACCACACATTGCTGGCAGATCGAGCAAAAGCGCGACAATTGACATTTGCCTATCAGCAAACAAATGAGCCATCACAGAGAAAGGCCATTTTAAAGGAGCTTTTAGGCGCTTGCGGAGAAGATGTGGTGTTTGAAGGCAGAATACAATGTGATTATGGATACAATATCGAGGTTGGTGAGCATTTTTTTGCGAATTTTGATGCTGTGTTATTAGATGTTTGCAAGATTACAATTGGAGATCATTGTTTGTTAGGTCCGAATGTACATATATATACAGCTGGACATCCGTTAAATCCAGAAGAACGTCAAACAGGTATTGAATTCGGCAAACCAGTCACAATTGGACATCATGTATGGATTGGCGGTGGTGCCATTATCAATCCAGGTGTGACAATCGGAGATCATGCTGTCATTGCATCAGGATCCGTTGTGACAAAAGATGTTCCGTCAAATGTGATTGTTGGCGGGAATCCTGCAAAAATCTTAAAACATTTAGAGGAATGAAAATCTGACGAATCAACCGTTGGATTTTCATTTTTTATTTTATCTCAATAAGATAAGTATACTTAATAATGAGACAAAGAAAATTCAATTGTTGTTTAACTTCCTAGAATATATATTATGTAAACTAGATATTAATTAATGCAAAAAGAGAATCTTTGACTTGATCCTCTTTATTATTAGATTTTATATTCAATTGACTCAAACGCAGCACTATTTTCCAGTCTCAGCAAACTGTTTCAATCGATCTCCAATTTCATCTCTTACCCTTTGGAAAAATGACCACTTCTCTTCTTCTGTTCCTTCTGCTTTTGCTGGATCATCAAAGCCCCAATGGACACGTTCGACATGAGGAGGAGTCATCGGGCATTTATCAGCTGCGTCACCGCATAGTGTGACGACTAAGTCAGCGTGATGCAATATTTTCTGATCAATCAGGTCAGACGTTTGATGAGAAATATCAATCCCTATTTCTTTCATTGCTTTTACAGCATTCGGATTTAATCCATGAGCTTCGATACCAGCACTATAGATCTTCCACTCATCTCCAAGATATTTTTTAGCCCAACCTTCAGCCATTTGACTGCGGCAAGAATTACCGGTACATAAAAAGTATATTGTTTTCTTTGACATGTTGATCGTCTCCTTTAATGTATAATCATTAGCCAGAAATACAACGCTAAAAGTGTGATGAATAGTGTTGGTACAGTTAAAATGACCCCTATTTTGAAATATGTCCCCCAGGAAATCTTCACACCTTTTTGAGAAAGGACGTGGAGCCATAGTAGTGTTGCTAAGGAGCCAATGGGCGTAATTTTTGGTCCTAAATCAGAACCAATGACATTTGCGTATATTAACGCTTCTCTCATCATTCCTTGTGTATCGGTGCCGGATATGGCCAATGCATCGATCATGACCGTTGGCATATTATTCATGACAGATGAAAGAATCGCTGCGATAAATCCCATACCAAGAGTCCCTGCTAATAAACCTTGATCTGCTACAGCTTGAATCACGCTTGAAAGAGCATCAGTAAGCCCTGCATTTCGCATGCCATAGACAACAACGTACATACCTATGGAAAAGAAAACGATCGCCCAGGGAGCTTCTTTTAGAACGCTTTTTGTTTGAACAGCAGGGCTTTTTTGTGCAATGACCAAGAATAAAATGGCAATCACTCCAGCTATGACCGATACAGGTATAGATAAAAATTCGCTTGCAAAATAACCAATCAACAAAAAAGCTAATATATACCAAGATAATCTAAACATATTTGGATCTTTTATTGCTTCCCTAGGTTGCTTTAACTCAGTCATATCATAGCGTTTTGGTATACTCTTTCTAAAGAAAAGGTACAGCACAGTGATACTCGCTAGCAATGAAAAAAGGTTTGGAACAACCATTCTGGATGCATATTCAATAAATGTAATGTTGAAATAGTCGGCTGTTACAATATTCACCAAATTACTTACGACAAGTGGAAGCGACGTTGTATCTGCAATAAACCCACTCGCGATAATAAAAGGGAATACTATTTTTTCATTGAAGTGTAATGCTCTGACCATGGCTAAAACAATGGGTGTCAAAATAAGTGCTGCACCATCGTTTGCAAATAGAGCAGCGACGATTGCACCAAGGATGGTCACATACACAAACATACGTAGCCCACTGCCTTTTGCAGCCTTTGCCATATGCAATGCTGCCCATTCAAAAAAGCCGATTCGATCAAGGATGAGTGAAATGACGATAATGGCGACAAAAGCTAAAGTCGCATTCCAAACAATGCCTGTCACGGTGATCACATCGTCTACATTCACAACACCTACGATTAATGCTAAAATAGCTCCTCCACAAGCGGACCACCCTATGGATAAATTTTTTGGCTGCCAAATAACCAGTACCAAAGTGAACAAAAATATGATTAATGATAAAACGGCAAAACTCAAACCCATCCCTCCTTACGAACAAGAAATGTTTGTTGCTTTATGTTGTATACTTTTTAAAAGGTCATCTTCTTTATCAATTTGATTTAAGATGATCCGAATCGTCTCAAATTCTGGAGACAGTGTATTGATTGAATAATAACGCCACTGCCCTTTTCTGTTCTCATGAACAAATCCAGCTTTTTTTAATTTTCGTAGATGCTGACTAATCGCTGGTTGACTCATTTCGAACATATCTACCAGTTCACAAACACAATATTCTTTCTCCAAAAACAATTTCATCATGATCAGTCTTGTTTGATCACTGAGTGTTTTTAAACAATTCGACATATGTGTCACACCAATTGAAACATCTGTACTCACAATGATTCCCCCTCTTTTCAACTCCTTCAATAGTATATAACTGAAAACTTATATAATCAATTGATTATATGAATTCAAACAAAAATTGATTCTTAGTTATGCTCACCTTTCATTTCACCTTAAGGAAATTCTATTTTTGGATCATAATAGCTATCATTTTTGTGCCAGCATGCTGTTAGATTTATGATGCTATCATGAGTCATTAGGGGGGGAAGTACCAGTACCAACATTTTTTTTACAAACCAATTTTCTGCTTATGCTTTGGTTATTGTGTAATGTCGAGCTGTTTGAATATGTTCTAATATCGCTTTCGTACTTTATTGCAAGCAAAAAGCCATGTCACTTAAGACATGGCTTTACGTCATGAACACAAATGAAAAACTTTATCCTTGACCTCTATTTTATTGAGGGAAAGAATCAATTGATCCGTAAAGATTCTCTTTACTTTATATAAATCCCAAAGGCTCATTTTGTTGATGTGCTAGTTCCATTCCCTTTGCTAGTCTGCTAGATGGAGAGCGTTCATTTATCCATATCATCATCTGGCCAATTGCGGATCAGTTGACGCAATCTTACTGCAACGGTCTGACAAACCTCTGGCATTAAGTAAATGTCAAAATATGGTTTTTCTAACAACGGGATGATGTCATCTGAATAATCTTCAAATGGTATGTCTCCGCCAAATCCTTGCATATTATCTAAATTCATCCCAATACACGCTGCTAACCTGCATCTAAAATCATGGAAGTTGGTGCAAGACCAATGTGCTTCGCAATGAGTAAAATCCATTTCCACGAATCATTCTTCCGTTTTCAAATTGTGATGGTCAATGTTTTCAACATTCGCAAATATTACTCGTGATTGAACCTATAATAGGACAACGAAGCACGCAACGCTCTGTTCTACCAGAGTCCTAAGGTTATTTTGATTTAATCCCTGCCCCACAAAGAGGTATGATAATGGTTTCTTCTAATTCCTTTTGATATTTCATGTAGCCAGCAAAATTGATGGCAGATGTCACCTCTACATAAAATCCTTTCTGACTTAGTTTAGAGCGTGCATGGAGAATTTCTTCTTCTTCAATATCAATGAACGTACCATTCGTCTTGTATACAGCTTCTAAAATTTGTTTGGAGCGCGCCGGGGCAGCAATAGCTATTCCTTCTGCTACAGTCCCTTTATTTGTGACAGGCATTGCTGATTCCTGCGCATGTTGAAAAGCTTTCACAAGTGGTGCGCAGTTCTTTGCTTGTACGGCAATAATTTTCGGTATTTTATGAATGAGACCATTTTCGAATAACTCTTTAAAGCCATAATACGCACCGAGCAGCAGAGTGCCGTTTCCAACCGGAATGATTAAAGCATCCGGTGCTCCTTTTAGTTGCTCATAGATTTCATAGGCGTATGTTTTTGTACCTTCGAAAAAATAAGGGTTATAGACATGGCTTGCATAAAAAACGTTTTCCTCGTCTACTGCCTTTTGGGCCGCAGCTGCAATGTCTTCTCGTGTACCATGAATTTCTTTAATCGTTGCTCCGTGGGCTTTTATTTGAGCGACTTTTTTAGGTGATGTTTGATCACTTAGATAGATGTCACAGGCAATACCACAACGCGCCGAATACGCAGCAATTGCCGTTCCTGCATTCCCGCTGCTATCAGCAATGACTTTTGTTACCCCTAATTCCTTAGCTTTTGTCATTAACACAGCTGCTCCACGGTCTTTAAATGATAGTGTAGGCATCATATAATCAACTTTTACATAAGTGTTTGGCTCATTAGGATCTAGAACGATTAAAGGAGATTGGCCCTCGCCCATTGTCACAGTTTCCCACGTCTTAGAACCTTTTGGAAATGGCATGGTTTCAACATAACGCCATAATGAACTTGGATAGTGATCCCAAGCTGTGACGTCTATTTTCGGGGTATCTTTCACTAGATTGAATACTCCACCACAATCACATTTCCATAGAGTTGGTGTCATCTCATATTTTTCCCCGCAATGGTTACAAATTAATTGATTCATTCTTCATCTGCCCCTTTGAATATTTTTTTATACAAAATATAATTTTTTATATAGGGTGGTCAAAAAAATATTCTAAATATATGCAATGGCATCCATTTCAATTTTGAATCCAAAATGTAATGCATTCGTTGGCACAACCGTACGAGCTGGTTTATGTTCACCGAAAAATTCGGTATAAACCGTATCTACTTTGTCCCATAATTCAATATCTGAAATGTATAATGTCATGCGCAAAATCTTTTCTTTTTTACTTCCTGCAGCTTCTACAATCATCTCCACATTCTTAAGCGCTTGTAATGTTTCTTCTTCAATGGGGCCGAACTCTTTTTCTGTCGTTTCGGGATTGATGGCAAATTGTCCCGACACATAGACCGTGTTTTGATGAATGGTTGCGAATGCATAGTGTCCGTTTGATTTTAGATTTCCTACCTCGAGTACGCTTTCCATTTTGACACTCCTTACCTCGATTTATTTTTGATTTCATCCAAATAGCTATAGACGGTTACTTTGGAAATGCCTAACATAGATGCGACCTTCTCAACAGATCCTTTCATTAAAAAAATGCCCTTTTCATCCATAAATTTGATTAGTTCAATTTTTTCATGGCGTTTCATGACTGGATGAACACTGTTTTGAATGATTTGTTGAATCAATTGATCTACTATTTCTTCCACATTTTCAAGATCATCATTTGATGTTGTTTCTTTTTCTTGAGCTTCCACTTGTGTAGAAAGAAATGTGTCCATAAATTGCTGCATTTGATTTAGTGCTTCAACATCAAAATTGATACAGAAAGCTCCGATCACTTTTTGCTTTGAATCACGTATTAATGAAGTCGAAGAACGAATCGTACGCTTATCTTCTGTTACAAATGTATAACCAGCCAAATAATCTTCTTTAAAATCTTCTGATTGTAATACAGTCTTGACTAGATGATCAAATGATTGACCGATTTCTCTTCCTGTCACATGGTTATTTACTGTAAACATGACAGATGCTTGAGGATTCGTTAAATCATGAATCACCACTTCACAATTTGGTCCAAACATTTTTGCAGTAGATTTTGCTAAAGGAATATAACTCTCTAATAACTTTTTAATATGTTCCATGCCTAAGCACCTCATTTTTTTATTCCACTAGATTATATAATTTTTTATATATAAAAACAATATATAGATTTATTTATATGTTGTAATGCTCACAAGATCACAAATATGAAAATCACCACATAAAAAAAGCAGCCATTGACTGCTTTTTGCTTATGCTCCTTTCTAATTGTCTTCCTGCTGGATTCCATACAAAATGACGTCAATTCCCCATCGGAACCGTTCCATTGATACGGTATCACCTGCAAACATTTCTTCTTTTACACGATGAATGAGAGGAAACTGCGTTTTGTCTGCTTGAAGAAATGCTTTTTTTGTGTCTGAAATCTGTGAAGAGCCTTGTTTCTTCCAAGAGACCTTTTCGTATGCTACAGAAGATACGTATAACAGCAATAGGTCTACTCCCCATGCTGCGGATGTAGATTTGATCCCGCCTTCATGCAATGCAGCGAGAAGATGTTCGGTCAAGTGAAGAAAGTTCGTTCCTTGTGGAATGGTGGAAAGAGAAATTTCAGCGAGACCAGGTTTTTCGAACAGCAGTAGGAAATAAGTATGCAATATGTCGAATAACTGTTCTTTCCATGTGCCATCCTCTGACTCTGGATAAACCATTTGTCCGAGACCATAATCCAATACGTAAGCACTGAGTTCTTGAAAATTGTTCACGTAGACATACAAGGATGCAGGTCCCGTATCCAATGCTTTAGCCACCTTACGCATACTCATGCCCTCTATTCCTTGCTCCTTAAGAAGCTCATAGGCCGTTTTCACAATAAGCTCACGGCTTAAGGGTTCTTTAGCCGGCCGAGACCGGCGACTGATCATACGACGATTTGAATTGTTCATACTCTCTTTATAACATGTCAAAGTAAAATAGTAAATTGAGCATCAATCATCATCCTTTTGAAAAGAATTCATCATATCTGCAAGCTTGACCGCAGCGTCTTTTGAAAAACACAGTTTTAAACTATTCTCCGATTCATTAGCTTTTTTCGATGAATATTCGTACATCATGTCTTCGTATTCTTCAATCGCCTTTTCAAAATGATGAGGATGCCGGACAATAGCAAGTGCTAGCTCCCTTGCATCAAACATCGCCATGTTCACACCCTCGCCTGCGAATGGCGACATGACGTGAGCTGCATCACCGATAAGCGTTACTCCTTTATGACGATTCCATTTGAAACCGACAGGAAGCGTATAAATCCGTCTTGGAATGATGGCATCTTCTGCATAACGAATATAATTTTTCAGCTGATCATCCCAATCACTAAATAACGCTAATAATTGTTCTTTTGCTTCTTTCGCTTGATGAAACGGTATACCACAAGTCTCGATCCAGTTGCGTTCTACCATAAGGCTTGCATACACTTTGATTCGGCCATCTCCGTTTAACTGCCCAATCAGTCCTTTGTGGTCTGCCAAAGCAAACATCTTACCTCGTTTATTAAATGCAGCTAAATCAGGGTGGTTCACCTCTACGCTTAAGACATTCAGTTCTAGCATCGTGAGCCCAGAGTATTCAATCTCAATATCTGTTAACAGAGGACGCACACGAGAAAAAGCACCATCTGCCCCAATTAAAAGATCAACTGTCTCGACAACCCCGTTTTCAAAATGAAGCTCTGTCATACCACTTTCTAATGAAACGCATCTTTCTAGTTTATATCCATATTTGATGGTTTCAGCATCAATTGGTTCTAACAGTAGTTCACATAACACACCACGATCAATTTCCGGGCGAGTACCTTTTTGATCTGATTCCGTTTCTTCATCTAAATAAATTCTTCCTGATTTATCAAGTAATCGGAAATCTTCCCCTTCATAGCGGGCGTTCTTTTGAAATTTCTCATAAACTCCTGCTTCTTTTAAGGCTTTTTGACCTGTTTCTTCGTGAATATCCAGTGAGCCGCCTCGTTCAAGGCTCTTGTCATGCATCTCTCGTTCATAAATGGTTGTTTGTATACCGTAATTTTGCAAAATTAAGGCAAGTGTTAGTCCCCCAGGTCCTCCTCCGATGATAGCGATTTGCTTTTGATTCTTAGATAATGACGTCATCTTCTGCATCTCCTCATCCCTTTGTGGAAATCGTTTTAAATTCCATTTCATTTATATTATAACGAACATCGTTCGTAAAGAACAGTGTTCGTTAAAAATCGTTTGTTGTACGATTTTGTTTTCATGAAAAGAAACCCATCTCCCACCCTCATATGATACACTCCATCTAGGAAGGTTAAAGGTTGTCGAATCATAACAATGATACTTAGATCAGTAGGTCTCCAGTGTTCTCACTCTAAGTGTAAGAGGTGTTTCTATGAATAAATTATTGGCTATGTTGATATTAGGATTAGGCTTTAGTGGTGCCGCACTTATTCTTTCTATCCCTTTGTTATTCAAAGTCAAACCAGAACAATTTGAGCTGGTGTTTGCTGCTGGATCAGCGGGCGCTTTCGCAGTATTCGCTGTCTCATGCCTAGTTCTTCGAAAACGATTCAATCGCTAAAAAACCTAAACAACATCCACCATTATAACAATGGAGATGTGTTTAGGTTTTTGTGATTTACCTTAGTGTTCAGTCAAAGAATGTATACAAGCTGACCCTGATAGGGAATCTACTTATTCAAAACAAAAGAAACTGCTGAAACATATCACGATATGCACGCTAAACGAATCACTAGCTTTGGCATAATAGACATCAATGCGAAAATCTTTGATATGAATTCTGACATTCCTCATATCACAAAAGGTCCATTAAACGCATATCGTTTTGTGATATAATCTTGAGTCAAAGACAAGCGCTAAGAGAAAATGAACTGGCTGAATGGACATCATGAATGTGAAAAATTCTGTAGAAATGATAGGGTGATAGCGATGAGAAGACTTGAGTCTGGTATATCAGTAGACAACGAAACATTTTCTGATGTTGCCAGGTATGAAAACGAAACAATTAGCAGAACGACAATCATCAACTCAAATATTCGTTCTCCTATTTTTTGGAGCTGTCACTTGGATCATCTTGTATTTGATACGTGTGATCTGACGAATGCGAGATTTTTTGCCGGTAGTACGATTGATCATTGTACTTTTAGTCATTCAGACTTGCGCTCTGTGGGCATTGGCAAAAACGAAGCTGTCTTCACCAATTGCGAATTTTCTTCCTGCGATATGAGGGGTATGACATTGGAGAATGCTACGTTTATCGATTGTACTTTCTCTAATTGTAGATTCAATGACCGTGTTTTACAGGCAGCGAACATCGTCAATTGTACCTTTGCTGGTAAGCTAATAGATATAACGTTTGAGGGAAATGGCAAACAAAAGCTGATCGCCAATTTTGAAAACTGCACCCTTGATGGTGTTCGTTTTATAGGCTGTGACCTAGCGGTATGTATTCCGCCAGCATCCAAAAACCATTTATATGTTGAACATGTATCTGCACGTGTGAAAAAGGCCTTGGAGAAGATAGATGATGATGATCCTACTCTTTCTGACGATGATCGTAAAATACTAGTACGCAGTCTGCGGAAGCTTGAACAAATGGAACAGTATATTTTTAACACGAAATATATGGAGAACATACATGGGGCCGCTTTTGTTGAACGCTTTTTCAGTCACCTTGGATGTAGCAAGGATCACATGTAACGTTTGCTACATCTCTTTTCCTATTTTATCTTTATGTGGTACATCAGTTTCGAGTATATTTGAGCGGAATGAGTTCTTCGATTTTCACCTTGACCAGCTCCCCATCCATATCAAGGATGACAAAACATGTTGGTCCAAAGTCTGAAATGAGCTCTCGGCAGATGCCACAAGGGCTGACTACTCTAATTCTTCTATCTTTTTCATCTGAATAAGGGTGTCTCACTGCAACAATTGTATCAAAATCTTTGTATCCATTCGATAAAGCGCTGCCAATCGCAATGGCTTCTGCACAAACAGTTACCCGTCCGATATAGGCTTCTATATGGACAGCTGATATGATTTCTCCTGTTTTCATCCGGATAGCTGCTCCTACATGATGCTTGTCATCTTCATAAAGACTGATAATCTTCTTTTTTGCTTCGTCTATTAATTCGATATCTTCTTGTGATAGATCAAACGTTTTCATCGCGTTTCCCCTTTCACCTCACTGCTCGTATGTATTATACCAAACATGAGGTGATGAACTAAACTTCACTCCCCTTTACTAACCAGCCAAAAGACCGTTTAATCTGTAGTGAATGGCCATTTTGAATTTATTTCATATTCAATTGAAAAAGGCTGCTTTCAAGTAAGCAACCTTTTCCCTTATTTACATCAGAACATGTACCCTTTCTAGGTGTGAACTGAATCCCTATCGATTGATCACTTGAATGATTTTCTTCAGAGCATCTGCCGCTTCTGGAATTGGCATGACAACAAACACATGCAGCATTTCAGGATAAACAAAGGTTTTGATGTCCATTCCTTGTGCTGATAGTTTTTCATCGAGCTTTATGGCATCTGGATATAACATATCATGTGTTCCGATAAAATGAGTGATCTTCCCGAGCCCTTTAAAGTCACCGTAAATCGGACTAATCAATGGATCTGTGAGACTTTGATCAGCAGCCCACAATTTTGTGATGACTTCCATTCCTTCATGACCTAGAATCGGGTCCTTTTTTGCATATTCAAAAATGAGAGGGTTGCTCATACTCATATCAACACACGCAGATAGTAACACGATATCCTTTGGCTGCGGCAGATCTTCCTTCTTTAAAAGGTGCGCAAGACCAAGTGAGATGTTTCCGCCAGCTGAATCTCCCATGATCGTCAATTGATTGGCACTTCCGGCAGTTTTCAGAAGGTCTTTATATAGGTTAAGCATTTTCGGATACGTATCCTGGTTGCTATAATGAGGTACCTTTGGGTAAATAGGAGCGACTACTTTCGCACCTAGTGATTGCGCCATTTTATCCATGAACAACCAATGGACATTCAAAGGCTGATTTGTCCACGCACCACCATGTAGATAGAGAATGACTTTTTGATTTTGTGATGCTTGTTCATTCAATGTGAAAACTTGCATGCCTTCGAAAGTCTGCTCTTGTACCTCACTGATTAAATTCACATCATCCCCAATGGCATGAGGCTGCGTATTTTCATTTCCTTTTTGCCCAAGAAATTTTTTTGTCTGTTCGATACTAGAAAAACTCTCTTTATTACTTTGCGAAGCGAATAATGTTTCAAATTGAATACTTTCTTTAGAACGTTCACCATGATACATTTCTACACTCATTTTTTTCTCTCCTTCACCCAATAGGTTTATTGATCATCCTGCTTTGGAACACGAAATGATTCCAAGTAGACTTGTACTTTTTTTTCAGGGGTTTTTAATAAGTTAGATAAAAGGTCTTGAATGAGACGAAGGCTTTTAATTTTCTTTTCAATTTCTTCATGTTTAAGATGGACAACTTGTCTTAGGGTATCAAGGTCTATATCTTGACTTAGCATGTCCATAATTTCAGCTATTTCCTTTAATGAATAACCGAGCGTTTTTGCATCTTTGATCAATTGAATTTTCACAACATAGTCGTCTGTATAGAATCTGTAACCGTTTGAACGTCGTCTTGGAGCAGGTAATATGTTGTGCTCTTCATAGTAACGAATTGCGGCAGGACTTACTCCTGTTTTTTTGGCAAGTTCTCCTCTAGTCATCAACTCCATCGTTACTCCTTTTTTATTATTTTGTTTTACTATATGTACATTATAAAGGTTGAACTATACTTCAAGGTCAAGGTGAAACATTTTTCGGCCAACTTTTGTTATCAAATGATTGTAGCAAAGAGATCTCTAGTGCTTGCTATGACATAATTGAGGTTACTTTTCGGTAAACAAAAAAACACCATCGTACCCGGCCAATTAAGGCGGATGCAATGGTGTCATCATCATTCCATCTGGATTATGATAAATCTTCCCCATTTGTTGCAATCACTTTTTTGTACCAGTAGAAGGAATCTTTTTTGTAACGATTTAATGTCCCATTCCCTCTGTCGTCTTGATCTACATAGATCAAACCATAGCGTTTACTCATTTGAGATGTTCCGCAGCTAATTAAGTCAATACAACCCCATGGTGTATACCCCATTAAGTCGACACCTTCTGTGACTGCTTCTTTCATCTGTTCAATATGTTGTTTTAAATAATCAATTCGATAATCGTCGTGAATTTCTCTGTCTGGTGTCAATGTATCTCTTGCGCCAAGTCCGTTTTCACAAACAAATAAAGGTTTTTGGTATCTGTCATACAGTTTAATTAATGAAATGCGCAGACCCATTGGATCTATTGGCCAATCCCATTGTGATAACTCCAAATGCTCATTTTTAATTGGACTATCAAATGTACCCGCTAGCTCGGCTGCATCTTCTCGGGCTTCTGCTACGTGGGACATATAGTAGCTGATCGCCACAAAATCAACGATGCCCTCTTTCAAAATTTGCTCATCCTGCTCTTCGATATCAAGTTTGATGTCGTTGTCAGCAAAATATTTCACCATGTATGTTGGATATTCACCTCTAGCTTGAACATCCGGATAGAACATATTCAATTGGTTCGATTTTACCGCTTGCAGCTGGTCCTCTGGTTTCGTTGTTTTTGCATAGGCTTCAATTTGGTTAATCATACAGCCAATTTGTGCATGTGGAATGATTTCTTTTGCAGCCTTCACTGTGAGAGCGCTGGCGATAAATTGGTGATGTGATGCTTGATACGCAGCCTGTAATTTATGGTCTACTAGGTCCTCTAAAATTCCAGCACCGGTGTAAAGGCTGTTGAGGTTCATATTCATTTCGTTGAATGTAATCCAATACTTCACTTTATTTTTATATCTTTCTAAAATGGCGCGGGCATATTTTTCAAACAACGGGACAAGCTCTCTACTCATCCAGCCATTATATTTCTCTGTTAAAGTAATCGGCATTTCGTAATGAGACATCGTGACTAGCGGTTCAATTCCATATTTCGCACACTCATCAAATACGTTATCGTAAAAAGCCAATCCTTCTTCGTTCGGCTTGTCTTCTAAACCAGTTGGAAAGATTCTTGCCCATGAAATAGACAAGCGAAACACTTTAAAGCCCATCTCTGCAAATAGTGCAATATCCTCTTCATATCGATGGTAAAAATCGATTCCGCGTCTTTTCGGGAAATCAAATTCATCGGGTTGTTCCTTGTATCTTGTTAATTCAGCTGAACTCACATCGAAAGTAAAGTTGTTCACTTTTCCTTTTTCATAAGGATCTTTATATGCAGCAAAGTCTGATGTCGACAGGCCCTTGCCACCTTCTAAGTATGCGCCCTCTATTTGATTGGCAGCAGTTGCGCCACCCCATAAAAAATCATCTGAAAATCCTTTTTTTAATTCTTTCATTTCAATCATCCCTTCTCTTTATATTAGTGAATAAGCATTAAGAGCTTATTTTGACCTGCGGTGACATGAGCGTCACCTGTATGAATCACATCAAGGTATTGCGTTGAATTTGTGACGATAATAGGTGTCACTACATCTAAATGGTTTGATTGAATGCCTTCTATATCAAACGATAATAAATGATCCCCCGTCTTTATCTTATCGCCCTCTTTTACCAGTACATCAAAGAATTGGCCGTTTAGGCTGACCGTATCAATCCCCACGTGGATCAATAATTCAATCCCATCATCTGAAACGAGTCCGATGGCATGTTTAGTAGGTGTAACAGTCACTACTTTTCCTGAGAACGGTGCTTGTACCACCCCCTTATCAGGCAAAATTGCGACTCCCTTCCCCATCATTTCACTTGAGAACACGGAATCATTCACTTCAGATAAAGGAATGACCTTTCCACTCATAGGTGCTTGAACTTCATAAGGGTTTGTTTGCTTAGACATTTGTTGATTCTCTGTACTCTCAGTGTGATTTGGCTTTTCTGCTGCTTGCTCGTTAAAAGCCGTTACAGACTCCTGAAATCCAAGGAGAATGGTGATGAGAAGTGACACGATGAAGCTAAGGGCGATTCCAATCAGAGCCAGCTGAAAATTATTTGTCCCTTTCATAATGTAAGTTGGCAGTGAAGTAATGCCTGGGATCGAAAAGGCTGTCGTTTTAACTGAAAATAAACCGTAAAAACATCCACCGACTGCGCCGCCAATTAATGAAGCATAAAAAGGTTTTTTTAGTCTAAGTGTGACTCCATAAATGGCTGGTTCTGTGATCCCGAAGAAACTAGGAAGCAATGTTGAAAGCGCTAAAGACCTTGTTTCTACCCGCTTGGTGCGGATGATGACACCTAAAACAGCGCCTGCTTGTGCCATATTCGCAATGAAATTCATTGGAAGCAGCATGATATCGTAACCCACTTTTTCAAAGCTGGCTAACGTGCTTGGGAAGAATGCGTAATGCATTCCAGTTAACACAATGAGTGGCATAAGGCCCCCCATTAATAAACCGGCAATCGGACCAGCGAAATTGAACAATGAAGTGAAAAAGATTTCTAAATATTGCCCAGAAACGTTCCCAATAGGAGCGATAAAAGCCAGTGTAAGAGGAGCCGTGATCATCAGGCTCAGTACCGGTGTAAATACGATACTTAAGGATTTTGGGATCGCTTTTGTTATCCACTTATCGACAAAACTTAGTAATAGCACACCTAAAATAATTGGTAATACAGAAGATGTGTAATTATTTAGTGGAATACTTAACCCTAATAAATTTAACGGATCTGCTCCTTTTGCTGCACCTTCGACCATCGTTGGATATAGTAAAATCCCTGCTAATGCGAGCGCAAGAGATTCTCGCGTTTTAAATTTCTTCGCTGCCGAATAAGCAATGAGGAAAGGTAAAAAGTAAAAGACAGCATTTGAAAAAATTTGAAGTACTTGATAGGTAGAACTTGTCTCCGTCAGCCAGCCTAAGCTAACGAACAGTGCCATGATTCCTTTGATCAATCCACTACCAACAATCGCTGGCAAAATAGGTGTGAAAATCCCGCTGATCACATCGAATACGACTTCAATTGGGTTCATCTTTGACGTGTTTTTAACAGGAGCAGAATCATTGCTACTATGACCGGCCAGATGATCGATTTCCTCATAAACCTCTGCTACCTTTGCTCCAATAATGACTTGGAACTGTCCACTTTGGAATTGAGCACCTAAAACACCATCTAATGTTTTCAGCTCATCTACTTTTACCTGACTTTCATCGTTGAGATTAAATCTTAGCCGTGTGATACAATGCCAACTTTGAGATATATTTTCGGTTCCACCAATTAATTTCACAATTTTTCCAGCCAATTCTTTGTTTTCCATGCTTTCACCCCTTCATTTTCACAAAAAAAACCTAAACAAAATCCACCATAGAAAAGATCATTCTTTCTCATGGAGATTTGTTTAGGTTAATGCTTTTTCATAACACGCCTAAAAGAAATCATTTATTTTTTTGGTGTTCCTTTGTGATTCGCTCAATATGGATGACTAAAAAAACAAGTTCGTCTTCTGTCACATTCCAATTGAATTCTCGTTTTAACATTTCTTTGATGATCAATCCGCAGGCATAACTCTTCATATAACGATCCTGTATTAATTCTTTTAACGAGTCATCCATCTGCTGCGGTGGTTGATTGGTTTCCTGCCTGACAATAAAATATCTCAAGTGGGTAATAAACCTCGAATAATTAATGGATGATTTATCCAATATCATCTCGAAAATATTTTGAATGATTTTGACGATTTCTTTCGTCAGGTGAGTCATCTTAATGGTGTCTCCCATAGACTGACCATCTATTTGAGCGTTTACAAAATGCAGGGCAATGAATGAAGCTTCAGTATCTTCAAAAGAAATGCCCATCATCTTTTGAATAATTGTCAGTGCTTTTTTCCCGACTTGATATTCTTGAAAATAGAGATGTGGAATTTCCCACACAATGGGGTTTTCATACGCCATTTTTTCTTCGTGCCTTTGAATAGCGAAGGTGAGATGATCGGATAGCGAAAAGAGCACGCTGGAACCTAACTTCTTATTCAACATCTCTTCGCCTACGCGAATGATTTTTTCAGTTAATAAAAGGATATCAGTTGGGATAGCGGCAAGTTGAGATTCTAATGGAGACGTCTGATCGGAATAAAATGTCTTACTGACAGCGCTCTCATCAAGTGTATCACCTTTCTTCTTTTTAAAACCTATTCCTGTTCCAAACACAACGACTTCATTTTGAGCCTCTGTTAGAGCTAATACGATATTATTATTTAAAACTTTAACGACGGTGAACATCCTCATCCCACCTTACCTAAAATGCTAAAAAAGCATAAAAAAACACCAAAATCTCAGCAAACAACGTACAAATGTACAATCTGTTTACCTGACTTGGTGGTGCCTGATCATATCAGTAACACTCCTGCATCGGTTACGACTTTATTTTAAATAGATGGATGACCAAAGTCAACTATTTTTTTCTGAAAAAATAGATTGAAATACCCAGAATCATTTTATCTTTCCTTGTCTTTTTACAGTTTAACATATTTAAGGTTGCTGTAAGGTTCGGATTAATACGAGTTAAGGTTGAGGTTGTACAATGGGTTTGTAAGGAATTGAGGGATGAGTCAAATGGTCCCCTCTTCTAAATCAATCATAGAGGTGAAAAGCTTTGAGAGAAAATAAAATTTTGTCTTCATTATGTTACTTCAGTATCTTTTTTGCACCATTTCTATTTCCGATTATCGTTTATTTCTTAGGAAAAGACGAAGTGAAACACCATGCGAAAAAATCACTATGGACACACATTATTCCTTATTTGATTTTCGGTCTTGGTATTGCCGGTTCAGGTTTACTTGGCATGAACGATATCAGTCATGCTGGTCCGTTCTTAATTGCAACGTATGCTGTGACATTCCTTGTGGCGATCTACTTCTTCATTTGGAACATTGTGAAAGGCATTAAAGTGTTTTCAGAATAAGAGTTAGAAAAAACGGTTCTGTGATTGATCAGAACCGTTTTTTGTATGTCCGTTTAAGCGGGTAATTGGATATCAATCGTTGTTCCTTCTCCTATTATACTTTGTATTGTAATATCTCCCCCGTGTTTTTGGATGATATCTTTTGCAATCGCCATTCCAAGACCTGAGCCTGCATGTGTCCCTCCTGTATTCGTCCCTCTATAGTAGCGGTCAAATACTTTTTCTAGCTCTGCCTCTTCAATTCCTTTGCCGTTGTCTTGAATGGTGATGTGGGTATGTTCTTTTTGTTCAAGCTGTACAATGATTTTCACATCAGCATCATTGTGAACAAGGGCATTTAAAATGAGATTGGTGACCGCTCTTCTTATGAGGATCGTATCAATATTCAGCATAAGCTTGTCTACATTTGTTTGTAGCTCAATGGTCTGATCTGCATATCTCGAATCGTTGAGGATATCAATTAACGTTTCACGCAGCAATGGCACAATGTTCACCAGTTCTTTATGCAGCATCATGTCGTTATTTTTCAGCCTTGTTGTTAAATTGAGATCCTCCATCACATCTTTGATGTACAGTGATTTATTCTCTATGATGCTGGCATAATGTCTAATGTCTTGATTTGAAAGAGGATAATTTGGATCTTTCATGATTTCTGCATAGCCTTGAATAGAGGATAATGGTGTTTTAATATCATGAGAAATATGACTGATCCACTCTTCCCGCATTTGCTCTAATTTGTCTTTTTCTTTTTGGCTTGAAGCGAGCTGCTCGGATAAGTGATTGACATTATAGAACACATCTTTATATATCCCCTTCGTTGGCAGCTTTGTCGTATAATCTCCGTTTGCGAGCCGCTGGATGCCATAAATGGCACGGCCGAGCGGTTTGATGAGTTGCCGGCTGAATAAGTATCCAATGAATAAGGCAATGATGGCATCAATCGATAATAAAATCATCGTCCCGATATTGAATTGCGATATTAATTCTTTCGTATCAAAAGAAAATAAATATTTTCCGATGGAAGGGTCCTTAAATCCGATGAAGTAGCTGTATTCCTTACCCTTTCCATTTTTCCCTCCAGCATAGATCGTCGACATCAATTGCTTATCTTTATATTTATGTAAGTTTACAATTTCTATAGGTGTGTATTTGCTCTTTATGCCTTTAGGTGCTAGTGCATGATAGACGTCTTGTCCATTTTCGTCTAATATTTGAATCCACGCATTTTGTTGTTTTAAGGCTTGCTGTCCTTCTTTACTCACAGTGATATTTTGATTAGACAAGGTGATGTATTGTTCAAATGTTCTTGTGAAGGTTTCCGGCGTATTTTCTTCGTTTTGCTGACTGCTTGCTTGTAGTACAAGCCATATCATGAATCCAAATAAGTTAATAAAGACCGTGATAATGGTCACGATAATGACAGAGACCATGTATCTGCCTGTTAATCGCCATTTCATCTTTACGCATCCTTTACAACAAATTTATAGCCAAGTCCTTTGACCGTCACGAGAAATTCTGGTGTAGATGGGGAATGTTCTATTTTTTCCCGCAGTCTTCGTATATGAACCATTACCGTATTATCAGAACCGAAGAAATCCTCTCCCCAAACCGTTTGATAAAGCGTTTCTTTACTGATGACGCGATTCGGATGCTGCAAGAAATAAGTCATCAACATAAGTTCTTTCGGTGTGAGTTCAATTGCCGCTCCGTTTTTCGTCAGTTCGGCTTGCTGCTCGTTTAACTCAAATGGTCCTTTTTTGATCACGGGCTCCGCTTGAGAAGGCTGTAAGTAGGATGACCGTCTTAGCTGGGCTTTTACCCGGTAGGCGACTTCTTTTGGACTGAACGGTTTTGTAATGTAATCATCGCCGCCAATGGCAAGTCCTACAATTTTGTCTGATTCCTCTCCCTTTGCTGATAAAAAGATAATCGGAACATGTGAGACATCTCTGATTTGTTTGCAAATATCGTAGCCTTCTCCGTCTGGCAGCATAATATCCAGTATGACGAGATCTGGTTGTTCTTGATGAAATTGCGTGAGCCCATCACGGGCAGTTGAAGCTGTTAACACCTGGTCAATGCCTTCTCTTGTTAATACGGTATGGATTAATTCTAAAATTTCTTTTTCGTCATCTATAATCAATACTTTGCTTTGAACCTTTGGCATGATGATCACTCTCCTGAAGTAATTGTTATTATTATACCCAAAGTGTTGACGTCGTGAAAAATCAACTTACTATTTACACAGAAAAAAGCCAATTTTCTTTTTTAATGAGAAAATTGGCTTTTCGTGTTTCTCTAGCGTTTGACCACAAATGTTGTCACACTTTGAGCAGGGAGATGCGCCCAAAATTGATTTCCTGATATGTTTAAGTCAGTTCCAGGTTGAAGGTTGCTGCTGCCGCTCGTCACCCATCTAGACGCCTGAGAAACGGAGCCATTTTGCACGACGAAGTGTTGATTGACCCCTGCATTGTTTTTATTAATCGCCACAATGACGACCTGATTGTTTCCTTTGTAGGCTGAGACGAAAACATTCGGTTCAGGGCTTTTCGTTGCATCAATTCTGACGAAACCTGGTCGCACAAACTTGGAGAAATGCGCCATGTTGTATCCACGCTTGCTAATCATTCCATCTTCCGTCATAGGACCGTATGATCTCCTAATGTACCACCACACATACGCCTGAAAATCCCCTTCCACCATTGAATGGTGAATATGCTCTGATACCCCTAATGCCTCAGGCCAGCGGTCCGCTGAATTGTTATCACTATTCGGATAGTAGACCTCTGTCATCCATAGCTCTTTCCCTGCCCCTTTTTGTTTGAAAAGAGGGTACGGAAGCTGGCTAATTTGGGTTCCGTATAGATGAGCGCCGAGAATGTCCATATTCCTAAGCGCCTGCGGATCGTTTAAGATAGGATCTGAGATATTCTTAAGGTATTGAAAAGATTCTGGTGCAATCACACGTGCATTAATGGAGCCGGCATTTTCTCTCATGAATCGCAGGATTTCCTGAGGTGTCCATCATGTCCATTCGTGTGCATAATCGGGCTCGTTTTGAACAGAAATCGCATAAAGATTGACTCCGTTGTTTTTCATGTAAGTGACAAAATCATTCAGATGCTGAGCATATGCTGCGTATTGATTGTATTTAAGCCGCTTGGCAGGTGATCCATTCCGGTTGAATGTTTCAACCATACTGCTTGGAGGATTCCAAGGGGAAGCAATGACTAGAGCACCATGCTCGATCGCTCGTTTGGCCGTCGCGACTTCTCTGCTCCAATTGTTTCTGTTTTCGTCTACATAAATTCTAAGAATGGAAAACCCTAACTGATTTTGTCCATTGCCAAAGGCGGTTTCCCTTTGTGGTGCTGTCAAATCACCAATCCAAGCTGGATGGTTCATTCCGCCAAAACCACGAATCACTTGTCTTTCTGCGTTGAGGTTAATGTTTGCGTCAGCTGCTGATACTTCAGCTACTCCGGGGCCTATGAACATGACAGATAGCATGGTGAAACACACCAATAAAGCAAGCATTGGTTTTTTTACACATGACATCAAATTTTCCACTCCTCTATCAAACATTTAAGCACCTTTATTCGCTACCTTTGAGTAAACTGCCAAGAATCAAATTGGAATAGATTTCCCCCGCCTGTTCCGGTAAAGACAAAAAATACGTTGTGCACTCCGGATGCGCCGTTAATCGATGTTTCTATTTCCCGCCAGTTTTGTGTTCCACCGGTGGAAGGGACATTCAGTGTACCGACCAGTCTGCCGTTCGCGCCGCCAAGGCGTACTTCTATTTTCCCGCCTACTGTCGATGCGACATTGGCTTTAAATGTTCTAGCGCCATTTGAACCAAAGTCTACATTCCCTAAAGCCACCCAATCGCCGTTTTGAATGTTGGTGACATGCTGGTTATTCACTGGTCCTCCTGGTGCTGACGAGGCTTCTGTCAAAATGCGTCCATTCCAAGCGAATGTTTCAGCTTCAACACGTTGATATGGGTTCAGATTAGATAGCTGTTTCACTCCTTCATAATTGGCTGCTACTTCTCGAAGGGAGCCATCTGCATTATGCACCAGTTTGTTAATATGTGGAGAGCGATAGCCTTTGCCGCTTCCGTATAATGCAGAACTAACGGTTTGCGTATGATACACGACATACCACTCGTTTTTAAAATTGAACACCGCATGATGGTTGTTACCGCTGCCACCAAAAAAAGCACCCGGATTTTTCAGAAAGTGTCCTTTATACGTGAAGGGTCCCATCGGACTTGAGCTCGTCATATAGCCGATTTCACCGGGTGGTTTATCAGCAGGATGTGAGCCGCCAAAATTGATGCAATAGGAATAGTAATAGGTACCGTTATACTTATGCATCCCTGAATCTTCAAACATAAAAGGAGCATCAATGGTGGATGCGCTACTGGCCACACTTGTCATATCAGCACCTAGCTTCAGGACTCTTGCTGTTTTAGGATTTGCCCATTGTCCCTGCGTTGGATTGGAACCGCCTGGAACGCCACCGCCGGCATATAGATAACCAGTACCGTCATCATCTACAAATACGGCCGGATCAAAAAGCCATACAACTCCGGACATGCCAGGTGTACTTGGCGTAACGAGCGCTTTTCCAATTGGATCAGTCCATGGACCAATCGGGCTGTCTGCTGTAAGGACTCCAATCCCTCCGCCGCTGTTAGCGAAATAAAGGAAAAATTTATCCTTTCCGTTGATCTTCTTTACCGCTGCTGATGGGGCCCATGATGCGCCTGCCCATTTGGCAATGCCTCTGCCGCCGTTTGCCCCATTTGCCCCCGCTACTGGAATCGCTCCGTGATCGGTCCAGTTGACCATATCCGCCGAAGAGATGACGAATACTCTATTCAGATTTGCAAATGAATTGTCCTTAATCGTTCCGTTGCTTTGATATTCATAGTCATCACTCGACATATAAAGGTACACTCTTCCGTTATAGGTAAGCGCAAACGGGTCTGCTCCTAAGTGATGATCAATGAGCGGGTTTGCATTTCCTACTTGCTTGGCAATAGGAGTGCTTGCCGCATTTGCTTCATATACCGGCAAACAACTCAGTACCAAAGTGAAGATCAATAAACAAACGCTGCACTTCATCCTCGTCCTCATCGTGTCATTTCCTCCTGTTTTCATCTTCCTGATATTGGGGTTTAGGCCCAATTTCAAATTATGTTGATGTTTCGTGATGAAGAATGAATACAAAGAATGATTTCTCCCTGTGAATCCTTGTAAAGAGTGCGATGAAAACCCTTACTTTTTAACTAGAAGACAACAAAAAAATGCAGTCTCCATGTTGGAGCTGCATTCTTCCTCAATGTTCAATAAATGTAGGCTACATATAACGAGCGGTCACCATTTTCTTTCTCGTGTAAAACTCTACTCCGTCTGTTCCATTGGCGTGCAAGTCTCCGTAGAAGGAATCTTTCCAGCCGGAAAATGGGAAGAAAGCCATTGGAGCAGGAACACCAATGTTAATGCCTAACATGCCGGCTTCGATGTTTTCACGAAATTCTCTTATGCTTGAAGCGCTGTCTGTGTATAGGCAGGCACCGTTTGCGAATTTTGATTGATTGGACAGGTCGATTGCTTCTGCGAGTGATGAGACACGGACAATGGATAAGACTGGGGCAAAAATCTCGTCCTGCCAGATTTTCATTTGATTTGTGACATGATCAAAGATCGTTGGTCCGACAAAATACCCTTCTCCATTTGTTTCGTTATCTTGTCTGCCATCACGAATCAGGCTTGCGCCTTCTTCAATTCCTGATTGGATATATTGAAGAGTTCGTTCTTTATGCTCTTTCCGAATGACTGGTCCGAGAAAGACATCTTCATTTATTCCGTTTCCGATGACAAGCTGGTTGGATTCATCGACCAATTGTTGAATCAAGTCGTCTGCCACGTCTTCTTCCACTGCGACAACGGCTGCTGCCATGCAGCGTTCACCTGCTGATCCAAAAGCAGCGCCAATGATCTGTTTTGTGGCCGATTCTAAATCAGCATCTTTCAAGACGATGGAGTGATTTTTTGCACCGGCAAGTGCTTGTACACGTTTACCATGTGCTGTCCCTTTTTTATAGACGTATTCTGCGACTGGCTGAGAGCCGACAAACGAAATGGCTTTTACCTTTTCATGTTCAAGCAGACCGTTTACTACATCGTGGGCGCCGTTGACAATGTTGAGCACACCTTTTGGAAGTCCCGCTTCTTCAAATAGTTCTGCTAACCGTGCAGCAAGGATTGGCGTCCGTTCTGAAGGTTTTAAAACAAATGTATTTCCGCAAGCGATGGCAAGCGGGAACATCCAGCATGGGACCATCATCGGAAAGTTAAACGGGGTAATGCCGCCGATGACGCCAATTGGGTAGCGGTACATGCCAGACTCTAGACCAGTCGCAATATCAGGTAGTTGTTTCCCCATCATTAAGGTTGGTGCACCAGCGGCAAATTCCACACATTCAATTCCTCGTTGCACCTCTCCTTTTGCTTCTGTTACACTTTTTCCGTTTTCCAGCGTGACGAGTTCAGCTAACTCATCCCATTTCTCAACGAGTAACTGTTGGTATTTAAATAAAATACGTGCGCGCCGGGGAACAGCTGTTTTAGACCAAGTGGTGAACGCTTCTTGTGCAGCTTGGACTGCATGTTCTACATCCGTTTTTGTTGAAAGCGGTACTTCTGCGATAACCTCGCCAGTAGCTGGATTATAAACAGCTTCCGTTTGGTTCGTTTCGGCGTCCACCCATTGTCCGCCAATATAATTTTTCAACGTTTGTACATCTGTTTTGGTCATGTTCCCTCTCTCCTCTTTGTTTGGATTGTGATGCAATCGTGTGTTGATTTATCGTCATTGTCTCATCTAAGGGGCCTTCATCTGTATACACTCTTTGTCAAATGAAACCACAGTTCTGCTTTACGTTCTGATAAAACATGTGAAGTCTATACCTTCTAGCTCTTTTGGTTCCGAAGATCTGTCCCCCTTTTAGGTCGTTTTGTCTGTTTGTCATGTGGCATGATCATGTTAACTAATTGATGATGTATTTTTGGTTAACTGTTGGTTAACTTTAGAAAAATCATAATATTAAAAACGCTTCCAGTCAATGATCAGTTTGTTGATCTAAAAAACCTGATGCCAAGTGCATCAGGCTAAGACTGTTTATGTTAGTTATTTAGAAGAAATTGCGTATTGACTCGGCTCTGTATAAGCCGGGAGCATCTCCCCGTGTGCTTCAATTAATTCATTACATAGTTTGATGGTGTCATCAATTGATAATTCAGCACTTGTATGCGGGTCTAATAATGCCGCTTGGTAAATGTGTTCTTTTTTGCCGCTGATTGCAGCTTCAATCGTCATGAGCTGTGAGCTGATATTGGTCCGGTTGAGTCCAGCCAATTGTTCAGGTATCTCTCCGATATAACATGGCATGATACCGCTCCGGTCTGCAACACATGGCACTTCGACACAAGCTTTTTCAGGAAGGTTGTGAATGAGTCCTCCTGTGTTCAGTACATTTCCACCAAATTTAAAGGGAACGTTCGTTTCAATCGCTTCAATGATACGTGAACCATATTCTTTAGAGCGCGTATGCGTGATTTGTGTGTTTCCCACAAGGTCATGTTTCATCGTATTCCAATTGTTGATTTGTTCCTCGCAGCGTCTTGGGTATTCATCGAGCGGAATGTTAAACTGTCCAATCAGTTCTGGATAACGAGATTTGATAAAATACGGATGATATTCTGCATTGTGCTCTGAGGATTCGGTGACATAGTAGCCGAATTTATCCATTAGTTCAAAACGAACCATATCAGGATGCCGCGTTTTTTGTTTTTCTTTTGCTCTTGCTTTGATTTCTGGATACAAGTCTTGACCGTCTCGTTTCACTTCTAATAACCATGCCATGTGATTAATGCCGGCAATTTTTTCTTCAATGCCTTCATGGTCCATTTCAAGTGATTGAAATAAATCTTTCGTACACACCTGTACGCTATGGCAAAGACCAACCGTTTGAACCCGAGTATAACGCAGCATAGCGCCAGTCAATGTGGCCATTGGATTCGTGTAATTTAATAATAAGGCGTGTGGACATACTTCTTCCATATCCTTTGCGAAGTCGAGCATCACGGGAATGGTTCGAAGTGAACGGAAAATACCGCCGATGCCAACCGTATCCGCAATCGTTTGTCTTAATCCATATTTTTTTGGAATCTCAAAATCAATAACAGTGCTTGGCTGATAGCCTCCTACCTGGATGGCATTGATGACATATTTCGCATTCTTTAAGGCTTCTTTCCGGTTGTGATACGACTGAATGGTCACATGTGCACCGTAGTTCTCTTTTAAGTGACGTAGCATCGTTTCTGATTCTTTCAGCCGGTTGTGGTCGATATCATATAACGCAAATTCAAAGCCGGCAAGTGCGGGAACGAACAGACAATCTCCTAATATATTTTTAGCAAACACGGTACTTCCTGCACCGATAAATGTAATTTTAGACATAGACGACACTCCTTTTTACATCAAGGTTGGATTACCCTTTAACAGAGCCTTGAGACAGCCCTGCGATAAAGTATTTTTGCAAAAGTAAAAACATCGTGACCATTGGCAGCATCGCAATAAGAGCAGCGGCGCCAACGAGCTGGAGTTGGTGTTGATTTTGACCAAAGAAATTGGATAAGGCGACTGTAAGTGTATGCATCTCTTTATCTTGCAAGAAGAAGATGGCAAATTGATAGTCGTTCCAAATATACACACAGGCAATGATTAAAACAGAAGCGGTAATCGGCTTCAGCAGCGGAAAAACGACGGTGAAAAAGACTCTGAGTGTTCCCGCGCCATCAATACGAGCGGCTTCTTCAAGCTCCTTTGGAATCGTCGACCGGATAAAACCGGCATATAGAAAAATCGTCAGTGGCAAAAAAGCAGCAACATTGTTTAAAATAGCGATTTGATAAGTATTCATCATGCCAATTTGTACAACCATTTTGTATAAAGGGACAAGGGCTGTGAGCGGCGGTATGACCATAATGGAAATGAATAAGAGATACACCGCTTGATTCAGCTTTGTTCCTCTTCTTGCAAGCGGATAGGCGGCAAGTGATCCAAAGATGATGAGTAGGGCAGCCGAGCTGAACGTAATGATCACTGTATTCAAAAAGGACTGGCCAAGCTGAGCATCTGTCCATGCCATCAGAAAGTTTTCAAAATGAAGCGTTGATGGGAACAACCATTTTGAGCTAAAATCTCCTATCCCCTTTAGAGAGGTCGTGACTAAAATATAAAATGGAATCAGGTGAAGCAATGTAATCGAAAGGGCGAGTAAGGAGTACCATCTTTTCTTTCGTTTATAGGCGTTATCCATCACACCTCGGTCTCCTTTCGTTTGAAATAAATGAGCGCTGCGACACTTACGACAAGGATGATGACAGCCATGAAGACACCTTGCGTCGCTGCATAGCCTGCATCCTGCCGTTTGAAATACAAATCGTACATAAAAGTCGACATCGATTGCGAGGAATCTCCGGGTCCTCCGCCAGTGAGCGCGACAATGACATCAAATAATTTAAGTCCACCGATCACATTGAGCACAACATTGATGGTGATAGATGGCATTAAAAGCGGTAATGTGATGCGCCAAAATTGCTGAAGACCTGAAGCTCCGTCGAGTTGTGCTGCTTCATAATAATCTTTAGGTATGCTTTGGAGTCCTGCTAAATAAATGATCATGGCAATCCCGACGAATTGATACGTATTCACAAACACAATGATCCAAGTGTTTAGCTGCGGATTACCAAGTGCGTTCATTGGATCAAATCCAAAAAAGGTAACAACGTCGTTTAAAGCACCACCTTGGTACGCAAAGACAAAATACCAAATATAGCCCATAGCAATCGGGCTGATCATGACGGGTAGATAGATCACGGTTCTTGTGATGGCTCTCATTTTTAAACTTTGATTTAATAAGAGTGCATATCCAAGACCAATCATATTTTGTAAGATGGTGCTCCCGATGCCGTAAAGAAGGGTATTTTTCACAACAAGCCATGTAGTTGGATCTTGCAGCAATCGTTTGTATTGATCCAGTCCGATCCACTCATACTGTTGTGAGAAACCGTTCCAATTTGTAAAAGAGAGCTGAATCCCGTTAAAAAAGGGATAAATGATAAAAGCACTGACAACGAGAACAGCAGGCAGATACATCCACCAAAGTGAAGAATTTTGGCTATTTTTCATCTTCTGTTTTGGAAAAGAGGTAAATGTCGCCGCCTGTTTTTCTTTTGTGATGTCACTCATTCGCTTCACTCCTGTTTCAGCATGAGCCTGCTATTGTTTTTTCAGACGCTTATATTCCTCTTCCATTTTCTTCGATAGTTGTTCTGGTGTGATGGAGCCTGCTAATAATTCTTGACCGGTCGTTGCCATGACAGCCCACATGCCGCTCGGTAAGTATTTTCGATCAAAATAGGGTTCAATCTTAATATCTTCATATTGCTCGTAAAATGTAGAGTAATAGTTTTTGGCTTTGACTTCTTTTAAAGCCGTTTCAGAGGAAGTGCCCTCTGCGATTTTCTTTGCGTTTTCAGGCTTTGCTAAAAAGTCAATGAATTGTTTTGCTTCTTTTAGATGCTTTGAGTCTTTCCATGCCGCGACAGTAAAGCGTTCCCCGCCAATCCAGCTTTGCTCATCTCCTTCATGAATAGCTGGTACGGGCATGGTGCCTACTTTGATCGATTGATTGAGTTCAGTCGCCTCAGGTCCTAAAGATCCTCCCACAAAGGTGAAAGCGATTTTGTTTTGTGCCATCAGCTCAGGTGCTTGGGATAGTTTCGCAGTGAGTACATCTTTGTTTAAAAGGTCTTGATCTTTCAGCTCCTTCATAAACTGTGCAAGCGGTGTATAGTGAGACCAATCAAATGATCCATTTTCAAGGTCTTTTCCGTATTGATGTTTTTGATCGGTAATGAGTAAAGGCGTTGCCAGCTCATCAAAGACTTGGGCAATATTTGAATTATCGCCTCCTGGGATCCAGAGCGGCACAACGTCTCCTTTACTTTTTGCTTTGACAGTTTGTAAAGCACTTTTCAGTTCATTCAGTGTTTTAGGAACTTTTATGCCATATTCTTTTAGTAGATTGGCATTAAAACTAAGTCCGTCTTTTGCTTGATTCAGCGGATAAGCATAGACTTTGCCATCTTTGTCTTTTAAAATTTGATCGAGTGAAGGATCGAGTTGTTTTACCCAGTCCATCTCCTTTAGATCAGCCACGTATTCGCTATATCGCAGCTTGGCCCAGCCGTGTGTATCAAATAGGTCTGGCATATCGTTTGCCCCCATTTTGACGCGTATCATATCTTCATAGCTGTTGCCAGGGAAGTTGGCATCAATTCGGATGTTTTGATGTTCTTTTTCAAAATCACGGATCACTTCTTCAAATGCCTTTCTCTCCCCGCTGTTACTCATTGTGGAGAATAGAGTCAAGGTCACTTTCCCGTTTGCTTCAGACGCACCGTTATTGCCGCAAGCAGACAAGATCATCGACAAAACTAGAGCTACACACAGCATCAGAATTTTTTTACTCATCGTTTCCTCCTTTTGATTACTGAAAATTCAGACGATTATTGGTAGAATTCATGCAGTTGCGGAAACAAAAGAAGTCCATTATACTGGAATTCTATTCTTTTCAAAGAGATAAGAGAGCAATTGGGTGAACTGCGTTGTTTTCAGCATGATCTGGCCATCATGCTCAGCAGCTCCCTTCCTGCTTTTTTGTCTCTTTTTTGTTTGCTGAAATGCTCGTTCACCCCCTTTCATGAATTGGGCATGTGCTGCCTCTTTGCATGAGCTTTGTTGGCACGACGACTTTTAGGGGAAGCTTTCTTCCCTCTATCCGCTCAAGCAAAAGCTTTAGACCTACTTCCCCCATTTGTTCTGTATATACTTTAACCGTTGTGAGCGGCGGGCTTGAAAAGGAAGCGGCTTCGATATCATTAAACCCCACGATTGAGACATCTTGAGGTACACGAAGACCGGCTTCATGTAGCGCACGCATAGCGCCTATTGCCATAGAATCACTTCCGATAAAAAAGGCTTCTGGAAGATTTCCTTTCTGAATGGCTTTTTGCATAAGTGAGTAGCCTTCTTGCATCGAATATTCGCCTATGTGGATGTCATTCATATGAAGAGTTCCCGCTTCTTGCATTCTTTTGATAAACGTTGTTTGTCTTTCATCCTCAATCACAGCATTTCCTTCAAAATAATGCTCCCTCTCTTTCCCGCCAATATATCCTAGATGTGTATAGCCGAGAGATTGCAGATGACGAATGGCACGATCTGCCGCTCTGACAAAATCCACATGTACACAATCATACAAATCTTCATCCGCATAATGATTGATGAAAACGATATGTTCCATTCGGTTTGTCATCTTTTCAACCGTATCAGGGCTGATTCGTCCAATGACGATCAAACCGTCAATATCCTTTAGTATCGCCCCTTTATCCATGTTTCTTAGGCGAAAGGTATGGAGAGTGGACAGACCTTGTTTGGCATATTCTTTTTCAATTCCTTTTCGAATCGATGAAAAAAAAGGATCATTTAATTCTTCGTCAATGGATTGGGCGACAACGACACCGATGACTGGGGATGCGGGTGGGCTTTTTACTTCTGCTTGATCGGCTTTTCTTGCTCTGACTGGGGTATAGTTTAATTTCTTGGCTATGTCGAGGATGTTTTGTCTTGTTGCGTGTGAAACGGCAAGCGTTTGGTCGCCATTTAACACACGGGATACAGTAGAGACGGATACTTTTGCATCATGAGCAATATCTTTGAGTGTAGTCATAGGCAAACTCCTCATCATTTTTGACTAAATGTTTACTAAAGATATTTGAAGAATAACACATAAATAAAGCGCTTTCAATTATAAATTTGTGCTTTTTTGAAGTTTTTGAGTATGTTTTGATGAGGATATAGTTTGTTTAGTAAAATTGCGTAAAAAAGAGGATGGGCTTCATCCTCCTTTTTACTAAGGTGATTTCATTGTGGCTGTTTCTTTTGCGAACAATTGCTTCATTATTTCCCATGCTTTATCTAATTCTTCGTGAAGTCCAAATAAACCTGAGGTGCCGATGATGTAAATTTCATTTCCTGCCTCAGCAAGCAATCGGAATGTGCTTTCATTACAAGAGCCGTCTACCTCAATTGAAAATGAGTATCCCCCCTTCTCTTTGATTTCTTTCACCTCTTTCATTTTCGGAAGCATTTCTTTGATAAAAGGCTGACCCGCAAACCCTGGGTCAATTGTCATGATCGTCACCCGGTCTATTAAATGAATAAAAGCATCTAATGCTGCAACTGGTGTGGCGGGATTGAGAACAAAGCCGACCTCACACTTTCTTTCTTGGATATGCCGAATGATTCGAAAAACGTCTTTTTGCACCACTTCTGGATGTAAACAAATCATCGTTGCGCCTGCATCAATACATGCATCAATTAAAAATTCCTGAGGCTGTTCGGCCATTAGATGAACATCAATCGGAACATCTGTCAGTTTCCGAAGTTGTTCAATGAAAAAGGGTGATAAGGTCAGATTTTTTACATAATGACCATCCATGACGTCGACATGATAACGGTCTGCCCTTGTGTTCAGAAGCTGAATTTGTTCACGGAAGTGTGTTAAATCCATGCACATCAATGAAGGTGAGAAAATAGCTGTCATCCTGAAATGCCTCCTTTTTAAAGATGAAATAAAAATTTGATCAATCCAATCAATATTCCGATGATACCGAAGTCTGTATCGCCAAATGTTGTCCCTTCAAAGCCAAGAGTGCCTAACACAGGAAGTAAACAAGCTGGTAAAAATGAAAGGAGTATTCCATTTACAAAGGAACCGGCGACTGCACCTCTCACTCCCCCCGTTGCATTGCCATATACGCCCGCTGTCGCACCGCAGAAAAAGTGTGGCACAAGTCCAGGAACAATGACAGTTAAACCAAACAAAGGAAGAAGGAAAATAGACACGATGCCTCCTGCAAAACTGCATAAAAAACCGATGATCACCGCATTTGGAGCAAATGGGAAAACAGTTGGTGCATCAAGTGCCGGCTTTGCCCCTTTGACGAAACGATCGGCAATCCCTTTGAAAGCAGGCACAATTTCCCCGATTGCCATCCGTACACCTGCTAAAATAATGTACACCCCAGCAGCAAAGGTAATGGCCTGAATGAGAATGAAGACAGCAAAGTTCGTACCACCACTAATGTTTTCTATGAATGAAATTCCCGCAAACGGTGCAATCGCAAAGAAAAGCAAAGCCATCGTAATGGAGATGGCCACCGATGTATCTCTTAGAAAACCGAGTGATTTAGGCACTTGAATGGTTTCCGTTGATTTCTCTGGGCGCCCGACCCATTTGCCGATCATTCCCGCTGTAAAATAGCCGAACGTACTGAAATGACCGAGCGCCAGATCATCATTTCCAGTGACTTTCCTTGTAAACGGCTGAAGGATTGCGGGAGCAATGACCATTGCTGCACCTAATACGATTGAACCAGTGGTGATCAGCAGCGTTCCTTGCATGCCAGCTGTTGACAGAACGACTGCAAGCATAGCCGCCATATATAGCGTATGATGACCAGTTAAAAAGACGTATTTAAAGGGTGTGAATTTTGCCAAAAGCAAATTAACCACCATACCAAAAATCATAATGAGCGCTGTCTGTGTACCGAATTCCTTTTGGGCAATGGCCGCCATGGCATCTGTATTTGGGACAACCCCTTGAATGTGAAAGGCTGCTTCAAACATCTTCCTGAAAACCCCAAGTGAATCAGATACGACTGTGGCGCCCGCTCCTAATATTAAAAAACCCATTGTTGTTTTTAAGGTGCCTGATACAGTATCGGCAGCTGACTTTTTCTGCAAAAGTAAACCAGCGAGTGCAAACAAACCGATGAGAATTGCGGGTGTGCCCAATATATCGTTCATGATCAGTTCTATCATGATGTGAATCCCCCTTTTTCCGTCGATTATATGTGTTTACGAAGGACGTCTTTAATGGCTTCCTGGTCTAACAAGTTATTTAATCCAGCGACCTTTCTTGTGCCGTCATCCAGCTGATCGATAATATCTGTTGCTCCGATATAAAGATCTGCTTGTTCATTTTTGCTTGTACTGAGATCGGTGTGATCCACTTCCGCTAAAAGTCCTAATTCTTCTAATGCCTTTTTGACATTCATTTCAACAATAAAGCTGCTTCCTAAACCGTTTCCGCATACAACAAGAATTTTTTTCATTCTCTTTTTCCTCCTTTATACTTGTGAAAATCGATTGATTAGTTGTTGAATGGCTGCTAATTCCTCTGCTTCAATCAATTGTCTCACCCGTTTTTCTTCACTTAACAGCATCGTCAGCTGTTTGAGTGCTTTCAGGTGGGTCATACTGTCAATGGCAGCTAATACAATGATGAGCCGAACTTGCTTTTTTCCATCCTTTGAAAAGGAAACGGGCTGATGACATGACATAAGTGACATGCTTAATTTGTTCACGCCATCTTCTGGTCTGGCATGCGGAATCGCCACTTGTGGCGCAATCACAATATAAGGGCCATTTTGATGAACAGACTGGATCATCGCTTTCACATAACTTTCCTGAATCGCTTGTTGATCAAGCAAAGGCTGCGCTGCTTTTGTAATGGCCTCCTGCCATGTGTCTGCTGTTTGCTGGAGCTGAATGGTTTCTTCTGTTAATAAATCGTTTAACACTGGTTTCCACCCTTTCTGGTGTGATACATATGTCGGATGAAGCAGCTCCTTCAGGTCATGAAGCAATGCTTTTTCATTTTGAACGATGGTATGCTGCTGAATGATATTGAATAAAGCATTCACATGGTGCTCATCAAGCTTAGGTTCTGAGCCTTCTCCATATTGAAGCAATGTTTTTTTCTCATAAGCAGTGAGAATCGGGTGCACGAGATGAACAGGTTTTCCTTTAAACGATATAGGTGTCGTTGACACAACAAAGTCGGCATCAATGGATGTTAATTCTTCATATGAACGTTTTGATAACAGTCCGCGTATGTCGATGTAGCCGATTAATTCAAGAAGCTGCGTTTTCAGCATGTGACTTGTGCCAATTCCTTCTCCGCAGACAATGTAAACAGAACGTTTCGCAATCGATGAAATCCCTTCTCTTCTCATCCAGCCGCCAAAATGCATCGCCACATAGGCAATTTCATGATCGCTCATCTTTGAACAGGCCGCCTTCTCTAAATGGCAAGCAACCTTTTGCGTGATGTCAAACACCTCTGGCTGTGCATGTTTCATGGAATCTGTTAATTCATTGATGATCTCAATGTGATAGATGAGCCTATAATAGGCCGGAATTAAATGCATGGTTAAGTTTTGTTCCAAGACTTCTACTTCCTGGAAGGAAATACACGCATAACGCTGAAAGTCAATGATCATTTGTCTCGCAATGGTTCGAATGAGATGTTCTTCTGGTTTTTGACTTGTTGGAAGTTTTTGTTTTTTGGCACTGAGCCATAGCGTACTAAGAAAATAGATTTCCTCATCATGAACCAAAAGACTGGTTTCTTTTTGAATTTGCGCCATGAAACGAATAGCAGCCAAGCATTCATCTGTTTTCTGCAATGTCCGTTTTTCTTCTGTTGAAATGTGTACAGCACGTCCTAGCTTCATCCGTTTAAAGTAGAAAAAGAGATCCATAGACAGCTGATCCAGCATGTCATCTGCAAACTCAAGCTTCAGATCTTGTTCGGATTGTTGAAGGAGATCATGTATTCTCTTATATGAGATAGGACCCTTTAACCAAACCGATGGAAACGTTTTTTCATTTTTTATCATGTTGCGAATGAAATGAATATAAGGTTTCAGCGCCAACCGAATTGTTCTTTCTTCTCCTGAAATTAAATAGCCACTGGCCGCCTGATAATGAAGTGTAAGCTGCTGTTTTGAAAGTGCTTCTTTTAGTTGTTTCATATCTTCAAGCAGTGTATTGCGGCTTACCTTCGTCATCTCCATAAAATCATCAATTTTTAGATGCTTCTCACTGCATGCAATGGATAGGAGCAAGATGGCACGTCTTTCTTTTACACATGGTTCATAGTCATGACCGACAAGAACAGTGTCAGCTTTTTCGATAATGACTTCTTTCTCGTGTGGATGTAAATAGTAGCCTCGTTGATCTTTTCGCTGGACGCCACTAAGCTGATGGGTTTCCAGCCAGCTATTCATTCGTTTGATTTCAGCGTAGACCGTTCGAGTAGAGACATTCAGTCGATTCTGTAAATCTTCAATTGATAGATAAGTGGTCGTGTGAAGCAGCATCGATAATAAAGTCGTGCCCCTTTTGGTTAAGTGCAGTTGGAATCCCTCCCCTCTTCCCTTTGGTTATAAGTCTAATCAACTCGCATGCGTCAAAGAAGTCCAAATGTTTTCAGTAAATGTTGTGCAGGTTTTTGGGTGTTCTTTGTTATAAGAAAAAGCACACTCGTTTGAGTGTGCTTTGAGACTTGTATACAAAGAGCTCTTTGTCTTCTTTTACGTGTTTGAGGACGAATAAACGCAAAAAACCTAGAATGGTATAAAGCCAGTCAAGGTTTTTTCACTTCTTATTCATTTTTTATTTTTCCTATATGTGACGCTTAAACTTATTTTTTGTTTAAACTAAATCCGAAATCCAAATCGTTTTCAAATGAAATACAAATACTCCAATCACCTTCTAATGATATAAAGTAGTGGTGCTGTGGGATATCTAAAAAATAGACTAGTAACTCTTCTAGATGTTTTAATTCAAACTGGTACCCAAACTCTGTAAGGTTATCCCCTATGTAAATTACTTGTAAGTTATTATCTAAATATTTTTCTTTTAATTCAGTTATAAAGAGAAGAGCATCAGAAAGTAACGATTCATGATTTGAGCTCTTACTATAATGTTTATTGGTTTGTAACCAATCTATTTTTGAACCAGCAAAATCAAATTTTTGTTCTATTAAGTCTAAATAAATTTTTGGATTTTTATGTACTTTGACATATTTAAGAAGGTCTTTTAATTCCAAATCCTTTATTAGATCTTCATCATAAGAATTCAATAAAATTACCCCCCTTTGTGTTTTTTAAAGTCTTTCTTGTCAAAATCCATAGGAATCGCTGTTTTGTCATTTTGTTGCAATCAATTCAGTGTACAATGCCATTGTAGCTTGCTGATCCGTCTCTGACAAAGCATATTCATCTTTTTTTGACCGAGTTATATTAAATTTTCTGCCATCCCAAAACTTCATTCTTCTGCGTTCAATCCCAATAATAAATATAGTGCTGAGTTGAAGAATCGCTTGTCATGCCCATTTTTTCATACAATTGTTGTGCTTTTATATTAGAAGTCGCTGTTTCTAAACAGATAAATCTGGCTCCTTTATCGTTTGCAAATGAAAATGCTTTTTTCATCAATTGCTTACCTACCCCCTTTTGACGAAAATCGTTTATAACAAACAAATCATTTAAAATGAACGCATCTTTCATCGCAACAGATGAAAATGTGGGATACAGTTGTACAAATCCTACATATTGTTCACCTTGCTTTGCAACAAACAAAATAGACTCTTGTTTACGGTATCGTTCCACTAGAAAATGATAAGCACCTTCTATATTAGAAGTCTGTTTATAAAATTGGCGATATTGATCAAATAGAACCGAAACTTGTTTTAAATCATTTTCATGAGCTCTTACTATATCCACTCTTCTATCCCCTTTTCATATCAATTAGTAGTATAATAATTGATATTCTGACATGTAAAAATGTACAGATTTATACTTTATTAAATGTCAGAAGGGAGGAATGAAGAAATGAAACATTATATTTTCCCTTTCAGTGCCAATCAACCAAAATATAAACAAATTTATGAGCAATTTAAAAAATTAATCGAGGAGGGAAAGTTAAAAACAGGAGAAAATCTTCCTTCCATTCGTTCACTAGCCAATGACCTAGGTGTTAGTCGCCACACTACACTACAAGCATATGATCAATTATTAGCTGAAGGATATATTCAAGCCAATGAGCGTAAAAGCTATAGTGTCAATGAATTTGAACCGATATTTCTTCAAACCTCTATTCCAGAAGTACCTAGAAATGAACCAATACAATTGATCGATTTCATTGATTTCAAAGCAAGTACTGTTGATGAGGAACAATTCCCTTTAAAAGTCTGGCGGCAAATTTCCAACAAAGTGCTGCAGCAATCCATTAGCTTTCAATATGGAGATCCTTTTGGAGAACCCGGGTTTAAACAAGAACTGGCTGATTATTTATTTCAAGCGAGAGGTATGATCATTAACCCCAAAAATATGATCGTTGGAAGTAATACACAGCAACTACTGTTGTATTTGGGATTTCTATTAAAAGAACGTTTTTCTAGTATGATTGTTGAAAACCCTGGTTATAGCGGTGTACGTGAGGTCTGTCATTTACATGGATTTGAGATTGAAAGTATTCCTGCATCAAAACAAGGTGTATTATTGGACTCACTCGTAAATAAAAGCGGGAAATTATTGTACATAACACCTTCACATCAATATCCTACTGGTACTGCACTATCGATTCAACAAAGAATTGAATTGATTCAATGGGTACGATCAAATAACGGTTTCTTATTAGAGGACGATTACGATGGAGAATTTCGATATGGACAAAAACCATTTCCTGCTTTAGCCTCTTTAGATGCTGCACATGTCATTTATTTTGGTACGTTTTCAAAAGCATTTCTACCAGCTATACGATTAGCATATATGGTGTTACCTGATTCATTAATCAATATCTATATGAGCAAATTTGAACATTTCGAACATAATGCTTCGTTATTGCACCAACTGACCATGACTGAATTTATGAAAAGTGGTGAATGGACAAAACATATTAAGCGTATGCGCAATACTTATAAAAGGAAAATGAATTTATTGGTACAACAAGTTCAACATTTATTTGGAAAACAAATTGAGATCATTGGTGACAATGCAGGGTTATATATCATGTTACGTATACACACTCCCTATTCCGAAAAAGAATTAATTGAAAAAGCTCTTCAACAGCATGTTAAAGTGTATCCAACAAGTCATTTATTTATCGAAAATCCACCTGTACAACCGCACATACTGCTCGGTTTCGCAAACCTTTCTCTTGAACAAATCGAAAGAGGTATTTGTTTATTAAAAGAAGCATGGGAATAAGATTGGTGGTTCATTGGAGGTTTTTTTGTAACTTAGATGGATAAACTCATCTAACGCTTCCTCTGGCGAATCAATATCTTGATGAAATGTCCCACCTAAAAAATCTTCTAACTTCTTTAAATAACTGGACCTATCATTCATTGAATCACCTCTGCAATGTATTATATCTTTTCTACTATTGAAAAAAGTTAAATAAATAAAAGGGTATAACATATTTTATATGACGAATATGTTATACCCTTTCTTTTTAAACTAACGCACCTGTTAGCATAACAAAAAAATGATTATTTTATTTTTTTTAGCATTTTAAAATTAGCCAACTTAACCCCCTTTTTTTCCACAGTTTGTGAACAAACAATTTTGTAACCTAGATGTTCAAAAAATGGCTTAGCTGTAATACTTGCTTCGGTATCAATTTCTAAAAGCTTTAGTTTCTTTGCCTCAGATTCGAGCATATCAACTAAAGCTGTGGCTATACCTTGTCCTTGATAATCTTTATGAACGAATAGTCTATCTAAGTACCCGGTATGCGTTAAATCGCTAAAACCAACAACTTTACCATTCACTTTAGCAACAAATGTTATATTTTGACTCAATGATTCCTTCCAAGAATTCATTTTAGATTCTTTTTCATCTCTTGGTGCCCAAGCATCCAATTGTACTTGGGAATAATCTTTTGAATTTACGGAATGAACTGTTTCATAAAACAATGAAATAATCTCTTTTGTATCAGTTTCCTTAAACTTTATAATCTCCACTTTCTGTTATACCTCCCCTTTTTAGGATAAGCATCCTAATATACTTATCATTATTTCAGCAACTTCTTCTTGCGCTATACTGCTCCGTTAGTTGAAGGAGGGTGAACGTTGTTCTCTCTTATAAATTTTTATAGACATCTGCATATGCTACTTTCAGTTGCTCTCTTAATTGCCTATTTTCCTCTTCCAACTTTTTGTTTTTTTAGAGATGCAATGAGAGCATCTTTGTTGTTTTCGTTCATTTCTCGCTTTACTTATTTCGGTGTAGTTAACGCATCAGTGTGCTTTCTTACGATTTAGACTTAAGCAATTGCAGCTCTTGATCCATGATTTCAGCTGCTTCTGAAATAAATTGAATGATTAAATCCAATTCTTCTGGCTTGTATTCATTTGTGAGTTTTTTGGTGGATGCCGATAAAGATTGAAAGAGTTCCTTCACTTGTGATTTCCCAGCCGTTAATGGAACAATGATGACTCTTCGCTTGTCTTTTGGGTCCTTCTCCCTTTTGACGTAGCCTGCTTTTTCTAACCGGTCAATGAGAGCGGTGACCGCACCTGAGCTAAGACCAGTTTTTTCACTTAATTCACCTGCTGTGAGTGGTCCAAGTTCGTTTAACAAATCTGCTGATTTGAGATCTGTTGGGAAAAGGCCGAGCGATTGAGCGGCTGCTTGGTGAAATAGGACTGTTCGTGTAGCAAGGCGTCTCATCGTATGAATGATCTGGTCCGCTCGATCTTCTGCCTCGTTCTTTATTGACAACTTGTTCTCCTCCCTTTAAAATCAATTTATCTTGATCATCAAGATAAATGTTCTCTTACTTTATAATTAACTTGATCATAGCAAAAAAGTGAAGAGAACGTAAGCAGGAGGTAAATGAAATGAATAACGTGGATCATAAAGGCAAGGCATCCACTCGCTTTGTTGTCGTCGGGTTGCTGTTAGGGATTTTTATGGCAGCGATGGACAACACCATTGTCGCAACAGCAATGGGAAGCATCGTCGCCGATTTGGGCAGTTTTGATAAATTTGCTTGGGTGACTGCTTCTTATATGGTGGCAGTGATGGCCGGTATGCCGATTTATGGAAAGCTTTCAGATATGTATGGTCGGAAGCGTTTTTTTCTGTTTGGACTTATTTTCTTTTTAATTGGATCTGCGCTGTGTGGCATCGCACAAACAATGGATCAGCTCATTATTTACCGTGCGATTCAAGGACTTGGAGGCGGTGCTCTTCTTCCGATCGCTTTCACGATTATCTTTGATATCTTCCCGCCAGAAAAACGCGGGAAAATGTCCGGTATGTTTGGTGCAGTTTTTGGTCTATCCAGTGTATTAGGACCGCTGTTAGGAGCAATTATTACGGATTCGATCGGCTGGCATTGGGTGTTTTATATTAACGTACCAATTGGTATCGTCAGTGTATTCTTAATCGCCAAATTTTATCAAGAATCGCTTGAGCATCGCAAGCAGAAAATTGACTGGTCAGGTGCCATTACACTTGTCGTTGCGGTTGTCAGTTTAATGTTCGCCCTTGAGCTTGGCGGTAAATCGTATGCATGGGATTCTGTTCAAATCTTGACACTATTTGCTGTGTTTGTTGTCTTTGGCACCATCTTCTTCATTGTTGAACGGAAGGCAGAAGAACCGATTATTTCATTTTGGATGTTTAAAAATCGTTTGTTTGCGACATCTCAAATTTTGGCGTTTTTATATGGCGGGACGTTTATTATTCTAGCTGTCTTTATTCCTATCTTCGTCCAGGCGGTGTACGGTGAATCTGCAACAAGTGCCGGGTTCATTTTAACACCGATGATGATTGGTTCCGTGATTGGCAGTATGATTGGTGGAACGATGCAGACGAAAGTACCTTTTAGACGATTAATGACCATCTCTGTGATTTCATTTTTTGCTGGGATGCTGCTGCTTGCCAATATGTCGCCTGATACAGCAAGATTGTGGCTTACGCTCTTTATGATGATTTCAGGTTTTGGCGTTGGATTTAGCTTCTCCCTTCTGCCATCTGCTTCAATGAATGATCTCTCTCCGCGCTACCGCGGCAGTGCTAATTCTACCAATTCGTTCATGAGATCACTTGGGATGACTTTAGGCGTGACGATTTTTGGAACGATTCAAACCAATGTCCTGACAAATCGTTTAGCAGATGCTTTTAGCGGAATGAAAGGAGCTTCTTCTCCAGTTGGTGATCCACAAGCCATTTTTCAAGAGGGGGCACGCTCACAAATTCCGCCTGATATTTTAAATAAAGTGATTGATGCGATGTCACAAAGTATTACGTATGTATTTATGATTGCTTTATTCCCGATTGCACTTGCGGCGATTACGGTCATATTTATGGGAAATGCACGAGTACGTACATCAAATGAAATGAAAGAAAGCGAATAATGTGAAAAAAGCAGAGCGATGCGGCTCTGCTTTTTTTCATCTTATTGATATAAAAGTTGGGCTTTTCCTTCACTGCCAACGATCTTTATTTTAGATGTGACCATGTCTTTGGCTGCTTGTTTTGCTTTTTGTAAATACATACGCGGATCTAAGCTTTCAGGTTCGTTTGAGAAATGATCACGAATCGCTTCAGAGTATGCATTTTTCAATTCAGTGGACACATTGACCTTTGCCATACCGAGTGCGACACATCTTTTGACATCCTCATCTGGTACAGCTGAACCACCATGAAGGACAAGCGGCACATCGACAAGCGCTGCAATTTGTTCAATGCGGTCAAAGTCGATATCCGGCACCCCTTTATAGATGCCGTGGGCCGTGCCGATCGCAGGTGCTAAAGTAGGTACACCAGTTTCTTCTACAAATTGACGGCATTCTGATGGAATGGCTTTTTCAGCATCTTTTTCATCCACGACAATATCATCTTCTACCCCGCCTACCTTGCCTAACTCGGCTTCTACATTCACACCTACTTTTAAGGCAAGGTCAACCACTTCTTTTGTGCGGCGTACATTTTCTTCATATGAATGCATGGAAGCATCGATCATCACGGATGTATATCCTGCTCGTATACAAGTAAGAATCACATCAAAATCAGTGCAATGATCGAGATGAAGGCCGATTGGGATTTGGTATTGATCAGCTGCCGCCTTTACTGTATCTGCAATGGCTTTTGCGCCAAGCGATTGGACCGTGCCAACCGTTGTTTGCAAAATGACAGGTGATTTTAATTCAGCTGCCGTTTCAAGTACCCAGTAAATACTATCAAAGGAATGTACATTGAATGCGACAATTCCGTATTTTTCTTTTTTTGCTGCTTCAAGCATAGGTGTTGTGGAAAGTAAAGGCATAGTCAAACATCCTCTCTCGTCAGAATCTCTGTTTTTAATAAAGTGAGCATTTCTTCATTTGTTCTTGTTTCGAGCAGTTTTTGTCGTCTCGTTTCATCCATTAATCCGCGTGAAAGAGCAGAAAGTGCTTGTAAATGAGTGGTTCCTGCTTCACTTTTTGGAATGAGTAAGGATAAGAAGAAAAAGCAAGGCTTCCCATCAAAAGCGTACCATTCGATTCCGGTTTCTGTACGGACGATGACGAGTGCCGGTACTTGAATGGCGTCTGACTGTGTATGCGGAATGGCAAATCCATCTTGAAAGCCGGTTGTACTAAGAGCTTCTCTTTCAGCTAGTCCTTTTTTGACTGCCTCAGGAGATGTACAAATCCCTGCTTCAGAGGCAATGTCAGCTATGGCTGCGAAAACGCCAGCCTGTGAAGAAGCCGTTTCATGTAGATTCATATAAATATGTTCCATCATTTCTCTTCCTCCCTATTAAACTGCGGGTTTGTCTATTTTCTTGCGGTAAAGTCCGTATAGAATCGCACCTACAAGTGAGCCGATGAGTATGGAAAGCACCCACTGAAATGCGCCTGTGACGACTGGAAGGACAAGGAATCCACCATGCGGAGCAGGAACCTGTACGCCAAAGAGATACGTCAATATAGCAGAGATGGCGGAACCAAACATGATAATTGGCAGGACAACGACTGGGTTTTTTGCTGCAAATGGAATGGCTCCTTCGGTAATATGAGTCGCTCCGAGAATATAGTTGATCATCCCAGCATTTCGTTCTTGTGGTGTAAAATGTTTTCGGAAAATCGTTGTGGCAATCGCAATGATAAGCGGTGGTGTGATACATGCTGCTGACACCCCTGCCATGAAGTAAAGGTTACCTTCTGCGAGTAAAGCCGTTCCTGTGACATAGGCTGCTTTGTTAAAAGGTCCTCCCATATCAAATCCACACATGGCTCCAACAATTAAACCTAAAAGCAATGGATTTGTGGATTGAACTGATGAGAGAAAATCCATTAATGAATGATTTAGCCCTGTGATTGGAACTAATAGCGGGGTCATGACAGCCCCAATTAAGAAAATACCGATAACAGGATAGATGAAAATTGATTTTAATCCGTCAAGTGATGCTGGTAATTTTTGAAGCAGGAATTGAAGAAGTACGATGATATACCCTGCTGCAAAACCTGCGATAATACCACCTAAGAATCCAGCGCCTCCATCGTTTGCAAGCAAGCCACCGATAAATCCGACAACCATCCCTGGGCGTTTCGCGATTGAATCAGCGATAAATGCTGCTAAAATAGGCACCATTAAGCTAAAGCCGAGTCCGCCAATGTTTTTCAAGTAGGCAGCAAACGGATGATACGTTTCATGCTGAGGATCAGCTGAGTAAATACCGAATAGAAAAGATAAAGCAATTAAGACCCCGCCCCCAACAACAAATGGAAGCATGTGTGATACACCGTTCATTAAATGCTTATAGATGGTGTGTATCCACTTATTCGCTGACTTTTGTTGAGCTAATGAAGGCGCAGATGGTTTTTCTGTTCCAGAAGCTCTTCCTTTCACTTGATGAACGGGGGCTTCTCCATTGATAATGCCTTGAATCAGTTCATTTGGTGTGCGGATACCCTTTGCTACAGGCACTTCAATGAGTGGTTTGCCGTGAAAACGATCTGTATTCACATCTTTGTCCGCTGCAACAATAACGCCATCTGCTTCCAAAATGTCTTGATCCGTTAAAGCGTTTTCAATTCCTACTTGACCATGCGTTTCAACTTTGATGTCGACCCCTAATTGCTCAGCTGCGATTTTTAATGCCTCAGCTGCCATAAATGTGTGTGCAATGCCTGTTGGACAGCCAGTGGCAGCGACAATTTTCTTACGGCTCATGTGAACTCCCCCTTATATGTTCTGAATGTGTATTTGCTCAATTAATGAATCAATGTCATGTAAATCACTTAACCCTTTTGAAAAGGCGGTAGATGCCCCTGTTGCAATGCCGTAGCGTAAGCATTCTTCCGAAGGTTGTCCTTCCAGCTGTTTACTTAGGAATGCAGCGAGCATGGCATCACCAGAACAAGCCGTATTTACGACCGTTCCTATTGGTGCATTTCCTTTTAATACGGCTTCATTTGTAAGGAATAGTGCTCCTTCCCCTCCTCGGGAAATGAGTACTTGCTCTGCACCCATCTCGATCAGCTTTCGCCCTGATTCAACGAGTTCTGTTTCTGATAAACGGTGGGTTTTTCCAAAAAATGCGGCCATCTCTTCTTCATTTGGTTTTAGTAAATATGGTTTGTATTGAAGTGTTTCTAAAACCGCTTTAGAGCTTGTGTCTAAAATAAATTTCACGTTGTTTTGATGACAAATAGCGGCTATCTCTGAGAAAATGCTAGCAGGAACGCCTTTAGGCAGACTGCCTGACATAATGAAGATGCTGCCTTTTGGAATGGTCGGGATTTTTTCGCGAAAGGCATTAAGCGCTTTTGCCTCAATAGCAGGTCCTTGATTCACAAGCTTGTATTCTTCTGTTGTGTTAATAAATACATTAATGCGTGTAATCCCATCCACTGGGATAAAATCGGTTTGAATGGAAAGATCTTTTAACGATTGTTCAATATATGAACCTGAAAACCCAGCAATAAATCCTAATGCAGTGCTGGTGAAGCCATATTTCTTTAGCATAATGGAGACATTAACACCTTTTCCATTTGGCTGATAATCCTCATCTTCCGTGCGGTTGACTGTATCTGCCCGCATTTCTTTTAATGCAATATATAGGTCAATAGCAGGATTTAAGGTGCAGGTATAAATCAATTGGTTTCACCTTCTTTCTTTTCTCTAAAGAAAGTATCTCATACGATTCAGTGAAAATGTTTTCAGATTGTGTAAAGGTTTTCACGGTAAAAAGCCTCCCATCATAAAGTGTGGAAGGCTTTTTGAGTGTTTATTTCATCCGAATCACATAGGCGTCTAGTAAAATGCGGGCAATGACATGAAGCGACAGGCGGGACCTGACTTCATAATCTGGGAAGAATGATTGTTCCCCTTTATATCCGACGAGTGTCATATCTGATATTTTACTTAATGTAGAATCAATTCTCGTTGTGACCGTAATGGTCGTGACCTGCTTCATACTGAGGTTTTGGCAGGCTTCTACTAGTTCAGACGTTTCTCCATTTAATGAAACAAAGATGGCAAGTTCGTTTTTATCAATGTCACGCGATTTGAGCCGAATGATATTCGGGTCGTCATGAACTTCACATGTTTTCCCGATGAGCTGCAATTTGATGGTCATCTCTTTGGCGATCATCTCTGAAAAGCCTCTGCCAAAAATATAAATTTTGTCCGCATCGTGGATTTTTTGAACTGCATCCTCAATTTGCCCAATACTTTGCAGTTGAATCGTCTTTAAGACCTCTTCTTCATTTTTTCGAATGGCTAGTTTGATGTCTTCGTCAATATTTTTTAGTTGATCACTATCATCTGTCATTTTCTTTTCTTGTTTCAATCGATATTTAAAGGATGTATAGCCGTTGTATCCGATTTTCTTCATCAGTCTGACAATGGTCGCCGTCGACACGTTGGCTCTTTCACTTAATGTGACGATGGATAAGGTGGAGATATCCTCTAAATGCTGGTGAATATAATGCAGTAAATAACGTTCTGTTTCACTTAACGTTTGATACACATCACTTGGTATATTAAATAATGGTTCATTCAATGCGATTCCCCCTTACTCATTTCATACTATAATTAAATGCCCTATGAAAACAAGATGATTCTTTTATCCTGTATTTTTTATTAGAAAGCTGGATGAGTGAAATTTTGTTTTTAACATAAGCTAACAAAAAGAACGGTTTGTGTGAAAGGAGTTGATCACTGTGCTTCAATTCTTGTTTTTTCTGATCTTTTTATATGTGGTGTATGTATTTTTGACCGCATTTGTCTTGTTTTATTTACCGTTTCAAAAAACATGTAAAGAACATTGCATCTATAAAGCTTCTTCCATCTCAGGAGACGACCAAGGCATAAATCAAGTCATGCTGCTTGATGACGGGTTTGAATCAGGTCAAGTGAGAGTTCAAATGATTCGAGAGGCTAAAAAGAACATTCGTTTGAGTTATTATTCCATTCAAAAAGGAAAAACCGCCGAATGGGTGCTTGGTGCTTTAATTGAAGCGGCTGATCGAGGAGTAAAAGTTCAGCTGTTGTTAGATGGCATTTGCCATAGCCTGCGTGGACCGCTGAAGCATTTGCGTTATGCTGTGGCGAATCACCCGAATATGGCCATTCGTTTTTATGAGCCTTTTCGTTTGTTCAAGCCATGGACGTGGCATAACCGCCTTCACGATAAGCTTCTTTTGGTAGATGGCAGGGTCGCTGTCATGGGCGGCAGAAATATTGGTGATAAATACTTTGCAGATCAGCCGCCGAAAGACTTTGCATATGACCGAGATGTGCTGCTCTACAACGCCAAAAAAGGAAAAGTATTAGATGAAATGGAGCAGTATTTCGTTTATTTGTGGAATCATGATTTTACGAAAAGAACAAAAGATGTATTTTCCAAGGCAAAAGCGAAAAAAGGAAAAAAGCTAAGAAAACAGCTACTTCGATCTTATCAGGAAGCCATTCGTACAAAAGAACCCTTTGTGACGTCCACATATGATTGGGCAAAAGACGCCATTCGTGCAAAGCAGATTGCATTTTTCACAAATCCAGTGGAACGCTTAAATAAACGTCCGATCGTCTTGAAAAAGTTAAACGATCTCGCACAGCGGTCAAAGCGTTCGGTTCTGATCCAGACGCCTTATGTCATACCGACAGGGCCAATGAAAGACGGACTCACGCCATTACCAAATGATATTCAAACGACGATCGTGACGAATTCTCTTACAGCGACACCAAACCCTTTAGCATTTGCAGGATATTTAAGCACGAAAAAGGAACTCATGAAAACGGGTGTTCATTTGTATGAATATCAAGGTCCGTATTCAATTCACGCGAAATCAATGGTCATTGATGATAACTTAAGTATTATTGGAACATATAATCTAGATGCAAGATCCAGCTTTTTAAATACTGAATCGATTTTGGTGATTGATAGTGCACCATTTGCGTTATCTCTTACGGAAGCAATCGAACGAAAAATCGCTTATAGTGTTCTCGTAGCGAAAGATCGAACAGAATATAAAGCAAGCGACTATGGACAGAAAAAAAAGCCTTTCATGAAAAGGCTCCTTTTAACTGGTTTATCTACCATAACGGTTTTATGGCGGCGGTTGATTTAAATAAAAGGGCAGCTACTTTTGTGGCAGCCCTTTTTCTTTTGACTGCTCCTCTTCTACTGGTTCAAGCTTGGTTAACTTAAATACGAGGATTCCTGCCACAATGACAAGTACACCTAATAATTTTGTAAAAGAAAATGTTACTTTTTCTAACCCAAGCCAGCCAAGCGAATCAAATAGAAGCGCACAACCTAGCTGGGAGGTGAGAACAATCGAGATTCCATAAGTGGGACCGAGACGTTTGATGCTCTGAACAAGACAGATGACAACGCCTACCCCGATGGCTCCGCTTATCCAGTACCAGGCTTCCATATGCCTTAATTGAAACATGCCGGTTCCTTCTAACAAAAGACCCATCAAAAGTGAAGCGATAAAGCCCATTCCTAGAACTAGCGTCGTTGTTGACCAAGAGCCTGTATGCTCATTGACTTTACTATTAAAAATGGTTTGTAAGCTGACAAGTGCCCCAGCAGTGACAGCTAATATTATTCCTATGATCATATATAAGTCCCTTCGTTTCTTCTATTCATAAATGTTGTGTTCTGCTATTTCTAAAAGCCCTTTTTGATCACAAATCGTAATCTTTCCTCTTCGCCTTTCAATCAGCCCTTTTTCTTGGAACTGCTGAATGACCCGATTAATATGGCGGTAGCTTGTTCCAATTAAGCTCGCTGCATCCGTGAGGCGAAGCGTGCGTGCGTGCGCGTCATCATCACCTGTTAAAACAGACAATAAATAGCTTGCAAGCCTGACCTCTACAGGGTATAAAAGGTGGAAGCTTAAATCATTTGATTTTGTATAAAATTTGTTTGTGATGCCCTTGAGCAAAAAGGCTAAAACTCGTGGATCGTCCTTTGCATGCCGCATGAGGGCTTGATGAGAAATCCTGAGCATATGTACTTCTGTAACGGCTTCAACTGTATTGACCATATCTGTCTGCTGAACGTATTCAATATCTCCAATCGCTTCAAGAGGGTTTTTAAAGCAAAGAATAAACGTTTTTCCTTCCTTTGTGGTGGTGAAAATCTTTAATTTTCCTTTCACCAGCAAGTACATATACTCCCTTTTATCCCCTTTTGAACAAATCAGCTCACCTTGCTGATAACGCCACAAGCTCACATGTGAGATGAGTTTTTGATGAAAGACATTCTGTAACTGATGCATCTTCATATAAGAGGAAAAAAGAGATTCATCATGCAGCTCCTCCATCTGATGCCCTCCTTTATAGTTTTAAGATGATGACGCCTGCAATCATTAAAAAGATGCCTGCATAATGGGGCCATTTCATTTTTTTCTTCTGAACACCAAACCATCCTTTTGCATCGATGGCAAAGGTAAACGCAAGCTGTGCGATAAGTAAAGCAGCGATGGTGAGTGTCACCCCAATGATTTGAATGGCAGTGACCTCATTAAAGATAATAATGGCTGCAAATGCACCTCCAATTAAATAAAGAGGCTGCACTTTTTTGTATTCCTTAAAGTGGCCATCCCGTACGATGAGTAAAATGACGAGAGAGATGATAAACCCTGTCAGCTGCGTGATCGTTGCCGCCTGCCACGTCCCGATATCTTGACTAATTCTGGCGTTGGCTACGCCTTGCAGTGTAATACAAGCGCCTCCTAATAATGCGAAAATAACACCTTTCATTCGTTCAAAAGCTCCTTCTTTTTTCAGTCTAGTTCCATTAAATGATAGATGCCCTCATGTTGAAAAGGACATATGTCCCACTTTGCGTATTATATCAGAAACTTTTTCTCATGCAGTTTCTCTGTTTTAGATTTTTCACAGTGGGTACAGTTTTATATCAGCTGAAAACAGAATATTGGATTGAATCACATATAAAAAGGAGACATGTCAGAATGAGAAATCAAGAGAAACACTTTATTAATGGAGAATGGGTCGCATCAACAGGAAACGAAACAACAGAGGTCATTAACCCTGCGACAGAGGAAGTCATTGGCACCATTAGTTTAGGAACGAAAGAAGATTTAGATAAGGCAGTCAAAGCAGCCCGAGCCGCCTTCCCTTCTTTCTCAAAAACATCTCGAAATGAACGAGTAGAAATGCTGGAAAACATTGTGCGCGGGTACGAAAAACGCAAGGATGAACTTGTAGAAGTGATGACAAAAGAGCTTGGTGCACCGCTGAAAGTGTCCGAAGAAGTTCATTACAAAATGGGTTATGAACATTTTTCTAAAGCAGCGGAAGCACTGAAATCTTATACATTTACCGAAGATCGTGGTGGACATACGATTATAAAAGAGGCGATTGGTGTCAGTGGATTGATTACACCGTGGAACTTCCCGACGAATCAGACATCTCTTAAAATTGCGGGTGCCATTGCGGCAGGTTCACCAGTTGTCTTAAAGCCAGCGGAAATTACCCCTTTTGCTGCGATGATTCTTGCAGAAATTATTGATGAAGCAGGTGTACCGAAAGGCGTCTTCAATTTAGTAAACGGAACGGGTGACGTGATTGGTGACGGCATTAGCTCACACCCTGATATTGACTTCGTTTCATTTACAGGATCAGGTGCCGTCGGCTCTAAAATTATGGAAAACGCAGCAGACAATGTGAAGAAAGTAGCACTTGAGCTTGGCGGAAAATCCCCTCTTATCGTCTTAGACGATGCAGATGTGGACGAAGCAGCAGAAACAGCCATTCATCATATTGCGATGAATACAGGTCAAGTGTGTTCTGCAGCTACACGTGTGCTGATTCCAGAATCAATGAAAGGCAAGTTTGAAAAAGCGCTGCTGAACGCCCTGCCGAAGTTTACAGTTGGTGATCCGAGAGAAGATCACGCTACTGGCCCGCTTGTTTCTAAAAAGCAATGGGATACGGTGCAATCTTATATTGAAAAAGGAATCGAAGAAGGTGCTACCCTTCTTGCTGGGGGAACTGGAAAGCCAGACGGAATCGATAAAGGGTATTTCGCCAAGCATACCATTTTCACCAATGTGAAAAATGATATGACCATTGCGCAAGAAGAAATCTTTGGGCCGGTCATGAGTGTGATCACGTATCAAGACCTCGATCATGCCCTTGAGATCGCCAACGATACAGTGTATGGTCTTGCCGGGTATGTTGTTGGTCAAGATGAAAAAACATTAAAATATGTCGCTGAACATATTCGTGCCGGTCAAATCACCATTAACAATGCTGAAACAGATTACTTTGCCCCATTTGGCGGTTTTAAGCAGTCTGGTATCGGAAGAGAATGGGGAGACTTCGGTATCGAAGAATATTTAGAAGTGAAAGCTGTGATGGGACTTCCAACGGCGTAAGTCAGGCGAAAAAGAGGAAAACGGTGATCCGTTTTCCTTTTTTTGTGCCCTCTCCCCCTATTCATCCGTGTTTTGTCATTAGAAATCTTAATCATGACAATCAATATTATATATTTTACTTAATGGCAAACTTTCGGTAAAGTTCAAATTGAACCTATATATATAATTCCTATCGAATTAATCTATGTTTATATTCCTTGTGAGGTGGATATTGTTGCAACTTCATGTATTGAACAGTCCGTTTAGCCAGGAGCAGGCAGAGTTACTCAATCAGCTGCTTCCGACTTTAACAGAACAGCAAAAAATTTGGCTTACTGGTTATTTATCAGCGCAGGCAGCGCTTGCCGGCTCAGAAACTGTCACTCCGGCGCCTTCTGCCGCAGCATCTGTACAGCCTGTGAGCAAAGATGTGACCGTGCTTTATGGGTCGCAAACAGGCAATTCCGAAGGGTTAGCAAAAAAGACAGCCCAGCATCTTGAAGAGAAAGGCTTTCAAGTGACGCTCTCTTCTATGTCCGATTTTAAACCGAATAATCTGAAAAAAATAAACAATTTACTGGTCATTGTCAGCACACATGGCGAAGGAGATCCGCCGGATAATGCCCTTTCGTTCCATGAATATGTTCACGGCAGACGTGCGCCAAAGCTCGATCATTTAAGCTTTTCTGTCCTTTCATTAGGTGACAGCTCATACGAATTCTTCTGTCAGACAGGAAAAGAATTTGACGAACGCTTCCTAGAGCTTGGCGGTACACGCCTGTTTGACCGGGTGGACTGCGACCTTGATTATGATGAGCCGTTTTCAGAATGGCTTCAAGGCGTTTCCTCTTCTTTGAGTGAAGGTGAAGCTGTATCACTGCCGCAAGAATCAGCGGGAGCCAACAATCAAGCCGTTTCTGAATATTCAAGAACGAATCCTTTTTATGCTGAAGTTCTTGAAAATATCAACCTAAATGGGCGTGGATCTAATAAAGAAACACGTCACTTAGAGCTTTCTCTTGAAGGATCGGGCCTCGTGTATGAGCCAGGTGACAGCCTTGGCATTTACCCGACAAATGATCCTGCACTTGTCGATGAACTGATTCAAACATGCGGATGGAATGAAGAAGAAGCCGTCACCGTTCATAAAAACGGAGACACTCTTCCTTTAAAAGAAGCACTCACCTCGCATTTTGAGATCACGGTTTTAACAAAACCACTTCTTCAAAAGATCGCTGCACTGACAAAAAGTGAATCCTTGCATGCCCTTTTAGAAGAAGGAAACGAAGAAAAACTGAAAGAATATATCGCAGGCCGGGACCTAGTAGATGCGGCTCGTGATTTCGGTCCTTTTGAAGGAACCGCCGCAGAATTCACGTCCATTTTAAGAAAAATCCCTGCACGCCTTTATTCCATTGCAAGCAGTCTCAAAGCAAATGACGAAGAGGTTCATTTGACGATAGGGGCTGTCAGATATGATGCGCATGGCAGAGAACGCCAAGGTGTCTGTTCGATTTTATGTGCAGAGCGCCTGCAGCCAGGTGATACGTTACCTGTTTATATTCAGCACAACCAAAACTTTAAGCTTCCTCAAGATCCAGATACACCGATCATTATGGTAGGACCAGGCACAGGCATCGCCCCTTTCCGTTCATTTATGCAGGAGCGTGAGGAAATGGGTGCAAACGGAAAGTCATGGTTATTCTTCGGTGATCAGCATTTTGTGACGGATTTCTTATACCAAACGGAATGGCAAAAGTGGTTAAAGGATGGCGTCTTAACGAAAATGGACGTGGCTTTTTCAAGAGATACTGAGGAAAAAGTATATGTCCAGCACCAAATGAAGAAACAAAGCAAAGAATTATTTGAATGGCTTGAGCAAGGTGCTTACGTGTATATTTGCGGAGATGAAAAGCATATGGCGCATGATGTCCACAATACCCTTCTATCCATCATTCAAGAAGAAGGTGCGATGAGCAAAGAAAAAGCAGAAAGCTATCTTGCCAACTTACAGCAACAAAAACGCTATCAGCGTGACGTTTATTGATTTGATGCTTGAAAGAAAGGAGCTTTTACTTACATGGTGAAGACAGCATTAACAGCGCCGGATGGACCTCCGAGCGACGTAGAGGAAATCAAAGAAAAAAGTGATTATTTACGGGGTACGTTAAAAGAAGTGATGCTTGATCCGATCTCAGCGGGAATTCCGGATGATGACAACCGACTGATGAAGCATCACGGCAGCTACTTACAAGATGATCGTGATCTGAGAAATGAACGACAAAAACAAAAGCTTGAGCCTGCCTATCAATTTATGTTGCGTGTCCGTCTGCCTGGCGGAATCGCCACATCTAAGCAGTGGCTTGTGATGGATGAGCTTGCTCACAAATACGGAAACGGTACGTTAAAGCTGACTACTCGTGAAACCTTTCAGCTTCACGGTATTTTAAAATGGAATATGAAAAAGACCATTCAAGACATTCATTCTACTATGCTTGATACGATCGCAGCTTGCGGCGATGTGAACCGGAATGTCATGTGTACATCGAATCCTTATCAATCTGAAGTGCATCATGACGTGTACGAGCTGGCAAAAAAATTAAGTGATGACTTACTTCCACAAACAAGAGCCTATCATGAGATTTGGCTTGATGAGGAAAAGGTAGCAGCAACACCTGACACTGAGGTTGAACCGATGTATGGTCCGCTTTATTTGCCAAGGAAATTCAAAATTGGCGTGGCCGTCCCTCCTGCTAATGACATTGATGTTTTTTCGCAGGATCTAGGCTTCATTGCCATTATAGAAAACGATCAACTGGTCGGTTTTAATGTCGCAATTGGCGGCGGAATGGGTATGACGCATGGTGATACAGCGACTTATCCGCAGCTTGCAAAGGTCATCGGCTTTTGTACACCTGAACAAGTCGTAGAAATTGCCAAACAAGTCATCACCATTCAACGTGACTACGGAAACCGTTCCGTCCGAAAAAATGCCCGCTTTAAATATACGGTGGACCGCCTTGGTCTTGAGAATGTAAAAGAAGAACTTGAGCGCCGTCTTGGGTTTACTCTTTTAGAGGCAAAGGACTATCACTTTGATCATAACGGTGACCGTTATGGCTGGGTAAAAGGCATTAATGGCAGATGGCATTATACGATGTTTGTAGAAGGCGGACGCATCACAGATTATAATGATTATCCGCTGATGACAGGCATCCGCGAAATCGCCAAAGTTCATACAGGTGACTTCCGTCTAACCGCCAATCAGAATTTAATCATTGGGAATGTGACAACTCATAAAAAGAAACAAATCGAACAGCTCATTCAGAAGTTTGGTTTATCAGACGGCCAGCAGCATTCTGCCCTGCGCCGCAGCTCAATGGCTTGTGTCTCTTTGCCAACTTGCGGTTTAGCGATGGCTGAAGCAGAGCGCTACCTTCCACGATTGATTGATAAAATCGAAGACATCGTTGAAGAAAACGGATTAAGTGATAAAGAAATCACCATTCGAATGACTGGTTGTCCAAATGGTTGTGCTCGTCATGCGCTTGGAGAAATTGGATTTATCGGAAAATCACCTGGTAAGTATAATATGTATCTTGGTGCCGCATTTGATGGCAGCAGATTAAGTAAATTATACCGTGAAAATGTGGGTGAGGAAGACATTCTAAAAGAACTTGGCTCTATTCTCCCCCGCTACGCAAAAGAACGAGAAGAAAATGAACATTTCGGCGATTATGTCATTCGGGCAGGGATTGTGAAAGAGACAACAGATGGAACGAATTTTCATGTGCAATAAAAAGAGACAGGAACCATCCTGTCTTTTTTATTTTTTCTGTTTCTTATTCAAGTATTCGGTCAGACTCTTATATACATCTGGATTGTCTAATGAAGATAGATCGGGTGAAGGCTGCTCTTCATACGCCCCTTTCAGTAAACGTCGTACAATTTTTCCATTCCTTGTTTTCGGTAAAGCTGAAATGAGATGAACTTCTTTTGGTGTGAGCGCTTTACCAGCATGTGAACCAACATGGGCTGAAAGCTCTTGGATAAGGATTGCTTCTTCAAAAGCATGAGGACTGGTCACGATGAAACAGACGAGCGCCTCCCCTTTCACCTCATCCTTTACCCCAATCACAGCGGCTTCATGCACGGCAGGATGCCATGTAAGGATGGATTCAATTTCAGCTGGCCCGATACGTTTCCCTGCTGTATTAATGACATCATCCGATCTGCCGGTGATGTGGAATTCTCCGTCCTCTGTTTGCATGACCCAATCTCCATGTGTCCATACACCATCAAATCGTTTGAAATACGTATCTTCATAACGCTCCGGTTCGTTCCAAAAACCACATGTCATGCCGACCCATGGCTTTTTCACCACAAGCTCCCCTACCTCATTCATCACGCTTTGCCCAGCTTCATTGTATACATCTGCCGCCATTCCTAAGATCGCCGCATTAAAGAGAATCGGTTTGATGGGTCGAAGCAGCGTACTGCCTACAATGCCACCAGAAACCTCGGTTCCTCCTGAATAATTTAAGATGGGAATGTTCTTTTGACCAATGGTGTGAAATAACCATTGCCACGGAGCTTCATTCCACGGCTCCCCAGTAGAAATAATGGCTTTGACATGCGGTAACTCGACCCCATCAATCGATTGCTGCATCGCAGAACGAACAAATGTAGGGGAAAGCCCAAAATGAGTGACTTTCTTCTCGTGGATGAATGACCAGAGCTGCTGCTCATCTGGATAATCGGGAGCGCCGTCATATAAAACGATAGCAGCGCCATTGATCAAGCCGCCAAAGACGAGGAATGGCCCCATCATCCAGCCCATATCAGTCAGCCAAAACAGCCGGTCTCCTTTTGCCACATCCATACATAGCCCGGCATCAAAAGCTGCCTTTATCGGAAAGCCTGCGTGTGTATGAACGGCTCCCTTTGGTGTGCCGGTTGTGCCTGACGTATACAAGATCATCAGCGGGTCTTCATTTGTGACATAGGTTGCGCCGGTGATCGGCTGTTCTTTTAACAAATCATTTAGCAGGACATCGTCCTGATATCCAGTATGAGAGGAAGTGTGCACAATCACTTTTTGCACAGTTGTGGTTCTGTTGATGGCATCAGCCACACATTCCCGCATGTTGATCGTTTTCCCTCGCCGCATCATTTCATTCGCTGTGACGACAATGGATGCGCCTGACGCACGAATGCGTACAGCGAGTGGCTCGCTTCCATAGCCTGAGAAGACTGGGCTGAAAATCACACCAATCTTTGCAAAGGCAAGCATGACGGCGACCGTTTCTGGAAGCATCGGCATATAGATGATGGCTATATCCCCTTTTTGAAGTCCTTCTTTCAAAAAGCCAGCTGCAAGACGGCTCACTTTCTCTTGAAGTTCGAGAAATGACCATTTCTTTTCTTCACCGGCTTCATTGCTCCAAATGATGGCGGGCTGATGCCTCGTCTCTTCTTTTTCTGCCCATTTGTCCACAGCCGTTTCGGTGATGTTGAGTGTGCCGCCCTGATACCATTTCGGCCACATCAATGAGTGGTGACCTAATGCCGCTTCATATGGTTTTTTCCACTGAATGCCGACCGCTTTCTCCGCTTCTCTCCAAAACCAGTCTGTGTGATCAATACTGGCTAGATAGAATGAGTCATACGTAGAAAAACCAAGAGATTTCATCCACTGATGCAAACGTGTTTTTTGGCTCTGCTTTTCTTCCGGTATCCATTCTGGTTTCTGGTTGATCATGAGGTCTGCCCCCTTTAGACCGGATAGACCGGATGTTTTCGTTTCGTAAATGTCATGTCTTTCGATGAGTAGGCTAGTAATCTATGACAAAGTTCCGTTCTTAGACGGTCAAATGGGATGACGCCATCGACAATCATTTCAGAGGCAAGTTCATAGATATTCATATCTTCCTGGTATTCCTTCCGTTTCTCTTGTATAAATGAAGCCCTCTCTTCGGGCGGGAGTTCTGCAATTTTATTTGCATAGACGGCATTTACAGCGGCTTCTGGACCCATCACAGCGATTTGCGCCGATGGAAGAGCGAGACAGCAGTCTGGCTCAAAAGCAGGGCCTGCCATTGCATATAGTCCTGCTCCGTATGCTTTACGGACGATGACGGATATTTTCGGAACGGTCGCCTCTGACATAGCGGAGATCATTTTTGCCCCATGACGAATAATGCCGGCTTGTTCCACTTTTGTTCCAATCATAAATCCTGGTATGTCCGCAAGAAAGAGCAGCGGGATATGAAAGGCATCACAGAGCTGAATAAACTTGGCGGCTTTATCAGCTGAGTCGTGGAATAATACGCCGCCTTTGACCCTTGGCTGATTGGCAATGAGACCGACAGGCTGACCGTTCATTCTGCCAAAGCCTGTGATTAACTCTGCGGCAAACAGCTTTTTGATTTCAAAAAATGACCCTTCATCAATCAGTAAATCGATGAGTTGATACATATCAAATGGGGTATTCTGGCCTTTAGGGATTAAGTCTTGGATGGTGGTTTCAGATGGTTTAGGTGCTTTTGCTGCTGTCGTTTTTGGTTTTTCTGTATAGTTGGCAGGCATATAGGTTAAATAATCACGTGCAATTTGAATGGCCTCTTCCTCTGTTTTGGCTAATATATCTCCGCATCCAGAAATGCTGCAATGCATTTTCGCACCGCCCATTTCCTCAAGTGATACTTTTTCACCGATCACCATTTCAGCCATTCGCGGCGAGCCTAAATACATAGAGGCATTTCCTTCGACCATGACGACAATGTCACAAAAAGCAGGGATATACGCACCACCGGCTGCAGATGGACCGAAGAGTAAACAAATTTGTGGGATACGCCCAGACAGCTTGACTTGGTTATAAAAAATGCGCCCTGCTCCTCTTCTGCCTGGAAACATGGCGATTTGATCAGTGATTCTTGCACCCGCAGAATCGACTAGATACAGCATAGGACAATTGAGTTTCTTGGCCGTTTCTTGAATTCGAATGATTTTTTCTACTGTTTTGACGCCCCACGATCCTGCTTTAACCGTAGAGTCGTTTGCCATGACGCAAACAGTCTGCCCATTCATACGCCCGGTTCCTGTGACGACACCATCTGCTGGTAAATGTTCATCTTTGCACTCTGCAAACATGGCATCTTCAATGAAAGAATCCTCATCTAATAACAAATGGAGGCGATCACGGACAAATAATTTTCCTTTTTCTTTGTTTTTTTGATGGTAGCGTTCTGCCCCGCCCTTTTCAATTTGTTGTTTTTTTAATTCATATTCTTCGATCATAAACATACCCCTCTCTTGCTATTTCCCTCTGTAATAAGGCGTTCGTTTTTCTTGAAAAGCCTTGAGACCTTCTAGTCGATCTTCTGTATGAATTAGCCGAAGATAGGCTTCGTATTCTTTCGTCAGCCCTGTTTGCAAATCGTGATCAAGGCTGGATTGAATGGCTTGTTTTGCTTCTTTTAAAGCAATCGGTCCATTCTTGGTGATTTGTTTTGCGAGTGTGATGGCATCATTCATCAGTGAATCGGCTGTAGAGATACGTTCAATCAGTCCGATTTGAACGGCTTCTTCTGCTCGTAAAGAAGTGCCTGTGAAGATCATTTCTTTCGCTTTCCCGGGTCCGATCAGGCGCGGAAGTCTTTGTGTGCCCCCTGCTCCCGGCAGGATAGCTAGTCCTGTTTCCGGCAGGCCGAGCGCTGCACCCGCTCTTGCGATGCGGAGATCACAGGCGAGCGCGAGCTCAAGACCTCCGCCAAGTGCGTGTCCGTTTATCACGGCAATGACAGGAACAGGCAAAGATTCAATGTCTGTAAAGGTTTGCTGAATGGTCAGAACGGCTTCTTTGGCTTCTTGTTCTGTCATTAATCGCCGTTCTTTTAAGTCTGCTCCTGCGCAAAAAACTTTAGCGCCAGCTCCTGTCATGAGCAAAGAGCGAATGTTTGCATCATGTTTGATTTCTTGAATCGTTTGATTGATTTCCTCTAGCATAGCAGCTGATAGAGCATTGGCTTGTGCTGGTCTGTTTAAGGTCATGATGCCAATGTGATCATCTTGTATTGAAAAATTGACCAATGATGTCATGTGATTCACCCTTTATCAAGTAGTGTGAGACTGAAAAGCGCGTAAACAGTGACTTGGCAGGGTTCGATCCACTTTTGCTTCAATCCATTCAGCCGCTTTAATCAAGCGAGGGAGGTCGACATTTGTTTCGATCCCGAGTTTGTGAAGCATGTGCACCACGTCTTCTGTCGCCACGTTTCCGCTGGAGCCAGGTGCATAAGGACAGCCGCCAAGCCCCCCGCTAGAGGCATCAAATATAGTGATGCCGGCTTTTAATGCTGTATAAATATTGGCAATCCCCATTCCTTTCGTATCATGAAAATGAAGTGCGATTTTATCAGCAGGAAAGCGTTCAAGTAAAAGGTCTAACCGTCTTTCTACTTGTAGCGGATGGGCTTCCCCAATGGTATCCCCAAGTGATATTTCATCAATGCCGAAGGACAGCAGCTGTTCCGTTAATCGCAGCACTTGGTCCATCGGCACTTGTTTTTCATAGGGACATCCAAACACGGTTGAAATATAGGCCCGCGTTTGCCGTCCTTCTGCTTTTAAATCGGCTGTCATTTGTTTGATCACAGGCAATGTTTCCTGTATAGATCGATTCATATTCTTTTTGTTATGTGTCTCACTCGCTGAGATAAACATAGCCCCTACCTCAAGGTTTGCTTCAAAAAAATGAGCTAATCCTTTTTCATTTGGGATGAGTGCGGCATAGGTGAGATCATCTTTTTTGTTTAATGATTGGGCTAATTCTTTGGCGTCTTTTAAGGCTGGAACCCATTTCGGATGAACAAATGAGGTGACTTCAATATAAGGAAGATGGGCTTCTTCGAGTAAATGGATCCATGTTCGCTTCTCCATTGTGTCCAGCCAAACGGATTCATTTTGCAGGCCATCGCGCGGGCCGACCTCTCTAATGAGCACGTTTTTTGGTAATGCCATGCGGCTTTCCCCCTATTCTGTCAGCTCCAAAAGTACCTCTCCCTCGTCAACAAAGTCCCCCTCCGCCTTATACACTTTACTGATCACACCTGCTTCTTCTGCAACAATGGGAATCTCCATTTTCATGGATTCTAAGATGGCGACTTCCTGTCCTTTTTGCACATCATCACCCTGTTTCACAAGAAGCTTCCATAAGTTTCCGGCCATTTGTATCGTGACAGTTTTCATGAACGGTTTTCCTCCCTTTTTTTCATCAGATAATCGGTTGTGATGCTGCCATGTAAAAAGGCAGTTGATTCGGCCATTTCCTTTAAAAGCGGTACATTGGTTTTGATCCCTTCTATTTCATATGCTTGTAATGCTGCTTTTAATCGTTCTATGGCGAGTTTTCGAGTATCACCGTACACAATCATTTTCGCAATCATTGGATCGTAAAATGGGGTAATGACACTTCCACTCGTTACGCTTGACTCATGACGAATATATGGGGCATCAGGTGTAGAAAGCCGAGTGATCGTGCCTGGCGAAGGGTAAAATGTCACAGGGTCTTCAGCGTATATTCTAACTTCAATCGCGTGCCCAATTTGATGAATATCCTCTTGGCTGAAGGACAGGGGCTCTAATGCTGCAATTTTTAGCTGCTCCTCGACAAGGTCAATCCCCGTAATTTCTTCAGTGACAGGGTGTTCTACTTGCAATCTCGTATTCATTTCTAAGAAATAAAATTGCTGGTTTTGATCGACTAAACATTCAATCGTGCCCGCATTTTCATACCCAATCGCTTTGGCAGCTTTGACGGCCATCTGTCCCATTTGCTGTCTCACAGTTTCTTCAAGACAGACGGCTGGTGCCTCTTCAACAATTTTCTGATGTCTTCTTTGGAGTGAACAATCTCTTTCAAATAAGTGAACGCCGTGACCGAACGAATCAAAAAGAACTTGAATTTCGATGTGCCGTGCGTGTTCAATCACCTTTTCCATGTATAAAGTACCATCTTGAAAGAAACTTTGTGCTCTTTTTTGATTTCCTTCAAACGCTCGATGCAGCTCTTCATCGTTGCGGACGAGCTGCATACCAATCCCGCCGCCACCACTCGATGCTTTTAGCATAATGGGATAGCCGAGTGTCTGTGCTTTATGAACCCCTTCGTCTGCATCATGGAGCGGGGCTGAAACACCAGGAACGATTGGGATGCCCGCTTGTTCCATCGTTTTTCTCGCTTCAATTTTATTTCCCATCTGCTGAATGACTTGTGCAGATGGTCCAATAAAGGTAATGCCCTCGCTCCGGCAGCGCTCAGCAAATGCCGCATTTTCTGATAAAAGACCATACCCTGGGTGGATAGCATCAGCATTTGTTTGTTTGGCAACCTTAATGATCGCTTCCATGTTTAAATAGCTTTCAGAAACTTTAGCGCCGCCGATATAATAGGCGCTGTCTGCTTCTTTCACATGAAGTGCATGCTGATCAGCCTCTGAATAAACGGCAACGGTTTTGATTCCGAGCCGTTTACATGTCCGAATCACTCTACGGGCAATTTCGCCTCGATTGGCGATCAATACTTGTTCAAACATCGCTGCCTTCACTCCTTTATTAGATCAAGCGCCTGCTTTTTCAAGCGGAATTTCTGAATTTTGCCTGAGGCGGTCATTGGGTACTCATCTGTAATGAAAAAGTATTTCGGGATTTTGTAGCGTGCCATTTGTGACTGACAATAGCTCGTTAATGTCTCAATTGAGACCGACTTCCCTTGTTTCAGCCGAATGAATGCGGCTGCTTCCTCGCCGTATGTCTCATCAGGAATACCAACAACCTGTGCGTCAAGAATGGCAGGGTGAGTGTATAGGACATCCTCAATCTCTTTTGGGTACACATTCTCTCCGCCTCTGATGATCATATCTTTGAGCCGGCCTGTGATCTTCACATAACCGTCATGATCCATCTCAGCTAAATCCCCTGTATGAAGCCATCCGTCCTCATCAATGACTTCATTTGTTGCTTCTTCGTTTTTATAATAGCCCTTCATGACATGATAGCCTCTTGTACAAAGCTCCCCTTGCTGTCCTCTTGGCACTTCTTCTGATGTTCCTGGTAAAGCAATTTTGACTTCAATTTGAGGAAGCGCACGTCCGACCGTTTGAACTCGTCTTTCAAACGAATCATCGGTTCTTGTTTGGGTAATGACCGGTGAACTTTCGGTCTGACCATAGGCAATCGTGAGCTCTCTCAGTCCCATTTTTTCAATGACTGCTTTCATGACATGGGATGGGCAGAGTGAACCGGCCATAATGCCCGTTCGTAATGTGGACAGGTCATAAGAGTGGAAATTTGGATGATCGAGCTCTGCGATGAACATGGTTGGTACACCGTGAAGAACGGTGCATTTTTCTTTTTCTACTGTTTGAAGGACTCGTTCTGGATGGAATGATTCAAGTGGAATGATCGTTCCCCCTTTTGTGAGACAAGCAAGTACACCAAGAACAGAGCCGAAGCAATGAAAAAACGGCACTGGGATACACATACGGTCCTGCTCTGTTAATTTCATACAATCTGCGATCTGACTCGCATTACAGACGATGTTTGTGTGGCTGAGCATGACGCCCTTTGGATAGCCGGTTGTGCCTGAAGTGTACTGCATATTAATAACGTCATCAGGCGTGAGCTCATTCATTCGCTTCTCCCATTCAAACTCTTCGGTTCTTTTGGCTGCCACTTGAAGACGATCCCAGCTGAGCATGCCGTTTGGTAGATGCTGACCGATATAGATACATCTTTTTAAATAAGGAAATTGTGTGGAAGTGATCTCCTCTTGATGAGCGGTTTGAAGTTCTGGAATCAGCTCTTCAAGCATGTTGACATAGGACGTTTCTTTAAAGCCGTCTACAATAAACAACATTTTGCTGTCAGAGTGCTTGAGTAAATAGGCGAGTTCCTGTGATTGAAAATTGGTATTCACAGTGACAAGAACAGCACCAATGGAGGCGCAGGCAAATTGAAGAATGAGCCATTCAGGTATATTTGGTGCCATAATGGCGATGTGATCTCCCTTTTGAACCCCTAATGCCATGAGGCCTTTACCTGTTTCCTTGACCTCTCGATAAAACGCTTCGTACGAATAACGTAAAGAACGTTCTGGGTAAACAATGGCTTCATGTGCTGGATGCTGTTCTTTTTTTTCTCTTAATAGGGAGCCAATCGTTTGCGGGTGAATCGACATCATTGCTTTCCTCCCTCATGTGTAGTAAGCGTTTTCATTAAGGTATTACGCTAACAACTGTCTTGCGATCACGAGCCGCTGAATTTCAGAGGTTCCTTCTCCGATTTCCATGAGCTTGGCATCTCTCACAAGCCGTTCAACACCGCATTCTTTCATATAGCCTGTTCCGCCATGAATTTGGACAGCATCAAGACTTGCTTTTGTAGCCATTTCTGAAGCAAACAGTTTGGCATAGGCCGCTTCTTTTGTAAATGGTTTGCCTTGATCTTTCAGCCAAGCGGCTTTCCAGACCATTTGTCTTGCAAGCTCTATTTGCATCGCCATATCCGCCAGCTTAAACTGAATGGCCTGGAAGGATGAGAGCGTCTTTCCAAATTGCTTTCTTTCTTTTGCATAGGAAAGTGAAGCATCAAGTGCAGCTTGTGCAATTCCGACAGATAAGGCTGCAATGGAAATTCGTCCGCCGTCCAATGTATATAAAAATTGCTTGAATCCTTTCGATTTGTCTCCCAATATATGATGCGCTGGTACACGCACTTCGTCTAAAATGATTTCAGCCGTATCTGAACCGCGAACCCCCATTTTGTCATATGGATTTGTAATTGAAAGTCCCTTTTGCCCTTTCTCCACAATAAAGGCGGAGATGATCGGACGTCCGTTTTCATCATGATCTGTCACAGCGGTGACAATAATCGTTCTGGCATAATTGGCATTTGTGATCCAGCACTTTTCCCCACTGATGACATATTCTTGTCCGTCTTTAATGGCTTTTGTTTTTGTTCCTTTTGCATCTGATCCGGCGTTTGGTTCTGTTAATCCGAAGGAGCCAAGCGCTGTTCCAGAGGCTAATGGAACAAGATGGTCCATCTTTTGCTCCTCCGTGCCGAAGTAATAAAGTGGACTTGCGCCTAAGGAAACCGCTGCGGCATAACTTAGACCTGTACTGGCACACTGCTTGCCAATTTCCTCTACTGCCAGTGCATACGAGATCGTATCTCCTCCAGAACCTCCATATTTTTCTGGAAAGGGTATACCCATAAAACCGAGCTCCCCCATTTTTTGAAATGTTTTTTCGGGAAATGCTGCCTGTTCATCAACTGTTTGAGCGTGTGGTGCAATTTCTGTTTTTGCAAATTCTTTGACCATCTGACGGATCATTTGCTGCTCTTTCGTTAATTCAAAATTCATTGTGCTTCCCCCTTTGGCGCTTTTCTATCATATTTATTATTGAAATAGCTGCTTCATGCCAAGCTTGATTGAATTCAGAAAATTAAAATAAAAATAGTAGAAAAATAGAGAAAGCAAAAAAGCATAAATGGAGGAAACCCCTCATTTATGCTGTCTTTGTTATTTTACTGTTTTTGTAGAAGGTTTGCTTTCATGATGAAGGCGATTGAGTGCAGTCACTTTATAGGTATAGCTCTTCTTTTGATTTGCTAAAATGTCTTTCGTTTGTGTGAAGGAACCTGTTTCTTTTCTGACCGTTTGCGCAAATTCGTATGTCCCTTTATTCGACAATCGATAGACTGCATAATAGGATGCACTAGAGCGCGGATCATTTTGTATCTGTAAAACTGCACCATCCTCTGTCTTTTTCACCGATTGAATGATTGGTTTTTTAGGCGCTTTTTGATGAAGCCATGGCATCTCTGGTATGAGAGCCGGTTTGCTATAGGTTTCTTCTATTAATCGTTTCTTTACATTCAAGGGATTCCGATTGATATCTTTCAGACTAAAATGCATGCTTCCTTGTACGAGCTGTGACTGCCTGTTCAGCTCGATCTGGCGAAAATACTCCTCGGGATCAGACCAAGCAGGATCACTGTTTTGATTGATTTTATACGTCGCTTGGCCAATGTACAAGTGAACAGGTTGCCCCTTCACTTCATTTGACCACCATTTCGTCAGCACATCATAGGCAGCGGGCTGAAAGCCGATACTCCAATAAATTTGTGGGGTGATATAATCAATATGGTGCTGCTGTATCCACTCTCTTGTATCAGCATACAAATCATCATAATTGGTCATCCCTGCTGTTGTGTTTGAACCGGTTGGGTCATCTTTTATGTTGCGCCATACACCAAATGGGCTAATACCGAATTTCACATACGGCTTTTCTTTCTTAATGGTGTTATTGATTTGCTTCACTAGATCGTTCACATTATCTCTTCGCCAATCTTCTATATGTGTGAATTTCTGACCGTAAGTTTCATACGTTTCTTGATCTGGAAATGGCACACCAGCGATTTTATTCGGGTAAAAATAATCATCCATATGCACCGCATCAATATCGTAGTTTTTCACTACTTCCTCTATCCCGTCAACAATGAAGTCCTGAGCATCAGGAATGCCTGGATTAAAGTAAAGCTGATTTCCGTAGGCGATGGTCCAATCAGGGTGTGCTCTTGCAGGATGATCGGCTGATAACCGGTTGAGATCGGTATGATTCATGGTGATTCGATAAGGGTTAAACCAAGCATGAAATTCAAGGCCGCGTTTATGTGCTTCTTCTATCATAAATTCAAGCGGGTCATATCCAGGGTCTTTCCCTTGTGTACCAGTCAAATATTCAGACCATGGCCCGAATTTCGACGGATAAAAGGCATCTGCTGTTGGTTTAATTTGCATGATGACGGCGTTCATATTCATCGCTTTGATGTCGTCTAACAGTTGAATGAACTCTTGTTTCTGCTCATCTGCGGGCAGTCCTTTCTTTGAAGGCCAATCTAAGTTATAAACTGATGCGACCCACACTGCACGCATCTCTCTTGTGCTCTCAAGCTTCCCTTTTGGCATCGAACGAGCTAGACTGCTAGACGGAATCAATAAGAAGACACCCATGAAAACTAGTGTCAGAACCGTCATACTGATCTTTTTCAGCATGGTTTGCATCACCTCATATTAAGTTTATTCTGCGTTTTGTGATGGAATGCCAGCAGATGGTGTAAGCAAGATGTTTTTCATTTTAAGTAGCTGATCTTTCGGGACGTCGCAGGCTTCTAGTAAATACCGCTCTGCACTTCCGTATGTATCCATCATCTCATTCAGTACATCTTCAAGATAATCTTGCTGCACACCAAGCAGGGGCTGAATTTGTTCTTTTGACACCCGATATAAACTCATCATGCGAACAAATCGTTCTTGTCTTTTCACTAGCATTTTCACGCCTTCATTGGAACGCATGTATTCACTTAAAACGGTATGCACCGGCACACCCGCTGCTAATTGAATAAGAGCAGATAAAAAGCCTGTACGGTCCTTTCCGCTTGTACAGTGAAGCATAAGCGGATAATTTTTTTCATCTGACAGTAATGTAAACAATTGCTGAATCTCTTTTTTTCGCTCATAGAGCATGCTTTGATATACATCTTTCATGATCGGTGTAAAGGATAGAGATTTTCCTTCTGCTATCAGCATACGAAACATGGTCCATTTGCTAGGCATCATGCTGTCAGGCTGCATAGGGATATGAACAATTTTGTCATGTTCCATGATCTTTGGTGGGTGTGATTTTCGTTCTGAGCTTGTACGCAGGTCACAAACCGTTTGAATTCCAAGTGTTGAGAACGTCAATATGTCTTGCTTCGTGAGATGTGATAAATCAGCAGATCGATAAATCATTCCTTGTTTGATGACCATCTGATCCGTTGTTTGGAGTCCCCCTACCTCTCTAAAATTTGCAAGCTTTGAAAATTGTATGTTGTGTTCATTCATAGAATTGAATATCCTTTCTATCCTCTTTTCTCTATCATACGCTTTTATGAAAAATGAGAAAAGATAAGAGAAAAAGATCATTCGATTCTCGCATGTTGATCAGTGACATCTTTTACGTGGAATTATTGTTATAATAGAATCAGCATATTCGTATTGATTGGAGATTGTAGCATGATAAAAACAAAACGTATTCAGCAAATAAAAGAGTATGTATTTGACCGGGAATCTGCCTCTCTTGATGAGCTTGTGACGCATTTTGGCGTCTCAAAAAACACCATACGCCGAGATGTACAAGCATTGGTAGAATCCGGCGTGCTAAAGAAAGTGTACGGCGGCGTCGCTGTGAATCACTCAACATTGGTGGTGTATCAGGAGCGAAAGACTCGTCAGCTGAGTAAAAAACAATTGATCGGACAGGCTGCCGCCGCTTTTGTTGAACATGGTGATATGATTTTTGTTGATTCTGGTACAACGACACTGGAGATGCTTCCCTATTTGAAGGAGAAACGGATTACCGTTGTGACAAATAACGTGGATTTCATTACACAGGCTATGCCTTATGAACACCTCACCATCTTTTCAACCGGGGGTATGCTAGAGCGAAAAACAAATTCTTTCGTTGGTTATCAAAGTGTTGAGCGTCTCAAAGCATACAATGTCAATAAAGCATTTATTGCATCAACTGGTTTATCCATTGATCATGGCGTCACGAATTCCTCCCCGCTTGAGACAGATATTAAAAAAACGCTCGTTGAAAAAAACGCCAAAACCTTTTTATTAGTCGATGATAGTAAGTTTGACCATTATGCCTTGACCACGTTTTGTGACTTAAAAGACATAGACATCGTCGTGACGAATGAACAACCAAATGAAGATTACCTTCAATATGGAAAAGAGCATGATGTGAAATTTGTCACGCCTTAATCCAGAGCGAAAAAGCCAAGCGCCAATGTTTTGGCTTTTTTCTTATGTCGCAAAAGAGTGAAACGGCGAAGTGTTGGTTACATTATGATTGTATATTAAACACATATTTGGAGGTTGACCTGATGCCGTTGTTACGATTTGACGTGATAGAAGGCCGTTCAAAAGAGGAATTAAAAAAACTGCTGGACACCTGCCATGAAGCAATGGTTGATGCCTTTGGGGTACCTGAACGAGATCGCTATCAAATTGTTCATCAGCACCGCCCTGAAGAGATGATGATTGAGGACACTGGGCTTGGTTATCCGAGAACAAAGGATCTGGTTGTCATTAGTGTTGTCAGTAAACAGCGGACGAAAGAGCAAAAGGAACAGCTTTATGCACAAATCGCAGAACGTATAGAAAAAGAATGCAGGGTTGCCAAGACGGATGTGATGATCTCCATCGTGGAAAATGGAGACGCCGATTGGAGCTTCGGGATGGGTGAGGCTCAATTCATAAGAGGATGGCTCTAAAAAACGGCTCAGGAATGTGAGCCGTTTTTTGATTCATTCATTTTCAAGCTGTATGAGCAAGTTGAATAAATAGCGGTACACTGCTGAGATCACACCAATCAAAGGTGTATCTTCTTTGATGTCCTCTAGTTCAAGAAGCGGAATGTTGATATCAAATAACCCGTCTTGCCCATTAAATTGAAGCTGAGCACCATTTAATGTTGAGAGCATCTCTTTTAGTAATCCAGTATCTTTTTTAGGACGCTTCAATCCGAATAACACGGTATACGTCTGAAATACTTCATCCCATTCTATGGCAAGTCCGTCGGCTCTCACCACATCAAACCACTTCGACTCGATATAAATGAATTCTTTTTGTTGTTTTTTTACGTATGTAAGAGGTGTATTTAAAAAGGAAGCATTTTCTGTTTGAATCATTTCCTCCGATTCCTTGTCTACACGTTCTATATAAACATCAGCAAAGCGTGCTTCTTCTGTCATTTTTGCCCCTTCTAACGGCCAATTTTGACTTGCGGCTTTGTTATATTCAAAGTCTGTGAGCGCCTGCCCTTCTTTCAATAAATCTTGTAAGCGATTTTGCAGTGACATGACTGTATCTCCTTTCATCTACTTCATATGCGTTTTTTATTTTAGCATAACACATGAAAAGAAAGATATGCCTGAGCATATGATGGTATGATAGTGGAAAAAGAAACATCTCGGAGGGGACCGTTTTGCTCACAATGACACTGGCAGAAAAAATCGTAGATGAGGTCAAAAAGGTACTGACGGAAGAAATCATCATCACACAAACAAACGGTACCATTATTGCTGCAACAGATCCAGCACGCATTGGTCAATTTCATGAAGGAGCATATGTCACATCCTTAGAAGGGCAGAAACGAATTCTCACAAAGGATGATGTGCTGCAGATGAAAGGCGTCAAAGCCGGTATCAATCTGCCTATTTATTTTAAACAAGAAGTCATTGGGGTCATTGGAATGACAGGTGATCCAAGGCATGTCTCCCCTTTTGGCGACATTTTACGGAAAATGACGGAGCTGCTCATTCAAGAGCATGAATTTTTTCAAGAAACGGAAACAGATGAACGGCAGCTTGAAGCATTTGTATTCGACTGGCTTCATCTGCCAGAGACAGCGGCAGGTATGACCGAGAAGGCGCAGCGGCTTGGCTTTGATGTCAACAAGCAGCGTGTCGCTATTCTCATTGATTGTAAGGACGAATCGTTTATGAAGCAGGATCAATACAAACTGATGAAGGACAAATTGCACCTGACCAATCAGGAGATCATTGTGCGCTGGGGGCATGCACGTTTTTTGCTCATGCTACAAGCCACACCAGATGGTCGAGAAACATGGCACAAGCGCTTGTTCCATATTCATGCTGCGCTCGCAGCGCTGTCACCATCGAGGATTTTAATGGGGGCAGGAAAACCAGCAGCTTCTCATGTCATGAAGCAGTCCTTTCATCAAGCGTTTCGCGCTTTAAAATTGGCGCATGCTGAAACACCCATTGTGTTTGATGAAGATTTGACGCTTGAACTTTTTATGGAGGAAATCAGTCAGGAAACAAAAGATGCGTTTCTTGATCGAACGATTGCGTCCCTTTTCCCCTATCCAGAACTAGTGAAAACATTGCGGGTACTCATCGCTTCGGATTACTCATTGAAACATACAGCAGAAGCTATGCATGTCCATATTAATACACTTCATTACAGATTAAAACGGATTCAGGATTTAACGACACTTGATCCAAAGCGTATGCAAGATGCGATGCTTTTTTATTTGGCCTTGCTGCTTTTAGATCATGATACAAAAAATACGATAAAACAGCCTGATATTTTGTAGAATCGTCTATAGTCATGTGACGGTTCTTTTTTTATACTTTTAGAAAAGAGACGTTAAATGAGCGGGAGTGATTGCATATGCTAGATTCAGAATTTTCAAATCAATTAAAAGAGATTGTCGGTGCGCCCAATGTCCAAGACAGCAAGGCGGATCGTCTTGCCTACTCTTATGATGCGACACCAAATTTCCAACAGATGCCAGATGCCATCGTGACACCTCGCACAGCAGAAGAAGTGCAGCAAATTGTGAAACTGTGCGCCTCTTACAAAGTGCCGATCGTCCCAAGAGGCTCAGGGACGAATCTGTGCGCAGGAACATGCCCTACTCAGGGCGGATTGGTGATTCTCTTTACTAGAATGAATCAATTATTAGAAATAGACGAAGAAAATTTAACCACAACGGTGCAGCCTGGCTTAATTACGCAGGAATTGATTCATCAAGTAGAGGAAAAAGGTCTCTTCTACCCGCCTGATCCAAGCTCTATGAAAATTTCCACATTAGGCGGCAATATTAACGAAAATTCAGGGGGACTGCGGGGGTTAAAGTATGGAGTAACAAGAGATTATGTCCTTGGGCTTGAAGTGGTTTTGCCAAATGGTGACATCATCAAAACAGGCGGAAAGCTTGCAAAAGATGTCGCTGGGTATGATATGACTCGATTGTTCGTTGGTTCAGAAGGAACACTCGGGATTGTCACAGAAGCAGTGCTAAAGCTCCTGCCGCTTCCAGAAACGAAACAAACAATGCTTTGTTTATACGAAAGCCTTGAAGAAGCTGCGACTTCTGTATCGGCCATCATTGCTGAGCGTATCATTCCTGCTACATTAGAATTTATGGATCAGCCGACCCTTGAAGTCGTTGAAGATTTTGCAAACATCGGCCTGCCCACCGACGTTCAAGCTGTGTTATTAATTGAACAGGACGGCAACCCTGAAGCTGTTTCTCGTGATATCCAAAAAATCGCAGAAGTCTGTGAGCAGCACGGGGCTAAAAGCGTCAAGATTGCACATTCAGAAGAAGAGGCAAGTGCGCTCTTAACAGCGAGACGCTCTGCTTTATCTGCCCTCGCTCGATTAAGTCCTACAACGATTTTAGAAGATGCTACCGTTCCCCGGTCTGAAATTGCCAATATGGTTCGTGCAATCGAAGACATTGCACGAAAGTACGAGGTGAACATTTGTACGTTTGGTCATGCAGGTGATGGCAACTTACACCCCACTTGTGCGACAGATGCAAGAAATGAAGAAGAAATGAAACGTGTAGAAGCTGCCTTTCAGGCCATTTTTGAAAAAGCCGTTGCACTTGGCGGCACCATTACAGGCGAACATGGCGTGGGTCTTATGAAAGCGCCCTATTTGGAGCTGAAGGTCAAAAAAGAAGGAATCGCTGCCATGAAGGCGATTAAACAGGCACTTGACCCAGCACATATCATGAACCCAGATAAAGTGTTTGGAAAAGCCTCAAGAAAGCGGGTGGTGGTCTCATGAGTTCTTCTTCTAAGCAAAAAGAGATCCAGCAGCAGTTTCAGGAGCAAATGGATGAAAAGGAGCTGCTTAATTGCATGCGCTGCGGCTTCTGCCTCCCTTCCTGCCCTACCTATATTGAATCTGGACAACAAGAAACGCACTCTCCTCGGGGCCGAATTGCGTTAATGAAAGCTGTAAGAGATGGCGTCATTGAGCCAGATGAAGATGTTGAACATTCCCTTAATCTTTGTCTTGGCTGCCGTGCATGTGAACCAGTCTGCCCTTCTGGCGTCAAGTATGGACAGTTGCTAGAAGATGCCAGAGACATTATTCAACAACATAAAAAACAATCATTTCCTGTCAAATTGATGAGACGTGTTGTGTTTAAAGGTCTCTTTCCGTCACAAAGTCGTATGCGACAAGCTGCTAGTTTTCTTCGATTTTATCAAACATCTGGACTGCAAACAGCCGCCAGAAAGACGCGCATACTGAAGGTGCTTCCCTCCCATTTACAGTTGATGGAACAGGCACTTCCAAAGGTGCCACCTCAAAAGAAAAAACGTTTGAATGAATATAAAGCCATTGGTCAGGCAAAAAAACGGGTGGCGTTTTTTACTGGCTGTTTAATGGATACAGTTTTCTCAAACACAAACAAAGCGACCATTCATCTCTTGCAGCTGGCAGGCTGTGATGTGATCGTTCCTCCTATACAAACGTGCTGCGGCGCGCTACATGGTCATAGCGGAGAAAAAGACCAAGCAAAACAGTTAGCCAAGCGGAATATTGAAGCATTCGAGGAAACAGATGCCGATGCGATTGTCATGAACGCGGGCGGCTGCGGCGCCTTTTTAAGTGATTACGGTCATTTGCTTCAGGATGATCCAGATTTTCAAAAACGAAGTAAAGCCTTCTCACAGAAAATAACCGATATATCAAGCATCCTTGTGGAGCTGGAGTTTCACCGCCGCGTGCCACTGGCTTTGCCAGCGCAAGTGATCACCTATCAAGACTCCTGTCATTTACGAAATGGGATGAATGTACAACAGGCGCCGAGGGTGCTCATGAAAGCCATTCAAGGGGTAACGTTTAAAGAAATGAAAGATGCCGGCCGCTGCTGCGGATCTGCAGGAATCTACAATATCTTGCAGCCAGACATGTCGATGCAAATTTTAGATCATAAAATGACGGAAGCGAGCAACACAGCTGCAGCTGCCATTGTGACGTCGAATCCAGGTTGTCAATTACAAATGGCAGCTGGCGTCAAAAAGGCAGGACATATGCCTAGCATGAGAGCGATTCATCTGGCTGACTTTTTATTAGAAGCCGTTCAATATGGAAAAAAAGCGTCCAGTTCATGAAGCTGAACGCTTTTTTTATGCATATCTTCAGACGATTGGTTGGATAATAGAGGAAAATCGCGGAAGGAGATGGTTCAAGTGCTGAAGAAAAACAAATCAAAACAGAAAGACCCGAATTCAGTATTTGAGGCACTATCGCGTTCCTCTGATTTTATCAATGAATTATCAAGTTCCGGAGGTTTCCTTTATAGAATTTCTTTTTTTCGTCCTTTAATTAATGGCAATCTCCTTCATGAACAAATCTTGCCTTTTATTCAGCAATTGCATCTGACACCCACCCTTGAAGAACTGAAAGAACACATCCCAATCGAACAAGCTGTGATTACGAGGGACCTTCAAAAAGTGGAAGAAGCTCTTCATCGAGGCAGTATTGCTGTTCGAATTGAGACAGACTGGGGCAAAGCGCTCCTTTTGCCGATTGAAGAAAAGAAAGGCAGACAAGTGAGCCAACCTGAGATTGAATTCGGGATTATCAGTGCGCAGGAAGCCTTTGTGGAAGGGCTGGATACAAACTTAAACTTGCTCAGACGCAGGCTGCCCACTCCTGACCTTAAAGTAGTTGAACACACAGTTGGTACCCTTTCTCAAACGAAAGTAGCCGTTGTATACATAGAGGATATCGCCAACCCACAGAACATTGAAACCGTTCTTCAGCGGATTCAAGATGTTGACTATGACCAAATTCTAGATTCTAATTATCTTGCGCAAATGCTTTATGATGTGTCCAATACAATCTTTCCATTGTTTTTAAATACAGAACGGCCAGACAGGGTTTCCTCAGGTTTAACGGAAGGAAAAATAGCCATTATGGTTGACGGTTCGCCTCATACCCTGCTTGCACCTACAATTTTACTCGAGTATTTTTCTACAATGGAAGACTATAACATGTCTTGGATCGCAGCATCCTCCTTTCGGCTGTTACGCATTTTTGCTGTGATTTTTTCTATTTTTGCAACCCCTTTGTATGTAGCTGTTTTAACGTTTCACTATGAACTGATTCCTAAGGACTTATTAGAAACGATCGTAGCATCACGCTATCTCGTGCCCTTTCCGCCTATTATTGAAGCATTATTTTTAGAGATATCGATTGAGCTGCTTAGGGAAGCCGGGTCTCGTCTTCCTGCAAAAGTCGGACAGACGCTCGGGATTGTTGGAGGTATTGTGATCGGACAGGCTGCGGTTGCAGCGGGATTAACAAGTAATATCCTACTCATTATAGTCGCATTATCAGCTCTTGCCTCTTTTGTCACCCCTATTTATAAAATGGGGACAACCATTCGTCTCTTACGTTTCCCATTCCTTTTTGCTGCACAAGTGTGGGGAGCGCTAGGGATTTCGCTAATGGGGGCTTTTCTTCTTACACATTTAATGAAATTAACGTCTATAGGCCAGCCTTACTTAGAGCCAATCTTTCCACTTCGATTGGCCGATTTAAAGGGTAGTTTGATTCGTCCCCAGCTCCGCTTTTTGAAAAAACGTCCAGAAAATTTACGGCCGCAAAATGAAACAATACACCGCCAAAAGCCAAAGCAAGGCCGTAAGGGGAAAAATGATTTTTATGAATAAGGAAGTGAAGGCATGAGCTCTTCTTCTGTGAAAGAAAAATTTCAAGTGTCCCCTTTTTTTGTGTTTTTTCTGATCAATGCCAATCAAGTAGGTGTTGGTATTTTAAATTTCCAGACGAATCTTGTCCGGACGATTAATAATGATGGGTGGATCGCCATTTTAATTGCTGGTGCAAGCGTCAATTTGATGATCTTCCTCATTTACTTTTTGTTTAAAAAAGCACCTACTGACGAATTTAGTGACATTACGCAATCTGTGTTTGGTAAATGGCTCGGACAATTCATCAACATTCTCTACATTTTGTATTTTTCTTCATTGTCTTTGATTGTGCTTGTTCATTATATGGATGTGATCCATGTTTGGCTGTTTAAAGAAATTCCTGGTCTTTTATTTGCATCAGTGCTGCTCATCCTCGTCTATTACATTCACACAGGCGGATTTAGAACAATCGCTGGCTGGGCATTCTTTAGCATTGTTCTAACGTACTGGATGACCTTTATCTGCTTTTATGTCATGAAATATAGTCACATCCGGTTTATGTTCCCAATGTTTGATCATTCATTTTCACAACTCATGATGGGGGTCAAAGATGCCTCTTTATCCATGTTTGGTTTTGGAACATTGCTTGTCTATTATCCCTTTATTAAAAAAGCACAAACGTCGCAAAAATTTGCACATATGGGAGTGTTGCTAACGACATGCCTGAATTTGCTTGTATTTCTCGTCTCTATAGCGTACTACTCAAGTGCTCAGCTCGAACTAACGAAATGGCCGACATTGACATTAACCAGCATTGTCAAACTTCCGTTTATCCAGCGCTTTGAATTTATTGAAGTGTCGCTATGGCTTTTGCTTATCGTTCCGAATATCGCTATTCCATTATGGGCAGCCAGCAGAATGGCAAAACAAGTGTTTCACACGAGCCAGCGCACCACGTTAATAGTTCTCAGCCTTCTCATTCTCGTCATGTTTTCATTTTTTATCAGAGCTACCTCATTTGAGACATTTAATAAATGGGTGGAATATAGCGGATACATCCTCATCTATGGATTGATTGGATGTATGATCATTGGGCTGCTGCTGAAAAAAAGGTGGGTGAAAAAACGAACATGAAACATTCTATTCTGATATGTCTCATGTTATTGAGTCTTTTCTTAACGAGCTGTGCACAGCCTCGTCTCTTAGATGAATTAAGTATCTCGCAGGCGGCGGGATTTGACTTATTGGAAGATGGAGAAATGAAGGGCTTCTTTGTTTTCCCTGTTTTTAAAAGCGAAGAACAAGGAAGCTATCAAATTGTAAGTGCTAAGTCAAATACCATTAGTAATATTCAGTTTCTTGTTTCGGAAAAATCGCCTTTCCCCGTTGTCATGGGACAAGTACTCGTGATTTTAATAAGTGAAAAGCTGGCGAAAGAAGTGGGTATGATTGATTTGATGAATTACATCTATCGTGATCCGATCATTGGGTCTCGTCAAGTATTTGCCATAGTAGACGGAGAAGTTGAAGATTTATTGCATACAAAAATGAATCAAACCAACTTAAATATCGGTGTATATCTTTCAGATTTACTGGCTCAAAACATGCGAAACGGCAATCAACCTGTGACCAATCAGCATATTTTTATGAATCAGATGATGGCAAAAGGCGTGGATGCCTACCTCCCTTACATTAAAAATACAAGCAACTCTATTAAAGTGTCAGGTGTCGCTCTTTTTGATCAAGAAAAAATGGTTGGGCATATTCCAGGGGAAGATACATTTACGTTTAAAGCGATGATTGAAAATCATAAAAATGGGATTTATGAGTTTCGATTTAATGACAGAAAGAAAACCCATGTTGTTATTGAAAATATCAAATCACATGTGTCTTATCACATTAAACCAACTGAAAACCTTTCAAAAAAGCCTCATATCACCATTGATATCAAGCTGAAAGGTGAGTTAAAAGAATTCATGAAATCAAAAAAAATCGATACGCCTTCTATTTTGCAGCATGTTGAAAAAGAAGTGGAGAAGCGTGTGGCCCAGCAAGGGCAAGACCTTGTTCAATCCTTTAAAAAGCAAAAAATTGATCCACTTGGACTTGGTTTGAGATATCGCTCTAAAGATAAAGCCATGACACCGGAGAAATGGCAAAAACTCTACCCTGATGCAGATGTCCAAGTGAATTGTCATATGAACATTGTCCAAACGGGTGTCAGCCAATAAAAAAGACTGTATGAAAAGGTTCTCCCTTCTCGTACAGTCTTTTTTAATCTTCATCTTTTACGTCCGGGTCCTCAGGGATTGGTTCATTTAAGATGTCTTGAATGAGCTCTTTATATTGTTCTAGCTGTTTCATATGGGTTTGAAACTGCCCTTGATAAATGAGATACGATTCCCCGTCAAATACGTAACGAATCTTTTTTTGCTGGATTAATTTTTCAACATATGCTTCTGATACTTCTAAGTATTCAGCTGTTTCTCCAATTGTTAAATACATGCATGTGCACCACCGTTCGTTTCATCTTACAAATTATATCACGAGCTGGTGAAAAAACAGATATCGCTTGTTCATGTTTTTTTCATCTTTTCTTCACTGATTCGTCAACTCGCTTTTGTACAGTATTCATACACCCACTCAAACACTAGGAGGTGATGATCCTTCGCATGACAAAGAAAAATATTCGGACCTATGCCACATTTTTAACTATAGGCGCAAGCAATACGATGATTGACTTTCTGTTCTTCTTTTTTTTCACTGCTTGCTTTGTTCCCTCTTTTCTTGCACAGTGCCTGTCCTATACAGCAGGAATGCTAAACAGTTATGTTTGGAATCGAAAATGGACGTTCCAAGTAAAAAAGAAAGCGGACAGGTGGGAATGGATCAAGTGGGCCACAGTCAACGGCGTCGCGTGTCTCCTCACCTATGTTGTCTTATATGTCATGCAGCAAGCAGGCTTCTCATTATTCATTAGTAAAGCGATTGGTACCCTTCTTGGCATGATGATCACTTTTACTGGAAGCCGCCTATGGGTGTTTCCATCAGAAAATAAACGATCAGAAATGGAGCGATGATTCAATGAACATCAAAAAAGCCGTTATACCAGCAGCCGGATTAGGCACACGTTTTTTACCCGCAACGAAAGCACAGCCAAAGGAAATGCTGCCGATTATCGACAAACCCGCCATTCAATACATAGTTGAGGAGGCTGTTCAATCAGGCATTGAAGATATACTGATTATCACAGGAAGAAATAAAAAATCGATTGAAGATCACTTTGACCGTTCGATTGAGCTAGAACACACGTTGCTTGAAAAAGGAAAAAAAGAACAGCTGGCTGAAATCAAACATATTGCGGATATGGCCAATATTCATTATATTCGTCAAAAGGAGCCCTTAGGTCTTGGACATGCGGTATTATGTGCACGTCATTTTACTGGCAATGATCCTTTTGCGGTCCTTTTAGGTGATGATGTCATGGTGTCAGAAAGACCTGCACTCTCTCAGCTTATGGAAGTCTTTGAAGACAAACAAAGAGAGGTCATTGGCGTCCAGCAAGTGGATCGTCTAGATGTCAGTAAGTATGGTATGATAAGACCAGCTAGAGTAGACGGTCAAGTGTTTGAAGTCACAGACTTAGTGGAAAAGCCAGCTATTCATGAAGCTCCTTCCGATTTAGCCGTGATGGGCAGGTATCTGTTAACACCATCGATTTTTCCTATTCTACAAGGAATCGAGAGAGGTGCTGGGAACGAAATCCAGCTGACAGATGCGCTGAAAATCATTGCACATGAATCACCCATTTATGCAAAACAATTAGATGGGATGAGATTTGACGTTGGTGATAAGCTGGGCTCATTTAAGGCAGCGGCTGAAATTGGATTGATGCGTCATGATATGCGGCCAGCCATGCTAGCATATATGCAAAGCATACTCATGAGAGAAGCAAAACAAGCATAGGCTCTTATAAGGATGCTTGAAGAAAATTCGTATTTAAAGGCAGAGTGAAATGAATGGGAACCTTGTTTAATGAAATTTTAACCTGGCTGACAAGCCTTGGTTACGCAGGTGTTGCACTTGGACTGATGATTGAAATTATCCCGAGTGAAATTGTACTTGCCTACGGCGGATATATGGTGTCAACAGGAAGCATTGGATTTGTTGGAGCCGTCATCGCTGGGGTGATTGGAGGAACACTTGCCCAGTGCTTTATTTACTGGATCGGCCTTTACGGCGGAAGACCTTTTTTAACAAAGTATGGGAAGTATTTATTCATCCATGAGCATCATATTGCCACGGCAGAACGCTGGTTTGACCGATATGGAACGGGTGTCGTATTTACAGCTCGTTTTATCCCAGTCGTGCGCCACGCGATCTCAATTCCAGCTGGTATTGCAAAGATGCCATTTCTGAAATTTGTTCTTTTGACCGGATTAGCCGCCATCCCTTGGTCCATCCTATTTATTTATCTTGGAATGCAGCTTGGGACAAAATGGGACCACATTCAAAGTGTCGCTCACACGTATACAACACCAATTATGGTCATTGCCATCGTTCTCATCGTACTGTATTTCGTTTTGAAAAAAATTCGCACAAATCGAAAACGGACAATCTAACAAAAACGCCTTTCACTCGTCATGTGAAAGGCGTTTTTTCTATGCGTGCGTCGATTGTTTTTTCATATATTGAGATAATTCCATAATCATTGCACCCATTCTTTCAAGTGAAGGGGCTAGAATGCGGCTTATCCCCTCTTCTTTTAAAGCTTCAGCTGTGACTTTTCCAACAGCTACAGCTAATACATTCTGCTCGAATAGATGTTGCAGTTCTTCTTTTTTGTCCCATTCTTCTGCTAGTTTGAAAAAGGCATGAACCTGAACAGCGGTTGTAAAACAAACGGCATGGACCTTCCCTTCTTTCATTTCTTGAAGCAAAGTGTCCGCCGCCTCTGGTTCAGGGGGCGTGTGCTGATATGGCATGAGCTGCAAAACGTCTGCTCCCTTGTGATGTAAAAAATCAATGAGAGCTGGTGCATTTTCGCCGTGAAGCTGCACCATGACCCGTTTACCTTGAAGTTCTTTGTCTTCTAACTTTGAAATGAGGTCACGAACGGTTCCATCTTCATCAGAAACATCTGGCTGAATGCCGTGTTTTTTTAGAGCCGCAAACGTTTTGTATCCTCTTGAAGCGATATGGGCACTTGATAAAATGTTCATAAAAGCTTCTCCAAGCTGCAGCTCTTCTGCACTTTCAATTAATGTGTCTGTGCCGATACCCGTTGTTAAAATGACCCAGTCAGCTCCCTTCTTTACAAAGGTTTCTATGCCTGGCTTCAATTCCTCTTTGGCTAAAAATACAGTGCCCTGAAGAGAACGAATAACAGCTTGTCCTCCTTGCTTTTCAACAAGTGTACGCATTTCTTCTGTTTTTCTTGTTCCGCATATGGCAATGGTCTTTCCAGCTAAGCCTTTACTCATTCTCATCCCTCTTTTTCTATCACATGTATGATGTATTGTATTAAATATAGATTTATTTGGAAGACGTTGCAAGTGTCTACTAAAAAAGAGCTTGACGTTTCTATCGAATTCGAGTATCTTTTGTAAGTGCAAATTGTAGGAGGTCATTATGGAAAAACAGAATGTTCAAGCAATTCGATTATCAATCGCAGACCCAACACCACTTGGTTTGTTTGGTTTAGCAATGGTGACGCTTGTTGCGTCTTCACAAAAACTAGGAATCACAGATGGCACATCCCTTATTTTACCTTGGGCTATCTTCCTTGGAGGAATCGCGCAGCTGATTGCGTCCATACAAGATTCAAAGCATCATAATATTTTTGGAGCCACTGCCTTCGGCGCATTCGGTCTTTTTTGGATGGGCGTTGGAACCACTTGGCTCATTCAAGCGGGCGTTTTTGGGAAAACGCTTGCGGGAGCTGCGGACCCAAAACAACTAGGTTTTGCTTTTATTGGTTATTTGATTTTCAGCTTATTTATGACGATCGGTGCAATGGAAACACATAAAGTATTGTTTTTGATTTTCGTCTTTATTGATTTCTTATTCATTGGCCTGTCCCTAAGCTCGTTTGGTGTGATGTACGATGTGACTCATACGATGGCTGGTATTGCAGAATTGATTATTTCTCTTCTTTCATTTTATGGTTCTGCAGCTGTTGTGCTGAATACACATTTTGGTCGTACAGTACTGCCAGTTGGACAACCATTTCGCGTGTTTACTAAAGCATAAATAAAAAAGAACTGCTCTTGGCAGTTCTTTTTTTATTCTTATTTTTCTTGTTCCTCTTGAAATATCTCTGCAATGATTTCATAAGAACGCATTCTTTCTTGATGGTCAAACATATCAGAATTAATCATGACTTCATCTGCTTGAGTCGCCTCAATAAAGGCTTCTAACTCTTTTTTCACCTTTTGTTTATCCCCGATCATCGTCGAACTTAATTGTTCGTCCACCATCGCCTTCTCATATGGACTCCATAGCCCATCCATACTTTCAACAGGGGCTTTGAGTTTTCCTGGTGTATTGCGAATGAGGCTCAAGAAGCGCTGATAATGAGACGTCGCCAAATATTCAGCCCGCTCTGTTTGATCAGCAGCAAAAACCGTCACACCAACCATCGCATAAGGTTCTTTTAACACATCTGAAGGTTGAAATGACTGTCTGTATAATTCTAAAGCAGGAATGGTATTTTTAGGGGAGAAATGTGCCGCAAAGGCAAATGGCAGTCCCAGTTCTCCTGCAAGCCTTGCACTAAAACCACTTGAACCAAGAAGCCAAATTGGTATATCCAATCCTTCTCCCGGAACGGCTCTTACATGTTTTTTGACCTGACCAGTCGGTTTGAAATATTGCCGAAGTTCTTCAAGCTGCTCAGGGAAATCCTCCCCATTATGAAGATTACGTCTAAGTGCCCTTGCCGTTAACTGATCTGTTCCTGGTGCCCTGCCAAGACCTAAATCAATTCTCCCTGGATACAAAGTCTCCAGTGTTCCAAATTGTTCTGCAATAACGAGTGAAGAATGGTTTGGAAGCATAATCCCCCCAGAACCAACCCGGATCTTTTCAGTCCCTCCGGCAATATATCCAATTAAGACGGATGTTGCTGAACTCGCAACCCCTTCCATATTATGATGCTCCGCAAGCCAATATCTATGGTAGCCCCACTTCTCAGCTTTTTTTGCTAAATCCATACTATGTTCAAATGACTCTTTGATTGTGCCACCTTCTGTTACAGAGGATAAATTTAACACGGAATATGCTGCACGTTGTAAAACTGATTGACTCATACATGATGCCCCATTTCTTTCAAAAATCATACTAGTTTCATTCTTTCAACACCATAACATAAAACGATTTAACTTTTAAATGATTTGATTCGATGATTTTCGAAATGATGAATTTTCTAGGTTTTACTTCCGATTTAAAAATTCGTACATAGAATGAAATATCAATTTTAGGAGATGGGCAATTTGTACAATCAATTCGATCACAAATGTCCCTTTTGCGGTAGATATCATGAGCAGCCTCATTACAAAAGATCACGTCATGATCGTCCTCAAAGAAGAGACTGTCCTTTTATTAAACAAGAACATTCAAAACAAAACAGACCTCAAGGGGATCCGTCTTGTGCAAAAGGAGAAAAACAATCAAAAATAATTCAAAGGGTTGGACGAAGAGGCCCAGCAGGTCCGGTTGGGCCTACCGGACCAACCGGACCTGCTGGCGGATTAACCGGTGTCCTCCCTTTTAACCCCTCACAATCACAAGATTACGAGGCTGGTCAAGTTGTCACGTATAATGGCAGTACTTATATTGCTAAGGTAGATGCTCCCTCAGGAATACCTGGACTTTCCCCCGACTATACCCTTTTGGCGGCTTCTGGGAAAACTGGCCCTATAGGGGTAGGATTAAGTGGTATTGAAACATATGATCCAGAAAGAGCATCAATGTATTCAGTCGGTCAAGTGGTCACTTATGAAGGTGGTACGTATATTGTGAACTCTGCTCCACCTTTAGGTACGCCAGATACGTCCCCGGATTATACGCTTTTGGCAGCATCTGGTGCTCCAGGTTCTACTGGAGTAACGGGCAGCACTGGAGCTACAGGAATTACTGGTTCAACCGGACCTACTGGGGCAACGGGAATCACAGGTGCAACTGGATCTACTGGTGCTACAGGTATCACAGGTTCAACCGGACCTACTGGCGCCACGGGTATCACAGGTTCAACCGGTCCGACTGGGGCCACGGGTATCACAGGTTCAACCGGACCTACTGGGGCCACGGGTATCACAGGTTCAACCGGAGCTACTGGTGCCACTGGAATCACGGGTGCAACTGGAGCTACTGG
>NZ_LMRK01000002.1:0-142329 GCF_001426125.1 Bacillus sp. Leaf49 | reverse complement strand
TGTCCCCATAGAAAAAACACCTCCATGTTTTATTTCGGATCACAACGATCCGTTTTCAAACTTGAAGGTGTTTTTTATTTGTCTCATCTTTTGGGGTCAGTCCCGATGCCTGTGCTTTTTTATTTGCCCCTATGTTCAGACCGTCTTTTGAGGCTGATAGGTCTCAATGATTTGAATGGCGTCGACAATTTGCTCTTTGGTATAGTCTCCAATCAAACAAAAGGTTTCATCTTTACGTGCAGCATGGTTTGCCACTGTATGTGCTGCTTCCTCTAGCTGAGCTGTGATGCCAAGATCACGCATCGTTATAGGTAATCCGAGTGTTTGATAAAGCTCAAGTAATTCTTCTACTTCCGTCATACGGTTTTCTGCAGCAAGCTGAACGAGAATGCCATAGGCCACTTTTTGTCCATGTAACACATGATGTGTTTCATCAATAAATGTTAATCCATTATGAACGGCATGGGCTCCTGCCATTCTGCCATAACGTCCTCCATAGCCGCCGACTGTTCCGGCTAACGTAATGATCGTATCTGTTACATCTGCAAAGGCTTGAGAAAGCTGACCTGTTTTTAAACTCCTAACGGCTTCTTCACTATGAGTCAGAAGAATGTCACGAACGTACACTGCCTGCTTTAATGCAGCATGTACCATGAGCGGCAAGGTGCCTTTTGTGTTACGAATAATGGCTTCCGCTTCATACCATTTTGCCAGCGTATCCCCAATTCCGCTTTGGAGATAGGAAAGAGGAGATGAAAGCAAAAAAGTATGATCAATTAACGTGAGATAGCTGGACCGCTTATGATAGTCGACCCTCATGAAATTTCCCTTGTCATCATAAATGACGCTGAGCGGTGTAGAAGCCGCACATGTCCCAGGAATCGTCGGCACCATGATCACTTCAATTTGGAGAGCGTCGGCAACAGACTTCGCTGTATCTAAAATCGTGCCCCCACCGATCCCGATGATCACGTCTGAACTCTTGAGTTCTTCCGCAATTCGTGTGATCGCATTTGGTGAACTGTAACCTTTATGCTGAACAACAGGCCACTCGGATGGAAGCTTTGTGTACTGTGAAAAGGCTTGATATGAGTCATATCCTGTCACTATAGCTGGTGACTGAAAGGGAGTAACAAATGACTCGATTTCATGATAAATCCCCTTTTGAGAAATAAACTGGTTAGGACCGCTTCTGACGATATCTTCTGGCTGGATCATTGACTTATGCTCCTTTACGAAATCATATAGTTCTTAAATCATCTCATTTTACAGAAAGTTCTGTCAAATAATCGAACAATATGAGACCATAGACCCTTCCGTTTTATGGAATTGAACTACTGACATTGCCTTAAGGTATGTATTTCCTGTATGATATAAAATGGTATGTTTTGATTAAATTTAAGAGGTGTTTATATATATGGAAAAACAATATCGTGTATTACTTTACTATCAATATGTCCCCATTGAGGATCCAGAAACATTTACAGCAGAGCATCTAGCATTCTGTAAGGAACTTGGTTTGTTAGGTCGTATTCTTGTTTCATCTGAAGGCATAAACGGAACCGTGTCTGGTACCATTGAGCAGACGGACAAGTACATGCAAGCATTGAAAGAAGATCCACGCTTTGCGTCCATGCCAATTAAAATTGACGAAGCAGATGGTCATGCGTTTAAGAAAATGCACGTCCGCCACCGAAATGAATTGGTGAATTTAAGTCTTGAAGACGATGTGAATCCGCTAGAATTAACGGGAAAACATCTCAGCCCAGTTGAATTTTACGAGCAAATGCAATCACCTGATACGGTCGTGATTGATGCACGTAATGATTATGAGTTTGATGTCGGTCACTTCAGAGGTGCTGTGCGCCCTGACATTGAGACATTCCGTGAATTACCTGAGTGGATTCGTGACAACAAAGAGATTCTTGAAGGGAAAAAAATTCTGACGTATTGCACAGGCGGCGTACGTTGTGAGAAATTCTCAGGGTGGTTAAAGCGTGAAGGCTTTGAAGATGTATCCCAGCTTGATGGTGGAATTGTCACGTACGGAAAAGACCCAGAAGTTCAAGGAAAGCTATGGGACGGTCAATGTTATGTGTTTGATAACCGCCTAACGGTTCCAGTCAATCAAACAGAGCACGTCGTAGTAGGAAAAGATTTCTTCACTGGCGAACCTTGCGAGCGTTATGTGAACTGTGCGAACCCTGCATGTAACCGCAAAATGATTGCAACAGAAGAAAGCGAGCATAAATATATGCGCAGCTGCAGCCATGAATGCCGCACAAGCGAACGTAACCTTTATGTGAAACAGCACAATTTATCTGAAGAAGAAGTTCAAGAAAGACTAGCTGTCATTGAAAAAGAACAAGCAATCTCACAAGGATAAGAGGGTCTCCCTTTTATCCTTTTTTCTTTGAATGATACGTGTTCAAAGGGAAGAGGAAGTCATTTCCTCTTTCTTTTTTGTTTTGTTTTTTTCAAAATAAGGGTAAAGGTAGTTAATCAGTCTAATAGATTGAACAGTTGAAAAAGCGCTTTCTTTTGAAATAAGCATGTTCGACTATTTCAGAAAATGGAGAATTGAGAGATAATATAACAGGCAAAAAAATGAACAAAGATAAAAGTTCAGATCGGAAAGTATTTGCCAATGGAATGAAAGGTGAGCTGCTATAAAAGAAAGGCGCTTGCTCGACACATGCTCTGTATTTTAATCGAAAGGTGTTATGAACATGAATCATTTGCATCGTAGGATGGGAACTTTCGCTTTAATGATGGTAGGTCTTGGCTCAATCATTGGTTCGGGATGGCTCTTTGGTGCGTGGCGGGCTGCTCAAATTGCCGGCCCTGCTGCTATTTTGTCATGGTTGATCGGGATGGTTGTTATTTTATTTATCGCATTGTCTTATAGTGAACTCGGGTCGATGTTTCCAGAGGCAGGCGGAATGGTCAAATATACGCAATATTCACATGGCTCTTTTATCGGATTTATCGCCGCTTGGGCAAACTGGATCGCCATTGTTTCAGTGATTCCTGTTGAGGCAGTGGCCTCCGTTCAATACATGAGCTCATGGCCTTGGGAGTGGGCAAAGTGGACAAGCCATTTGGTCACAAAAGGGGTTTTGACGACCGAGGGGCTCATGGTGGCAAGTGTGCTGCTGGTGATTTATTTTCTGCTCAATTATTGGACAGTTGGGTTGTTTTCAAAGGCGAATACATTCATTACGGTTTTTAAAATTATCATTCCAGGATTAACAATTGGTGCGCTCTTATTCGTAGGTTTTCATAGTGAGAATTTTACTTCTGGAACAAGTATTGCGCCGAACGGCTGGGCGAGTGTGCTCACAGCTGTGGCAACATCGGGGATTGTGTTTGCTTTTAATGGCTTCCAAAGCCCGATTAATATGGCAGGAGAAGCGAAAAATCCAGGGCGTTCGATTCCAATCGCCATTGTTGGATCGATTTTGATTGCAACGGTCATTTATGTGCTGCTGCAAATCGCTTTTATTGGCGCTGTCGATCCATCAATGATTGTGAATGGCTGGGGGCATTTGAATTTCAACTCGCCATTTGCTGACCTTGCCATTGCGTTAGGAATCAACTGGCTTGTCCTTATTTTATATGCAGATGCGTTCGTTTCTCCTTCTGGTACAGGGATTACGTATACGGCGACGACGTCTCGTATGATTTATGGGATGGAAAAAAACAAGTACATGCCGAGTGTACTTGGCCGTCTGCATCCAATTTACGGTGTGCCTCGTCCAGCGATGTTTTTTAACTTAGGCGTATCGTTTATCTTTCTGTTTTTGTTTAGAGGATGGGGGGTTCTCGCTGAAATTATCTCTGTGGCGACCCTGATTTCCTATTTGACAGGACCTGTGACAGTCATGACGCTGAGAAAGACGGGCACAGATTTATATCGTCCACTGCGAATTAAAGGACTCAGCATCATTGCTCCGCTTGGTTTTGTCTTTGCATCATTGACACTGTACTGGGCGAGATGGCCGCTGACGGGTCAGGTGCTGTTCATTATTCTCATCGGTCTGCCAATCTATTTTTACTATCAAGCAAAAGCGAAGTGGAAGGGCTTTGGCCGTCACTTTAAAGCAGGTGCTTGGATGGTTGTGTATTTGCTTGTGATGATGACGATTTCTTGTCTCGGCAGTGATAAATTTGGCGGGTATAACGTCATTCATTATGGCTGGGATATGGCACTTATCGCAGTTGTGGCGTTGTTATTTTATATGTGGGCACTCAAAAGTGGATTTGAAACAGAGTTTTTAGAAGATGCGAAAAAAATCAATGATGAACTGCGTGCTTCTCAGAAAGAAGCCGCCTCATCTAAAGAATAACGGAAGGGCTGCCTGAATACGGAGGGCAGCCTTTTTATTTGGATAGATGATGCATGACATGCTGCTTTAGCCAAGTGGTAACGCCGTGTAGAACGGTGGCTGTCACAAGACAGATAAGCGCATATCTCCATAGCTGATCTAAGCCTTGTCCACTAAGCCAAAAAACAATACCTAGAATAAAGAGAGTCAGAATGAACATGAATAAAAAAGATGCTGACCAGAAAAAAGCCTTCATCGAAGGTCACCTCCTCGGGGTATTGTATGCTGGCCGAGGGAGGATCAGACCAGCAAGAAGGAAGTGAAAATATCGTGAAATCTATTTCAAAAGTCAGATAAAAACGCCAAGTGATTTGACAGTTGTGTTAAGATGAGAGCATATTTTGAGTGTAGATGGCTGGTTATAGACGGAGGTGTTTGGAGATGCAGATTCAAAAGGTTCTAAACAATAATGTCATTAGTGTGATAGATGAACAAGGAAAAGAAATCGTCGTCATGGGCAGAGGCATCGCTTTTCAAAGACGTCCCGGCGACCCGGTGGACGAGGCGTTAATTGATAAAGTGTTCCGCCTAGAGGATCATTCCGTTCATGAGCGGATGAAAATGCTGCTTCAAGAGGTTCCGTATGATGTCGTCAAGGTGACCGAGGAAATGATCCAATACGCACATACAAAGCTGAACCGAAGATTAAACGAAAGTCTGCATGTATCGCTGGCAGACCATATTCATTACGCCATTGAACGATTAAAGAAAAACCACTTGATTGAGAATTCGCTGATTTGGGAGATTAAACGTTTATACAAAGATGAGTTTCTCGTGGCGAAGGAATGCCTTGAGATGATTGAAGATCGTCTTCATATTGAACTGCCTGAAGATGAAGCGGGCTTTATTGCTATGCATATCATTAATGCAGAGCTCAATGAAGACATGAATACAACGGTCAATATCACGAAAGAAGTGAATGCCATACTGACCATTGTGAAATATCATCTGAACATGGAATTTGATGAAGACTCGCTCAACTTTTATCGCTTTCTCACACATTTACGCTTTTTCGTACAGCGTCTCATCAACGAAACGTTACTCGTCAGTGAAGATCAAGATTTATATCAGCTGATTAAAGTGAAATATCCGAAGGCGTACGAATGTGCAAAGAAAATCGCGGAATATGTGTATCAAACGTATCATCGCGACCTGACATCAGAGGAGATGCTCTATCTATCGATTCATTTGAATCGACTCATCAAACGAGAAAAATAAAGATAGAATTTTAAAAGAAAGCGTTGACATTATAAAAAGTGAGTGGTACTATTTGCTCATAAACATAAAAGAATACGGTTTCACAATGATCGTCTTAGAGGATTGTGACTGTTCGGCAGGCAAAACCTAAACGTTCACTGAAAAAGCGCAATAGCAAGTTGCGACTATTTTTGGTGCCCGTTTAGGTTTTTATTTTGCCTAAAAACGTATTTTTTTGAAAAAAAGGGGGTTTTTGTATGAGTCATCGTCAATTAGCAGAAGACATTATCAAACATATCGGGACAGAGAAAAATGTTCATTCATTGGTTCACTGTGCCACAAGACTTCGCTTCACATTAAATGACAGATCAAAAGCAGATAAAGCAGCCATTGAAAAATTAAATGGTGTGGTGACTGTCATGGAAAGCGGCGGCCAGTTTCAGGTGGTCATTGGCAACACCGTACCAGAGGTATATCGAGAGATTGGGGAGTTTACGAATCTATTAGAGGATTCCACTTCTTCATCTGCTAGATCAAGTGAAGAAAGTACAAGTCTTTTCGGAAAATTCGTCGACATTGTTTCTGGAATTTTCACACCGCTTCTAGGTGTCATGGCGGGTGCCGGTATTTTAAAAGGACTTCTAGGCATCTGTATCAATGCAAAATGGTTATCTCCTGAAGATACGTCGTATCAAATTTTATTTGCCGCATCAGACAGCTTGTTCTACTTCCTGCCGCTGCTGCTCGCATTCACTTCTGCTAGGAAGTTTAAAGCGAATCCATTTGTCGCTGTGACGATTGCAGGTGCACTGATCTACCCGACTATTCAAGAGCTCACAAAAGGCGGCGGAGATGTGTCGTTCTTCGGCATTCCGGTTGTCTTAATGTCTTATACATCAACGGTTATCCCGATTATTTTGGCAGTGTTTGTGATGGGATATATCGAACGTTTCTTTAACAAAGTCATTCATGAAAGTGTGAAAAACTTTATTACACCACTGATTTTACTGGTCACGGTCGTTCCACTGACACTGATCGTATTTGGACCATTTGGTGTGTATGCAGGGAATGGAATTGCAGCCGTCCTGCTGAAAGTATTCTCCTTTAGCCCTACACTTGCCGGTGCTTTAATTGCGATGGCATGGCAGGTTCTTGTCATCTTCGGTATCCATTGGGGGCTTGTGCCAGTCATTTTAAATAATATTGCGGTTCATGGAAAAGATCATATTAAGCCGGCCACTGCGCCAGCTGTATTTTCACAAGCCGGTGCTTCCATCGGTGTTATGCTGAAAACAAAGAACAAAAAGCTGAAATCATTAGCTGGATCGACAGCGGTTTCTGCTGTATTTGGAATTACAGAACCTGCTGTATACGGCGTCACACTTCGTTTGAAAAAACCATTTATTGCAGCGGTGATCTCTGCCGGTGTCGGTGGTGCCATTATCGGTTATTCACAAAGTATTGCGATCGCATCAGGTCTTCCGAGTTTACTGACACTTCCGATCTTCTATGGTCAAGGATTTACAGGATTCTTAATCGGAATTTCCGTTTCATTTGTCCTTTCAATCGTCTTAACCTATTTGATTGGATTCAAAGATCCTGTGGATGAAGAAGATGCTCCTGCAACTAGTTCTGCACCAGCATCTGAAAATGAACATGGTGTCAAAGCAGCTCATGTGAAAAGTCCTTTATCTGGCGAAGTCATCAAGCTAGAAGAGGTGCAAGATAAAGCCTTCTCATCTGGCGCTTTAGGTAAGGGCGCAGCCATTATTCCATCAGAAGGCAAGTTGTTTGCACCAGTAACTGGAGTCGTGACAACGGTATTCCCAACAGGACATGCATACGGTCTCACCTCTGAAAGCGGAGCAGAAGTACTCATTCATATTGGACTGGATACTGTACAACTTGGGGGCCGTCATTTTACGCCGAAGGTTGAGCAGGGCCAAACCATTACAGAAGGTGAACTGCTTGCGGAGTTTGATATTGAGGCCATTCAAGCAGCAGGTCTTTCTGTCACAACACCTGTGATTATTACCAATTCCGGTGAATTTAGCGATATCATTGAGACAGAAGAAAAACAAGTGACACCAGGACAATCATTTTTACACTTAGTTTAAGAAAGGGAGGACATAATCATGAGATATTCAACACTAGCACCATTTCCAAAAGACTTTTTCTGGGGCGGATCGACTTCCGCCTATCAAGTAGAAGGTGCATGGAACGAGGATGGCAAGGGACCTTCAGTCATTGATATGAGAGAAAGCTATCCTGAAGGAACAACTGATTTTAAGGTAGCCAGCGATCACTATCATCGATATAAAGAGGACGTGAAGATGTTTGCAGAAATGGGCTTGAAAGCTTATCGTTTCTCCATTGCATGGACACGTATCATTCCAGATGGAGATGGGGAGATCAATCAAAAGGGAATTGACTTCTACCATTCTCTCATTGATGAATTGCGCCACTATGACATTGAACCAATTGTGACGATGTATCACTTTGATCTGCCTCATGCGCTTCAAGTGAAAGGCGGCTGGTCAAATCGTTCGACAGTCGATGCGTTTGAACGTTATGCGGAGGTTTTGTTCCAGGAGTATGGCGAGAAGGTAAAATATTGGCTGACGATTAATGAACAAAACATGATGATCTTACATGGATCAGCTTTAGGTACACTGGATCCAAACTTAGAAAATCCGAAAAAAGAACTATATCAGCAGAACCACCATATGCTTGTGGCACAGGCGAAAGCCATGACGCTTTGTCATCGTTTGCTGCCTGAGGCGAAAATCGGACCAGCGCCAAACATCGCCCTTATTTACCCGGCATCTCCAAAACCCGAGGATGTCATTGCTGCGGCTAATTACAATGCGATCCGCAACTGGCTATATCTTGATATGGCGGTATTCGGTCGTTATAACAACCTTGCATGGGCATACATGAAGGAAAAAGACATTCTTCCTGTGATTGAAGAGGGAGATATGGATATTTTGAAAAGTGCAAAGCCAGACTTCATTGCCTTTAACTACTACACATCTCAAACGGTTGAAGCGAGTAAAGGAGATGGCAATGATGAATTTGCTCGCGGCGGAGATCAGCATTTAAAATCTGGTGAAGATGGCGTATACAAAGGCGGCAACAACCCGTTCTTAAGTAAAAATGCATTTGGCTGGGAGATTGACCCTGTCGGCTTCCGATCAACGATGCGTGAGATTTATGACCGTTATCAGCTGCCCCTTATTATCACGGAAAACGGATTGGGTGCATTCGACAAATTAGAAGAAGATGGATCGATTCAAGATGATTATCGAATTGACTATTTAGAAAAGCATATCGAACAAATCAAATGGGCGATCACTGACGGTGTTGAGGTATTCGGGTACTGCCCATGGTCAGCCATCGACTTAATCAGTACACACCAAGGCTGCTCAAAACGCTACGGTTTTATCTACGTCAACCGTGATGAATTTGACCTGAAAGACCTGAAGAGAATTCGGAAAAAGAGCTCTTATTGGTATGAAACATTGATCGAGCAAAATGGAGAGAACATCGGGAAGTAACAATATCACACTAAAAAACCCCTAATTTTTAGGGGTTTTTTTCTCTTCATGACTTGTAACTATATCAACTGGATGTATCAAGTTTTCATCATCATTATCCTCATCAGTGTAAGGCATAATAAGAGAATCCAACTCTTCTTTATCATCAACTAAAGCAACGTAAGTTGTATAATCCTCTAAATCTGATGGAAACAATTCAGCTTGACCAACATTACTTTTCAATGCTTGGTCAATAGCACTCTTTAATTCTATTAAACCCTCACGATTACCAATAATATAAGAATCCATATGCCAACTTTTTTGAGCATATATATGACAAATCTTATCTCTATCTTTCATTCTCTCATTACACCCTTCCTGAAGAATTTAATTGATTATGTGCCAACACGCCAACCACATAAAACGTCAAACGTCTCTTTGGCTTTTATGGCGTCTAACAGCTTTTTATCTCTTTCAAGAAGACTGCTTTGTATGTATGCTTGCTGTTTTTTCAACTTGCTGGAGTTTACCGATCACATCTTACTCTCTACTATCATTATACCCCGAATTTCATCTCATTTATAGACTGTTTTCCGCCCACATCAGCCCGTATACTGTTATACGCAAGTCAAAAACGATAAGGGATGTGGCTGTATGAATGACAAGAAAGATGTTTTAGATCCTGGGCCGTTTTTTCATGGGACGAAAGCGGAATTGAAGATTGGGGACCTGCTTGAACCGTTGCATTTATCCAACTATCAGGATAAACAATCGAACCACATCTATTTTACTGGAACATTAAACGCAGCCAAATGGGGAGCTGAATTAGCCCGGTCTGATGCAAAAGAGAGAATTTATGTTGTAGAACCGACAGGCGAGTTTGAAGACGATCCGAATTTGACTGACAAAAAATTTCCCGGTAACCCGACCCGTTCCTATCGATCGAAATCCCCTTTGAAAATTGTCGCAGAATTAGGCGCTTGGGAAAGACATTCCGATGAAGAAATCAACCATATGCTGACGTCGTTGAAAAAGTTAAGGGAAGAAGGAAAAAATGTCATATACGATTGATTCGTATGTGAGGAATAGATGAATAAAAGGCCGCCCGATTTCACTTGGGCGGCCTTATGTGCTATTGAAACAGGACATGCATCAGCTCATCAAATGTCCTTGCATGTGTCAAGGAGTGAAGGCGGTCAGGACTGTCTAACAAATCGACAGCTTGTTCAAAAAATTGATTCATGCAGGCAGCGTCATCTTTCTGAATGGCTAACAAGAAAATCAGAGATACTTGATCGCCCTGCCAATCAATTGGCTGTTTCAATCGTGCAATTGCCACGCAGGAGGTGCCTTCATTTGTGATGAGCGGGTGAGGCATTGCAATCCCCTTGCCAAGATAGGTCGATGACATTTGCTCCCGCTCCAGCACGGAGGAACGAAAAGAAGATGAAACAAGCTGATACGCCTCCAGCCGGCTGCAAAGCGTATCTAATACCTCTTCTTTGCTTGAAAGGTTCACATCCAACAAGGTCAATCGTTCTTGGAAAAAAGCCATCAGCTCCTGCGAAGGGGCACCGTGTCCGTTTAACAGGTGAATGACCTCACTCACACGCTGGACATCATGATGTTCAAAAAAAGCATTCACTTGAATGATTGGTTTCCCCTTTGGTGCGAGAGGTACGGTTGTAATAATCACATCACATGGCAAAGTGGTGCTAAAAGCGTAATCCTGATAAGAATAAAGCTCAACAATCTCAAGCTCATGTTGAAAGGCCGCCTTCAATTTAATTTCAAGCAGACGTGCCGTTCCTAGTCCAGACCCGCATACAATAATGGCCCTCTTTTTTTGTGAGGTGTCAAGATGACTTCTTTCAAATGAAGCAGCAATATGTAAGGCAACATATGCCGCTTCATCTTCATTTGGCGTCCGCACCAGCTGTAAGGCATTGAGTCCGCTGACGGCCAAATCAAACGGATAAGGGTAAGATGTTTTGATCTCATGCAAAAGCGGATTTTGTAAAGACACGCCGTATTGAATTCGATTTAATAATGGCTTCATATGCAGCATCAAATCTTGACGCAGGATATCGTCATCTACAAAACGATGACCGCTTGTTTTTTCAATGTGCTGGAGAAATCGTGTCACCGCCTGACGTACTTCTTCTGTCGTTTGGTGCTCATCAATTTCTTTCCACGTTTGATTCGCTAAGAGATGCATCACCAAGTAATCTGTTTCATCCTCTGATAAGGTGACATGAAACGTGTCGCTTATTTGATGCGTGATCTTTTGAGCGATTCTTGTTAACACTGGCGGTCTTTGTGTGTGAGTAGTACTGGCGGGTATCCGCTGTTTTTTTTGCGTTTGTTGAATGGCAATCGCTAAGTGAATCACTAAATTCTTTAGGGCAATATCTTTAATGAGCAGTGATTCTTGATATAGATTTGTCAGCACAATGGATCGAATGGTTTCAAGTGAAATGTCAGGGAAATGAAGCTGTTCCCGCTCAGTTATATGAGATAGGGCGGGTTCTTCTTCAAGCAGTAAGTCTGCGTAGCACGTCCTTTTTTGCAATTCGTATCCGTCTACTTTTAAGCCAAATCCAGGCTTTGAGACAAGGGTCATACCGTAACGGGCTAACAGCTCCCGTCCTTTTTTTAAATCACTGCTGACCGTCATACGGCTGATGAACAATTCTTCTGCTAATTGATCAATTTTTAAGTAGTCTGATTGAAGCAATAGTTTTCTCATCATAAATCGTATGCGCTCTTCTGGCATGACGGGTACGAGAGAGCGGGCAGGAAGCTTTTGCTGATGGAGCCAAAGCAGGAAAGCGTCTTGGTCACTTGTTAAGAGCGTATACCCTTTCCCGCGGATGGTCTTGATCATGGCTCCAGCTTGTGTTAACAGCTCGTTTGCTTCTTTGATTAGATTGCGGATGGAACGGTCAGATAAGCGAAAAGAGGCAGTGAGCTCCTCCAGCTTCACGAACCCTTTCGTTTCAAATAGCCGCTGAATGAGCTGGTAGGTTCGAGTATCTGCCGTCATCATCATTGCGCCGCTCCTTGTTCCTTTAAGGCATCAGCTCCAAGGGCGATGGCGCCCATTAAACCAGATAATCCGTCAAAGGAAGGCTTTGTGACGATTTCATTTAATGGCTTTGGTAATTGTAAGTAACCATGAAGACGTTTGTCTGTTTCTTCAAGGATGAGCGGCAGCAAGGCCGGCTGTTTCATGACACCTCCACCAAATATAATGCGTTCTGGTGAAAGAGTGAGTAATAAATTTGCGGTCATTTGCCCAAGATAATAAGCTTGAAGTAACCAGGCAGGGTGCTCCTCTGGCAGCATTTGTGCCAATGTATGATAGCGGCCTTCTATGGCAGGTCCAGATGCCAATCCCTCTAAACAATCATGATGGATCGGGCAGCAGCCCCCATAGGTGTCATGAGGGTGGCGCTGAACGGTGATATGTCCCATTTCTGGATGAAGCAGTCCGTGAATGAGGCGGTTTTCAATATAGGCACCGCCGCCGATTCCCGTCCCAACCGTGATATAGATCAAGGAATTTGGTCTGTCTGTTTCTGTTGAAAAACGAGCTTCACCGAGCGCCGCACAGTTCACATCCGTATCAAGCTTCATAGGGAGACCGAGTGCTCGTTTTAAGGTTGAGAGTAATGGAAATCGGCGCCAAGCTGTTTTGGGTGTTTCGAGAATCGTTCCATAGCTGGGGCTGTGTTCTTTTACATCGACAGGTCCGAATGCGCCTATGCCAATCGCATCAACTGAATGCTCTGTAAAGTATTCGATCACTTGCCGGCATGTTTCTTCTGGATTCCGTGTTGCAAAGGAAGTCATATGTTCAATCGTTCCGTCTGTTGTTCCGTAGCCGCAGACAAATTTTGTACCGCCTGCTTCGATGCCTCCAATTCGCATGATCAATGCCCTCCATTAAAGAGGGGCGGAATCCAAATGGATCCCGCCCCTACATGTTCATTTTTTCTTTACAATGTAGGTTTGTACCTGACAAGGTGTGAGCGGTTCAATGTGTAATGATCCATGTTGTGCTTTCAGTATATGTCCTTCAGGTGTTTCGCCTAAATTCGCTGTTTCTCCATGTTGTAGAGATGAACTATTGATTGAAGCGGCTGTTTGACGTGTTAAATATGGATTGAAGAGACGAATGACAATGCCTGTTCCATGCTCTTCTTTTTTCAAAGCGCTTAGAACGGCCCCGTCTGTTTCAATGTCAAGCAGGCTATAAGTAGATTGTAAGTCTTCTTTTTCATCTCGGAAAGAGAAAATTAAACGACCGTTTAAAAAGTCTGCCCGCTCGTAGCACTGAACCGGGGTGGTGTAACGTTTAGCAAGCTGAGCCAAGTGTCCTTCACTTACCGCTTCTTGGCTATAGTGCATGCCAAAGGAGAATGATAGCGATCCTTGAAGTTGGGCGTCAGGTGTTTCCACGATTTTTTCTCCAGAAGCCCGGCCGGGACGGTAAAGAAGGTTTTCTTTCCCCATTTTTCCGAAACAGCGGAAGAGTGTATACGCGATCGTTGTGTAGTCTTCTCCTGTGATCTGGTATTCTCTCACGCAGTCCGTCAACAGCGCGACACCGTATGCTTCATCACGAAGTGCAGTAAAGGATTGCATCGGTTCAATGGTGATCGGTTTTTCTTCCCAATGTTCATTGCTCCACCATTCAAGCTCTTGCGTGAGCTCAGTTGGGCGTTCGATGGTTCCAAACTGCTGATCGCTCAATGATACTTTTGATGCGATACCTGTATCAAAGAGGACACGCAGACGATGATCTAACGCATGATTGTCGACATCGACATGAAAACGGATGACAGGCTCATCTTTGTTTAATGCCACCTTCGCTGTAATCGGGAGAGAAGTCGTGACTGCTTGCTGAGAGCGCTCTTCTAAGTCATATGGAACCGTGAGAGTAAGCTGGATGGTGAGCTCTTCTTGCAAGCCGCTTTTAGACACTGTGATGTCTGTCGAAGAAAGATCCTTGGATGACACATACAGATCCTCACGCGGTGGTGAATAGTTATAAGAATCCCCATCATCTCCGTTGTCTTCAAAGATCATTTGCTCAGAGAACGTTCGTCCAGTCTGTTTATCCGTAATTTCTAATGACCCATTGTCATTTGCTGTAATGCGGTAAAACGTATTTTCAATGATACGACCTTCTGTTTTTTCCAAAATGGATTCACTAGATTCATCGAAAACCATGCCGACTTGTGTATAACCAACGGATGGCAAGTCGACTGCTTCAATGAGTAAAACAGCTTTCCATACTTGCTTTGGCATGTACACCTCTTTGCTTGGGTTAAGTGAAATCTGCTGTGCTAAGACATAATCTGTCACATCGGTTTTGCTTTTGACTGTGTAGTGAAGAGTTCGTCCATCAGCGTCTTTTAGTGTAAATGGACGTTCTGTGATAAAGGTTTCGACTTCAATGACTTCAGAGCGCTTTGAAGGCAGTGTGTTAAATAAAGTGAACGTGATTTCTTGCTCAGTTTGCAGCCGGATGGCGATGAGACGCATGTGTAAGTCCACCAGATTCTCGGCGATTTCTTTTGCCTGCTTGTAGCGGAAGAAGACATCTTGATTCGTCGTGTCACTGTTACAGCCGCCAATGCTATCATGCGCTGCATTTTCAAACATGAGGTACCAAATATCACGCACCGTGTCATGCGGATAGTCATGTCCGAGTGAATAGCTGATTGTAAGGATCGGCTCCATCACATTGACAAGATAGTTTTCAATTTGGTTGTTTAAGATTTTTAAATCTGCTCTTGTTGAAAAAATAGACTTATGAATTCGCATATGCTTGGCATGAATAAGCTCTCCTTCTAATGTCTCAAAAGAAGTCCGCTCTTTTTTCACTGCTGCAATGTAGTCTTCTAAACTGCTGATTTGATAGTGGTGCTCGTCTATTTCATTGGCTTTTTCTAATAAGTCAGGCAGGTTTTTACGAATAGGCGCTTGGTCAAAGCCATTTGGGAAATAGACATTCTTTGTCGTGGCTTTTGCTTGCAGCGCCCCGATTTTTTCAGAAAGAAAGGCTTGCAGGTCTTCATCCTTCTCAGGAATATTTCCTCCGTAGTAGTAGCCAAATGGCAGATTCACTGCAAACACTTCACTGCCATCAGCCCCGCGCCAATTAAATTCTGTATGATTCGTCATATGATCAGAAACGCCGCGCCAAAAGGCTGTATCGACAATTCCAAAGCCTTGATAAATTTGAGGCATTTGTGCAGATTGACCGAAGGAATCAGGGACATAACCGACCTTCATGACATGTCCGAACTGCTGACAGCGCTCAATCCCATATTGCAGGTTTCGTACAATCGATTCCCCAGAAATAACGAGCTGATCCGTTTGTGTATACCAAGGACCGATGATGAGGCGTTTTGCTGTGACGAGCTGTTTGATTCGATTTTCATCCTCTGGGCGCCATTTCAAGTAATCATCTAGCAAGGATGCTTGTGCATCGAGCATGAAGTAATGGAACCGTTCATCTGTTTCGAGGGTGTCCAATATGTCCATTACGCTTTTCATTAAGTAGATACGGGAGCGGGAGGTGGTAAAATACCATTCCCGGTCCCAGTGAGTATGTGGAATCACATGTACATTGACAGTCATTGTGTAACGACACCTTTCTTTGTTCAAATTATCCTTCTAGCACAAGGTCAAAATCATCTTCTTCTTTCTGCTTCTGATCATGTTCGGGCTTTTGGGGTTCTTTTTTCTCAGAGAAGTTCACAAGTAGGTTGGCACCAATTCCAATAACAAGTGCGCCAGTTAGTGCGCCGATTAAATACGCCCACCAGTTTCCTACTGAAAAGAATCCGTATAGTCCACCAATTGGCGGCATGATGTCATGGACACCTAATAAGGCAGCAACCCCGCTTCCTGCAGCACAAGCGACGACATTCAGCGGAATCAATTTCAAAGGATTGACGAGTGTAAAGGGAATGGCTCCTTCTGTAATCCCGATAATCCCCATCACAAGGCCGCCTCGTCCAGCTTCTCTGAAGGTAGGAGAGAAGTTGCGTTTTCGAATTAATGTCGCAAGCCCGTATCCAAGCGGAGGAATGACAATCGCGATATTGACGAGAATGGCAGGAAGATAGACACCTGATAGGAAGAGCGCGTTACCAGCCATCCAAGCTGATTTATTCACTGGGCCGCCAAGATCAAAGCCAATCATTGCACCTAGAATGAGAGCAAGTGCGAGTGTACTTGTTCCATCTGCGACCATGCCTTTGATCCATTCAATTAATGCGGTGTTCAAAGCCCCTAATGGACCGCCTAGCAGAACGGACATGAGAAGTCCGGTTAAGCCAACAGTAATGAGCGGTAAGATGAGCAGAGGGACGAGTCCAGCTGCGGAGCCTTGAATTTGAATTTTTCTTTTCACAAAGAGAGCGACATATCCGGCAAAGAAACCTGCAATGACGGCGCCGATAAAACCAGCATTTGTTGAGCTGGCAAGAGCTCCGCCGATAAAGCCGGCCGCAAGACCAGATTTATCTGCAATTGAATAGGCAATAAAGCCAGCGAGCAGTACGTTCATTAAGCCAATGCCTGTCCAGCCAACCTGTTCCATCAAATAGGCACCATGTAAAATGCCTCCTGCATCTTTATAGGCGTTTAAATCTGACACACCAAAACCTAGCCCGACTAGTTTGGCTAAACCAACGATAAGTGAAGCTCCGATGATCACCGGAAGAATATAAGAAATACCGGTCATGAGGTGGCCTTCAATGACTTTTAATTTTGCTTTCATTCTGCTTTGCTCCTTTCTATATGGCATTGCTCTTGTTTATTGGGATTCAGATTTTTTCTTTTCAACCAGCGCAACGGCTTTTGTGATGATTTGCTCGGCATTTTTTAGGGCGCGTCCGATTTCGACACGAACAGTAGGAATACCTGAGAAGCGTTCAGCGTCGTTAATATGCTGATTGGAGGCGATAATGCAAAGGTCTGCCTGCTTGGCTTCCTCTGCTGTAATGCCATTCACCTGTCCCATAATTCCTTGTTGTTCGATTTTAATCTCGTGTCCAAGCTGTTTACCCGCATTCTCTAATGCTTTTGCTGCCATTGGTGTATGAGCTAACCCTGCTGGGCATGAAGTGACACCGACAATTTTCATTGTGTAATCCCCTCTTTCAATTGTTGTTCAATGACTTCGTAATAATAGTCTGCTGTTTGACCGGGTTGAATCTTTTCGATGAAAGCAGGCTCCATTAAACTTGTGGCAATGCCAGACAGTAATTTGAGGTGTGTGACATTGGCCTCTTCTAGTGGAACGAGCAGTGTAAATAAATAGCTTGTTGGCAAATCGTCGAAGCTTCCCCATTCAATGGGTTGTTCAAGTTCTAAAAAGAGAAGTGAAGCCGTTTGAACAGCAGAGCTTTTTGTATGAGGAATCGCAAAACCTTGCTGAAGTCCTGTTGAGACTTCGTCTTCGCGTTTCAACAAATCTGTTAATAACCCTGACTGATCATCTGTAATGTGAAGGTCTTCAGCTTTCTCGGAAATGTATTGTAAAATCTCATTCTTTGATCGACCGTTTACTTGTGTAAAAACATGATCTTTTTGGAACAAGCTGATCCCTTCTCTCTTGTTTGTTAAGCGCTTACAATTTGATTGTAATGTACTTTTCGACATGGTTAAATAGCATCATTTTCCGTTTGAAATGGCAAAAAGTTTATGAAGCGAACAGACTAGTCATCTGAATATCTCAAATCCTAGCTTAAAACGAGTTTAATTATGTCAAAAATAGATTCTACTAAAAAGGATTCTGTGATATTCTTCCAAGGTATTGTAAAAGATAAGGGGGTCTTTTCATGTTTAAAAAGCAGGTCAAATCCTGTGTGGTTGTACTCATGGCCATCATTCTATGTATGGCTGCATTACCTGGGTACGAGGCATCAGCAGTTAGTAAAGGCACAAGTGTCAATGAAGCCATTGGGTTGAAAGATGGTGAAGTCATTTCAGGTACATTACAGAATGAAAAAGAAGAGTCATGGTACCAAATTACGCCATCTGCAGATGATGTGGCAAAACATACACATATGCAAATTTCTGTCAAAAGCAAACAAGTGTTATCTGTATCGGTCTACCCAAGTAAGGATAGAGCGATGAAGGATGACACTTATTCGAGATATCGTGTGGACACAGCAAGTGGAGAGACAGAAATCAACTTCCCGCATGCATGGTCAGGTCCTTACTATGTCAAAGTGCTGTATTTAGGTTCAGAGGAAGACAGTCGTGATGAGGAAGAGGATGCAGCATATACAATCGGGTATAAAGGCGCGAATCTCCCGCCATCTGAACCGATTTTCCCTGAAGAAGAAGAACCAACGATCATCATTATTGAGAAAAAGCATGGACGTGAAATTCTACAATCCATTCGTACGATCGAAGACAAACGATTCAATGAAACAGCCGATGGTCAGAAGCTTACACGTCTGCTACAAAAAACAAAGCCGTTTCTCAAATCTAAACTCATCAACAATCAAAAAAAGCAGCAAACGGTGTACAATCATTTGCTTACATTAAAATCATTGCTGAATGACGTAGAGAAAAATGGTGCATTCAGCGGTCATATCGTCACAGAGAAAGAGCAACAGGCGATCCGTTCCCTTTTTGATATGCTCAAAGAGGCAAGTCCAGCCTATTTAAAAAAGGAATTAGAAGCAGTGGAGCAAAAAGTAGGAATCGATCAGCTTGAAGGAAAATCGATCGGTTATGTATTAGAGAAACAAAAGCTTGTTCCAGAAGAAAAGGTCAACACAAACAAAATCATCTTTAAATTAAAGGATGGACAAACGCTTCAATCCGCAAAAAAGAAAATGAAAAGCTACGGAATTCAAGAAAACCGTGTGACATCTCAGTCAGTAAATCCTTTATTTAAAGGAATGTATGTTTATGATGTACCGGCAGGGAAAGAATCAGCTGGCAAAACGCTGAAAGCAGGCAAAGCTGTGATCAAAAGCACGGCGAGAAAGCTTTCTAGTATGCCGAATGTTGAATTTGCAGAGCCTGTACAAACGTATCGTGCGCTCAGCAATGACGCGCAGTATAGTTACCAGTGGCCGCTGAAAAACAGTGCGCAGAACAGTGGGAAAAAAGGCGCTGATGTGAAGTTTGAACAAATGAATACATTGATTGGCACAAGCAAAATGAAGCAAACGTTAATCGCTGTTGTGGATACAGGTGTCGACAGCCGTTTGTCCGATTTAAGCGGAACGGTTCGCACAGACTTAGGTGCCAATCTCATTGGCCGTAATAAAGATGCAATTGATGACAATGGCCACGGTACCCATGTGGCAGGTATTATTGCAGCAAAAGCCGACAATCATTACTCCATGGCAGGGCTGAATCAACATACAGGGATCATCCCAGTCAAAGTGCTGGATGCGTATGGAAATGGAGATACAGAGCATATTGCTCTTGGCATTAAACATGCAGTGGACAAAGGTGCAAAGGTCATCAACATGAGCCTTGGCGGCTACTACAGCAAGGTCATTGAATATGCGATGAACTATGCTGCACAAAAAAATGTATTAGTGGTAGTGGCGAGCGGAAACGATGGCATTCCAGAAATGGGTTATCCTGCGACTTCCAAGTACGCCATGGCAGTTGGGGCAAGCAATCGCATGGATATTGCCGCTGAATTCTCAAGCTATGGGAAAGGATTAAGCATGTCTGCACCAGGGTCTGATATCCCAAGCTTAATGCCTGATGGGAATGTTTCATACCTGAGCGGGACATCAATGGCTACACCGTATGTTGCAGCAGCAGCAGGATTACTGCTTTCTAAAAATCCAACCCTGAAACCAAATCAAGTGAGAAATATTTTACAAAATACAGCGGATGATATTTCATTTAAAGCTGTTGATGGAACAGATGACATTTTCTATGATGAATATGACGAGCCTGTTGTTGATCCGAAAATTCCGGGTATCGATTGGATGACAGGACATGGCAGACTCAATGCTTTTGCCGCGTTAAGTGCTGTTGAATTAAACGCATCAGTTAACAAAGTAGAAGATCAGCATCAAAAGGTGACAGGAAAGGCGAAAGCCGGCGCTGCCATTTCTGTGTATAGAGGCAAAACCCTGCTTGGAAAAGGCACGGCAAGCAAAAAGGGAACCTTTAGTGTGAAGATCAAGCATCAAAACAAAAATAAAGTGCTTCACATCAAGATATCAAAAGGAAAGGCTGCAACTTCGCTCAAAACGGTCGTGAAAAAGGGCAAAGCGCCAGCAAAGCCAAAGGTGAATCGAGTAACAGTGAAAAGTAAAACGGTCAAAGGAACTGCGGGTGCAGGCTTGACAATCAAGGTGAAGAACAAATCAAAGAAAGTCATTCAAACGGTCAAAACCAATACCAAAGGCGCATTTACGGCTAAAATCAAGCCGCAAAAAGCCAAAACCGTCTTGTATGTGACGGCTTCAGATGTGAGAAAAAGAGAAAGTAAAGCAGTGAAAGTTGTTGTGAAAAAATAGTCTTGTAGCTTCCCTTTTGAATAAAAAGGGAAGTTTTTTGTTTTTTACTGGAAAAATGACAATAACTGTCGATAGTAATATAGTAGGAAAAAAAAGGAGGATTTATCGATGAAAAAAATCATGTTTGCTTTCTTTCTATCATTGCTTCTCGTTTTCCCAAGCTTTGCACATGCAGAGGAAACAGGAGCAGTACCAGCATCCGTACAAGTAACAGGCGTCACAGCAGCAGACGGTGGTATGGTCAATTACGGTTCTGGCAGTAAATATCGTGTAGGTTCATATTATCCAGCTACTTTTAAAGGAACATTAAAGGACACAAGTGGTCAACTCATGGCGAATCAGCCAATTCAGCTTTATTTCGAAGCAGCAATCAAATCATATGCTCAAACAGCGACAGGTACAACAGACGAGAATGGACAATTTTCACTAACGATTCAAGTTCCTGCAGGTGCAGGCTACCGTACATACAATAATGCAGGCTGGTCTACACATTACTACGATATCGTTCCAGTGACTTTCACTTCAAACGACATCACGCTATCTTCAAATGTGACAAGTGTGTACCATTTGGCATATACATCACGTTACTAATTTGCTAGAAGAAGAGACTTGGCGCAAGCCTGTCGTTTTCATAGAAAAAAGGATGTCAGTTAGTGATATCCTTTTTTGGGACAAACAAAAACCCTGGTGCTATACACCAGGGTTTTCTCGTTTTTTCTGAATCCATGTTGTCACGTAATAGGCAGCATAGCAGAGTGAGATAAAAGGGATACCGCAGATAAGAGCAATACGCTGATTTGGATCAAAAGCAATGCCGATCACAGATGCAAGGCATAGGAGGAAGGCAGCAATCGGAACCACCGGATAGAGCGGGGTTCGGAAAGATAAATCATGAAGCTGTCCGCCATCCTGTAAGAATTTTTTGCGAAACATGAATTGTGAAGCTGCAATTCCCATCCATACAACAACAACGGCGAGTCCAGAGATTGAAACAAGAACCAGATACACCGTTTCAGGTGCGATGACACTCGATAGCAAAGAGAGAATGCCCCCAATCATACTCAAAATGAGTGCATTCAAAGGAATTCCCTTTGACGTCAATTTTGCCAGCTTTTTAGGTAATGTTCGTTCTTCAGAAAGGGACCATAGCATGCGAGATGAGGCATATAGCCCTGAGTTTGCAGCAGATAAAATCGCTGTCAGAATGACAAAATTCATGAAATCTGCCGCATAAGGAATACCGATGCGGTCAAATACCACAACGAAAGGACTTTTGATCACCCCGGCTTCTTCTACTGGAATTAAGCCGGCTAAGACCACGATCGTTCCGACGAAAAACAGGACAAGACGTAGCACAGTCGTGCGAATCGCGCGGGGAATGGTCTCATCTGGATTGACACTTTCCCCCGCAGCAATCCCAATCAGCTCAGTACCCGAAAAAGCAAAATTAACAGCCAGCATGGTCATTAATATCGGTAAAAAGCCGTTTGGGAAGAGACCCCCATCTCCAGTGAAGTTAGAGAAGAACGGAGCGGCCTCACCGCCTTTTAGTGGAATCAATCCAAACATCGCCGCTCCGCCAAGAATAATAAAGAGAATAATAGCCATGACTTTAATGCTAGAAAACCAAAATTCCGATTCTGCAAAAAACTTAACTGTAAAAGCATTGAGTAAAAAGATGAGAAGCGCAAAAACACCGCTCCACATCCAAACCGATGTGTCCGGGAACCAGCGCTGCATTAAAAGACCTGCCGCTGTAAATTCTGAACCAAGTGCCACGGTCCATGTCAACCAATAAAGCCAAGCCACTGTATAGCCAGTGCCGGGCCCAATGTATTTTGTTGCATATGTGTGAAAAGCGCCTGTAACCGGCATTGCGACAGACAGTTCACCTAAACAGAGCATCACGAGGTACACAATTAATGCCCCAACCAGATAAGCCAAAATCGTTCCCGCAGGTCCGGCCTGATTGATCGTATATCCTGAGCTTAAAAAGAGTCCTGTGCCAATCACGCCACCTAAAGAAAGCATGAACAGGTGACGGCTTGTCATTTTTCGTTGATATTGTTGTGACTGATCTTTTGCTTGTTCCATGTCTTCCCGCCCTTTTGCTTAGAAGTATGTGTGTTGAGTCATGATGCTACGATGTTGCCTGTTTTAAGATATCGGTAATATCCTCTGGTGTCGTCCGGCAGCAGCCGCCGATGATTTGTGCGCCGTCTTTATACCATTGCTGCGCACATTCACCAAATGTATGGTGAGACGTATCGCCGCTCCAAACCTTTTCTTCAGGGTCATATAATTCCCCTGAGTTCGGATACACGACAATCGGTTTGCTTGTCCCTTTTTTCATCTCCTGAATGAGAGAAGACATATATTGCGGCGGTGTACAGTTTACGCCAACAGCAGCGATCTGCTCATATGGTTCGAGTGCTTGTACACAGTCTCTCAGCAGATCCCCTTCACTAATATGCTTACCATCCTTTGCGCTAAACGTGATCCACGCATACACACCGCTGAACTCATCCTGCAGCAGTTTAGCGATAGCGATTGCTTCAATGAGACAAGGGATGGTTTCACAAGCGAGAATATCTGCACCAGCCTCTACCAATGCTTGAATTCTTGGTCTGTGAAAATCAATGAGCGCCTGCTCTGTGAGTCCGTAATTTCCCTTATATTCTGAACCGTCAGACAAATAAGCGCCGAAGGGCCCCACAGATCCAGCGACAAATGGTTTTGCCCGCTCTTTATGTTGTGTCTCATCCTGCCAAAACTGCTCGCATGCTTCTTTTGCTAACGTGACAGATCGTTTCATTAATTCGATGGCTTCTTCTTTTGTATAGCCTTTTTCAGCAAAGCCATCAATTGTCGTTTGGTAGCTGGCTGTTGTTGCACAGTCAGCACCTGCTTGGAAGTAGTCCAAGTGTACTTGCTGAATCAATTCTGGCTGTTCAATGAGGATTTTGGCTGACCATAAACTGTCGTTTAAATCACAGCCCTTTCGTTCAAGCTCTGTTGCAAGTGCACCATCTAAAATCAAAGGTGTGTGAGCCTGTAAACGGCTTTGAATAGGATTCATATAAATCAAACAGCCTCCTTTGTCGATCGGAAATAATGGATATGATATGAGGCAGTAGTTTAAATGACTAAAGTGTTTTTGTCAAGGAGAGGAATAAGCATCACATGACGGGAAAACCCTGATAACATGCGGGTTTGAGTGCATAAACATACAGTTGAAATAATAGAAAACCAAGTCATTGACAGCCTCTAAAAAGAGATATATATTATGGAAAGGTTCATTTCAGAAAGCTTCATCAAAAGGCGCCGTCTTTTGATTTTTATTTTGTCCAACGACTGTCTTCTTTCGTGCAGAAAGAGGGTTTTTTATATGCTTAAAAAAGGAGGAAAGAAGAAATTGAAAAAATGTGTAAAAGATATTGCAATGATTCTCGTTGGTTCTTTTTTATTTGCTGCAGCTGTGAACATGTTTGTCATTCCACTTGAGTTTGGTGAAGGTGGCGTAACGGGGCTGTCCATCATTTTCTACTATATGTTTGAGATTGCGCCATGGCTGACAAACCTTGTGTTGAATGCGATTTTATTACTTGTGGGGTATAAATACTTGGACAAGAAGACCACGATCTACACAGTGGTAGCTGTCGCAAGTAACTCTCTATTTTTACATTTGACCACTACATGGGTGGTGAATGTCCATGAATTGATCATTGGTTCTATTTTCGCAGGGATCATCATTGGTATTGGCATTGGTCTTGTTTTAAGAGCGGGCGGTACAACAGCGGGATCTGCCATTCTTGGCCGAATTGCGAATAAGTATCTAGACTGGAACGTGAGCTACGCCATCTTGTTCTTTGATCTGATCGTTGTTTTTGCTTCTTACTTTATTATTGGTGCGGAAAAATTAATGTTTACGATTGTGATGCTGTATGTGGCGACTAAGGTGATGGACTTCGTCATAGAAGGGCTTAACACGAAAAAAGCGGTCACGATTATTTCTTCATGCAAAGATGATATTGCAGAAGAAATCAATCACACCTTGGATCGAGGCGTGACCATTTTAAACGGTCGCGGTCATTATTCGAAGGAATCGAAGGAAATTCTCTATGCGGTCATTCAAAAACAGGAGCTGATGCGTTTAAAGAAAATCATTAAGAAAATTGATCGAGACGCATTCGTTGTTGTCCATGACGTGCGTGATGTGTTTGGAGAAGGATTTGTGAATATATAAAAGTGAAAGGCCCTGTGGGGGTCTTTTTTTTTATGCTTTTACAAAATAAATACCTCTTGTCACATCATACTATGTATTGTATAGTATGAATAGTTAGGAGTTGTAATCATGAATGCACAATTAAAAAAAGGTTTACTTGAATTCTGTGTACTGGCGGTATTAAAGAAAGGCGATTCCTATGGTTATCAAATGATTAAAGATATGTCCCATTGTATTGAGATTTCAGAATCGACATTATATCCGATATTAAAGCGGTTAGAGCAAAACAATTATGTGGAGACCTATTCACAGGAACATAACAGTCGATTAAGAAAATACTACCGGATGACAAAGAACGGACGGGAGCATATCGCGCAATTTTTAGCGGAATGGGATCAAGTGATGGCGATTTACGACTTTATTTCTGGAGGACAGAGCAATGAATAAAAAAGAATTTTTAGCCAGCTTGGAGAAGCATCTGCATCGTCTAGGCGAAAAAGAAAGTGATCGGTTCATCGAGTATTACGATGAAATGATCGAGGATTATCAGGAAGATGGCTACAGTGAACAGGAGGCAGTTCATCAAGTCGGTCAGCCTGCCATCATCGCTGAAGGGATTATGAAGGAACAAGGAATCAAAACCGTTCAGGTGCCGACGTTTGGAGAAAAAGCCACAAGACTCTCCATCCTCATTTTGGGCTTTCCGTTATGGGGCAGTATTCTAGCAACAGTCTTCCTGCTGTTTCTTTCTGTGTATATGGTGATTTGGTGCATTCCACTCGTGACAGGTACAATGACGCTAGTTGGTCTGCTCGGCGGTTTTTGGAGCATCATTGGTTCACCGTTTATTTTTCAAGACGGTTTGCATGTGGTGGTGACGCAGATCGGAGTTGGTATTCTTCTATTAGGTGTCGGATTATTAAGCGGCATAGCCACGGCGTATTTGACAAAGCTATTTGTGCAAGGGACTGTTCAAACCACTAAGGCATTCATGGGAATGTTTAAAAAGAAGGTCGTGAGAGTATGAACGTGAATGATTTAAAAAAGCAATGCATCAAATGGGGGATCATCTTCACCGTTGCCGGAGGAATTGTCATGGCAATTGGTTTTGGACTTTCAGGCTTTGACCTAGATGCATATCAAAATAATGACCAGTACAATGTGTTCCGCACGATCAATTGGAGCAAGCCATAAATGAAAGACCCGCTTATGCGGGTCTCAGCGTGTATGCGCTTCGGTGCTCACGAATGTCAAATTCGCTCCGCGCCGATGCTCGTCCTTCCTAGGGCTGCAAAGGTTTTCTATCACGCTGAAAAGAAGACAAAGAGCCAAAATAAAGTTCATTTTAGCCCTTTGTCAACAATCTGCTACCCGCTTATGCGGGTCTTTTTTTCGCTCTGGCAACAAAGAAAAAATAACAGCACAGTGCGCCAAGGTCACAGAGCATAATAATCAGCCCCATGGGAAAGGCAGTCTGGCTTCCAGCTAAGCCGACAAGGGGTGTCATGCATGCGCCAAGAAGCATTTGTGCCACACCGATGAGGGCAGCGGCACTTCCAGCATGCGCACCGTGATGCTGCATCGCAAGAGAAGGAGCAGACGTGCCGACAATCCCAACGCTAGAGACCACAAAAAAGAGCGGAATGAGGATGCCATAAAGCCCTGCATCAATAGAGATCATCACACACAAGGTGACGCCTCCTAAAGCAGCTGTCAGCAGCCCAATGCGAAGGACTTTCTCCTCACCAATTTTCGCAGCAACGCGGGCAAATACTTGTCCGGCTGTGATGATGCCAAGACTATTCACCGCAAAGGCAGCACTGAAGCCCTGCGGAGAAAGGTTGAAAATCTCCTGCAGTACAAACGGTGATCCAGAGATATACGCAAACATGGCGGCGAAGACAAGCCCTTGCGAAAGAGCATATCCGACAAAGAGTCGATCGCTCGCTAGAATTTTCATCGCACCTAGGATCTGTTTGAAGCCTCCAGTCTGTCTACGTTCCACAGGTAAGCTTTCTTTCAATGAAAACATCGATCTTAGGAGCATGAGTGCCCCGAGGATTCCTAGCAGAACAAACACACCCTGCCACGTCGTGAACCGTAACATTTGTCCGCCCACGATCGGTGCCGCTGCTGGAGCCACTCCGTTGACTAACATGAGCAAAGCAAAGAATTTCGTCATTTCTGAGCCTTCATAATGATCTCGTACGATGGCTCGTGCAATGACAATGCCTGCTGATCCAGCAAGTCCTTGAATCAGCCTTAAAAGAATGAATGTCCAAATTGATGTGACCACTGTGCATAAAAGAGAGGCCGCAATAAAAATGATTAATCCAATCATGAGCGGCTTTCTTCTGCCGACTGTATCACTGATTGGACCTGCAATCAGCTGTCCAAGCGCAAGTCCAATCAAACAAGCCATGAGACTTAACTGAGACAGCGCCGTGCTTGCTCCAAAGTCACGGGCGATATTAGGTAAAGCAGGTAAATACATATCCATTGCCAGCGGTGCAAGGGCTGTTAAAGAGCCAAGAAGCGCGGCAAGGAGGAATCGATTTTTTTTCGATTCTTGGGGATAAGATAAAGAATTCATATGATGACACTCCTCGTATACGTCCTCAAATCAGCATAATGAATCAAGCTTTCCATTTCAATCAAAATTTTCAAAGAAAATTTCGTGCAAAATAATTGATCTTTAAAAGAAGACTCTTTACATTGAATGAGTAGAGAAAAGAATCAGATCATCGGCATGCAGTGATTGCATGATACGTATATCCATTCATAGACAAACAGGAGGTGCTGGCATGGAGCAGCAAGAGTTGATCATTCGTCAAGCGGTGAGTGAAGATCATGAGGCGATCACACATGTGCTGATCAAATCATACGCACAGTATGAGCCTCAATTTACAGAGGAAGGCTGGCAAAACTATTCTGCAGCCCTGCGAGCGGCTGTAGATAACCCAAACATGGAGTTGATGCTTGTGGCCGAGCTTGAGGGCAAGGTCGTGGGGACCCTTCAAATGTTCCGATCATCAGAACAGGCATATGACAAGCCGGAGATGGGCATTACTTCAGCGATTGTCCGGTTTTTAGGGGTAGATCCTGATGTGAGAGGAAAAGGTATTGCAGAGTCCTTGTTGCGTAAAAGTATAGAACTGACGCAATCGTGGGGCGAGAACGTCCTGTACCTTCATACGTCGGATAAAATGCAGGCCGCCATTCGTTTATATGAAAAAATGGGCTTTGAACGGGCACTTGATAAAGAATTTGTGAATCAAAATGGGACGCATGTGAAGAGCTATCAGTATGTGATCAAAAAAGAACAGCCGGCTGGCTCATAACACGCTGTATAAGAAGAGGAAGAGCATGTCCTGCATGGACGGGGCTCTTCCTCTTTCTCATGATACCCATACGTTCAGTGCCATATATGAAAAGCACCATGAGATTAATCCGAACATGACAAAGAATTTCAACACATGTTCATAAGGGGTCAGCTTTCGATCTCTTTTCGTTTTCACAAGCCGCCAGTAAAGGGCATAGCCACAAAAAACCAAGATGATTTGTCCGAGTTCTGCTACGGTTTCGATGATTGTGATTCCGTTCATTTGTTTTCACCTCACCATATGTCTTCCATAGGCAGCAGCAGTGAACCTTTATTTCTTCAAAAGAAAGCAGTGTATACTAGAATAAGAAGTAGATGCAGAAGGGGTTGTGACCGATTGTTTCCGCTATATGCAAATTCTTGGGATGACGTCATTGAGAGAAAAATCAAATACGATGATCAGGTTGTGGAACATACGTGTCAGCTGTTAGACGCACAGGAGCAGCAAGTCGTGTTGTTTCATAAAATTCAAGAACCATTTACAATGGTTGCTGGTAATGGCACTGTCACGATTCCAAAAGGGAGTTATACGACCGCCTATTATTGGACGGATCGGCCTTACAATGTATATTTTTGGCGGGATGATCAAGGCAATGAACTTGGCTCTTATTTGAATATCGTCAGACATACATGGTTTGAAGAACGGACGGTTGTTTTTGAAGATTTATTGATTGATCTACTCGTTCTTCCGAATGGTGATTTCTTTGTTTTGGATGAAGATGAACTGCCGGAGAGTTTAGCTTCCTTTGAACACGGCTCGGTTCATCGAGCACTCCGTGATGTCATCCATTCGTTAGCGCACATCCTCGATCAAGTGAGGATGGATGCGAAAGGGAAATATCATCACACTCTGTTTCAGAAGATGTTGAAATAGAAAAAACGATTCCTTGCTGAAAGGAATCGTTTTTTTATCAAACCTTGATCCGGTTTAGTCGTTTTTGTAAATCAGTTTTTGTTTTAGATGCTTTTAGTTGTTTGACCGCACTTTGAGCGGTTGCTTTTGTTTTCTTTGTTCGTTTGGCTTCGGCTTTTTTGACTTTTTGTTTGGCATCTGTCACTTTCTTTTGATAGGCGACTTGTTTTTTGACTTTGTCGAGCCGGTTTTGCAGGCTTGTTTTTTCTTTGCCTTTGGATAGCTTTTTAATGGCCGTTTGGGCACTTTTAATCGAGCCTTGGGTTTTAATTTTTTCAGCTGATTCGACCTTCGCTCGTGCGTCACGAATATCAATGGCTGTTTGGACTTTTTTGACTCGGTCAGTGAGTGCGGTTTTTTGCTTGCTGGCAGAGAGTCTGCCAATTTTCGTTTTGGCTTGATCAACATCTGTCTGTTTTTTAGATGTTTCGGCTGTCTTGACTGCGCTTGTCGCAGCCTTTAAAAAGGTTGACTGCGGCACATATTGCACGCGGCCATAGCCGAATTGTGGATCTTTTCCTTTTGCGCCAAGATCCACTGTATAGCTGCGCAATAAAGTGCGGAGCTGAACATTTGTTTTCTTAGGATGTAGCTGTTTTAACAGCGCCAGCATCCCTGTGACATGTGGTGCCGCTTGTGATGTACCCGTGGCATACCAATATTCATTTTTCAAATAGGTACTGATGACGTTCTCGCCGGGAGCGGAAAATTCAATTCCTTTCCCCGTATTAGAGATGGAGGCGAGTTTGTCTTTGTCAGTCGTTGCGGAAACAGCAATGACGCTATTGTATGCGGCAGGATAACTAATCCCATTCTTCTTTCCATCATTTCCACTTGCAGCAACGACCAGCAGTCCTTTTTTGTATGCTTCATCAACTGCTGAACGTAAAATCGGAATGTTATCTTCAAAAGCTAGACTTAGGTTGATAATGTCCATCTTATTGCTAATCGCCCAATCAATGCCTCGGAGCAGACTGTATAAGTCGCCTTCTCCCTTTTTATCTAAAACTTTTACAGCATACAGCTTTACACCAGAAGCGACGCCGACCGTACCGTAATCATTATTGAGCGCCCCAATTGTACCGGCGACATGTGTTCCATGTCCTTCATCATCTTTGTAAGAAGACGTGTAATCGACGAATGATTTACCACCGGCTACCTTTAAATCTTCATGTGGGAAAATACCAGTATCGAGAACGGCTACTTTCACATTTTTCCCTGTCACGCCTTCTTTGATTGCTTGCTTTACATTGAGCTTCTGCAAGTTATAAGATTTTTGTACCAAAGCATCCTGACCAGTAGTAGCAGCCGTTTTTTTTACGGTAGCAGCAGCGAGTTTGACCTTAACGTTTTTTGAAACATAAGCGATGTTTGGGTCTTTTTTAAGTGAGGTGACAGCTTGCTCATCTGCTGTCACTGCTACAGCTGGAAGATGTATGTATTGAGCGTTCACTTTTTCACTTTCTTGAATAGCCGTTTGTTTTCCTTTTTGATTTTTATAGACGATGATGACATCTGTTTCTTTTGGTGGTGCAGCTGCCTGCGAATGGAAGGGCAAAGCAGTTGTCAAAGCAAGAAGAAACGCGATGACCACGACGATTTTCTTTTTCAAGGCAATGGCTCCTTGCATATGAGGTGACCTCCGTCTTTTTTTCTTTATTATATCGGAGAAATAAGATAGATGGTTAGAAGAATCATAGTCTAGAAAGAAAGTTTTTTTCACACGTATCCCGAAATTGAATTTCATAGAATTCTAGTAGACAATAGAGAGATCATAATATGAGAAAGAAGGACATGCCGATGAATGTAAAAGAGTATATGACGTATGATGCGACGGGACTGGCGTCACTTGTGCAGAAAAAGCAGGTCACGCCCGAAGAGCTTGTACAAGCTGCATTTACTAGATTGGAAGAAGTGAATCCAGTACTAAATGCGGTGATTCATACTAGACGAGATCAAGTGTTCAAAGACATGAAGTCACTGGATGCGGATCAGCCGTTTGCTGGTGTTCCGTTTGTGTTGAAAAATATATCGCAGGGGCTGGAGCATGAACCTTTGACGGCGGGTGCTTTGCTGTTAAAGGATGTAAAGGCGCAAACAGATTCCCACTTTGTCCGTCGATTGAAGCAGGCTGGGCTCCTCATGATCGGTCATACGAACACACCTGAATTCGGATTGAGAAATGTGACAGAACCCTTTTTATATGGTCCGACGAGAAACCCTTGGAATGCTGACTATTCTCCGGGCGGTTCAAGCGGCGGGACGGCAGCAGCTGTGGCAAGCGGCATCGTACCTGCGGGTGGAGCGAGTGATGGCGGAGGGTCTATTCGGATTCCGGCATCCTTTACTGGTTTATTTGGACTCAAGCCAACAAGGGGGAGAACACCGGTCGGCCCGGGTGCAGGAAGGCAGTGGCAAGGAGCTTCCATTGACTTTACACTCACAAAAACAGTTCGAGACAGTGCAGCCCTGCTTGATTTGCTTCAAGTCATTCAGCCAGAGGCTGCGTTCCAAACGCCATTATATGACGGCAGCTATCAGGAGGATTTGGTGAAACGAACCTCTTCTATGCGAATTGCTTACAGTGTAGACTCTCCAGTAGGCACGAAGGTGAGTGAGGAAGCAAAGCAGGCAGTCTTAAACACTGTGAAATGGCTGAGTGAACAAGGGCATCAAATAGAAGAAGTGAAGCCGGACATTGATGGTGTCCATCTGATGCAGCAATATTACGTCATGAACAGCGGTGAAATGTCTGCCTTATTTACCTCTCTGGCTCGTTCATTCGGGCGTCCGGTGAAGCCTGAGGAGACAGATATTGTGGCATGGGTACTGGCGGAAGCAGGAAAAAATGTGACAGCTGCTGCTTATACAGAAAGTCTTGATGCATGGGATATGGCCGCTGCAAAAATGGCCGCATTTCATCAAACCTACGATCTATATGTGACCCCAGCTACTGCCTATTCGGCTCCAAAGGTTGGCGAGCTGATGCATAACGATCAAGAAATGGCTGCATTGTTACGTGTGTCATCCCTTTCAATGCAAGCACAGCAGGATCTGATTTATGAAATGTTCCTCAAGAGTTTGACCTACACACCATTTACACAGCTGGCTAACCTAACCGGCCAGCCATCTATGAGTGTGCCAGTTCATCTCACAGAAGCAGGCATGCCTTTAGGCGTACAGGTGACAGCACCAAAAGGAAAAGAGGACTGGCTGCTCAGACTGGCGTCAGAAATAGAATCATCCTCATTATGGAAAGGAACGCATCCATTACTGAATCAATAACAATGGCATCGACGTTGGTCTATGGAGGGAAGGAGTGTCACACGTGAGTACGAAGGACAAAATCATTCAAACGGCCGCACTTCTTTTACGTAAACAGGGGTATCATGCGACAGGGTTGAATCAAATCATTAGAGAGAGCGGCACGCCGAAAGGATCTCTTTATTATTACTTTCCAAATGGAAAAGAAGAGCTAGCCATAGCAGCCGTTGAATATATGAGTCAAAGGGTCATCGATCAAATTGAAGAAAGTTTTGCCTATTCTGATGACCCATATGTCGCCGTCGATCATTTTATGACAAATATCATTCGGGGTTTTATGGAGCAAGAAAGTGAAAGAGGGATACCGATTGTCTTACTGGCGGCTGAGTCAAAACCTGAACATACAAAACTTCATGCTGCATGCAAACAAGAAATGATCCGCTGGCAAGAGCTTGTCAAAGAAAAGCTGATGAATAGCGGATATGGTGAAACAAAAGCGGATGAGCGGGCATCTCTCCTTCATTCAATGGTCATCGGCGGATTATCAATGACTACTGCATTAAAGCAAACGACACCTTTAGAGCACGTAAAATGTTACCTTAGACACTTATTTATGCGAGAAGAGTAAAATCTCTCGCATATTGCCTATCTATTATATCAATTGGTCTATATAATAAAGATAGTCAATTAGTCATGAGGAGTGATGGGATGTCGGAGCAACCACAATCGATCAAGCAATCCGAAGATACCTCTTTTTATACCGTGTCTGGTTCGGGGGAGCTGTATGGTTTGGAAAATCAGCTTGTACATGTGCTGGCAGAAGCAAATCAAACAAATCAACTGTTTGAGCTTGTCTTAATCACAGGTGGGAAAGGTGCTTACTTTCCGCTGCATTGTCATGAGACGCTATTTGAAACCATCTTTGTGCTGGAAGGGAAGCTGGAAGTGATACTGGACGGTAAAAAGTATATGGTGACGGCCTGCGATTATATTCATATTCCGCCCAAAACAATTCATGGCTATAGAATGCATAGTCACAAAACACGGTTTATTTCTTATACACTGGGCGGGCAAATGACAGATGTCTATCAGCAAATCGGAAAGAGGCTGTTGCAGAATGAATGGCCGATGACTGATCACCCATTTGATGCAGACAGCTTTCATCAGGCTGAAAAAGAAAGCGATATCATGTTGATGCACGGCATTAGGGAGCTATCCAATACAACCAAGCCAGCTGTTTTGTTTCATAGTCAGCTCCCGCGCGCAGTGCAGCCATATGTGCTGGAGGCTGGTGAAGGAAAGCAATACATGGTCGAAGGTCAGCTTCATGAGCTGATTGCGACAACAGAAACAACAGGAGGCGGATTCAGTTATTTTGTGATTGAAGGGACAAAGGGAAAAGGCTTACGTCCGCATTATCATGAAGTGCATACAGAAGCACTTTATTGTGTTGAAGGCAGAATGAATCTTCAGTTAAACGGAGAAAATATTTGCTTGATGCCGGGGGATTTTGCTTATATTCCTCCGAATACCGTTCACTCGTATGAATTAGTGTCTCATTCAAATAAATTTTTGGTTTTGCTGCTGCCTGGCTATATTGAGCAAGTGTTTGAACAATTTGAAGAAGCACAAAGTCCAGGTATGTGCCCTTATTTTATACAGGAAGGGAACAGGATGGAGGATGGGGAGACCTCTGCTCAGTATGATTTGGTGTTTGTCGAAGAAAAATAGCTGTGTAACGCGTTACACATATTGAAGTAAACAACCTGCTGAATCAATCGGCGGGTTATTTTGTTTTCCCTTATGGAACAGCATCCCTATTCATATGCATGAACCATCCATTCAAGGTGAAGCTATAGAAATGCTGACTTGAACTAAAGGAGGAAATGCAAATGAGAGCTGTCACCTATCAAGGGAAAAGCCGCATTGCGGTAAAGGAAGTAGATGCACCATCTATACAAGATCGTGAAGATGTCATCGTTCGGATAACATCTACAGCAATTTGTGGGTCAGATTTACATTTATATCAAGGGAATTTCCCGCTTCCTATTGGCTATGTGATTGGGCATGAACCGATGGGGGTGGTAGAGGAAGTCGGGCCGGATGTCACTGCGGTGAAAAAGGGAGATCGTGTCGTCATTCCATTTACCGTGGCGTGTGGTCAATGTCATTATTGCCATCACCATTTAGAAAGTCAATGCGATCACTCAAATCCCCATTATGATTCAGGCGGACTATTTGGATACAGTGAGAAATATGGGAATTACCCCGGAGGACAGGCTGAATATTTACGTGTGCCCTTTGGAAACTATACACCATTTAAGGTGCCGGATGATTGTGAGTTAGAGGATGAACAATTGCTGTTTTTATCAGATGTTCTGCCAACTGCTTATTGGAGTGTAGAACACGCAGGTGTAAAAAAAGGGGATACGGTCATTGTGCTAGGATGTGGACCTGTTGGGTTAATGGCACAGCAATTTGCTTGGCAAAAGGGCGCAGAGCGGGTCATTGCTGTTGATTACATAGACTATCGCCTTCACCATGCAAAACGAATGAGCGGCGTAGAAGTATTTGATTTTACAGAAGACCCTGACATGGGAGAAACCCTAAAAGAGCTCACAAAAGGTGGGGCGGATGTTGTCATTGATTGTGTGGGGATGGATGGGAAAAAGTCACCGCTTGAAAAGATTGAACAGAAGCTCAAGCTGCAAGGCGGAACGATAGGGCCCATTCAAATTGCCACAAAAGCCGTGAGGAAATGCGGGACTGTTCAGCTGACGGGTGTGTATGGAGGTCTTTACAATATGTTCCCATTGGGTGCTTTTTTCGCAAGAAACGTCACGCTGAAAATGGGACAGGCGCCAGCGAGAGGGTACATGTCAAAGCTTTATCAAAAAGTGACAACCGGGGAAATTGATCCTAGAGCGATCATCACACATCAATTGCCGCTAGATGACGCAGCTCATGCGTATCACATATTCAATGAAAAACAAGATGATTGTATAAAAGTCATCTTAAAGCCATAAAAAGAAGGCTTAGGATATTTCCTAAGCCTTTAATGTGCGCTCGTCCATCATTTTTTCGATTAATTCAAAAAATGTTTTTTTATCTTCTTCTGATAGGTGATTGAACAGTTGATTGACAAGCAGCTGACGATTGTCGATCATTTGTCTGGCGATTTGTTCACCTGATTCAGATAGTGTAATCCATACCGTACGGCGGTCATTGTTATTTCTAGAGCGGATAATCAGCCCTTCATCTTCTAAGTGATTGAGAGCGGTTGTTGTTGCGGAGGGAGATAATGAAACTTCCTGCAGAATATTTTTCACAGTACATGATTGATGGCGGTAGATGATGCGTAAAATAAACCCTTTTACATTCGTGACGTTTTTCGGGATATTCTCTTCATCTATTCGTTTCGTCGCCTTTAAATACTTTGTCAGTGCATGGTCTAACAAACTTGCCTCTAGCTCGAAATGTTGCATTCTCCATACCTCTTTTCCTATTGCATTCGCATTTTCCGATCAATTACTAGGTCTATCTTATCATAATAAGCATCATCATTTAAACCAAAATGGAAGACGGCTATAAAATTACCTATATTATCAATTAATAAAAGGAACAATTCCAAAATGAAATGATTTTACTTTCACCTTTTTTTATTTTAGAATGTGAATGAGATAAAATCTGCCAATCCAATTCTCTGGAAATTGGCTATTGGACATCAAACGTTTGGAGATGAAGATATTGAATACTTTACAGGCATTACTAAACGACAGAATGGAACGCTCTTCACAAATTGAAGCGGTAACTGGCGGAGGTGTGTCTTATACATTTGAAGAATATGCAAAACGCATTGATCAGCTAGCGCATTACTTACATCGTAAAGGAATTCGAAAAGGTGACCGGGTGTGCTTTATTTGTCAAAACCATCATCACTTTTCTACGATTATGCTGGCAGCCATTAAAGCAGGTGCAGTCGCCGTACCGCTTAGCTGGCAGCTTACCTCTTTTGAGCTAGAAGGTATCTTGAAAAAAGCAGAGCCAAAGGCTTTATTTTTTGACCGTGAATTCCGTGACATCATTGCGGCAGTGAATGTGTCTTTAGAAGATTGTCTCATGGTGGAATCTGGTGTCAATGCGAAAACAACACAGCTGTTTGAAGACATATTGGCGTCTAATGATGGAAGTGATCTTGCTGAAGAGGTATCAGAAGAAGATTTGGCCATGATTTTATTCACCTCAGGTACAACAGGCAATCCAAAAGGCTGTATGGTCGGACATGGACGAATCTATCAATTTTTAACAAGACGTGGGAATCGAGGATTTGATCTGAAAGGAAAACGGTACTTGGCAAGTCATCCGCTGTATCATATGAGTTCTATTAATCACTTGATTGCAGCTGCAATTGAAGGGTATACGTTAGTCTTCTTACATGATGCAACACCGAAACGCATTTTAGAAACGATTGAGAAAGAAAGAATTACGTTTATGATGGCTTTCCCATCAGCTTATACGTACATGCTAGAAGAAATGAAGCGCGGCTCGTACGATCTCTCATCTTTTGAAATTGCAATTTCTGGTGGTACGAAGGTACCGGTACGCTTAATTAAAGATTACAAAGAAGTAGGCATTCAGATGATGCATGGCTATGGAAGTACAGAAGCGTGGGTTGTGAGTGCGTGGCATCCAGCGATGGGCGAGGATAAGATGGGCTCTGCTGGTAAAGTGGATCCGGATGTAGAAGTCAAAATCGTGCATCCTGAGACAGAGGAGGCGCTGCCAGCTGGAGAAATTGGTGAGGTCGTCATGAGAAGCCCATTTTATTTCTTAGGCTACTATCATCAACCTGAAGCGACAGAGAAAGTGCTCAAAGATGGCTGGTTCCATATGGGGGATGCAGGCTATCTGGATGAAGACGGTTTTCTTTATATCACAGGGAGATACAAAGATGTGATTCTATACGGTGGGGATAATATTTATCCTGACCAAGTGGAAGAGGTCATTGATCAAATTCCAGGTGTAATTGAATCTGCTGTCATTGGGGTACCAGATGACTTATATGGTGAAGTACCAAGTGCGTATATCGTAAAAGACGAATCTGTCGATTTCTGCGAAGAAGATGTGTTGAATTACTGTAAGGAACGTTTAGCAGATTACAAAGTGCCATCCATTCATTTCACGCAGGATCTGCCAAAAAATAAACTTGGTAAAATCATGAAGAAAGATTTACGTGAATTGGTTGTGAATGCGTAGGACCTATTCTGCTATAATGAAATTTGAATGATTTTTTGTTTTTCTAACGTTTTGGAGGGAAAGGGTTTGCGACATATACTTCGTAAGAAACACATTCACGATTTGTTAGAACAGAGCAGACAGCAAAAGGTAAAGAAAACACTGGGCGGGCTCGATCTCACGCTCCTTGGCATAGGGGCTGTGATTGGGACGGGGGTCATGGTGTTAACCGGAATTACAGCAGCTAAGGATGCAGGACCGGCTGTTATTTTCTCCTTTGCGATCGCAGCGATTGTGTGCAGTTTAGCAGCACTTTGTTATGCAGAAATGGCTTCCGCGCTGCCTGTGTTCGGCAGTGCGTACATTTATTCATATACCACAATGGGTGAACTCGTAGGTCATCTCATGGGATGGACGTTATTATCTGTTTATATGCTGACTGCTTCAGCTGTAGCGAGTGGCTGGTCGAGTTATTTTAACAGCCTGCTGGAGGGGTTTGGAATCTCAATTCCACATCAATTTTTAGCTGGTCCAGAACAAGGCGGATATATGAATTTGCCAGCAATTATCATTGCTTTACTCATTGCGTGGATCCTATCTAGAGGAACGAAAGAAAGTAAAAAATTCAATAATATCATGGTGTTTGTGAAACTTGGCATTATTGTTCTTTTCATTGTAGTAGGTGGTTTTTATGTAGAGCCAGCCAATTGGCAGCCGTTCATGCCGTTTGGTACGGAAGGGATTATTGCTGGAGCCGCTGCTGTGTTTTTTGCCTTTTTAGGATTCGATGCCATTTCGGCTTCTGCAGAAGAGGTGAAAAATCCACAGCGGAACCTGCCAATTGGCATTATTGGTTCATTGCTCATTTGTACGATCATTTATATTGTCGTTTGTTTGGTCATGACAGGCATGGTGCACTATACGAAGTTGAATGTGACAGAGGCGATGTCTTATGTATTGCAAAGTGTCCATCAACATAGCGTGGCTGGTATTATTTCTGTCGGTGCTGTGATTGGATTGATGGCTGTGATTTTCGCCAATAATTATGCGGCAACTCGAATTGCTTTTGCGATGGGGCGGGACGGGCTCTTGCCTAAAGTGTTTTCTAAAACAAACAAAAGTGATACACCGGTTGCCAGTATATGGGTGATTGGCGGGATGACAGCTGTTATTTCAGGGTTTATTGATTTGAAGGATCTGTCCAACCTAGCCAATATCGGTGCATTATTAACGTTTGCGATGGTGAGCTTATCCGTACTCATTTTGAGAAAGACACATAAACAGCTGGAAAGGGGATTCCGGGTTCCGTTTGTACCAGTTTTGCCAATTATCTCGATGGGGTGTTGTGTGTTTCTGATGCTCAATTTACCAGGCCGGACATGGCTGTACTTCGGGGTTTGGCTGATTATCGGTGTCGTCATGTACGCAGCGTATTCTAACAAACACAGTGAATTAGCGAAATCTGCTTGAGAAAAAGGTGCAAATCCGTTGACGATTTGTGCCTTTTTTCATACGATTTGGGATAAGCTATATAAGAGATAATGAACGGAACAAGAGGAGGATGAGGGAAATGATCAGCGTTAGTCCTTATATTGTCGTAGAAGACGTCAAAGAATCTCTTCAATATTATCAAGGAATTTTTGGCGGAGATATTCGTATCTTAAATGAACATGAAGATCGTGTATTGCATGCTGAGCTACACCTTGGAGAATCACTGCTCCACTTTTCAGATACATTTGGCCGCACACCAAAACCGGAGAATCTTCGATTGATCATGCAGTTTGACAATGAGGAAGAGTTAAAGGCTGTATACGAGGCGCTTGAAGCTGACGGAGATGTCCTTGTGGAATTACAGGATACGTTTTTTGGCGCACTTCATGGACAAGTACAAGATCGGAAGAATGGTCTGATATGGGTGTTGAATTATATGAAATAAATAAAGACCTTCACCCTTGTGAAGGTTTTTTTGTGAGTGTTTTTATTTTCTGAAAAATGGAAAATATGCTATGTTGGAAGAATGATAAGACATGGGGAAAGGGTGGAAAAGGAATGGATCAAGTTGAGTTTCAATATATTCAAACAAACGGCATAAAGCTCCATACGGCAATGGCTGGTCCTGAAGATGGCCCACTGCTGGTTCTGCTGCATGGATTTCCTGAGTTTTGGTATGGTTGGAAAAATCAAATCCTCCCCCTGGCTGAGGCGGGGTATCGTGTCGTTGTTCCTGATCAAAGGGGATACCATCTGAGTGACAAACCAGAAGGAGTCGAATCATACGTCTTAGACAAATTAAGAGATGATATCGTGGGATTAATTAAGGCGCTGAGCCCAAATCAAAAGGCTATTGTCGGCGGACATGATTGGGGCGGAGCGGTTGCTTGGCACCTTGCTTCAACCCGTTCTCAATATGTAGAGAAATTAATCATCGTCAACATGCCGCATCCCCGTGTGATGATGAAGGTCCTTCCGTTTTATCCGCCGCAGTGGAAGAAGAGCTCTTATATCGCGTTCTTTCAGCTTCCAAATGTACCAGAGGCAGCCCTTCAAGAAAATCACTTTCAAAGACTGGATGAAGCCATTGGACTGTCTGCTAGACCTCATTTGTTCACGAAGGAAGATGTCTCAAGCTATAAGCTGGCATGGACGCAGCCGGGAGCCATTACGTCCATGTTGAATTGGTATCGAGCGATTAAAAAAGGCGGCTTTGAAAAACCGATTTCCAAACGAATTCTCGTGCCTGTCCGCATGATCTGGGGAATGGAGGACAAGTTTCTAAGCAGAAAGCTCGCAAAAGAAACGATTAAGATTTGCCCAAATGGACAACTGATTTTTGTCGATGATGCGACTCATTGGATCAATCATGAAAAACCAGATGTCGTGAATAAGCTCATACTCGAATTTTTAACATAAAGAAATAAGCTCTGATCATATGACCAGAGCTTATTTGTTTTATCCGATTTGATTCTTTTTCAAGGAAACCGGTTCGTCGTCCCAGCATTCAATCTCTTCATTGTTTGGAACGGCATTTTTATAGAAAACAGGATCTTTGCCTTCTTTTTTCTGTCTCATGTAATCCTTCAGTGCTGCAAAGGCGACTTTGGACAACATGGTAATGGCAATGAGGTTGACGATGACCATGAGACCCATGAATAAGTCAGCTAGACCCCAAACGAGAGGAACAGTGGCAACAGCTCCGAATAGAACCATGCCAATGACAGCAACACGATAGATGTTGAGCCAAATTTTATTCGCTCCCAAGAACTCAATGTTCGTTTCACCATAGTAATAGTTACCGATTAACGTACTAAAAGCGAATAAGAAAATCATGATCGCCAGGAATCCAGAAGCCCAAGGCCCAATGTGCTGGCTTAATGAAGCCTGAGTTAGCTCAATTCCTTCCAGATTGGTTGTTTTATACGCATCAGAGAACAGAACAAGAAAGGCTGTACTTGTACAAATAATTAACGTATCTGTTAACACACCAAATGCTTGGATTAACCCTTGTTTGACAGGATGGCTCGTGACAGCAGTTGCTGCTGCGTTAGGGGCACTACCCATACCGGCTTCGTTTGAAAAGAGACCGCGTTTAATCCCTTGTAACAATGCTCCACCTAATGTACCGCCGGCAAACTGTTCAAATCCGAAAGCATGCTTCACAATCGTACTGATGACACCTGGTAGTTCAGTGATATTTGTGATAATGACAAAGAAAGCAATCCCGATGTAAGCAACGGCAAGAAAAACGACAATATATTCAGATGCTTTTGCAATCGCTTTGATTCCTTTGAAAATAATGAACGCAAAAATAACAGCCATAACGATTCCGACAGTTAAACGATCTAGGCCAAAAGAGTTTTTAAAAGCGACGGTGATTGTATTTGATTGCACTGCGTTAAAGACAATCCCAAAAGAGATCGTGATCAGGATGGCAAATAAAATCCCCATCCAGCGCTTATTTAACCCTTTTTCCATGTAATAAGCAGGTCCACCGCGGAATCCTGTTTTATCTTTGACTTTATACACCTGAGCTAGTGTACTTTCAACAAAGCTTGAAGCAGAACCGATAATTGCTACGATCCACATCCAGAAGATTGCGCCAGGTCCACCGATCGCAATAGCGATGGCAATCCCTGTGATATTCCCTGTTCCTACACGTGCTGCCATACTGATGGCAAAAGCTTGGAACGGTGAGATTCCCTCTTTTTCTTTTCTTCCTTCTTTTAGAACACGCAGCATTTCTTTGAGCATTCTGACTTGCAGGAAGCGTGATCTATATGTGAAGTAGACCCCTACTCCAAGTAACAGAGCAATGATTAGATAAGTCCAAATAAAATCATTTGTAGTTGTTAAATAAGATAGCAAAGCTTTTTCGTTCATAACATCACCTCTTCGAATTCATCACTGTTCTTTTTAAAAAATACTGAGATCCCACTCTTTGGCGAGTTTCTTCAGCATCATGACACCGGTAATACTATTTCCACAATCGTCAATGGCAGGACCATAAATGCCGATACCGCAGCCTGTCTGAAATGGGAATTCTCTTCTTGCGCTTGGCGGAACGCAAGCCATGATTCCTCCAGACACACCACTTTTGGCTGGAACGCCTACGAAAGCGGCAAAATTACCAGACGCATTGTACATGCCGCATGTCAGCATCAATGCCTTTGTTAGTCTTGCGATATCTTTTGGGATGACTTGGACTTGTTTAAAGGGATGGTAGCCATCACTTGAAATAATCAGTCCAATCAAGGCGATGTCCTCTGTTGTGACCTCAATGGAACATTGCTTTAAATACACTTCTAACGTGTCCTCGACATCTGATTCTAAGTAATTGGTTTCTTTTAAATAATAAGCAAGTGCCCGGTTGCGGTGTGCAGTTGCCCATTCTGATTGATAAACCTCTTCATTAACAGAAGGACGCTTCCCTATTAAGTTTTCGATTAAATCGAAAATATATGCTAGCTTTTCTGTAGAAGTCTTTCCAGGAAGGATGGAGGATACGGTAATAGCTCCAGCATTAATCATTGGATTAAAGGGCTTCCCTGGTTTATGCATCTCAAGGCGGTAGATGGAATTAAATGCATCACCAGTTGGCTCTACATCTACCCGATCCAAGACGTACGGAACGCCTCTTCCTAAACAGGCAGCTATAAAGCTGATGACTTTTGAGATACTTTGCAGGGTAAAGGGAACGTCCCAATCACCATAACGTACAGATGATCCATCTGGGCCTATCACGCTGATACCAAGTTGAGAGGAATTTACTTTTCCGAGTGCTGGAATGTAGCCAGCGTTCTGCCCGTTTTTGTAATACGGACGTATTTCTTCTGCCCATTGATCAACAGAAGACTGGCATGCGTGTTGTGTATTATTAGAAATTGCTGTTTTCATACGATTCCTCCAATCAAAAATCAAAAAGTACCCTATTGAATTGGCGGATGACAAAAAATGCGATCAAATAGGCACGAAAACATGTTACACATCTTCAAAGAACTTGTCATGCGCTGCTTGTACCACTCCTTTACACCTAAATATATGTTCAAATGAAGGCTTTGGCGGCGAAACAACAAAAAGGGTTTTTAGTGAAAATTCAGAAAACGCTTACATATAGTTTCACTAAAATTGTTCATTCAATTTATCTTGGAAACTACACAATCTGACGAAAATCTACAGAAAAACTTACAAATAAAAATCAGTCTGCATGGAATTGTCTAAACAATTCCCATTATTGTAGACAATCTCCAAATCGTAGAATAGCTGAAAGGTCACCATGCCTTCTCGGAGAATAGTCATAAAAAATGATTTTGAAGAGAGAAGTAGCCGTGAAAATAATTTTTTTGCTCATTGTGAAGCAAAGAGTCTCCTTGTATACTGTGGCTATGTAAACAGGGGAAGGGATGTCAGTCATTTGAGTTTAAACCAGCTTGTCAAAAAAGACGCATTTATTTTGATTTTTATGATCGTCATTGTGCCGCTTGCGGGAGAGCTGAAGTTTTATCCTGTGAATGAAACATTTCGTATTAGTTTTGGGGCACCTGCGTTTTTCTTTTGCTTATTACTTTTAAGAAAATCAAGACCATTGCTGCCAGGGTTTTTAACAGGCGCAGCCATTGTCCTATTTCGGGTAGGTTTAGATCTTATTCAGCAAAAAGCTGATCTGGCTCTGTCATTTTATCAGCAGTTTCCGAGCTTCTTTTTTTACTTTACTTATGCTTTTCTTTTCTTTGTTGTCCGTACAGGCCGTTTCAAGCAGCGTTCCATTTTTATTGGGCTGATCGGACTGATGATTGAACTGCTGGCTGATTTTGTTGAGCTGTTTGTACAATTTTTAGTGTTTGATACAACCATGACTTTCTCAAAGCTGAGTGATATGATCCTCATTGCATTTGCTCACAGCTTCGTGGTCATCAGCTTTTTTAATATGATGAGGCTGTATGAGGCACAATCAAGAGAGAAACAAATCATGAAGCAAAATGAGCATATGATGATGGTCATTTCAAATTTATATGAGGAAACAGTTCATTTAAAGAAAACGTTAAATCATACAGAGCACATAACGCAAGAATCCTATCGGCTCTATCGTCTGCTGAATGAACATGAGGCAGGAAAGAAAGTGAGTCAGGAGCTGCTGAAGCTTGCAGGGGAAATACATGAAGTCAAAAAGGACAATCAGCGTATTTACGCTGGGCTTTCAAAGCTGATTTCAAAGGAAAATATGCAAGATTATATGAGGGCAGAGGATCTTGTTCAAATCGTGATTCGCATTCAAGAGAAATATGCGCTATCTCTCGGGAAGAACATTTCCTTTACATCTGATATAAAAGGCATTCACTTGCATGAGTATCATGTGTTCATTTTCTTATCGCTGATTAATAATTTAATGGCAAATGCAGTTGAAGCAATCAAGGATGATGGAGCCATCTCACTCGTATTAAAAGGCAGTCATGATAAAATAGAGATTCGGGTCGAGGATGATGGACCGGGTATCCCTGAGAAATTGAGAGAGATTGTATTTGATCCTGGATATACCTCAAAATTTGATGCATATGGAACACCGTCAACTGGGATTGGCTTATCCTATGTGAGAGAGCTGGTTCAAGAGCTGGACGGTCAAATCCAGATTGAGCAGAAAGAAACGAAAGGAACAGCTTTTCAGCTTGTTCTTCCGATAAAAAATTTAATACAGAGAGGGTGAGTGTATGCGATTTTTCATTGCAGATGATGATCGTGCAATACGCTCGATTTTAGGTCAGATCATTGAGGATGAGGATCTAGGAGAGGTCGTGGATGAAGCTGATGACGGCATTGGATTAGAAGCGCATTCATTGAACCTGAAAAAAGTAGACATCCTTCTGATTGATCTTTTAATGCCAGCTAGAGATGGCATTCAAACCATACGTCATATTCACCCTGAATTCAAAGGAAAGGTCATCATGATATCTCAAGTAGAAGCAAAAGAGATGATGGCAGAAGCCTATGAACTTGGAATTGAATATTATATTCATAAACCCGTCAATCGAATTGAGATTGTCAGTGTCATTCGAAAGGTCATGGAGCGGATCAAGCTCGAAAAATCAATTTACGATATTCAAGCTTCTCTTCGGCATGTGCTGCCATTAGAGCCAGTGATTTCTCATGAGACAGGTACTGGATCAAAGCGAAGAACGATGAAAGAGGCAGGGGAATTCCTCCTATCTGAATTAGGAATTGTCGGAGAGAGTGGCTCTAAGGATTTACTAGAGATATTGATCTACTTACATGAAACGCAGACAGCCAATTCTCATGAGGTGAATTTTCCGCCATTAAAGCAGCTATTTATCAAAACGGCGGAACGAAAGCTTGGTCGTGGTGCGGCGGATGTGGAAGTGATGCGGGAAGTGAAAGCAGCAGAGCAGCGAATTAGACGAGCCATCCATCATTCCTTAAATCATTTCGCATCACTTGGGCTCACAGATTTTTCAAATCCTAAATTTGAGCACTATGCGTCGAAGTTTTTTGATTTCACTGATGTCAGCCAAAGGATGAAAGAAATGCAGAAGACTTCTTCATCTGCAGGGTCAACAGGCAGAGTCAATACGAAAAAGTTTGTGCAAATCTTTTATTTTGAAGCAAAGCAGCTATTCGAAGGGATGAGCTGAGGGAAATCTATTGGAATGATTGGAGAAAATAAACAGAGACAGAGTGCTTTTGACTATGAGCCGCCTTGCTCTTTTAGACGTCTTTGTTATTTATCTGATCATTCTGATTTTTCTTTTTTCTTGAAAATAAAACTCTCCTGTGCAATCGTTTGTTAAAATAGTGAGGTTAGACTAGAATGTCGGAGGTTTTATTTTGGGAAAAATTAAACGAAATGCGCTCTGCCCATGCGGAAGCGGAAAAAAATATAAACATTGCTGTGGTCAAAAGTCAGGCGGAGAACAAACGTCTGAGCTTGTGTTTAAGGAAGCTGTACAAGTTCAAAAGGATTTAATGAATTATGCGTTCTCTAAGCATCAGAGAGCGATCAATCAATTCATTAATGAGTTTTCTTTCCTAGCAGATATGGATAAAGAAACGCAACAAATCTCAGTCTTTCATTTGAGTGTATGGGGCATTTTCTTCCGCCCATTAACAGATAAGAAAGAGACCATCTTCCAAGAATTCCTGACAAAAAAAGCAGAAGATATTACCCGTCCTAAAACAAGACAAGTGGTTGAATCTTGGACAGACATGGAGCCATCTTTGCTTTTATTAAATGAAAAAACGGACGAGTCTCTTTACTTTGAGAATATGGTGACAGCTGACAAGGTTGAAGTTGATGTGAAGCCGGATCAAACCGTGCTCCCTGAGAAAGGTAGTCTTGTTCTAGGTTTCCCTGTTCAGTTTGAAGAAAAAGCAGAGTTTTTCATTCAATATACGATGTTCGCGAAAGAGTTTACTGATACGCTTCTTCTTCAGGTTCGCCAGCTCGTTGAAGCACATGAGGCAAACGGAGGAGCACGTAGTACATTTATGAGAGAAGCCTTCCCTGAAGTGCTGAAGTGTATGTTTGCGAAGCAAGAAGCTGAAGAAATAGAAGCGCCTGCTCAAACAGAAGGAAGTACAGTAGGACTATCAGCAGATCGGATGGACTGGGCTAGTGACGTTCAGTTGGAAACAGCCAAGCTGATTGAAGACGGGATGAAAGAGCACGGTGACCAAAGCCTGACAGATGGCGCTTTAACAGTTTGGAAAGCTTACTGTGATCAGAAAGCACCTGTGATCCGTAAAGCGGCGTCATTTGCTGCGGGAATCGAATATTATATTCATTCACTTGCAAGCGATGCCCCGCTTTCTCAAGCACAAGTTGCTAAAAAGTATGGCATTAGTGCGTCTACTGTATCGAGCCGATTTAAAGATATTGAAAAAGCGGTGAAAGAAGAGCAAGAGACGACTGTATCATAGCATGAAAAAAGACGCGGCACCTTTCAAGGAGCCAGCGTCTTTTTTTCATCATCTTGTTTTAATAAAACCACTCATGTATTGCTCTGTATTATAATCATTGAGGTCAATTTTCCACTGACCATCTCCGTTACGTTTCATTTTCACTTCATACTCAGCAGGGCTTGAGACTGGAGGAAGCTTTTCAAACTCAGATGCGTACATATTCAAGCTTTTCTTATACAATTCTTCTTTCGAACGGATTTTGCCGTTGTAAAACTCATCTCTTTGTTTGTCTAGTTTGTCTTTTAAGTTAGAAGCATCAATACCGGTTACTTGAGCGACAACCTTCGCTTCGTCATCTGAGATGCTTTTCACACTTGTTTCCACTTTCGCTTTATCCTTCATTGTATTTTGCATGCGTTTGTACATGGATAAAATATCGCGGTCACTGACTTCGTTTCCATATATGCCTGCACTTCTTTTAAAGTCTTTCACAAACATTTCGTGATATTTATTAACGACATCTGATTGATTGTCACCTGTTAATTCTGAGAATTGATCATTCTTTTTGTCAAAAACAATGAGATCTGTATAAGCAGATAGTGCTTTTGCTGGGTTATCTAGCTTTTTCGCTGTATCCAGTATCTTTTCGCCATCTAGTTCCATTTCGATCGAATCGCTGTTTTTCTTGATGCTATCTTGGTACACGAACTGATATTTTTTGCCTTTATCTACTAGGAAATAAAGCGCTCCTGATAGTGATTTCCCTTTGTTCAATGACCCAAGATCAAGGCGGTCTTTACTGCCGTAGAATTTTAAATCAGAGACTTTGGCATCGTCCTGATAAAGGGTGAAATCAGAGTTATATAGTGAAAGGGCTTTGTCACCTTTGTTGGTGATCGTCAGGTTGACTTTTAACACCAATTCATTGTCTCGCAAGGTAGTTGTTGAGTCTACTGGTAACGTATATTCGTAGCTATTCACTTTTACCTCTGCTGTTTTTGTTGACTTTTGGTCAGCCTTTGTTGATTTTGCTGAGCTCTGGCAGGCTGCAGAGATGATCATCACGAATGAAATCATGAGGAGTGCACTTATTTTTTTAAGATTCACAGTTGATGCTCCTTTGCTTTTCTTTCGTCATTTTCTTCCCGCTATCTGAATGAGAAAAAAGAAACAGATAGAATGGTATATTCGGGTGTTAAAGGGGAAAATCTCCTAATGACGATTTGCACTATTCATTCTATCGAATTTCATTCGTGATGAGGAATAGGTTTTAGTCCCTATCTTTGATAGATTTTTACACAAATACCTATAAAAAACGGAATTTAATAAGTAGAATATACTAGTTAATAAGAATTAATTTATCTATTTATCATGAGTTTTAAATGTTTTGTGTGTAAAAATCTTGAAACGGAGGTAGTTTTCATTTCAAAAGATGTGTTAGGATTCACATCGCAAAACTTTTCGTTTAAGTATATCTTCATCATACGAATCTGTTTCTTTCAAAGCGTCCACCTTCAGATTGATTTTCAGAGAGCAGAATACTTGAATGTTGAAAATGATTCATGGGAAAATAAGGATGATTAAGCAGATAAGGGAGATGAGCTTTTGAAAAAAGTAACGCTTGGACGAACTGATTTACAGGTGAATCCGATAGGGCTTGGAACAAATGCAGTAGGTGGCCATAATTTATTCCCGAATCTGAGTGAAGATGCAGGGCGGGAGCTAGTAGAAACTGCTCTTGATCATGGTGTCAATTTCTTAGATTCTGCTTTTATTTATGGGCTGGGCCGTTCAGAAGAATTGATTGGCGAGATCATTGCCAAAAGAGGCGGCAGAGACGAACTGGTTCTTGCGACAAAAGGGGCTCATAAAGAAGTAAACGGACAAATCGAACTGGACAATAGCCGTGATTTCTTAAGACAGCAGGTCGAAGACAGCCTGAAGAGGTTGCAAACCGATTATATTGATTTGTACTATATGCATTTCCCAGATGGCCGCACGCCGCTGGATGAAGTGGCAGGTACTTTAAAGGAATTGAAGGATGAGGGGAAAATCCGGGCAATTGGGGCATCAAACCTTGATTTTGAACAGCTTCAAACCTTTAATCGAGATGGATACCTAGACGTGCTTCAATCAGAGTATTCTCTGCTGAAACGTCAGGCCGAGCAAGACCTTCTCCCGTACTGCGTGGAGCATGGGATTTCCTTTATCCCTTATTTTCCATTGGCGTCAGGCCTGTTGACTGGGAAGTTTACAAAGGATGCGACATTTGATGATATTCGAGCAAAGGACCCGCTTTTCCAAGGTGATGCTTTCCTTCAAAACCTCGAAAAAGTAGACAAACTGAAGACCATTGCGCAATCAAAACATGCCGAAACAGCCCATGTAGCGCTGGCGTGGCTGTTGGCGCAGGATGGCATTGATGCCATTATTCCTGGTGCAAAACGAGCCGAGCAAGTCTTACAAAACTTGAAAACAAACGATGTTCAATTAACAAAAGAAGAAATTAGCGAAATCGATCAGATCTTTTCATAATATAAAAAATAAGGTGCCAAGTAGCACCTTATTTTTTATGCCATTGTGAGAGGAATCTTGATCACGAGCCTCAGGTTTGGAGAACGATACGTAAAATCAAGCGTGCCGTCTGCCTTTTCAACAAGCTGATGAATGATATAAGTACCCATACCTTGATGATCACCGCCTTTTGTCGAGCGGCCAAACGTCTTGAACAGATGATCTAATACGTGTTTTTCCATTCCCTTCGTACTGTTTTCACAATGAATCAAAAAGAGCCCGCTCCGGATGGAAGTCGTGATCGAGATGCTTCCCTCGTTCCCAGCTTGCTTCGCTTCAATAGCGGCATCTAATGCGTTATCAAGCAGGTTGCCAGTAAAACTCACCTGATCCGCCTTAGAAAAAGGAAGAGAAGAAAAGGGTGCTTGAAGATCTAGTGAAAGGGCAATGTCCCCTTTTTCAGCCCGCTGGAAAAAGGAATGAAGGGTGGAGGCCAAATAAGCATTTTCCCCTTTGATCCAAGGGAAATGTTTCACGTATTGCTGAATCAAATCTTTGATCTCATGCTCGTCATTCGATGCGGAAAAGGCATTTAAATGTCTAGCTGTTTCATGGTGTTTACTTCGCAGCTCAAGCAGCAAGTCATTGGTCCTCGACTCAGCATGAATCAGCTCTTGAAGCCGTCCATTTAATCGTTGCTCCGTTTGCATCACCTTGAAGGAAAGAAGATCGGCTGTCAAAATGATGATGACAGTTAAAAGATGGCTTAGTCCATTTCCGTGCGTGAGAAAAAGTGAAATGCCTGAACAGGTGATGAGCACAAAAGCGCCTAATATCACGTAACCACTCATACCTAGCCAAAACCTTTTGTAAATGAAAAATGTGTAAAGGCACATGATGCAAAAGGTCAGAAGCCACACCATGCTTGATGACAAAGGCAGAACAGCTTTAGCAGCAGCTTGAACTGCAAGACCGAGCCAGATGAGCGTATATATGCGAAATCCAAGATAGAAAGCGTTCACGTTCGTTCTCCTTAAAAGTAGTATTTCTTAAAGTATTCTAATTGCTGCTTCGTCATCATGGCTTTTTTATCAGTCCCTTCAAAAGACACGATAAATGAATTTTTGGCATACGCCGAAAAGTTCTTAATGTAATGAATATTGATGATAAACGAGCGGTGGGAGCGGATAAAGTCTTTCTCAGCTAAATCCCCTTTTAACTCGTTGAGAGTTTGGTATGTTTGAATATCTCCTGTTGTTGTGACAATGGTCGTCGACCTGCCAGTACGTTCAACAAAGATGACATCCTTTTTTTGCAGTACATGGATATTTGATTGCTGCTTGATGAGAAGCCGTCCGTGAATGCTTTTCTCCTGCTTGGTGGACATGTAGCGCTCTAAGGATTTGGCGATTCGATCAGCTTGATAAGGCTTCATAATATAATCATGGACATTCAAATCAAAGGCATGGACAGCATACCCACTGTTTCCCGTCACAAATACAACATCCACATTCAGTGCATGGGAGTGAATAAGGTCTGCTAATTCATAGCCAGACATGCCAGGCATCTCAATGTCTGCAAACAATAGATCAATGTCGCCCTGTTTGACCTTCTCATATGCATCCTCCGCTGACTGCGTCACAAAAACGATGTCAACGGCATCCATTCTGCCGACAATGGCATGCAGCTTTTCTAAATCCACTCGGTAATCATCGACAAGACCTACTTTTATCATAAAAATCACCTATGACTCTTCTTATTATTTGTCTATTTTACCATTTGTTTTTTAAAATGGATCATTTCAAGACAGAAAAAGGACGTTTCGCGACATTTTTATGTCAGACAGGCGGTATTTTTTCTATCATAGACGTAGATAGTCGAAAGGGGCGAACCAAATGATTACTCTCAGCGATTGTAGTTGCTGGTTTACAGATAAGAAAAAAGTCGTAAAGGCGATGAAACATATGACATTCTCCGTGAAGGAAGGAGAAGTCGTCGGCATCTTAGGAGAAAATGGAGCGGGGAAAACCACATTACTACGCGCCGTTGCCACATTATTAGAACCTACGCACGGATCAGTCACTGTCGCAGGCTTTGATACAGTCAAAGAAGCAACTGAAGTGAAGAAGCGAATTGGGGTCTTGTTTGGCGGTGAGACGGGACTTTATGACCGTTTGACGGCTCGTGAAAACCTTGAATACTTTGGGAAATTATATGGCTTGGATCAGCATGAGATCAAAGCAAGAATTGAGGATTTAGCAAAGCGATTCGGGATGAGGCAGTACATGGATCGCAAGGTAAAAGGATTTTCAAGAGGGATGAAGCAAAAGGTGGCGATTGCCAGAACATTGATTCATGACCCTGACATTATTTTGTTTGACGAACCGACAACAGGTTTAGATATCACATCGAGTAATATTTTCAGAGAGTTTATTCATCAGTTGAAACAGCAAAATAAAACGATTCTATTTTCAAGCCACATCATGGAAGAAGTCAGCCTGCTTTGTGACAGTGTCATGATGATTCATCAAGGGGAGCTCGTGTACAAAGGAACGCTTCCAGAATTATATGCACAGGAACAAAGTGAAGACTTGAATTACATCTTTATGTCGAAGCTCGCAAGGGGGAATGCATAATGTGGAAAACCGTCTTTTTAAAAGAAATGACAGATTCGCTCAGAGATAGGAAAACGTTGCTCTTAACAGTGTTGATCCCTCTTTTGACGATGCTCGGACTCGTGTTTTTCTACGAAAGCATGATCGCTGATCCAGGCGATAAAACGTACACAGTCGCAATCAATGAAAAGCTTCCGTCCGATATGAATGACATGATCAAAGAAGTGAAAAACCTGAAACTTGAAACATTTGATGACCCGCAGCAAGCCGTTAAAGACGGTGAGGCAAATGCTTATCTAGAAATGCCAAAAGATGCAGGCGATATGCTTCAGCATCAAACATCGTTTGCCATTAAAGTCCATGGGTATCCAACAGATGATGATTCAGTGATTGCGGTTCAAATGCTGCAATCATTGCTTGAACAATATCAAAATCAAGTCGTAGAAAAGCGTTTGGCACAGGATCAGATCAAATCGTCAGTGATTCATCCGTTTGAGGTGCAATCGGTTGATGTGCAAGAAGGAGAGGACGGGGATGGAGAAAACGGGGTGACCACCATGCTGCTGTCGATTCTCCTTCCAATGATTTTAGTGACGTCTGTGATCTCAGGTGCTTTGCCAGCTGCGCTTGATATCGTAGCAGGTGAAAAGGATAGAAAGTCAATTGAAGCTTTATTCCTGACACCGGCCAGCAGACTTCAGCTTTTAATTGGAAAATGGCTAGCTGTTTCTATGTTTGGTATATTAAGTGGCATTGTGGCGATTGGCATGCTGCTGCTCTCTACATTGCTCTTTACAGAAAAACTGAAACAAGCGCTGAACTTCGGAGATCAAGTGTGGAGCATCATCGGCGTTATGTTTGCGGCATTAATTATTTTCTCATTCATGGTATCCATGATTGAACTGCTGCTCAGTGTCGTTTCAAGCTCAGTGAAAGAAGCACAATCGTACATGTCCATGATCATTACACTAGGTGTGATTCCGATGTTTTTCACCATGAGAGCAGGCGCTACGCAGCTAGATACGTATTACTTTGCGATCCCATTCCTTAATATTCACGCACTATGCAAGCAATTGATGTTTGGCATCGTTGACCCGATGTCGATTGCCCTGACGCTTGGCTCCTCGGCGCTGACAGTGATGATTTTGTTTGTCATCGTGAGAAGTTTGTTTATGAAAGAGAAATGGATGCTTGCGAAATAGAAAGAACATTTCATTGATAGAAATGAAGAACTTGTAGATTTTTTCTATAAGTTTTTTGTTTTGTATGTTTAAGTGAGTGATAAAAAAGGGCTGATAGAATTGAGAAATGCAATTGATAGAGCTTTAGGTTCTGTTGCACATTTATTCCCATCTGACTATGAAGGCGATGAAACTTATATTGCTTTAGTAGACGATGAGCAAAGGTTCGAGAAATTAATCACTCCTTATGTAGAGGAATACATACAAGAAGATGATGCAGTTGATTCGATTGACATCATAAAAGGATATGATGCTGAAAAGGGGAATTCATCTTCATAGTATGTTGTATCCTTTTGTCAGTATATGCCATGTAATAAGGAGGTGCGAAAATTGCCCGCAGCTTTCAGTTATGGAATCACCTGTTTCATCGCTTTTCTACTAATCATTTTCGTTCTCACCCATAAAAAACTAGAAAAAAAACTAGATCTCACAATTTTGATCGTAGTAGCCACCACATTATTGATGGTGAATGTCTTGTGGATGTGGATCACCATTTTCTTCCTTACTTGTTTGTATGTCGGAATCAAATATAGACATCAATCAAAAAAAGACTAAAGAAAACCCCCGGGAACCGGGGGTTTTCTTTAGTTCTTGATGAACTTTTCAACCAATGAGCTTGTTTTGTAGTCGTTCAAATCAAGTTTCCATTGGTCGATATCGTTTTTCTTCATGTTCACTTCTACTGTTTCTTCAGAAGATGATGGTCCTAATTTTTTAAATTCATCTGGATAGATAGAAAGTAGATATTTCTGAGCATCATCATAAGATGCTGTACGGTTTTTGCTGTAGAATTCAGTTGCTTTTTCTTTTAAACGATCGACAAGCGGGCTTGCATCAATTGGTGTAAGTGTCACAGTCACGACAGCTTTATCACCGCTGATTGATTTTGTTTTCGTTGATACTTTTGATTTTTCAGCTAATGTTTCTTTCACAGCTTTTAGAAGCTTATCAAGGTTTTCGTCTTTTGCTGAGCTAGATGAAATACCAGAAGAAGAAATATAGCCTTGTTTGAATGATTTATCAAATTCGTTTACGACAGTTGATTTGTTATCACCTGTTAGTTTTTCGAAATCGTCATTTTTCTTACCAAAAATCATGACATCAATATAAGAAGAAAGGGCTTTTGCAGACGCTTGAAGTGTATCTGCCTTTTTCATCAAGTCTTTTCCTTTAATATCGAATTCTAGTGTTTTGTCATCTTTTTTCGATCCAGAACCAGGCTCTGTGTAAACCAATTGATAGTCTTTTTCTTTATCAACCACAAAGAAAAGACCACCTTTTGATACTTTACCTGCATTTAGAGAGCTTGAAGATAATACTTCGTTGTAGTCATCAGGAGAGATGGTAGACACCTGAGCGTCATCTTGGTAAAGCGTAAAGTTGCTTTTATCCACATTCAATGGTTCTTTGCTGATGTTTTTTACAGATACATTCACTTTTAGGACATACTGATCATCCTGAACAGATGTATCGTATTGAGGTGGTAAAGTGTACTCAGCACTTTCTACTTTTACTTCAGCTGCATCAAGAGATTTTTTTGTATCGCTTTCTTTCGCAGCAGTTTTGTCTTTTCCACCACTACAAGCAGCAGCGACAACAGTTACACACAAAATCAGAAGAAACAGGGATAATTTCTTTTTAAACATGAGATGTTTTCCTCCTCGGGTTTTATGGTGAATTTCATTGGAAAGCTTTAGTTCATATCGTTCTTTTTGCACAAAAAGAAAAATACTGTATGTTTTTTACTGTAGAATGAAGCGAAAGTACTGTCAATACCTCAGTGCGTTCGAAAGGTTCATCCACTTCAAGTAGTAAAAATGACACTATGTTGAGAGGAGAAATGTGTATTTTATTGTTTGAAATCTCCTGTAAAAACTCAACATTTTATATTTTAAGGTTTTGAGTCGGATTATTGAATAGGTTCAAATGACTGTTTTTGAAGAAGATGTAGCAAATAGAAGGATTTTTATGACTTGTAAATGAGTCGTTAGTAATGAATATTTTTTCCTGTGATGTGTATGATCACTAGGTTTGTGTGTTGTTGACAGAGAGACACTTGTCCAGCGAAATGTTGAGGTATTTAGACAGGCTCTCGACACGGAATGTGTCTTTTCCCTTCAAAATGGCAGTCATCTACACAGAAACCCTACATAAAATAAAAGAGAAATGAATGGGAGGTGGATGTATGGCAGTGGTAAGAGCGACAAGCTCTGATATTGATTTAATGGCCAGACTGCTGAGAGCCGAAGCGGAAGGTGAAGGGAAACAAGGGATGCTGCTTGTAGGAAATGTAGGCATCAATCGTTTGCGTGCCAACTGTTCTGACTTTAAAGGGCTGCGTACGATTCCACAAATGATTTATCAGGAGCATGCGTTTGAGGCAGTCACGCATGGCTATTTTTATCAGCGAGCACGAGAAAGTGAAAAGACACTTGCACGGAGGAACATTAATGGTGAACGATTTTGGCCTGCGAAATTCAGCCTTTGGTATTTCAAACCGCCTGGAAATTGTCCATCCACTTGGTACAATCAGCCGTTTGTGGCAAGGTATAAGTCACATTGCTTTTACCAGCCCACAGCTGAAACATGTGAGAATGTTTATAACACCTTTTAGCTTAATGAACAGCACAATCCTTTGTATTCAAGAGGATTGTGTTTTTCTTTTTTTCAAAATGGGTAACCATTGTGTATCAACAAGATGAAGCACGTGATTGGAGGAAATGAAGATGTATCAAGATTTAAAAGGGAAAACAGCCATTGTGACAGGTTCTTCTAAAGGCATAGGACAAGCCATCGCCTTGAGATTTGGACAAGAACAAATGAACGTGGTTGTGAATTATAAAGGTGATGAAGAGGGTGCTGAAGAAACAGTACAAGCCATCCAGCAGCATGGAGGTAGGGCGGTGAAAGTACACGCAGATGTCTCCAAAGAGGAAGGAATTCAGGCGTTAATGGATGCCGCGCTGGAGAATTTTAACGCACTAGACGTGTTCGTCAATAATTCGGGATTTAATGGTGAAGAAGCAATGCCGCATGAAATGACGTTGGAACAATGGCAAAAGGTCATTGATGTGAATATCACAGGCTCATTTTTAGGAGCAAAGGCAGCGATTGCCTATATGATGGAACATGATGTGAAAGGATCAATCTTGAATATATCCAGTGTCCATCAAGAGATCCCGCGTCCGTTTAATGTTCATTACTCTACTTCTAAAGGAGGAATGAATATGATGACGAAGACGCTGGCTCTTGATTATGCCGAAGCGGGTATTCGGGTCAATGCGATTGCACCAGGTACAATGGCAACGGAATCAAATGACGATCTTCAAGATGAACAGAAAAAACAAAAGCAGCTTGAGAAAATTCCAATGAGAACGTTTGGCGATCCGAAAGAGATTGGGTCTGCCGCTGCATTTCTCGTATCGAAAGAAGCTGCCTATATTACAGGTACTACATTATTTGTTGATGGAGGAATGACACTTTATCCATCTCAATTAAATGAATAATAGAAAAACATCCGCCCCGTTAGCCGGCGGATGTTTTTTCTTTGTAGCGGTGTGCTGACTTTGCTGGTTTGCCGAGCAGCATAGGATACTTGCTCAAGAAAGAGATACATGGCACCATGAGCAGCAATGTACCGATCGTATAAAAGAGCGTCCAAGAAAGCTGCGCTGTATCAGAGATATTGATGCCTAGCCCATAATAAACAAATGCCTTCATGATATCGATACCGGCAAATTGCAGGACGAGAATCACAATGGAATGACGTCCGAGATACGTCAATATCGTGGACGTTTTCAATTTGAAGCTTAAATAAATGACAGCAGATGAACCGAGCAGTGCACAAGCATAAAAAATGAATAGATCCCCATAGTCATTGACCCGCATATCAATTCGTGAATTAAAGCTTTGCATATATGCAGTCAGTACAAGCAGACCTGTACATAACAGAAGGGTAGGATCTGTTTTTAATTCCACAAACCATTGTTTTGCTAAAAATCCGATTGAATAAAACACAACAGCCGTTAACGCAACGTTGGCATTCCAAGGGAGACTCTGGTTTAACAATAGCGTGGAAGCATATCCGGCTCCACCGCAAAGGACGGTCAGTAAAATCAATACAGCTGGTTTTCCTTTTGTCAGACGATGCATCAAGAAAAACAACATTTCCACTAAAAAGAGCGTCGTTAAAAACCAGATGGCTGGGTTATGCGTCAGTCTTGCTTCATCGGCATTTGAAATGAAAATTCCCGTAAATGGAACGAAGGGATCAATATCTGTTTGCCCCTTAAAGGCGAAAAATCGGGTCACCGTGAACCAGAAAACGTACGTAATAATGGAGAAATAGAGATAAGGTAAGAGCAAGCTTTTCGCTTTTTTCTGTATAAATGATATAGCAGGTTGTGAGGATGATCGAAACATCATACCTGATAGTAAAAAGAAGAGTGGCATATGAAAAGAGTATATAAATTGCTTGAATGAATCAGGAATGGGTACATGTGCCATTACGACGAGCAGAATGCCGATTCCTTTAGCCGCATCCACCCAGTCGAGTCGTTTATTCATGGCCAGTCATCTCCTTCCTTTCTCAGCATTGTAAACCGTTACTTCATATGTACCTCTACTATATAAAAGGTACACCTACCATGCGTTTACAGTTCGCTAACGATTAGAAGACACATTTGCGATCAGATGACAGAAGGAAGCTTTTTGACATCTCGATGTTACATTTCCCATTTTTTATGACAATGTAAAAAAGAAGCCAACGAAAGATTGGCTTCAAAATAGTTCTGCGATTCGTTCAAAGGAACGCTGCTTTTCCATTGGATCAAATGAATTGTTTAATATCATGATCTCGCCTGTTTGATAGCGGTCCATTAAGATTTGCAGCTGTTCTTTCACTGTTTGCTTTGAGCCAACAATCATTCGCTGGCGGTTTTGTAACACTTTTTTCTTTTCTTGCTCAGTGTAATGATAGTTCTCAGCTTCTTCTATAGAAGGAACGCGACTGTCCAGTCCTTTTTCAACCCGAAGTAGCCATAAATCTGTACTGGTGGCAATGCGGCTTGCTTCCTCGTCTGTGTCTGCACAGATCACAAAGACAGCAAACATAGACTGAGGCTGACGTGAGAAAACGGATGGAGAAAAGTGTGACCGATACGCTTCAAAAGCTTGCCTGCCTCGTGCAGGATGAATAAAATGTCCGAAAATATAGTTGATTCCAAGTGATGCCGCCTGGATGGCACTGTTTTCCCCGAGTCCAAGCAGCCAGACTGGCGGATAAGAATCAACGAGCGGAGCCGCTTTCACTCCTGCATGCCGATGACCAGAAGGCAGGCTGTCAGATAAGTAAAAAAGAAGGTCCTCCAGCTGGCGGTCAAATTGAGACAGTTCTTTCTTCACGCCGTCTGTCAAAGCGAGTCTCGTCCGTTCAATTCCGCCTGGGGATTTACCAACCCCGATCTCAATCCGCCCAGGGTAAAGGGCTTCAAGCTGGCGGGTGACTTCTGCTACTTTAAAAGGGCTGTACTGCGGGAGTAAAATCCCCCCAGAGCCTGTGCGCAATGTCGATGTGTGTGAAGCAATATGTGCCATTAATATTTCAGGCGCTGTACTTGCGAGTCCTCTCGTGCTGTGGTGTTCAGCAAACCAATACCGCTCATACCCCAGTGTTTCCGCAAGCTTGGCCAGCTCTGTCGTATGAACCAATGTTTCTTGTGCGGACTGGCCTTTAGGGATGGCGACTTGATCTAATATATGAAGTGATGGCATCATCAACACCCTTTCATCAATACGTTGAATTCTATCCATAAGTATAAAGAAAGTCATGAACGGAAGGAAATGAAAGGGTTTATCACAGCTATGTACATGAATTTTCTATATCAACATATGAAGTGGATGCGCGCCCTGTTTTTAAGTGAGAGGCTGTGTAACGGGAACTTTCGACAATGTTTCACATGAAACACTTCTTTTACGACATGAATCATTTTTGTCATGGATCTTTCTTTAAAAAAATATCATCATATTGAAACCTCTTTTATACATAGATCGTATATACTAGTAAATAGAAAAAAGAGTAAGAGGCTCCAATGTCATTTCATGAATTTTGTCGAATTTTCATGTATGATGATTTTAATAGGGTCCATCGCTTAATAAATAGATTTTTATTATGCTGGAGGAGTGATTGATTTGGCGATTACATTAGAAAAAGGTCAACGTATTGATTTAACAAAAGGAAAAGCAGGACTAACCAATATTCTAGTTGGACTTGGCTGGGACCCTGTGTCACAAGGCGGCGGTTTTTTAGGTAAGCTGTTTGGCGGAGGCGGCGGTGCTGATATTGATTGTGACGCTTCAGTGCTGATGCTGAAAAATGATAAGTTTGTTGAAAATAAAGATTTGATTTACTTTGGTAACTTGAAAAGCAAATGCGGCAGTGTTGAGCATACAGGTGACAACCTGACAGGTGAAGGAGACGGAGATGATGAACAAGTCCTCGTCAACTTAAGCAAGGTACCAGGCAATGTGAATAAATTGGTGTTCGTTGTGAACATTTATGATGCACTTAGAAGAAACCAACACTTTGGTATGATTCAAAATGCTTACATCCGAATTGTTGACCGTTCAAACAATCAAGAATTAGTGAAATATAATTTGAAAGATGAATATGCAGGTAAAACATCATTAATCGTTGGAGAGCTTTATCGCCACGAGAATGAGTGGAAGTTTGCAGCTGTAGGAAATGGTACAAACGATGCGAAGCTTGCCGATATTACGAGAAACTACATTTAATTTAGAAGGGAGAGGTTCCTAGTGGGAATTTCTTTAGCGAAAGGTCAAAAAATTGATTTAACAAAAACGAATCCAGGTTTAACAAAAGTAGTCGTAGGTCTTGGCTGGGATGTAAACAAGTATGATGGCGGACATGACTTTGATCTAGACGCAAGCGTATTCCTTTTAGATGCAGCAGGGAAAGCAAACTCTCCATCTGACTTTGTCTTCTACAATCAAACAACTGGCGGTGGCGGAAGTATCGTACATACAGGCGATAACCGTACAGGTGAAGGAGACGGAGATGACGAGCAGGTCAATGTTGATCTTTCAACTGTACCAGCAAGTATTGAGAAAATCTCCTTCGTCATTACAATCCATGATGCAGAAGCACGCAGCCAAAACTTTGGACAGGTGTCTAACGCTTACGTCCGTATTTTAAATGCGGCATCAAATGAAGAGCTCATTCGCTATGATTTGGCGGAAGACTTTTCAATTGAAACAGCGATTATTGTAGGTGAATTATACCGTCATGGCGGAGAGTGGAAATTCTCAGCTGTTGGATCAGGTTATCAAGGCGGACTTGCCCGCATTGCAACAGACTTCGGCTTAGATATCGGGTAACGCCCGTTTTCATATTTTCAGAAGATAGGAGAGATACGAATATGGCGATTCAACTTTCAAAAGGACAACGTGTCGATTTAACGAAAACCAATCCAGGGCTGACAAAAGTGATGATCGGACTTGGCTGGGATACGAATAAATATTCAGGCGGAGCCGAATTTGATTTGGACGCTTCGGCTTTCTTAGTAGATGCAAACAATCGTTGTCAACAAGATACAGACTTTGTGTTCTATAATAATCTGCAGCATCCAAGCGGCAGTGTCACTCATACCGGTGATAACCGTACGGGTGAAGGAGATGGAGATGACGAGCAAATTCTCGTTGATTTCTCGAAAATTCCTGCTAACATTGATCGTATCGGAATTACAGTGACGATTCATGATGCAGAGGCACGCAGCCAGAATTTTGGACAAGTCTCTAATGCATTTGTTCGTGTTGTAAATGAAGAGGGCGGGGAAGAATTGATTCGTTTTGATTTAGGGGAGGACTTCTCAATTGAAACAGCTGTCGTCGTATGCGAACTATACAGACACGGCAGCGATTGGAAGTTTAACGCAATCGGAAGCGGATTCTCTGGCGGACTTGCAGCTCTTTGTCAAAATTATGGGTTAGAAGTGTAAAGAGAAGAAACAACTTCATTCAAGAGGCGCTGCCAATGACTCATATGAGGGTATTTTCCAAAGTGAGAAAGAAACAGCGATCAAGAATAACAGCAGGCGAAAGCCTGCTGATGCTTCTACACTTATAGGAGGAAAACCAGTTGGACATTTTGAAACATATGTTGGACACGTATGCCTCGTTTTTTGATTGGCATATGTGGGCAGAGGTATTAACAGACCCTGTCTCTTGGGGGCTTATTGGGACCCTTGTCGTGCTTGAAGGTTTGTTGTCAGCGGATAACGCACTTGTATTAGCTGTTATGGTGAAACATTTACCTGAAAAGCAGCGTAAAAAGGCATTAACCTACGGATTAATTGGCGCTTATTTCTTCCGTTTTCTATTCATTGGCGTAGGGATGCTGCTTATTAAGTTTTGGTGGATTAAGGTTCTAGGCGCTGCATACTTAGCTTGGCTGGTCATTAAGCACTTCTGGTTAGGTGACGGAGATGACGAAGCGAAGGAATTGAAAAAAGAAGGCTGGATGATTCGTGTATTTGGCGTCTTCTGGGCAACTGTTATTTCTGTAGAAATTATGGACCTTGCCTTCTCGGTAGATAGTATTCTTGCTGCATTCGCTGTATCTGAGGAAGTATGGATTCTTCTTTTAGGTGGAATGCTTGGAATTCTCATGATGCGTACAGTGGCACAATTATTCCTTGTACTCATCGACCGTATACCTGAGCTTGAGAATACGGCATTTATTCTCATTGGAATTATTGCCATCAAAATGGGCTTAAGTGCTGCTCATATTGAAATCCCGCATCTCGCATTCTTTGCGATTATTATCCTAGCGTTTATCGGAACGTTTATTGTTCATAAAATCAATAAGAAGAAGCATCAAGGTGTAACAAACGAAGCTGCGGCTTCAAAAGAAGAATAGGACGATCAAAAAGGAATGGAGTTGACTAGCGGCTCCATCCTTTTTTGAATCATCAAGTCATTACAACAGGAGGTGGCACTGCATGCGATATTTTCGTTTTTTATCAGAGACGAGGCAGCACGATATTTTTTTTAAGCGGCCGGCGGCAGTTCATTCATTGACGCCAAGGCATGTACTTGCGCATGCATTAGGTGCTACTTTGTATATGCCTGCGACAAGACAGGATGTAGCAGACATGCTGCTTTCGCAGAAATATGAAGCGCTTTGCTCTGTTGTGTTTTGCTTGGAGGACGCCATTGGTGATCAGGAAGTGGACATGGCTGAACAGAATATAGTGGCACAATTGACCTGCCTTTCTGAGACAATTCATCACTCTCCAGAAATAGCTGAGCATTTGCCGCTTTTATTTATTCGGGTTCGTTCGCCCAAACAGCTGCTCAAAATGGCAGATTTGCTCGGCCCCTCTCTTCATTTACTGACTGGTTTTGTGTTTCCAAAGTGCTCCGTTCACAATGCAAAGGAATATGTGGACAGTTTGAAACAGGCTTCAGCACAAACTCAGAAAACACTATACGGAATGCCCATTTTAGAAACACCAGATTTATTAGAAAAAGAAACGAGATATCAGGTGTTGTCTGAGTTAAAGCAGATCATGCTGAATGATGAGGAATATATTTTGAATATTCGCATTGGGGCAACGGATCTGTGTGGATTATACGGCATTCGCCGTGATCGCGAGACCACCATTTATGAGATCAGAGTCATTTCTGAGTTGATCACAGATATCATCAATTATTTTGGTCGTTCATTTGTGATATCAGGTGCTGTATGGGAGCATTTTGGACCGGCACGAAAAGAACAAAATCCATTCATCCGTGCAATTTCTAAGAGCGGTGAATCTTCCTCATCTGAACTCGATCATATGCAAGGTCTGCTCAAAGAGACAAAGCTGGATGTGGTAAACGGTATTCATGGCAAGACAGTCATCCATCCAACACATCTCAAGCCAGTTCAAAGCATGTACGTTGTCACAAAGGAAGAGTACATGGATGCATTAAGTATTTTAGAGCATGCAGATGGTACAGTCGGCGTGATGAAGAGTACCTTTTCTAATAAAATGAACGAAACGAAGCCGCACTATCGCTGGGCGGAAAACATTTTAATGAAGTCAGACATTTACGGGGTGTTTCATGAAAATAGAAGCTATATCGACATACTCACAGAATCAGAAGCCGCATACGCTGAACATCTTGGAACATATGGAGGTGGAGCTTAACCTCAAAGAGGGTACGCTTCAGCTTGAAAAAGAACATCTTTTTGACATGGCGGCACGGGTGAACAAAAAGAGAGCCTTTTTATTTGTTAGCAAGGTGCTCGGGAAACATATGCCTGTTCACCCGTTGAAACCACTCCTCGTCTCAGGTCTTTTGGCAATGGCTTATGCAAAAGAACAAACAGGCAAGACGCCCCCGCATCAAGACGATGTAGTAGAAGCACTAAAAACGAATGATCATGTTAAGTTAACTGAAGCCTATGCTGCGCTCAAAAAAGAGAAGCTTTCGGTGGTAAACGAGCCGATTGTGATTGGCTTTGCTGAAACGGCAACAGCGCTTGGTCATGGTGTGTATGACGTCATAGAAGGAGCATCTTACATTCATACGACACGTGAACAGCTGTTGGATCTTGATCCTTCACTCGTATTTGAAGAGGAACATTCTCATGCGACAGATCAGCTTTGCTACGCAGACGACGCCTTACTTCGGACGGATCGCCCGATTGTGCTAGTAGATGATGAGGTCACGACAGGCCGGACAAATATGAATATCATTCGGGATCTGCACGCAAAGCACCCTAGATCCTCTTATACGATTCTATCCATTTTAGATTGGAGAACAGAGGAGCACGAGGAAGCGATGCTTCAGCTGCAAGAGGAGCTAGGGGTAAATATCACATCATTATCTTTATTAAAAGGGCAGATGATGTTTCGGGGGACAACGCTGGATGAACCTGCTTATTCGTATGAAATTGCTGCGCAAGAGAAAAGACCTGAACTCTCTTTTCATTCTCTTCAATCCTTCTTTAAGCAAGTGCCATATTCACTTTCCCATGCAGTCAATCCGGCGGGGCATTCGCCGTATATCCATGAAACAGGTCGTTTCGGTTTAAGCGCAGCGGAAACGGACACCATTGATCAAGCAGTTGCTGAGGCTGGGCTGAAGCTCCAGCAAGAACGAAAAGGAAAACAGACACTCTGCTTAGGAACAGGAGAATTGATGTATGTGCCGATGAGACTTGCAGCTCATATGGGCGAAGGTGTCCTTTTTCATTCGACGACAAGAAGTCCGATTCATCCGGTTGAAAAGGAAGGGTACGCTGTTCAAAACGGATTCGCATTTTTGAGTCCAGAGGATGCCCGCATTCAGCACTACGTGTACAATATCCCTAAAGATCAGTACGATGATGTCTTTTTGTTTTTTGAGAAAAAGGTGTCTCAAGAAGCTTTGATGCCGCTGATCCACTTATTTGCCGAGCGGCATGTGAAGCATGTGCATATTGTGACTTTATCAGATGAGGTGAAGGTGAATGGCTAACGTGTATACAAAGATGGGAAGCTATCCAGAGCAGGACGTAACCTTCTTACTCAAGGATTTATCATCGATTGAGATGGAGAAAAGTACAGAAGAGCGGGAGCGCTCTATTCAAAGCGGTGCCCATTACTCAGAAATGCTACCAATTGAATACAAGCCGACGGCATCTTATATGGACTTATTCTATCAATCTCTTGAAGAAAGTAAGCAAAAGGTTGCGGAAGCCGTAGCGGTTGTCGCAGAACAAATTGTGAAAAAGCGAGGATTTCAAACCGTTCTGTGCAGCTTGGCACGGGCCGGGACACCAATCGGGGTGCTCATTAAACGGTATATCAGAAAGACGTATGGTCTCGATTTGCCGCATTATAGCATCTCTATTATTCGTGACCGTGGAATAGATGAGAATGCGCTGCATTATATCCTCAAAGAACATCCAGGTTTTGAGATTGCCTTTATTGACGGTTGGACTGGAAAGGGTGCTATTTCCAAAGAGCTTCAAAAAGCGGTGCTTGATTTTGAACAGAAATATGGAATTCGTCTTTCGAGTGAGCTGGCTGTGCTTGCTGATCCTGGTTATTGTACGAGTGTTTATGGAACGAGAGAGGATTTCCTCATTCCAAGTGCCTGCTTGAATTCAACGGTCTCTGGCCTAGTTAGTCGAACGGTGCTAAACAACCGCTGGATCCATGCCGATGATTTCCATGGGGCCAAGTATTATGAAGAGCTCATTGATGAGGATGTCTCTAATTTGTATGTCAATACAATTGAAGAAGCGTTTTCTGAACTTGATGCAAATGTAAAAGAGAAAGCAGAGACCCTTCTCGCACAAGGAACGCCTCCTGACTGGCGTGGGATGACATCCATTGAAGCAATTGGTCAGGAGTTTAAAATAGACAATACACATCTGATTAAGCCGGGCGTCGGTGAGACGACCCGTGTGCTGCTCAGAAGAGTTCCTTGGAAAATACTCATTCAGCCAGGATCTCGGGAAAAGCTCAAGCACATTTTACTACTCGCAGAGGACAGAGGCGTGCCCGTGATTGAATATGCCAACATGTCCTACACATGCTGTGGGCTCATCCGCCCGTTGGAGCAATCGTCATGAAGAACATGGCATTTGCCAGTGACTTAGACCGGACACTGATATACTCACATCGAATGCTGGAGCAGTATGCATACAAGGGAGCATACGAATTAATTGAGGTGCTGGACGACCGGCCGCTTTCCTATGTGTCGATTGAAACGAAAGCATCCTTACAGGCAATTCATCAAGCAGGCTGGTTTATCCCAGTGACGACAAGAACGACAGCACAATTTGAACGAATCACTCTCTTTCAGCAAGAGATCAAACCAGAGTATGCCGTCACGACAAACGGCGGCTGTATCCTTCATCATGGCAAGCCGCTTGAGGAGTGGCAGGCGATTGTAGATGAGAGACTGCAAGAGTGTATGCCGGTGAGAGATATGCTGCGGGCGATCTCTGAACTTCCGGTTGCCGCTTGGGTGAAACGTACTCGAACAGCTGAGGGAAGATTTCTTTATTTGATTATGAAAGACGAGTTTCTTTCTCATATTCCGCTTGCTGAATTAAGGCTGTGGGGTGAGGAGAGAGGCTGGCAAGTTTCCCTTCAAGGCCGAAAGCTGTATTTTATTCCAAAGCCGCTCAATAAGTGGGCTGCTGTTGCTTTTCTAAAAGAAAGGCTACACCTTGAATATGTATATGGTGCGGGCGACTCCTTGTTAGATGTTGATCTCATACGTCAAGCGGATAAAGGCTTCGCTCCGAGTCATGGGGAAGTCTTAGATTTTGATCTATCGCTTGAACCGACGACAGCCTCTGGCATGGCGGCGGCAGACGAAATCGCCGCTTCTGTCGCAAAGAAGATGAACACGGCAAAAAAGCCTTCGATTCGATAGCAGAAGTAGAAGGCTGAATGATATGATAGTAGTAGCTTTCGAGAAAATATAGGAGAAAGGAAGGAGCGGCGTGAGCTATAAAGAAATCAACGTAACCCAGACACGGGCGAAACAGGAAGCCTGGAAAAACCTGCTGAAAAAGCCGCTCCCTGAACGAGACGGCTACGTCAAGGACGAGCACACCTTATCCTTGCCGCGTCTCGCTGCCCGCGTCCTTGGAACTCCGCATGATGCAACCGATTATTTTATTTATTTACATGAATTATACGAAACTGACGGCATGCATATTTTAAGTGAAACCCTCAACCGGCATATTGAGCCGGAACACTTTCAAGCGCTCCAGCGGATTCATATGATCAATCAGGAAGAAAAGGGATTGTCCGTGAATCGATTTGTGGCTTTCTTAGATGGTGAACAGCTCATTGTCCGTCATCCAAACCCAGTGATGAACCGGCATATTCGCCTTTCGTTAATCCAGGTGTTTGAACATTTCAAGCAGCTGCATGAAGGGGGATTCCAGCATCCTGATTTCCGCCGTGTGCTGCTAGATGTAGTGAAGTTTTCAAATAATCATCTAGGACCATGGCTGAAGGAAGGAAATTTGGAAGAAAAAATGCCAGCTGTCATTTGGTATGGAGAGGCGAATAAAAGTCAGCTTTATTTTCTTTACTATGTCATGCTGATTGGCTGTGATGTGGTGCTGTTTCATCCAGAAGGCAAGGATCAATTTCGTGAATTAGATCCAGAAGAAAAGCTGACTTTTATTGATCAGTATCCAGGGACGTCAAAGCTTGAACCGTTCCCTACTGAAAAGCCTGAGAGGAAATCAACGGTGGCGTACCGTTCGACAAGAGAGCTTGAAGAGGTACTTCACACAGAAGATTCCATGCTGTATAAGCCATGGCAATTCAGAGATCATACCCCTCATTCTATTACGCTAAAGACAACGTATGATGAGCTGTTTTTAATTGCGAAGGAACGGTCGTTTATCCGCCCGAATTTCAAAGCAGACCGTGACACCATACAGATTCCGAATCTTTTTGCGAAGATGATGGGGGTGACGAGAGACAAGCGAGAATATTGGGACCGTATCCATACGCTAATGGAGGGGAAAGAAACGAAAACGATCCGTCATTTCCCTTTCACACAAGAAGTGTCTTCGAATTATCAATTTCATTATCAGCATGCACTCTCTAAAGCAGGAGAGGTTGACCCTGATTTGTTAATGAAAAGCAATGTGTGGCAGTTCTCGCATTTGTATGAGGGCACGCAGCGTGCGATCGCAGAGGCCATTTCTCGCATTTGTCAGCATCCGAAGCTGTTAAAAGAAGGCCATGAGACCGAATTAGATGTGCGTATTTATTTATTCAAGCAGCTTTTGCATATGAACCAAGATGTAATTGAACTCATTCAAACCTTTGATTATGCCCAGACTGTACCGAAAGTGATTTTATACCATACGGAATATAATGGTGAGCTGACTCGTTCTGATGCGGCTGCCCTGATTTTCCTAAATGAAATGGGTGTGGATCTCTTCGTCTATCATCCCGCCGGCTATCAGTGTATAGAGCGGTATATAGACGATCAATTATTTGATACACATTGGCTTGATGAAATGGTCATGAACCAAGAGTTTAAAGAGCCGTCCATTGTGAGAAAGTTATTTCAATCCATTAAAAACCGATAAGGAGATCAAAGCTTATGACAAATACAAACGGAAATGACATCATTTCAATTGATAAAGAGGAAATCACGATTGAAAAGGCAGACGATATTCGTGTTCAGCTACGCAATGAACCAGAAGTCCAAAACATTGCGAGACAGATTGATGCCAAAAATCAGCTTGAACTGCTTGAATACGGAAAACAGCCGGCTGTCGAAATCTCTAAGTTTTCTGACCGTATTCTCTCTATGATGCGTTCAACAAGTGTCACAGACTCAGGAACGATGCTTACACAGCTTGGAAAAATTATGGATCGTTTTGATAAAGATGATTTTGACGAGCCAAAGGGTGGTTTGTTATCAAAAATCTTTAAACGCGGCGGCAGCATGATCGAGAAGATTTTCAGTAAATATCAAACGCTCGGTGCAGAAATTGAAAAAATCAATGTGGAAATCAGTAAATACAAAGATGAAATGACCAAATCGACGGTTACGCTTGAAGAAATGTATGAGCATAACATTCAATACTATATGGAGCTTGAAAAGTATGTCGTCGCAGGGCAAATGAAGATCGAAGAATTAAAACAATTGGTTCCTTCTTATGAAGAAAAAGCGGCGGGGGGAAACCAGCTGGCACAAATGGAGCTAGATACGCTTCGTAATGGGATTCAAGCGCTTGAAGAGCGTGTATATGATCTTGATATGGCACGGATGGTGGCACTTCAAACAGCACCGCAAATCCGTTTGCTGCAGCGTGGTAATACGAAATTAATCGGGAAAATTAACTCTGCCTTCATCATTACGATTCCAATTTTCAAAAATGGAATCATTCAAGCGGTAACAGCGAAGAGACAAAAGCTTGTGGCTGATTCCATGAGTGAGCTGGACAGAAGAACGAATGAAATGCTGAAACGAAATGCTGAAAATATCTCAAGTCAAAGTGTTGAGATTGCTAAATTATCAGGTCGTCCAAGCATCGACATTGAAACGATCGAATCATCCTTTAATACGATTGTACAAGGGATGAAAGAGACGAAGCAGATTGAAGAAGAAAACAAACGATTACGTGAGGACGGAACAAAACGTATGCTTGAACTTCAAGATAATATTAAGAGAGCTGCCCTAGAGTCCTAAAAAAACAGGCTGTCTGTAACGAAAGTTGCAGGCAGTTTTTTCATGAATTTGATTAAAATTTGAGAAAAAAGGTTTTTATGTGACCTTTTTCGGGTAAATCCTGTTCAGGGGCATGGTTCACCTATGAAAGAAAAAGCCCGCTATCACAAGGATTCGACTTATTTTTTAGCACAATAAGGAATTTCCAGTAAAATATTGTCTGGTGAGAGAAAATACCCCGTAAAATATGTAGTTTATGAAGCATTCTATAGGATTTACGAGTAATACGGCGTATAAACTGTAATCACCAGACCTCTATATGGAATTCATACATATTGTACGGAAATAAGCGAATTCTAAAGATTGTTCGCATCATAACGCTTATGTTACGGTTATAAAGATGCTAATTTGGAGGGAAAAAATGAATTCTGAAGAGAGAAAGATCAAAATCAAGATAAATAATGTATCTAAAATTTTCGGTAAAAATGCTAAAAAAGCATCTCAAATGCTTGAAAAAGGGAAGACAAAAAGAGAAATCCTAAAAGAGACCGGCGCAACAGTTGGTGTCAATCGAGCAAATTTTGATGTGTATGACGGCGAGATATTTGTCATCATGGGGCTATCAGGGAGCGGAAAGTCCACACTTGTGCGGCTGTTAAATAGGTTAATCGAACCAACCTCCGGCGAAATTTATATTGATGGGGATATGATAACAAATATGTCAAAGGATCAATTGCGTGAAGTTAGACGGAAAAAGATCAGCATGGTCTTCCAAAACTTCGCATTGTTCCCGCATCGTACCATTCTGGAGAATACAGAATACGGACTTGAATTGCAAGGTGTAGAGAAAGAACAGCGCCGCTCTAAAGCGCTTGAATCTTTAAAGCTTGTTGGACTTGAGGGCTTTGAAGAGCAGTACCCAAATCAATTAAGTGGCGGAATGCAGCAGCGTGTTGGATTGGCACGTGCACTAGCTAATGACCCTGATATTTTGTTAATGGATGAAGCATTCAGCGCACTAGATCCATTAATTCGTAAAGACATGCAGGATGAATTGCTTGAGCTTCATACGTCTGTAGGAAAAACAATTATTTTCATCACGCATGATTTAGATGAAGCGCTTCGTATTGGCGACCGCATTGTCCTCATGAAAGACGGGAATATCGTTCAAATCGGAACACCAGAAGAAATTCTGATGAACCCATCCAATGAGTATGTTGAACGTTTCGTTGAAGATGTAGACCTTTCTAAAGTATTAACCGCTGGTCATATTATGAAACGTGCAGAAACAGTTCAGATTGATAAAGGGGCACGTGTTGCGCTCACGCTCATGAAGAACCTTGGTATTTCGTCTATCTATGCAGTAGATAAGAAAAAGCATTTATTAGGTGTTATTTCTGCACAAGCAGCGAAAAAAGCGGCAGAAACGGGTGCGTCGCTAGAAACTGTTCTTGATAAAGAATTTACGACAGTATTGGAATCAACGTATTTAACAGAGATCTTTGACGCGGTGTCTGATGCGAACATTCCAATTGCCGTTGTAGATGAGAAAAACAGAATGAAGGGTATTGTGGTCAGAGGTGCATTGATTGGTGCATTATCAGGTAATGATGAATATATCAACATGTCTTCTAACGAGCTAGAGGAAATTAAAGCACAAGAGCCTTCTGCACAGGAGGTAGAATAAGATGTTTAGTATGAGTGATTTACCTAGAATTCCGTTCGCGGATTATATCGATCAATTTGTTGACTGGTTAACATTAACCTTTGGTGGTTTCTTTGATGGCATCACAAATGGATTAGCTGGAACAGTAAATGGTATTGTAGCTGCACTTGGCGTCATTCCATCCATTATTTTAACGCTTATCTTTGCCGGCATTGCTTGGTGGATCAGTACAAGAGGAGTTGCTCTTTTCACACTTATTGGATTCTTACTGATCGACTATTTAGGCTACTGGCAGCCAATGCTGCAAACACTTGCGCTCGTTCTGACAGCTGTGGTCATTTCTATCGTGATCGGGGTTCCGATCGGTATTTGGGCATCACAGAAGGAAACGGTGCGTAAAATTGTCACACCTATTTTAGACTTAATGCAGACAATGCCTGCATTCGTATACCTTTTACCAGCGATCTTCTTCTTTAATATTGGAGTTGTTCCTGGGGTTGTGGCATCGGTTATTTTCTCTATGCCGCCAACGATTCGTATGACCATTCTTGGGATTAAACAAGTACCATCTGATTTAATTGAAGCAACAGAAGCTTTTGGTTCAACGACATTCCAGCGTTTGTTCAAAGTTCAGCTTCCACTTGCTACAAAAACCATCTTAGCTGGGATTAACCAAAGTATCATGCTTGCTCTATCCATGGTCGTCATTGCGGCAATGGTTGGTGCACCAGGACTTGGTTCGGAAGTATATAGTGCAGTAACGCAGCTGAAAACAGGGATTGGTTTTGAAGCTGGTATTGCCATTGTTATCGTAGCGATTACACTGGATCGTATTACACAAAACATTAAAACGAAAAAAACCAGGGGGAATGCTTAATGTGGAAAAAGTCTCTCTACATTGGGATGACCGCCCTGCTCGTCTTTTTACTAGCGGCTTGTGGTGCACAATCAGATTCAAATGCAAGTGCAGCACAGCAGGTCAATAAAACGATTATCGGGATTGATCCGGGTTCAGGTATTATGGCCTTAACCGATCAAGCGAAAAAGGATTACGGTTTAGAGGATTGGACGGTTGTATCTGCCTCAAGTGCAGCGATGACAGCGACATTGAAGAAATCGTATGACCGTAAAAAACCGATTATCATCACTGGCTGGAATCCTCACTGGATGTTTTCCCGCTACGATTTGAAATATTTAGATGATCCGAAAAAATCATATGGTGACGAAGAAGAAATTCACACCATTTCTCGTAAAGGATTTGCGAAGGATCAGCCGGAAGCAGCCAAAATGCTCAGTCAGTTTAAATGGTCTCAAGATGACATGGGTGAAGTGATGCTTGATATTCAGGATGGCGTCAAACCAAAGGATGCTGCTGTTAAATATGTGAAAAAGCATAAAGATCAAGTAGCGAAATGGACAAAAGGCGTGAAAAAGTCAAACGGTGACAAAATCAATCTTGCCTACGTTGCGTGGGATAGTGAGATTGCAAGTACCAATGTGGCCGCAGAGGTATTGCGTGAACTTGGCTTTAAAGTGACCTTGACTCAGGTTGAAGCGGGTCCAATGTGGACAGCAATTGCAACCGGAAGTGCTGATGCATCATTATCTGCATGGCTTCCAAATACGCATAAAACGTATGCAGCGAAGTTTAAAGGAAAATATGATGACCTCGGTACAAGTATGAAGGGTCTTCGCATGGGTCTCGTTGTTCCGACTTATATGAAAAACGTCAACTCGATCGAAGATTTGAAAAAATAGCCAATTGTATAACAGTTCCCTTATAATAGAAGGGAGCATATGGAAAAAGCAGCCTGCTCAAAAAGCGACTGCTTTTTCTTATATATAAGGATGGTGGATGAGTTGTCGATGGTGGAAAAACCAATGATGATTTTCCTGCACGGTGGAGGCGTAAGCAGCTGGATGTGGCAGGAGCATATGGAAATATTCAAGGAAACGTATGAATGCTATACCCCTGATTTTATTGGTCACGGGACAAGAGCAAATGAAACGTCGTTTTCCATGCGAGAAAGTGCTTATGAAATCATTTCATGGATAAAGGAGCATGCACATGGCCGTACAGTCATTCTAATTGGCTTCTCTCTAGGTGCACAGGTAGCCGTTGATGTGTTATCGAGAGAGCCAGACATCGCAGACATCGCCATCATCAATAGCGCCCTTGTGTTGCCATTACCATGGCTCTATTTGATGGTAAGGCCCATTTTACCTCTTACATATCCGTTATTAAAGAAAGATTGGTTCATCCAGCTGCAAGCAGAAAAGATGGGACTTCCAAACGATGTACTGGATCATTATGCAGCGGATTCCAAACAATTGCAGAAGAAGACGCTGCTTACGATGTTTCAAGAAAATCTTCATTACAAGCTCCCTGACACGTTTCAACAAGCAAAGGCACGGATTCTTGTGACAGTGGGAGAAAAGGAAAAGGGCATTATGACTAGGTCAGCAGAAAAAATCACGAATGCACACCCGAATGCAGCCGGGTTCATCGTTCCTGACATTGGACATACGTTTACTTTTGAAAAGAAAGAACTTTTTGTCGACATGATCAAAAGCTTTATAGAAGAGCGTGCGTTACCAGCGGAATTAAAGGAAATAAGGAAGCTAGGCCATTTAGAAAGTGAAGATGAGCATAAAAGGGGCAGGCATGTATAAGACACTGTATGATATAGGTATAAAACGCTTACAGATGAATTGGTGTATGGATGGAAGCTCGTAAGTGAGCCATGAAGGAGGAAGCATGAGTAAAAACTATATCATATTTGGTGCGAGTCAAGGATTAGGGGATGCCTTTGTAAAAGGTCTTCCTTCAAGTGGAGATACAGTATGGATTGTGTCACGAAGTGAACCAAGCAGTTTGAATATAGATGACGGAGTGCGTAGAATCTGGCTGAAGATCGATTTATCAAGCCAAACCCATATCCCTTTTATGCTCGAAGCATTGAAGGATCAGACAATTGATGTACTTATTTATAACGTAGGTTTATGGGAGAAACGCGGCTTTGAAGATGATTATTCTTTCGATCATGATCAACCGGAGGATATCGCTCATTTAATCAATGTGAACGTTACCTCAACGATTACCTACATTCAAGCTCTGCTTCCGCACGTAAGGACATCTGAGAATGGAAAGATCATCGTCATTGGTTCTACTGCGGGACTTGACCATACGAATTTGCCTCAGGTTTCTTTTGTTGCTTCTAAATTTGGGCTTCGTGGTATTGTGAACGCACTAAGAGAGCACGTAAGGAAAGATAAAATATCCGTTACCTGTATCAATCCAGGAGAGTTGGCGGCAGAAGTTCCGTACGAAGATGGCGCTGAAAAAGCCATTGCTCTTTATGATGAAACGAGAATACCTGTACAAGATATTGTCGAGCTGGCAAGATGTGTCATCCATCTATCAAGGGTGTCCTGTGTCAAAGAAATCAATGTCCCGGCAATGACAGATGTGAATGCGTAAAATAAAGGAGACCACCCGCTTCAGGAAAGACGGGTGGTTTTTTTATTTTACGATGAATGCTGCTGAAGTGTTTCGTATACAGCTTCCGTCAAAATCTCAATGCCGGTAAAAATCGCAGAGCGATCGAATGTCATATAAGGGTGATGAAGCCCAGGTTTTAAATCACAGCCTAAACCGAGCATCGTCGATTTAATATGAGGAACCTTTGCTGCATAAAAATGAAAGTCCTCTCCGCCTGTCGTCACGATCGGTGGATCGAGCTGTTCTTTGCCTAGCACTTGCTCTATGGCATGTGACATGATCTCCACAGCTTCTTCATTTAATGTCGCAGCTGGAAGACGATGATCAGTTGAAAGTGTGATAGAGGCGCCAAAAGCATCTGCTACAGAATGGCATGCTCTTTCAATTTCCTTTTCTAATTCATCCATCACTTCGTTTGTCTGTGCCCGAACGTCGAGTGTAAAAGAGGCCTTGCCAGGTATGATGTTTGAGCTGCCGCCGCCTGCATTTAAATTGGTCATTTTCACAGAATGGGCGACTCGTGGATCGACATGGATATGCGCCAGTCTCTGCACAAGCGTAGATGCAACTTCGATGACGTTGACCCCAAGGTGCGGGCGTGCACCGTGAGCTTCCTCCCCTAGAATGGTCCCGACGTAATGATTACTTGATCCGTGCAAAATGGCAGGAGCGCAGCGTCCGTTTAAGGTTTCTTGAATTGGGCGCACATGCACCCCGTATAAATAATCGACGTCAGCTAACACACCTTTTTCGATCATCTTTAAAGCGCCGCCGCCTCTTTCTTCGGCAGGCTGAAAAATGAATCGGATCGTGCCACTCGGAAGTTCTTTTTCTTTCAATGCCATGAATGTCCCAAGTGCCATCGTCATATGAGCATCGTGTCCGCATGAATGGTTGGCTTGAAATACGCCATCTACTTCCTGCCACAATGCGTCAATATCGGCTCTCACAGCAACCACTGGTGCGCCTTCCCCAATTTCACCGATTACCCCTGTACAGTCTTCAAATGTTCTCGTTTTACAGCCTGCTTTCTTTAATAGATCTTCAATATAAGCCGTCGTATTTGTCTCTTCCCAGCTGATTTCTGGATGGGCGTGCAGATGTTCAAAGATGTCTGTCACGGTTTGTTTCATCTCGTTTGTCAAAGTTGTCATGAGAAGCCTCCTTGCTGACAGATAATCTGCCAAAACATTCTTTTAGTGAAATAATATTGATCTTAAATATCATCAGTGTTTATAATATAACACATCATTTGATTATTCAGAAAATTAAGTGAAATTCCGATCGGGACAAAGGGGTTTTGACAGATGAAAACAGCGACAGTATCAGCACCTGAGAAACAAAAAAGAAAACTTCAGATGCCGGATGCATATGTACTCTTATTTATGATTGCTTTAATTTGTACGATCGCAACGTATTTTGTACCAGCCGGTGAATTTGATCGGAAAACGTCAGGAGAGATCACAACAGCTGTTCCTGGCAGTTATCACCGTATTGATCAATCACCAGTTAGTCCGGTTGGTTTTTTTACAGCGATTCAAGAAGGGATGGTTGGTTCATCCTCTATTATTTTTCTGATTCTTTTTACTGGCGGAACCATTGCAATTTTGGAAAAGACAGGTGCCATTAATGGGATGATTCACAATGTCATCAGCCGGTTCCAAACGAAACAGCTATTGTTTATTTGTATTGTTGGCGGATTGTTTTCTGTACTTGGGACGACCGGAATTGTGGTGAACTCAGTCATTGGCTTTATTCCTATTGGGATTATTGTGGCACGTTCTTTAAAGTGGGATGCAGTGGCGGGAGCGGCGGTTATTTACATCGGCTGTTATGCAGGTTTTAACGCAACCATTTTGTCTCCATCTCCTTTAGGTTTATCACAAACGATTGCAGAATTGCCGATTTTTTCTGGTATTGGGCTGCGTGTCATCATTTATCTTTGTTTTCTCCTATCTAGTATTGTGTACATCTATTTATATACAAAACGCTTGAAAAATAAAGAAAAGGGAAGCCTGCTTGGTGACGAGTGGTTTCCAGCTAAAGGGCTAGGAGGAGCTGATGCGGAATCTGTGGACAAGCCTGAATTCACCGGCAGACATAAGCTGATTTTAGCGGTGTGTGGTTTGTCGCTTGGGGGTTTTTTGTATGGTGCGCTTCAGCTTGGCTGGACCGATAAGGAAATGGCTGGTGTGTTTATTTTCATGGCCATTGCTGCTGGACTGCTTGGGGGATTAGCTGCCAATGATATTGCAAAAACGTTTATTGTCGGCTGTCAAAGCCTTGTATACGGCGCACTCATTGTTGGCATGGCACGCTGCATTTCAGTCATTTTGGAAAACGGCAAGCTGCTTGATACTGTGGTGAATGGGCTTGCGAGTATGCTGACAGGGTTTAGTCCAATCGCTGGTGCGATCGGCATGTATATCGCCAGTGCGCTCCTTCACTTTTTGATTTCATCAGGATCAGGAGAAGCGGTTGTCTTTATACCGATTCTTGCGCCGCTTGCTGATTTAATGGGTATCACGAGACAAGTAGCGGTAGAAGCAGTGATGCTCGGTGAAGGGGTGGTCAACTGCGTGAATCCGACTTCAGGTGTGTTGATGGCTGTCTTGGCTGCAAGTGGGATTCCATACGTGAAATGGCTGCGTTTTATGGTGCCGCTTGCGCTCATTTGGTTCGTCATCGGCCTTGTCTTTATTTGTATCGGTGTCATGATCAATTGGGGACCTTATTAAATAAGAGAGAAGCCACCAAAGAGTGTTTGGTGGCTTTTTTCTTATGAGAACATGTATGGGGACAGCGGTTTAAAACCACAATATGAGTGTTCACAAAATGGCTACATTATTTTTTTGAGCAATCCCCTTGCAAAAGTTTGTGAAGTGTTGCACAATAAGAATGTGAAATACTTCACATAAGAAAAACAACCTAGTTTTACTCAGGAGGATGAGATAAATGACAAACGAAAAAGTAAACAAAGTAGCACTTATTGGAGCAGGTTTTGTCGGCAGCAGTTATGCCTTTACATTAATAAATCAAGCAATCACAGATGAATTGGTAGTCATCGATTTGAATCAAGATAAAGCAATGGGTGACGTCATGGATTTAAACCACGGGAAAGCATTCGCCCCGCATCCTGTGAATACTTGGTATGGAGATTATGAGGATTGTCAGGATGCTGACATTGTATGTATCTGCGCTGGTGCAAACCAAAAGCCAGGTGAAACGAGACTTGATCTTGTTGAGAAAAATTTAAATATATTTAAAGGCATTGTAGACAATGTGATGAAAAGCGGATTCGATGGTATTTTCTTAGTTGCTACGAACCCAGTTGATATTTTGACATATGCGACTTGGAAATTCAGCGGACTGCCAAAAGAACGAGTGATTGGTAGTGGAACAACGCTTGATACGGCAAGATTCAGATACATGCTTAGTGAGTACTTTGAAGCAGCGGCGCACAATGTGCATGCGTACATCATTGGAGAGCATGGAGATACAGAGCTTGCTGTTTGGAGCCATGCGAATATCGGAAGTGTACCGATCACAGAATTAATGAAGAGAAATGACCAATACAAACAAGAAGATTTAGACGACATCATGGAGAATGTCCGTCATGCTGCTTACCAAATCATTGAGAAAAAAGGAGCGACTTATTACGGCGTAGCGATGAGTTTAGCCCGTATTACTAGAGCCATTTTACACAATGAAAACAGTATTTTGACTGTCAGCACTTATTTAGATGGGGAATACGGAGCAGAAGATGTCTACATTGGTGTACCTGCCCTCGTGAACCGAAATGGTGCAACAGAAGTGATGGAGCTCGCACTGAACGACACAGAAAAAGAAAAATTCGCACATAGTGTGAATGTGTTAAAAGAAATTTTAGCTCCTCATTTTTAATCAATCAAAGGCAACCTATCTGAGCAGAAAAGGATGAATCACTATGTGGCAGCAAATATATGATCCGTTTGGTAATGAGTTCGTCAGTGCATTGGTGGCCATGCTTCCAATCTTGTTTTTCCTACTTGCATTGACTGTATTTAAGTTAAAAGGGGTATTAGCCGCTTGTTTTACCTTGATCGTCAGTTTTGTAACAGCTGTTTTCTTCTTTCATATGCCAATTGAAAAAGCATTATCTGCTGTGGTGCTCGGTGTATCTAATGGGCTGTGGCCGATTGGATATATCGTCATCATGGCCGTGTGGCTCTATAAAATTGCTGTGAAGTCTGGAAAGTTTGATGTCATTCGTTCTAGTATTGCAGGAATTTCTCAAGATCAACGGTTACAGCTCTTATTAATTGGTTTTAGTTTTAACGCATTTTTAGAGGGAGCCGCTGGATTCGGTGTACCGATTGCGATTAGTGCCGCTCTTTTAACAGAGCTTGGGTTTAAACCACTAAAAGCCGCCATGCTCTGCTTGATTGCAAATGCTGCGTCTGGCGCTTTTGGTGCAGTAGGTATCCCAGTTATTACTGGAGCACAAATGGGGAATATGACGCCGCTTGAGCTGTCTCAAACCCTTGTGTACACCATTCCGTTTATTTCTTTCTGTATCCCATTTCTGCTGATTCTCATTGTAGACGGCTTTAAGGGAATCAAAGAAACACTACCAGCCTTGCTTGTTGTGAGTGGAAGCTATGCGATTCTGCAGGCTGTTACAATGGTCACGATGGGTCCTGAGCTTGCCAATATTATTTCAGCTTTAGCGAGTATGGGAATTTTGGCTTTATTTCTTCGAAAATGGCAGCCGAAACATATTTATCGTGAAGAAGGGGCACCAGCCATTGAGAAAAAACAAACGTATAGCGGGGTTGAGGTGCTGAAGGCTTGGTCTCCGTTTTATATTTTAACTGCCGTCATTACTGTATGGAGCCTACCAGCTTTTAAAGCATTATTTGCTGAGGGAGGCCCGCTTAATTGGACAACCATTTTAGTGAAAATGCCGTTTCTGCATCAGCAAATTGTGAAATTACCGCCAATTGCTCAAACAGAAACACCGATTGATGCGATTTTTAAAATTGATGTTATTAGTGCAACAGGTACCGCCATTCTAATTGCAGTGATGCTGACAGGATTGTTCAGCAGACATATTACATTAAAAGAAGGGTCTGCCTGCTTGAATGCAGCGGTCAAAGAGCTTTGGGTTCCTGTTCTTACGATTTGTTTTGTCATGGGCTTTGCCAACTTGGCGAACTTTGCAGGCCTAAGTTCTGCTATCGGACTAGCGCTTGCTAAAACAGGCGATTTATTCCCGCTTGTCAGCCCAGTGCTTGGCTGGATCGGCGTGTTTATTACGGGATCTGTTGTGAGTAACAATGCCTTATTCGGTAACCTTCAAGCAGTCACCGCTTCTCAAATCGGCTCTCAGGCAGGTTTGTTAATCGGGGCAAATACGACCGGTGGTGTGATGGCGAAATTAATTTCTCCACAATCCATTGCCATTGCAACAGCAGCTGTTGGAGAAACAGGTAAAGAATCTGAGCTCTTCCAAAAAACAGTGAAGTACAGCTTCATTTTGCTCGGCATCGTATGTATATGGACATTCATTCTTGCTCAATTTATATAGTGATTGAAAAATGGAAGACTGAGAGATTTCTCAGTCTTTTTTTATGTAGATTCTCGTGTGACAAGCCGAGTAGGTAGCTGAATATGTTCACGTTGTAATGGTTTTTGATCTTGCAACAGCTGAATCATTTGTTTGACAGACTGCTGGCCAAGCTCGACGATGGGGATGTCGATGGTCGTGATCGTTGGAGCTGTCACTTCGCAAATGTCTTGATTGTCATAACCGATCACCGCTACATCTTTAGGAATGTGATATCCATATGAAATGGCTTGTTTAATGAGGCCTGCTGCCACTTGATCATTGCCGGTGAAAATCGCATCCGGCGCATCCGGCATCCGGTGGATTAAGTCCATTAAACGAAATCCGTCTTCAATGGTAAAAGCCTCGCCGAACAGCCAATCTTCTTTAAGCGGCAAACCGTGATCAGAAAGCGCATCAAGATAGCCTTGCTTTCTTTGTTTTTGCGCTTCACTGCTTTCTGTATCAAAGCAAAATCCAATGGATGTACGCCCTGATTGAATCAAGTAGTCAACCGCTTTATAGGCAGCTTCCCGCTCATCATATCCGATAATCGGAATGTCTGCTGTTTGATGAAATTCATTTGCCATGACGATCGGGCCGTTTGCTAAAAATGGCTCGATTGTTTCCCACTTATTTTCTAACGCCCCCAATATGACACCATCTACTTCTTTTCTTTTTAATAATTGAAGCCCTTCAAGTTCTACTGATTCTTGATAAAACGTCTGAAGCACGATGGCTTTATACCCTTGATCCAGTGCTTCCTTTGAAATGCCTTTAATCAATTGTGCAAAAAAAGGATGGTCCACAGCTGGAACAGACACAGCAATGGTTTTTGTCTGATGTGACCGAAGGGTGCGGGCTGCTGAGCTTGGTGTATACTCCATTTCCTTCATCACCTGTAAAATGTGCTGGCGCTTTTCTTCGGATACATATGGATGGTTGTTCAGCACCCGAGAAACAGTGGTCGTTGAAACCCCGCAGCGTTTGGCAATTTCATAAATTGTACACATATTAACAAATCCTTTACACAAAGTTATTGTTCTGAAATCGATAACATCATTTACAATGTGAAACAAGTTAAATATTAACAAATGGAATTGATTAATTGGAGGGAATGGAATGCAAATATTGACGAAGATATCAGGTAAAAGCAAGGATTATCTACCGTTGCTGGATATGATCAATCAAGGTGTTCAAGTAAAGGCTGATTCAGTTGAAAAGAATCTAGCGAATGATAAGCTTGCTGCGTTCTTTGAGCAAGATATTGCGCGTACGGGTTTGGAAAAAATTCTCTTCCATTATAAACAAAATAAGGAAAAAAAGATACCGTTCCTGCCGGTCGATAAACTGATTTCAGAGGATGAGATCGATGATATTATGCAGGTGCTGAAAAAAGTATTAAGTTCAGGCCGTTTTACATCAGGCCCTTATATTCCAAAGTTTGAAAAGACGCTCGCAGCGTACTTAGGGAAAAAATATGTCATTGCCACATCAAGTGGAACAGATGCCTTGATGATCAGTTTAATATCAGCAGGCGTCCATCCTGGAGATGAGGTCATCCTACCTGCCAACAGCTTTGCTGCAACAGAAAATGCAGTGCTTGCGATTGGTGCGGTTCCAGTCTATGCCGATATTGATCCAGACACCTACTGCCTAGCGCCGAATGAAATAGAAAAGCATATCACAGATAAGACAGTATGTATTCTCCCGGTTCATTTGTATGGAAAGCAAGCGGATATGAAGGCCATTTCGACGATTGCGAAACGGCATGGTCTATCGATCATTGAGGATGGCTGTCAGGCGATTGGCAGCAGCGGGCTTGGGGCATTTGGGGATGGGCTTGTTCTCAGCTTTAATCCTTACAAAAACCTTGGAGTTTGCGGAAAGGCAGGAGCCATCGCGACAAATGATGAAGCCTTAGCCGAAAAATGCATGGAAATCAGCTATCACGGTTTTGAACCAGGAAAGAAAAACGTGAAGCGCAGTGACTATGGCTTTAATTCCAAGATTGATAACTTACAGGCCGCAATCGGGCTAGAACGAATGAAATATTTAGGTTTACAAAACTTTAAACGCTTTTACTTGGCAAAGAGATACATAGATCAGCTGCAAACGCTGGAAGACGAAGGCTACATAAAGCTTCCGAAGCTGACAGACGATCATGTATGGCATCTATTCCCGATCAGAGTGGTGAAGGGAAGCCGAGATGAGCTGGCAGAGAAATTACTGGAAATGGGCATAGAAACAGACGTCTATTACCCAATCTTATCGCATCAGCATCAAACGAATCTTGTTTCTCAAAAGTATAAACAAACGGCACTACCACATACGGAAAAAGCCGTACAGCAATTACTCCATTTGCCGCTTTACCCAGGTATGCCGCTGCAAGATCAGGAGAAAGTCATCGAGGGGGTCCATCATGTTATCAAATCTTCCATTCAATAAAAAGCTTGTGCATCAACCGCAACATCCGCAGTGGATCGTCTTCTGTGATTTCGATGAGACCTATTATTCTCACGGAATGACCGAGGAGCAGAGAGAGGATGTAAAACGGCTGGAAGCTTTTGTGGCAGAAAAGAGCGAAGCCGGACAGCTCATGCTGGGCTGGGTGACGGGAAGCAGCCTCGATTCTGTTACGAGCAAAATGGAGAAAGGCGGTTTCTATCAATTCCCGCATTTCATTGCGTCGAATTTAGGAACTGAAATTGTGTATACATCAGATGGGAAATTTGGACAGCCGGATGCAGAATGGATGAAACGGCTTGATGCACAGGGCTTTTCGGACGAAAAAATTGAAGATATTCTGCAAGCCGTACGTGAAAAGGGGATCACCCTTAGGCCGCAAACGCAGCTAGGCAGCTCTGGGTATAAAAAGAATTTCTATTATCAGGAGCAGGATGAACGAACAGACCTTCATCATCTATCGTTCATCCAAACACTTGCGAAGGAGCGGGGTGTGGCGGTGAACATCAACAAATGCAACCCGCTTGCGGGAGACCCGGCGGATTGCTATGACGTTGATTTTTTACCAGTTGGAACAGGAAAGGATGAAATCGTTCGGTTTATGCTGAATCAATATAACCTGTCAAAAGATAAGGGTTTTGCTTTTGGTGATAGTGGGAATGATCTGCGGATGCTTCAATCCGTCACGCACGGCTTTCTTGTCCAAAATGCAACAGCCGAAGCCAAACGGCACCATCATCAAATTTGTCATCATGGGTATGCAAAAGGAATCTATGAAACATTGAAAACAGTGATGTATAAACATGAGGAGGCACATTCATGAAGAAAATTGGAATTGTTGGAGCAGGGAATATTGCAAAAGCACATGCTAGAGCATTATCAACGATCAAAGGTGCAGAATTATCTGGGGTCTATGATTTGCACGAATCCGTCGCACAAGGATTTATTAAACAGTACGGCGGACGGGTGTATGCCAGTATCGAAACACTAGCGGATGCATCAGATGGATTGATCATTACTTCCCCTAACTTCTGTCACAAGGACCATGCCCTTCAGGCACTTAGAGCGGGACAGCCGATTTTATGCGAAAAACCGATGGCTGTATCGTTAAAAGAAGCGAAGGAAATGGTGGAGACAGCCAAACAGTTCCAGGTTCAAGCCAGTATGGGTTTTAACTATCGCTATTTATCCTTTGTGAATATTTTGAAGAACTTGATCGCCAATGGTGAATTAGGACGCGTTTTGACAGTACGGACACATTTTAAGAAAAATAGTGCCCTTAGAAGAAAGACATTTTCGTGGAGAGACAGCGGTGAAAGTCTGCGTACAAGCGGTGCATTAGGAGATTTAGGGATTCATTTGATTGATATGCTGTGGTACTTATTTGGCAGTGAAATGAAAAAAGACTCCCTTAATACGAAGATGCTGACACATGTAAAGGAAAAAGAAGAGAAAAAGGTACAGGTTGATGACCATACCGAAATTTTTGGGCAAATGGAGAATCAAGTGTTCTTTCATTTGGTGACGTCCAAAAGTACGCAGCCGGAGGAATGTGGATTTAGTGTAGAAGTGGTGGGGCATGACAAGGTTTTTAAATACCATACAAACATGAAAAATGAATATGAGATCAGTGATGGCTTGTGTGTAGAGCGTCATCAAATGCCGCAAACATTGCTGACAGATCCACCAAATGAATTTTATGGATGGTCTGATACATTTCGTGATCAGCTGATGCATTGGGTAAATACAAACTCATATCCATCTCATATGAAGGTAGCTGATTTTGAAGATGGTTATCGCGCGCAGGCTGCGCTGAATACGTGCTTCGAGAGGGAAGAGGCTGCCGTCTCTGCCCGCGCATATTAATGAAGAGGTGGAGCGGAGGATATCATGACTCCGCTCCTTTTTAGAGGAAGTGAAAAGATGAAAAAGGTGTTTTATTTTGGCTGTATCTTTTATTTTTTTATTGGGACCATTCATGTGTTTTTTGGCAGTTTAACGCCTTATTTGCTGTCTAGTTATGATAAGGGTCCTGGGGAATTATCTTCTTTAATCTTCTTTCAGTTTATTGGCTTTTTGACAGGCGTTCTTTTGTCGCCCATTCTTGTGAGGAAAAAAGGCTACGGCGCTGTCCTGACGATGGGATTGCTGCTGATGATCGGAGCGCTTCTTCTTGGCCTTTTAGTGCCGGGCTGGACGATTCTTGTGGTGGCAGGTTTTTTCCTTGGGAGCGGTGCAGGCAGTCTTGAGACGACGGCCGGGGCGTATGTCATTTCAATGGCAAACAGTGCAAAGCGAATCAGCATCATGGAGGTCTTTTTTGGATTAGGTGCGCTATTATTTCCTCTATTGATTCTGCTGACTGTGACAGAGGAAACGTGGCATTATGTGTTTTTATTTCAAGTCGGTGCACTGACTTTTTTTCTCATGCTCTGGCTTACCTTTATGAATAAACTCCCTCGTGGGCAGATGGCGGCTCCAATTCAAGACATGAAGAAACCGTCCTTGCTGTTTGATCGAGGGAATCGAATGATTGTGGTGCTGATGATCTGTTTTGCGTTTTTCTACGCAGGAATTGAAACGAACTTTGCGAACTTTTTACCATCGATCATGCTGGAAAAAGGGGGAGACAACTGGGGTCTTTTTGCGGTCTCTACTTTTTGGACAGCGATCGTCATTGGCAGAACTGTCATTGCGAGAAAAGCCGATCAGCTGCATCCGCTGCGTTTTTTAAAACTAAGTGCAGCGCTGATGATTGTGCTGCTCGCCATATTTGCTCTAGCCACCCACATCGCCGCGCAGCTAATTCTTATCTTTTTCATCGGTCTGTGCGCAGCTGGCATGTTCCCCATTGCCTTGACGGCATCTGCATTAATGATTGAAAATGCCATCGACGAGGCCACGAGTTATTTTATTGCCGCCGCTAGTTTAGGTGGAGCTTGTTTGTCCTTTTTGATTGGGTTTAGCCTTGAGTGGGCAGGTGCGGCAAGCGCCGTCTTTGTTTTCGCCTTTTTAGCTGTTCTCCTTTTTGCGGCTGCCATTCAAATGAATCGATCTCGGAAAAAAGAAACCATACCCACACAGCCGCCGGCGATGAAAGCCGATCGATAAACAGCTGATCTGGTGGCTCCTCCTTTTGTATAGCATATCTTCAGAAAAGGTGACGAAGGACTTGTACTAAAACAACGAAAGCGTGAATAACATGTACAAGTCAGCATCAAAAGGAGGACGTCTATGTGGCGGTGTTTTTTGGTTATATCTTTTTAGGGTTGTCACTTTCAGCGCCTGTTGGGCCAGTCAATGCAGCCCAAATCGACAGAGGGATTAAAAGTGGATTTTGGCACGCTTGGATTTTTGGTGTGGGGGCTATGGCTGCGGATATTGTCTATATGCTCCTCATCTATTTTGGTGTCGCCCAACTTTTAACTGCACCTCTTGTGAAAACCTTTTTGTGGCTGTTCGGCTTTTTCGTTCTGACCTATACCGGTATTGAAAGCCTTCGTAAAATCAATTTGCAGGAAAGTCCAAAGAAGGATGGAGGCAACACGTCGATCGGGCATTCGTTCATGACGGGATTTTTTATTTCTCTTTCCAATCCGCTTAGTATTTTATTTTGGCTTGGAATTTATGGAAGTATTTTGGCCAATACGATTGAAAAGTATGGAGCATCTCAAATGCTGATGTACAGCATCGCTATTTTCATCGGCATGCTCTTATGGGATTTCTGTATGGCGCTGCTCGCCAGTACGTTTAGACGGTATTTAAATGAACGAATGTTGCACGGCTTATCCGTTCTGGCAGGTCTCTCTTTACTTGGCTTCGGTGCCTATTTTGGATATCAAGGGATCATGGCGCTCATTGGATAGAATGGTTGATAAGAAAAAGGGCTAAAATCTAAATCATTTTAGCCCTTTTTCATATTTGACAGAAATAGGACACTCTTCAATAATGATGGAAGATACATAAAATTGAAGGAGTTTTTGCCATGCGTATGTTCCTGCCAGCATTCAACTATGTGTGTATGCTGATTTTGTCTGTGATCACAGCGACATTTGTTTATACCATGTTGTTTGCCCCACCTGAATCCAGATTCAGTTATGTGGAGGTCACCAGTCTTTTCATTTTGATCGCTTATGTCCTATTTGCTGCACCTATCCAAATGGTTTTACACCGTCATCCTGAGAAGTTTCGACGCCGTGATTTATTGGTTTATTTTATCGGGGCGTGGGTGGTTTGTACGGCGCTCGCATTATGGATTGATTATGGTGTTGTCGTCTTTATTAGCTACAAAGTTTATCTATTTAGCTTTTGCGCGGCCTTTATTTATTGGCTGCTTGATTCCGTCTTTTTAAAGAAGAAACAATCATAAAGGCTTTTCCCGTTTTTTCTCTTGAACATGAACGTGTATGACCTTCGAGAGTCCGCTTGATACAAAAGCAAGAGCCGTCATCAGAAGGACCCAATATAGATTGCTAAGGTCAAATCCAGTATAAGCGAAGATGAAAATCATCGAAATCACGGACGTTAATATGAGGACAGGCCATATCCGTTTAAATAGCAGATAACCAACAAATCCCCAAAGGAAAGCCATCACTGGTAGTGTAAATAAGATCAGATACATCGGATGGAGAAAAAGAAGACGCATGTCATTCACCCATTTCTTTTATAATGACCAACTCTATTAGATAGAGGCGGCTAAATGATGATATGCAGAAGCATACTCATACATGATTAGATAAATGGAAGTGAATTCCTGCTTCATCCGGCAAATCAATCACCTTGTGAATGTCCAGTGAAAGTCGTTGAAGGACAGTCACCACAGCTTTTTCCTCCTCATAGGCTATGGAGAAGACGCTAAAACGAGGTGGAAGAAAATGGCCCAGCTGTATGCAAAAAGTTGCCTTGATCAAAATCTACGATCACTCGAAGAATGGAAGCAGGATGCTTTCACACAGTTTGGAGAGATGGTCGGTGATGAGGCAGATACATTTCCGTGTGTACCAGGCAGACAAGGATTTTTTCTCGATCATTTACGCTATGGATTTGTCGGTGATCTGCGGGGAGACGGGGCAGTGAATGAGTTAGCAGAGCTGCTAAAAGAATATCAAGGCTGCGCTAAACAAACTGGTCAATACGCTTCATTTATCTGCTTTTTTGAAACTCCGCAGGATTTAAAGGAAAGCCCGATTGAAGAATTTGAGCAGCAGTTCTGGTCATTGCTTCAACGGTTACATCAAAAAGATGCAGTGCCATGGCCTGAAGAGGTTCCACTGGACCCTCATCACCATGAATGGGAGTACTGTTTTCATGGCGAGGCTTATTTTATTCTGTGTTCAACACCAGCTCATAAGCTCAGAAAGAGCCGCCACTTTCCATATGTCATGATGGCATTTCAGCCCAGATGGGTGTTCGAAAAATTGAATGGATCGACCAAGTTTGGACAAAAAATGAGCCAGCTCGTTCGCAAGCGGCTCAAAGCATATGATCAAGTTGACGTCCATCCATCGTTAAAATGGTACGGTGATCCAACAAATCATGAATGGAAACAATATTTTCTCTCAGATGATGAGGCGGAGAAACCAGCCTCCGCCAAATGTCCATTTACTGCTTTAAAAAACATGATGAAATTATGATGCGGCCTGATCCTGTTTCCACTTTTTTCTCATAAAGAGTACCATGATGCCAATCACGGCGATGATCCCAAGGCTTATAAAAAAGCCGGGTCGTCCGCTTGCCTCTGTCAGAGTGCCTGAAACAGCTGCACCAATTAAGATCAGGGCAAGAACCATTTCGCACGTTTGGCGAGTGGATGGCTTTGACAGCTTTTTGCTCGAAAGCAGAATAAACACCCATGTGTACAAAAGGGTTAAGCCGGCTGCTGTTGTGAGATGCTCGTAAATGTGTTTGGACAAAAAGAGTGCCAGCAAAATGGAGACAATCAACCCTGCAGCAGTTAAAAGAATTGAAGACCATCTGACATGAGATGGTTCTTTTTGTTTAAAACAAGCAGGTGCATCCTGATGCTCCGACATCGTGCCGAGCAGTGTTGTGACCGCATAGAGGGAGGCAACCAATGTGGAAAACCCGGCAATAATGAAAATGCCATTAAAGATATGAAGAAAAATGGATAAATGAAATGGCTCCAGTGATGTAATAAATGGACTGCTATTCTCGTTAAAGGCTGTCACTGGCACCAGCAAAAGCGCAAGTCCGATGGAGACGATATAAATGACAGCAAGAATGATCAGCATCACACGTCCAGATTTTGCGGCGTCCTTCGGGTCTTTTAAATGAACCGCCATCAGCCCCATGACTTCAATCCCCCCGAAAGCATAAAACGCATAAATCAGTCCATTCCATAGACCGAGTGGGCCGAGCGGCATCCATTCATGGTCTTTATTTGGCAGGTGGAGGGTGGGCCTATGCTCTGTGAGAATGCCGCATAAAACAAGAACGGCAAGGACGACAAACAATAGGATCGCCCCGGTCTTCAGCACGGCAAGGACATTTTCCGTCTTTTGAAAAGAAGAAAGCCCAATGATAATCACAAGCAGGGCAAGAGCGGAATAAATCGCTGAAAATACCCAAAGTGGAATGGATGGAAACCAGTGACGAGTAAAAAGAGAAATCGCCGTCAGCTGACTCCCTGTGATGAGCATTTCTGAAAACCAATACACCCAGCCATTACTAAATCCCGCCCAGCGCCCATAGGCTTTTCGGGCATAGGAACAAAATGATCCTTTATCTGGGTTTTCGGCTGTCATCGCAGCCAGGTGTTTAAAGACGAGATATGTGCCGACTGCCGCAAGCAAAAATGAAATGCAGACGGAGTAACCGGACTTTGTAATGGCGATGCTGGAACCAAGGAAGAAACCAGTGCCGATTGTACAGCCGACTCCGATAAGAGAAAGCTGCCACCAAGATAAAGATTGTTCTTCTTTCAATGCATGTGCAACACCTTTCTGATTCAATAGCATTAGCTTGTGACCCCCTCTTTTTTTTATACATGATCAAGAGGACGTTTTGGGCATACTGTCAACATGGAAAGGAGTGCATGTGATGAACGGAGAATACGTGATTTTACCAAAGGATGGGCTTGGTTTTCGGTTAGGAAAAGGACAATGTATGCGAGTGGTTGATGTCGAAGGGCAGCAAGTAGCAGATGTGATGGCCTATCATGAAAAGGATTTTTATGAAAAATTTGATCAAGGCGCTACAATGGACAGCCTGTTCTCTTCCAAGGTGAAAAAGGGAGATCAGCTTTATTCTAATTTATATAAACCAATGTTTACGGTCATTGAAGATACAGTCGAATGTCATGATTTATATATGCCTGCGTGCCGGCAAGAAATGTATCAACTCTTATATGGGCGTACGCACCTAGAGGTCATGCATACATGCTACGATAATCTCAGGACGGCCTTTGAGCCATTCGGGATTCCAAAAGAGGATATGTATTATCCTTTTAATGTCTTTATGAATACAGTCATTGATGACAAAGGAAAGTTGTCTGTCGAGCTGCCAAAATCGCTCTCCGGTGATTACATCCGCCTGCGTGCAGAAATGGACCTCATTGTCGCGGTGTCTGCATGTCCTGCCGACATTGGAAAATGCAATGGCTCAAGCTGTACATCCATCCGGGTGGAGATTGATTGAAAAGGAAAGACCAGTCAAAGAGATTTGGTCTATTTCGTTTGTGAATGTTTGATCATTTATGAAAAAGGGGAACGTCTAAAAAATATCTTTTTTCAAAACATGATATAATAAAGTGGCTAAAATCGTAGGTAAATCAATTGAAATGGAAGTAAAACCTGTTCTCTTCATGTAGAGGATGCTTAGGAGGAAAAGTGTATGAGTTTGCAGAAAAAAATCAGCCAAGAGTTGCATGTGCAGCCCTCAATTGACCCAAAGCAGGAGATCGAAAAACGGGTTGGATTTCTAAAGGCTTACTTGAAAAAGACCGGTGCAAAAGGATTCGTTCTCGGTATTAGCGGCGGACAGGATTCAACGCTTGCCGGCCGTCTCGCTCAGCTCGCTGTAAGTGAGCTTCGTCAAGAAGGAAAAGAGGATGCTGTCTTTTTTGCAGTCCGTCTTCCGCATGGCACGCAGCAAGATGAAGACGATGCGCAGCTGGCGCTATCATTTATTCAGCCGGACAAGTCTTGGAAATATGATATCGCGCCTGCCGTGACGGCATTCAGTGAACAATATCAAAAGGAAACAGGCGGTGCGCTGTCTGATTTTAATAAAGGGAACGTCAAAGCACGCATGAGAATGATCGCACAGTATGCCGTCGGTGGACAGGAAGGCTTACTTGTCATTGGAACGGATCATGCAGCTGAAGCTGTGACGGGCTTTTTCACGAAGTATGGCGATGGCGGCGCAGATGTCCTTCCGCTCACAGGTTTAACGAAACGCCAAGGACGGTTGTTGCTAGAGACTCTTCAGGCTCCGGAGCGATTATACTTAAAGAAACCGACAGCCGATCTGCTGGATGACAAGCCTCAGCAAACGGATGAAACAGAACTTGGTATTACGTACAATGAAATTGATGATTACTTAGAAGGTAAGCCCGTGTCAGAACAAGCAGTAGAAGCGATTGAAAAGCGCTATGTTCAATCAGAGCATAAACGCCAAGTACCCGCTTCCATGTTCGATGACTGGTGGAAATAAAATAAGTGACCTCTCCAGAAGATGGAGAGGTTTTTTTATATCAAATTTCAGCTGAATTTGACAGAATGAATCGAAAATGGTTCATTAATTAGTAGAACGATCTACATAAGTATGTTTGACTAAATAAAGGGTAAATAGAAGAATAAGTGGTGAAATAATTAGTTCGATTCACTTAATTTCTCATCAAAAGACAGTATTTTCAGAAAAAATGATTGACGATAAAAACGAATGCGCTTACAATGAAAACACATTCCAAAAAGTGAAATTGAATTCCACTAGACGGAATAAAAGGAGTCGTTCATCTCCAAATAAGAGGCTAAAGGAATGATTCACACGATGAAAAATCGAAGTGCACTGGAAATATACAAAGAAGGAGGCGCTTGGTGGGAGACTGAGATTAGTCATATTCAAAAAAATTCAATTGAACTTCGGGGCTATCCAATTGAAGAGCTTATTGGTCAATTATCGTATCCACAAATGCTTTATTTACTGCTTGTTGGTGAATTACTAGATGATTCGAAGGCAGCTCTTTTTGAAAGTGTTCTGGTCGCAGGTGCGGATCATGGGCCAAGAGCACCGTCTATTGCAGCGGCAAGAATGGCGGTTACGTGCGGCATTTCGTTTAATTCTTCTGTTGCAACAGGGGTGAATCTATTAGGTGATATTCATGGCGGAGCTGGTGAAAAGGCGATGCGTATGTTATACGAAGCCAAAGCAGGCTACGATGAACACAAGGATATCAAGTCTGCTGCAAAGCAAGTATGTCAGACATGGTTAGCTCGCAAGGAAAAAATTCCGGGAATCGGACATCAGCTGCATGATGATGATCCGAGAGTGAGACGGCTGTATGAGCTGAGTCAAACATATGTGCAGCAAGGTGATATCAGCGGAACGTACTTACGGTTAGCTGAGGCGATTAGACATGAACTTGAACAATTAAAAGGGAAAAAAATCACGATGAACATAGATGGTGTATCTGCTGCGATCCAATGTGAATTAAACATTCCAGCTGAAGCGGCAAAAGGCATCTTTTCCTTATCGAGAGGAATGGGCATCGTGGCGCATGCATATGAAGAGCTGACAAAAGGTGCCCTAGTGAAAGGTCCTTGTCCGAATGAAGAAAGACTTGTTCGTTATGCGGGAGTCGGGACGCGTCACTTGAAGGAGGGTGAGAGAATTTGAGTGAATTGAAAGCGTTGTCATATATAAACGGCGAATGGCTGGATGCAAACCATGTCAAAGAAGACATTATCAATCCATACTCTGGGGAAATGATCGGTACATCCTATCTTGCCTCCTCAGAAGATATAGAACAGGCGCTTTCTATTGCGCAGCAAGCTAAAAAACAAATAGCGGCAATATCAGCATTAGAACGCTCAACGCTTCTAACAAAGGCAGCCGTCTTATTGGAAGAACAAAAAGAGCATTTTGCAAAACTCATTTCTTTAGAATTAGGCAAACCGCTTAAAAATACAAGAGATGAAGTCTCACGATCAATTGAAACGCTGGCGCAGTCAGCCGAAGAAGCCAATCGACTAATCGGTGAGACCATTCCTGGCAATGTATCTTCCCGTGGACAGAGAGCAATGGCGATGACATTTAAAGTGCCGGTTGGGGTTGTGCTGGCGATTACGCCTTTTAATGCGCCTCTCAACTTAATTTGTCACAAAATCGGTCCAGCTTTTGCGGCAGGGAATGCCATTATTTTAAAACCAGCACCGCAAACATCAGCTGTTGCCACAGCGTTTGTTAAGCTCCTGCTTGAAGCAGGGTTTCCTGAAAAGAGCCTGCAGCTTGTGATTGGAGGAGTAGACGCCGGCAGACAGTTAGTCACTGATGAAAGAACCAATCTTGTTTCTTTTACTGGCGGTGCGGTGGGAGGAGAACATATTTCAAACTCTGCTGGATTAAAAAAGGTACTGCTGGAACTCGGAGGAAATGGAGCGACGATTGTTCATCATGATGCAGATATCGAGCAAGCCGCATCTCTTTGTGCCAAAACGGGCTTTAGCAACTCTGGTCAAAGCTGTATTTCTGTTCAAAGAATTTATGTTCACAAGCAAATTATGTCGACATTTACTGAGACACTTAAACAAAAAGTAGAACAGCTCGTCGTTGGAGATCCGCTGTCTAGTGAAAGTGATATCGGCTGTATGGTTGATGTACAGGCAGCAAAACGTGTGGAGGCTTGGATACAAGAGGCAGAGAAAATGGGTGCCGAGCTTCTATCTGGAGGACAACGAAATGGCGCAAGCATCACACCGGCTATTTTGCTAAACCCGCCAAAACAAGCCAAGGTCGTCTGTGAAGAAGTGTTCGGTCCAGTTGTCAGCATTCTCCCATATGAGGAGCTGGATGAGGCAATCAAAGAAGCAAACGATAGTCGATATGGTTTGCAGGCAGGTGTCTTTACGAATCAGCTAGATGTTGCGTTACACGCAGCAAAAGAGCTTGAAACTGGCGGCGTAGTCATCAATGGGACATCGAATTTCAGACTAGATCACTGGCCATATGGCGGGATTAAACGAAGCGGTATTGGAAGGGAAGGCCCACGTTTCGCCATCGAGGAGATGACCGAAACCAAAATGGTTGTGCTGCCAAATGGGCTATAAAGGGGGCAGATGGACGTGAATGACTTTCAGCAAAAGGTAAAGAGTGCGCAGACAGGCGGTCAGCCGATGATTTGTACGCCGCTCATTGGACAAACAAAGGAAGAATTGTTTCTTGAAGTTGAGGTGTTAGCTGAGAAGAAGCCTGATGTGATAGAGTGGCGAGCGGATTTTTTCAATCACCTCAATGACAAGGAACAAGTCATCGCCACCCTGAAAGGGATGATCGAAAAGGCAGATAACATCCCATTTTTATTCACCATTCGTTCTGAAAAAGAGGGCGGCGAACGCATCTCACTCTCAGAGGATGAAAAGGTTTCCCTGCTTGTCGAGCTTTGTGCCACTCAGCTTGTGGCTGCCGTTGATTTTGAATTAATGCATGATGTCTCGCATATCCAGCAAGTCAGTCAGGCGGCTAAGAGAAACGGGGTCATCTTGATTGTGTCGTACCACGATTTCCAGCGTACCCCGGAGGCGGATCGGCTTGTGGAGCTATTCACCAATGCAGAATCGGTCGGTGCCGACATTGCAAAGATCGCCGTCATGCCGCATTCCTATGAGGATGCACTGACACTGCTCTCTGCGACAGGCAAGGCGAAAAAGCATCTGTCCATCCCTGTTATTTCGATGGCGATGGGGGAATATGGTGCCTTCACAAGAATGGTAGGTGGACTCTTTGGGTCTGTCATGACCTTTGCTGTAGGGAAAGAAAGCTCGGCACCTGGACAAGTTGCGATACAGGATTTGAATGCCGTTCTATCGATTGTGTTTTCAAAGAATCAGTGAGTAGCAGATTCATAGCTGCACCGTGAGAGGAGAGAAACATGAAGAAGAATATATCTACACAGGTCATTCAGTATTTAGAAAATCGAGGAGTTGAGCATATCTTCGGTCTGTGCGGTCATACGAATATTGCTTTTTTATCAGCGCTAGAAAAAAGCCGTATTCAATTTGTGAATGTTAGACATGAACAGATAGCGGCACATGCAGCAGACGGTTATGCACGAGCGAAAAAACAGACGGCTGTTGTGCTCAGTCACTTAGGTCCTGGACTCACCAATGCGGCAACAGGCGTAGCGAATGCCGCACTCGATTCCATTCCAATGGTTGTCATTGCAGGAGATGTTCCAAGTCATTACTACGGAAAGCACCCACACCAAGAAATCAATCTTCATTCCGATGCTTCTCAATACGAAATTTATCGCCCATTTGTAAAAAGAGCATGGCGAGTCGACATTCCAGAATTATTTCCAGAAATTTTATCAAAAGCGTTTCAGTTAGCTGAAAGCGGCCGCCCTGGGCCAGTCCTGATTTCAGTTCCGATGGATGTGTTCTCAAAAGACTTAGATGTGTCGTTATTTGAACAAATCGCTCATCATACACACACCGTTGAAAAACCATCTATTGATGATCAAACAGCGAATCGGATATTAGATCGATTGCTGCAGGCAGACAAACCGCTCTTATATGTAGGGGGAGGCATTTTACTAGCCGATGCAGCAGAAGAGTTAAAGGCATTTTCTGACCATTTGAGCATCCCTGTTGCCCATTCTCTGATGGGGAAAGGGGCGATGCCGGATGATCATCCAATGACCCTTGGCATGACAGGATTTTGGGGAACGAAATTTATCAATGATCAGTGTAAAGAAGCGGATTATATATTGGCATTAGGCACCCGTTTTGCTGAAGCAGATGCGAGTTCGTGGGAATCGGAGTATACGTTCAATTTCCAATCAACCAAGCTCATTCATATTGACATTGATCCGAATGAAATTGGCCGGAACTATCCTGTTGAAATTGGAGCGGTAGCAGATCTCAAGCAGGCGTTGACTGTACTCAATCGTGTGGCGAAAGAAAGGCTGCCAGAAGGTCTGGATCGCCCTCAATTGAAAAAGGACATTGCGGCATATCGTGAGGAATTTCAGAAGAGCAATTTGACGAATATTCAAGACGAGTCTTTCCCAATGAAACCACAACGTATTTTGCAGGAAGTGCGCGAAGTATTGCCGCCAGATGCCTTCATTACAACCGATGTTGGCTGGAATAAAAATGGGGTCGGACAGCAATTTCCTGTATACACGCCAGGCACTATTTTAACCCCAGGTGGTTTTGCGACGATGGGATTTGGCGCTCCTGCTGCACTTGGAGCAAAGATTGCCCAACCTGACCGTGTCGTTGTATCACTTGTTGGGGACGGCGGTTTCGGTCAAAATCCATCTGTTCTCGCAACAGCCATGGAAGAAAACATTCCTGTCGTGTGGATTGTGATGAACAATAGTGCGTTTGGGACGATCGCCGGCTTGCAAATGGCACACTATGAAACGACTTACGGCACTGTTTTTAGAAAAGATGGAGAAAGCTATTCGCCTGATTTTGCAGCCATTGCAAGAGGTTATGGGATGAAGGGGATCAAAATTACGGCTGCTTCTGAATTCAAAGAAGCTTTGGCTGAAGCAATCGCTTCTCAGGAGCCATGTGTCATTGATGTAGCGATGAAAAATGATCCTGTGCCTACTGATGGACATTGGAACATTAATGATATTTATTCACCAAATACAAAACGTTCACATGTCAGTGTGAACTAAACATGACTAGGGAGGAATCAACAATGAAAATTAAAGTATTAAATCCATTTCAAGACGGTCATCCATTATGGTTAGGTTTAGATCATCCAGAAGAGAACATGATTAGGAAGGTGTTTCAAACGATCACACCAGATACCGTTGGATCAGAGCATATGATGGCAGGTCTCACTATTTTTGAGCCGGGAGAAGCAAGCTCAGTACACAATCACCCGGGTTCAGAGGAATTTGATTATGTGATTAAAGGGTCTGGCGAAGTCATTTGCGATGGAGAAAGACAATCATTTAAACAAAATGACTTTATGTTTATTCCAGACGGTGTCTCGCATCAGCATGTGAACACAGGGGACGAACCTTTATGGCTGATTTGGCTCTATACACCGCAAGGGCAGCTGCCGAAGGACTAAAGAAACCTTGCACGAGAGAAAGAAGAAAAGGGGCTAAAATAGAAAGCATTTTAGCCCTTTATCAATTGAACGAAAGGGAGTCAAGCAATGAATAAGAATACACCACTTGAAGGAATCAAAATATTAGATGTTTCAACGATGATTGCTGCACCATACGGCGCGGTGCTTCTAGGAGATTTCGGTGCAGAGGTCATTAAAGTCGAGATTCCTGGAAAAGGGGATACACTGCGGCATGTTGGCCCTTTTGCAGATGGTGAACCTTTGAGATGGTCAGGGCTTTCAAGGAATAAGAAATCTCTTACACTCGATTTACACAAAGAAGAAGCAAAAGACATTTTTAAAAAGCTTGCAGCGCAGGTTGATGTGATCATTGAAAATTTTCGTCCGGGCACACTTGAAAAATGGGACGTTGGGTACGATGTATTAAAAGAAATCAACCCTCGTTTAATTATGATTCGAGTTTCGGGTTATGGGCAAACCGGTCCATTTAAGGACAAGGCGGGGTTTGGTACACCTGCGACGGCATTTAGCGGCTTTACATATATTCAAGGGTTTCCAGATCGGCATCCAGTCAGCCCGTCCTTTTCCCTTACGGATTATATCGCAGGAATCTATGTGGCGTTTGCCACTGTGACAGCGATGTATTACCGTGACACACATCCAGAAGGAACAGGGCAAATGGTGGATTTGGCTCTCTATGAATCTGTGTTCCGCATGTTAGAATTTTTGGTTGCAGAATATGACAAGCTAGGGAAGGTGCGTGAGCGTTCACCAGGGTTAAGCGGTCATTCAAGCCCTGCCGGTACCTATGAGACAAAGGATGGGCATTATTTGGTTCTTGTGACGAGTACAGATTCGACCTTTAATCGATTGGCAGAGGCGATGAATCGCTTAGATTTACTAGAGAACGAGAAATTCTCTGTGAATGCAGCCAGGCTAAAGCATAACGATGAAATGGATGCGATCGTCTCGCAGTGGATTGCGTCCAAAACAAGAGATGACGTCCTAGACATTCTAGATACACATGGTGTGCCTGTGAGTCCAATTCTAAGCATTCGGGATATCTTTGAGCATCCGCAATTTAAAGCACGAGAAAATATTGTCGAGGTGCATCATCCGCGTCTTGGAAAAGTGAAGGTGCCTGGAATCATTCCGAAGTTTGAAAAAACCCCCGGTCGTATTCGCCATATTGCGCCTGATTTAGGTGAACATAATTATGACATTTTAACGAAAATGCTTGGCTTTACAGAAGAAGAGTGTAAACAGTTAGAAGAAAAAGGGGTCATTTAAGACACTCAACCGATCCGCACGTTGCGGAAACAAAGGAGGATGGTTATGAAAGTGCATTCAGAACTGAAGGGGAACGACTTGCGGCCTGCTTATGCGAAACCAACAAAAGCTCGTTTCGGCATCTTGATTCTGTTGTTTTTTATTACCGCTATTAACTATATTGATCGAGCCAGTGTATCCATTGTTGCACCTGCGATTCAGTCTTCATTGCAATTAAACCCTGCCTTATTAGGCCTCATCTTTTCAGCATTTAGCTGGACCTATACAGCCATGCAGATCCCAGGCGGCTTTATTCTTGATAAGTTTGGATCAAAGGTAACGTATGGAATATCACTTGTGACTTGGTCTATTTTCACCGGTTTACAGGCGTTTGCGAACAGCTTTGCCTTCTTATTTGGCTGCCGATTGTTTATCGGAATTACAGAATCTCCTGCATTTCCTGCGAATAATCGCATTGTGACCACATGGTTTCCAAGGCGGGAACGCGCATTTGCAACAGGGGTTTATACCGCTGGAGAGTATGTGGGGCTTGCATTTGCGACACCTCTTCTTTTTTGGATCATGACAACTTTCGATTGGAGAACCGTCTTTATCACTGCAGGTGCGCTCGGTATTATATTTGCTTTCTTTTGGTACAAGTATTATCACGAACCGAAAGAGCATCCAAAGATCAATGAAGATGAGTTAGAATTGATCCGTCAAGGCGAAGGACTGACTGTGGCATCACAGGAGAAACTGAAATGGGCAGACTTTGCCGCACTTTTGAAATATCGTAAATTGATTGGACTCTATATTGGTCAATTTTCTGTTGCGTCTACCCTCTTTTTCTTTTTAACATGGTTTCCGACCTATTTAGCAGAGGCGAAAAATATGGCCTTTCTCAAAGTGGGTTTTGCGGCATCCCTGCCATACATCGCTGCATTCTTTGGAGTGCTGTTTGGAGGCTATGTGTCTGACTGGTTACTTAAAAAGGGTGTATCGGTCAATGTAGCGAGAAAGCTGCCGGTTGTGGTCGGTCTGCTTCTGACAAGTACCATTGTTTTAGCGAATTTTACAACGAATATCCCGCTTGTGCTGACTATTTTATCCATCGCATCCTTTGCGCAAGGACTTTCTAATATCTCCTGGACCATGCTGTCTGAGGTGGCACCAAGAGAAATGGTAGGGCTGGCTGGCGGCGTATTCAACTTTTTTGCTAACTTATCCGGCATCATCACCCCGCTGATCATCGGATTCATTGTATCGGCGACAGGCTCTTACAACGGCGGTATTTTATTCGTCAGCCTAGTGGCATTAGGCGGAGCGTTGTCGTATATCTTTATTGTAGGTAAGATTGAACGGATTCAATTAAAATAATAGAGAGTAAGAAAAAGAGAACTCATTGGGTTCTCTTTCAGCGTGTAGACAAACCCTCGCATTCGGTGTCAGTCCTGTGTGCCGGTGCTCACGAATGTCAAATTCGCTCCGCACCGGTACTCGTCCTTCCACTGCAAAGGTTTTCTATCGCGCTGAAAAAAAGACAAAGGGCTAAAATAAAGTTCATTTTAGCCCTTTGTCAACTATCTTAAAAGAGAACTCATTGGGTTCTCTTTTTCTATGAATAAAAGATGACGGTGATGATCGTTGCACATGCGATCCCCATGCTGATATAAAAACCAGCAAACCAGATATTCCATCGAGTGATTCGGTAAGGGTTGACCTTCATCAAATCGGCTAATAGGGAGACAGATACATTATATGGGCTAAACATGACCGTTGAGGTTCCAGCGATAATGAGCATGATTGCGATGGGAAGGGTAGGCAGTTCATGAATGACAGGTGCCATCAAGCTCACTAAGAGAGCAAGCGAAACGAGCGGGTGAAAACCGCAAAGAGCGGTGATGAGAAAATACAGCCCGATGACCCCATAAACCCAAATGGCATGATCTGATATACTGACGATAAATGCTTGAATCGGCTGCAGGCTGTTTGTGACAAGCAGCATATCGACAAAGAAGCCCGCGCTTAAAAATAGACACATATAATTGGAGAGCTGGCGGGTCCGTTCTTTCCAATGGGGAATAGAGACGGCTACATATTGTTTTCGTTTTTTGATGATAGACGAGAATAATAGAGCGAAAGGAATAATCGTCAGCACAACAGCGAACAGATAACCTTTCCCAATCCAGGCGTCAACAAGCGAAACGACTGTCATAAAACTGAGCAGCATGAAAGCAAGCTGAATGGTTTTTCTCTTGATGCGATGAGGGTTGGAGTGAGCTTCCGCCGGCTGGATAATATGCGGCAATCGTTTGCTTTGACGAGAAAAAAGCAACCAATCCGTCAACAGCACAAGCACCATTAAACAAAAGGTAACGGGTGCAATCTGATAATATTTCAATTTGGTTGCATCAATGGTGACACTCACCAGTACTTCGACAGGACTCCAGCTAAGACATAGCGCATATGACCTTAAAAGATTGCGCGTATAAAGGTGCTGTTTGACTTGTTCCTGAAGGGCGTTCAGCGACGGTTTCAAGGATGTATATAATAAGGGAATCGTTGCGATATTTAAAAACATGCCAAGAACATGAGTGACAAATGAACTCTTGCGATAAAGCTGATTTGTACTCGTTGTATGTAAGGTAAGCAGTTTATTTAATTGAGTATCGAAATGTCCAACATGTATGAGAGAATGAATAAATGGCAACATGAAAAATAAAGAAAGCAAGCCTAGCATGGAATGAAAATGAAGAAAAAGCGTATGCAAAGGCTGTTCTGACCAGAAAAATAACACCAATCCAATCAAGAGAAACATAGCACCCGTTTTCAAATAAAGCCCATTGGCCTTCTTAAAGGAAATGGTGAGCGAAGCAGCCGCCAGCAGACCAACCAAATAGGAGAGAATGGGAGCAGGGAATAGTTGATGAACGATGTATAAGCTAATAAGAAGTGTGAAAATGAACAGGTAGATCATGATATCTCCTCCATCAAAACATCTATCGGTTTTATTCCGTACAGTGGAATTTGTTTTCTTTTAATGGAACATTTAAAATGGATTATAGCAAAATTGGTTAATCATGTCGATAAGAAATCAAAGGGGAAAAGGAGAAAGTGAACATGGCTGATAAGAAGTCAAAAGAAGAATCAGGATTGCGTACCGTTCAGCGCGCTTTGGATATTCTTTCTTGCTTTAGCGAAGAACGTCAAGAGCTGACGCTAACGGACATTTCAAAAGAGATGAACTTAGCAATGTCTACCACAACGAGACTGCTCAAGGCACTTGAAATGAATCATTTTGTGGAAAAGAACCAAGAGACAATGAAGTACCGGCTCGGTCAAAGACTTTATCTTCTCGGTTATATTGCTGGGAAGTCCATCAAATTGAGGGAACTGGCAAAACCGCTCATGTACACACTTCGTGATGAAACAAAGGAAACCGTCAACCTGTATGTGCTGGATCACAAAAGCAGGGTATGTATTGAACAAGCCGAAGGGCTGCAATCGATTCGGCATCTTGTGAAAATCGGTGAGAAGCTGCCGTTATACGCGGGTGCTGGTGGAAAGGTGCTGCTTGCTTTCCAAAGCGAAGAGTTTCAACAGCAAGTTTTCGCATCTGAGGCTGATCACATGACGATGGAGGAATGGCAAAAAGAATGTCGTCATATTCTTGAAACGCATACCGCTTGCAGTATTGATGAACGGGAAGTCGGATCGGCGGCAGTGGCGGCACCGATCTTTAACATTCATGGGGAAGTGCAGGCATGTTTATCCATCTCTGGACCGACCCAACGATTTACTGAAGATGTCATCCCTCAATTGCAGCAAAAAGTGAAAGAGCATGCCGAGAAGCTCTCCGAACAGCTCGGTTACGTCGTCAAACACAATTTTTAAGAATGCCTATCTTTTCTCAGTCCATTTATCATATAATAGAAACATTATGTAGCATTCCTTGTCGTAAGGAGGACGTGTCACGAACATGAAAAACAATAGAGAGATTCCTGTGAGACAGCGAAATATTGTCCTCATTGGCTTTATGGGCGTTGGGAAAACAACCATTGGGCAGCTGGTTGCCAAAAAGTTATATAGAGATTTTATTGATGTTGATCAGGAGATTGAGAAAAAGTACAACATGACGATTCCAGAAATGTTTCAGCAAAAAGGAGAAGATTTCTTCAGACAGGCTGAAAAGGACTATATCGTCGATTTATGTGAACATACTCAGCTAAAGATCGTGTCTCTTGGAGGCGGTGCGTTTAAACAGGAAGAAATCAAACGATCTTGCTTAAAGCATTGTACGGTTCTTTTCCTTGACCTATCTTGGGAGAATTGGAAACAGCGGCTGGATATTTTAATTGAAAACCGTCCTGTTCTTCATAACCGCACGCTTGACGAGATGAAAGAACTGTTTGAAGAGCGCCGGGAAATTTATTCCCTTCATAACTCAAGAGTGGAAACAGATCATCTAGAAGCTGAAGAAGTCGCCAATTATATTGTCGACACACTCAAGCTTGGCTGGGATCTATATTCGAAATAAAAAAGTCTATCCTAATGGGGTAGACTTTTTCTATTAGATCAGGAGTAGTCAAAGAAATGACAGTCTAAGTTGGATGATTGATGAAAAAAAGAAGAAAAGATGTTTTTTCCTTCGTCATTATATCAAAATGTATGCATCCTCTATGTGGTGTGACTAGCCGTTTGAAAAAAGTGGTGATTAAACTACAACGAGTTCAAGATGATGAGGTTTTTTGATTGATGTGGGAAACGAAATATATCTCTCATTTTCTTTTTTGAAAAAATAAAATAGTATCTAAATTCTAATAATCGTTTTTTGAATTATTATAATTTTTAAAAATATTGTTGACACCTTCGGTTAGATCATTCTATGATTATTAACGTAAACGCTTACCGTAAACGTTTACTATAACGGATGGGGAGGAATTTGTTGATGAAAAATAAAGAAAAATGGAGCGGTGTATTCCCGGCAGTCTTAATTCCTTTTAAAGATGACTATTCAATTGATGAACCTGCTTTTCGTAAGCTTGTTCGCTGGGTGGCGGGGCACGAAGGGATTAATGGGATCGTTGTCAATGGACATACTGGCGAGATTATGACTTTGCTGCCACATGAACGAGCTGAAGCTGTGCGTATTGCAGCCGACGAATTAAAGGGAGAAATTCCTGTCATTTCTGGGGTTTCTGCTGAAGGGACAATTGAAGCGATCCAGCATGCAAAAGCAGTGGAGGAAGCTGGCGGAGAAGGTATTCTTCTTATGCCGCCACATTCATGGCTGAGATTCGGTATGCAGCCTGAGTCACCTGTCCAATTCTTTCAAGATGTTGCAGAAGCAATTGATATTTCAATCATCGTCCATCAATATCCAACATGGACAAAAACCTCTTATACAACCAGTCAATTATTAGAAATGTCGGAGATTCCAAACGTTGTCTCATTTAAAATCGGTCAAAGAGACATGGCGCAATATGAAGTCGATGTGCGCGCACTGAAAAAGCATGCACCAGATGTATCGTTGCTCACATGTCACGATGAATATTTATTGCCAACATTAGTTCAAGGAATTGATGGGGCGCTTGTAGGTTTCGGCTGTTTTGTCCCAGATTTGATTGCTGAGCTTGTGAAATGTGTGAAAGAACAAGACCTTGTAGCGGCTAATAAAGTGTACGATAGAATCTTTGAATTAAAGCATGCTGTGTATAAAATGGATGAACCTTCCTCTACCTCTCATCTGCGAATGAAGGAAGCGATGTTCCAGCGAGGTTTGATCAGCAGTTCGCTTGCGAGGAAGCCAGTATTACCTTTAACTCAAAAGGAAAAAGAAGAGATTTGTCAGGGCCTTCAAAGTGTTGGTTTACTTAAGGAAAACGTTAGTAAATAACAGACCATTGATTTCATGATGAAGGTGAGTCAGGTTATAATAGAGTATAAAACAACAGACTCCCGGAGGTATGAAATGTGTCAGTAAGTATTAAAGATGTCGCATTGAAAGCTGGAGTATCTATCGCCTCTGTTTCCCGAGTATTAAGTGGCAAACCAGGAGTAGGTGCTCAAACGGCTGAAAGAATCAAACAAGTGATTGATGAATTAGGCTATCGTCCTAATTTAGGAGCTAGAGGGCTCGTTAAAAGAAAGACTGGCAATATTGCTGTCGTGGTTCCTCGTGGTTCATATATTTTGAATAATCCATTTTTTTCGACGATTTTAGATGGGATAGCGAAGGAATTAGATGAGACTGAATTCAATATGTTGATGTCATTTACATCTGTACAGCAGCAGCGATTACTTGAAACGCAGGCTGTAGATGGTGCCATTTTATTTTCTCCAAGAAATGAAGAATTGAGCATGGATTGGTTAAAAAGTTTAGCTATTCCCATTATCGTTGTCGGAAGTTACTTAGAGGATTCTCCATTTCCATGTGTCAGGCCAGATGATGAGGAAGGTGTGTGTCAATCTGTCACGGCCTTATTTGATAAAGGTCATCGAACCATTGGACTGGTCAATGGTCCAATGAGTTCGATGCATAGTGTGAGGTATTACAAGGGGTATGAGCGTACACTGAAAAGTTTAGGATTAACAATGAACAAAGAGCTTGTGTTTGAGTTAGATGAATTTGATGGGGGAAAAGTAGTAGAAGTGGTTTCTCAATTTCTCCAAGGAAACCAGCACATGACTGGAGTTGTATGCTCTTCAGATTTTTTGGCGATAGGGGTCATGAAAGCGGCAGATATCGCAAATGTGTCAATACCTCATGATTTGTCTGTCATTGGTGCTGATGATGTGCCCATTGCAAGTTTTCTAACCCCTTCTTTATCTTCTGTTCATGTTGATTTAGTTGGAATGGGAAGAAAAGCGGTTTCTTTACTAACGCAGTTAGTAGAAGGAGAACAGTTAGAGAAGATGGAACACATCTTCCCGATGTACTATGTAGATCGTGGCACCACGGGAACGCCAAAAAAGAAATGATAGATGCTGAAAACTCATATGATCGCTTTAGAATGTCTCTTCATTTAAAATGTAAGCGATTTCTTTTGTGCTCATCAGCATGTACTTTTGCATCATTTCCTCTATTAAGGAGGAGATATCATGACGTTAGAACTCAGCGGAAATTCAAATTCTCATGATGAGCAAGTTGTTGATAGAGCTTCACAACTATTGACTAGGATGGAAAGTGTACCTTTTTCGAGATGGCATTTAAAACCTCGTATTATTATGGGATCTGCTACCTTTTTTGATGCTTTTGATGCACTATCTTTAGCGTTTGTTCTCCCAGTTCTCATCGGCATGTGGAATTTATCACCTGCTCAAATTGGTCTTCTTATTGGGTCTGGTTATATCGGACAAGCGATTGGTGCCATTTTCTTTGGGTGGTTAGCAGAAAGACGTGGCCGAGCATTTAGTGCAAAGTGGACTGTGTTTCTCATGTCTATTATGAGTATCGCATGTGTATTTTCAGGTAACTTTATGGCCCTTTTTATTTTTCGGTTTATACAGGGGATTGGAGTAGGAGGAGAAGTGCCAGTAGCGGCCTCATATATCAATGAGTTGTCCCGGGCCCAAGGCAGAGGGAGATTTTTTATGCTCTATGAGATGATTTTTCCATTAGGATTAATGATCTCAGCTCAAATTGGTGCATTTGTTGTCCCTAGCTTTGGCTGGAAATGGATGTTCTTGATTGGTGGAATTGGGGGGTTAATCGTCTTTGTCTTCTTTTTCATGTTGCGTGAATCTCCAAGATGGCTTATTTCAAAAGGCAGGTTAGATGAAGCCGAAAGAATCATTGAAGAGATTGAAGCTAGTACGGATAAACGAATGCCTGTTGCAAAGCAAGTGTCCAGCAGCACTGAAAAAGGCGACTGGAAAGAGCTCTTTTCTACTTTTTATCGTAAAAGAACATTGATCGTATGGGGACTATGGTTTTCTGCCTACTTTGTATCGAATGGATTAAATAATTGGTTACCGAGTCTTTATAATACGGTTTACAATTTGCCAGTTGGAGATTCATTAAGGGCAGCCTCTCTAACAAATATTTTACAGACCATAGGGGTATTCGCTTGTGCATTTTTAATCGATAAAGTAGGACGGAAGCGCTGGGCAACCATTGCATTTATCGTAACAGGTGCTTTATTAACGGCTTTATGGATCAGCGGAGCAAATTCTCCAGAAAGCGTTATTTATTTAGGGTCCGCTGCCTACGGAATGATGGGAACAATTACAGTTCTTCTCTATTTATATACACCTGAAATCTATCCAACCCGTATGAGGGTAATTGGTACGGCATTTGCTACAGCGTGGCTTAGGCTGGCCTCAGCGATTGCTCCTATTATGATAGGTTTTATTTTAGAGGTGAGCGGTGTTTCAACTATTTTTATTCTTTTTGCAAGTGTGACTGTAGTGGGAGCAATTCTTGCTTTTAAAATGATCGAAACGAGAGAGAAAGTATTAGAGGATATTGCACCGTAAGTGATGCATGCAGTGAAGAACTTATTCTAAAGAGGGTAGGTTCTTTTTTTATTTAGAGGATTTACGTACACTTTTGAAAAAGCCTAACCTACCTCAGTTCAATTATCTTATAATAGAAACATCATGCAGCACTCCTTGTCACGAACATGAAAAGTAATATCTATCAGATAGTGGAAATGTAGAATCAAAATATAAAAGTCTACCGGCTAGGGTAGACTTTTTCGATCAGTTTAATGTTTGATCCCTTGAAGCAGTGCAGCTTTTAGGCAAAAGGATGTTGGCTGACGATGTTCGTCGAATTGCAGTTGAAACAGCTGTTTCGTTTCATCGTCTGCAGCATGAAGGTGGGCAACGATTTCCTTTTGAACATTTTCTGGTGTACGTCCTCGTATGATCCAGTCCTGATAATCAATATGCAGATCCCAGTAACGGATATCTTCTTTCGTCAGATGGTTGTCAGCGAAAAGCTCTTTCCATTCTGATAACGAGCTTTCTCGCACATGGGAGGGATCTCTCAGTCTATTTAAATGATTAATAAAGTCATCCTGTGCTTGGTTTTCAGGTGCATAATGATCGACAAGTAGAAATTTGCCGCCTTTCTTTAAGACTCGGCTGATTTCAGACATGGCTGCCGGGAGATGTGGGAAGTGATGAGCAGCAAATCGGCATGTGACGAGATCAAATGATGCATCAGAAAAGGGCAATGCGTCTGCGGATGCCTGCTCAAACGTAATGTGGTTCAGCTGTCGCTCTTCCGCAAGTGCTGTAGCAACCTCGATCATTTTGTGTGTGACATCAATCCCGATTCCTTTAGAGATGACGTCTGAAAAGGAAAAAACGGTATGACCTGCCGCGCAGCCGATATCAAGTAGATGCTCATTGCCCTTTGCCTTCGCTGCCGTTTTCATCCATTCAAGTTCTTTTCCAGCTGCAAAGATGGGTGAATCTCGGTAGTTCTCTGCATTTTGTGAAATTTTTTCTCGGCTTTTGAATATGGATTCATTCCTTTACCCCCCTTTTTGTTGTTTCTTTATCGTAGGGTTCTTCTCGTGATTTGTCTAAGACATAAAAGATATGATATGAATAGTTAAAACCTATGAGGTGAGAGAAGTGGATATACGAATGATGGAATATGTCATGGAAGTGTACCGGCAGCAAAGCTTTACAAAAGCAGCGGAAAAACTTCACATTGCACAGCCCTCGTTAAGTCAGCAAATTAAAAAACTTGAGGAGGAATTAGATACTCCTCTGTTTATTCGGAAGTATGGACAAGTCACTCCTACACCTCAAGGAAACCGATTGATCAAAAGAGCAGAGACCATTTTGAAGGAACGAGATGATTTATTGCGTGAGATGGGGGAAGCTGCTTATGAGGTAGGGAAAGAACTGATGATCGGTGCGCCAGCTGTCACAGGGGGATATGTCCTGCCAAGTTTATTAAAAACCTATTGTCAAACGTATCCGCACGTTCACGTTCATTTGATAGAAGAATCGCCTCGTGAGCTAGAAAGACGTTTACTCGCTGGGAAACTGGATCTGGCGATTCTTTCTCTGCCTGTCGAGCATGAATCATTGAAAACAAAACAAATGCTGACAGAGCCGCTTCTCCTCGCCATTCCGCAAACGGCTCAGCCGTGGTTGACGGATGAACTGAATGAAATCATCAATCAAGCGGAACAAGAAGGGTCTGTCCCGTTTCATCTTCTGGAAGATGCCCCATTTATTATGCTGAAAGAGGGATATGGCTTTCGGCAAGTGGTCACGGAACTGTGCCGTCATCATGGCTTTCGGCCGAGGATTGCATTTGAAACAAGTCATATTCAAACAGCTCAGGCATTGGTTGAAAATGAGCTAGGTGTGACGGTGGTGCCGAAAATGGTGGCACAAGAGGAAAGGAAAGAAGTCACTTATTTACACATTGATTCATGCCCAACCCGCACACTTGTGTTTGCATATGTGGAAGAAAGATATTTAACGAAAGCCGCTCAAGCCTTCATGGACCTTCAACAGAATCAAGGAAAAGCTTAAACAAACGTTTAATTAAACGTAAAAAGCAGGGGAGTCCCCTGCTTTCTAATATAAATCCAGCCGCTGATCTGTCATGACGGGGATTTGTTGTCTCACTTCATCTACGAGCTGAAGATCAATGTCTGCATAATAAATGTCTTCTTCATCATTTGTCTCAAGCAGAATGCGTCCGAGCGGGTCAATCACCATGGAGTGACCAGGGAATTCAGTGTCTCTGCTTGTGCCCGTCCGGTTCACCGCAATCACAAATGACTGATTCTCAATGGCTCTTGCGATGAGCAGACTGCGCCAATGGTCCACTCTTGCTGACGGCCATTGAGCGGTATTAACAAGCACCTTCGCCCCTTTGTTCACGAGCGTCCTAGAAAGCTGAGGGAAGCGGAGGTCATAGCAGATCATGGTGCCAATCTTGACATCTTCATCATAGTTAAATAAACCAAGCTGATGACCGGCGGTTAAATAGTTGTGTTCATCCATTAAGCGGAATAAATGAATTTTATCATAATCTAACAAAAGCTCACCTTGACGGTCAAACACATACATTGTGTTGGTGATATCTTCATTTGTTGTCCGTTTATTCAAGACACTTCCAGCGATGAGATACACTTGGTGCTGACGAGCAAAGGAAGAGAAGAGTTGTTTTGTCCGCTCACCATCTGCATCGGCAAGCTCATCCGCTTGTTCCAGTGCATAGCCGGTATTCCACATTTCAGGTAGAATAATCAAATCAGGCTGTTGACGGATGGCTTCTTCTAAAAACGCTTCTGCTTTCTGAAAGTTTACATCAGGTTCTCCTATTTGTACGTCCATTTGAATCAGGGCGATGTTCATGTCTGTCTTCCTCCTTTATTCGTTTCATGCAATGGATGGTTCGGGTGATATTGCCTGAAGTATCTAGTCTTCAAGCCAGTTTCTTTATCATAAAGCTTTCCGTCATCTTTGCCAATAGAAATGTCAGAAGGTTTTGTTAAATGACTTTCTCAATCAAGAAATGAGTGGTATGATACTCATAACTAATAAAACAAAGGGGAATAGTATGATATGCAATTGTTCGATTTATCACTAGAAGAGCTAAAAAAATATAAACCAAAGAAAACAGCACGTCCTGATTTCTCAGACTTTTGGAAGAAATCGCTCGAAGAACTGCACCAAGTGGAGGCAGAGCCAACACTTGAATCTTATGACTATCCAGTGAAAGGCGTCAAGGTGTACCGCCTGACGTATCAAAGCTTTGGACATTCTAAAATTGAAGGCTTTTATGCTGTGCCTGATCAAACTGGTCCGCATCCAGCGCTCGTTCGTTTTCATGGCTATAATGCCAGCTATGACGGCGGCATTCACGACATCGTCAACTGGGCGCTGCATGGCTATGCGACGTTTGGAATGCTTGTCCGTGGTCAAGGTGGCAGTGAAGACACATCAGTGACGCCAGGCGGGCATGCATTAGGGTGGATGACAAAAGGCATTTTATCGAAGGATACGTACTATTATCGAGGTGTTTATCTAGATGCTGTTCGTGCACTCGAAGTCATTCAGTCTTTCCCCGAAGTAGATGAACACCGTATCGGCGTGATCGGTGGAAGTCAGGGGGGTGCATTAGCGATTGCGGCCGCAGCCCTTTCAGACATTCCAAAAGTCGTTGTGGCAGACTATCCATACTTATCAAATTTTGAGCGTGCAGTTGATGTTGCCTTGGAGCAGCCTTATTTAGAAATCAATTCATACTTTCGCAGAAACAGTGATCCGAAAGTGGAGGAAAAGGCATTTGAGACATTAAGTTACTTTGATTTAATCAATTTAGCCGGCTGGGTGAAACAGCCAACATTGATGGCGATCGGTCTGATTGATCAAGTGACACCGCCATCCACCGTGTTTGCGGCATACAATCATTTAGAAACAGATAAAGAGCTGAAAGTGTACCGATATTATGGGCACGAGTTTATTCCTGCTTTTCAAACAGAGAAGCTGTCCTTTTTACAAAAGCATTTGCTTCTATCAACATAAGAGCATGACAAAGAGCTAAAATCACATTCATTTTAGCTCTTTGTCTTTTTCAGCTATTGGAGCTTTCAGCTTAATAACTGGTGTTCTGTCTTGTTTTTTCATCAGGTACTAATGCTGTAACGATCAGGGCAAGGGCTGTGATGATGTGAAGGATGAATCCGAGAATCGGAATCCATGCAAGGCAGGATGTGACAATTCCAATGATACTTCCGATCATTGGTCCCTGGTCTCGCTTCGATAAGACGAGTGTGATAATATGCAGAATAAGCATGACCATGAGCGGTGAATAGCCATTGCTGATAACGAATAGACCTCCGATCACAGGGATAGCAAGGCAAGCTTCAAAAATCCCAGTGATCCATTTCATAATGCGAGATATAGACATCAGATCCAACTCCTTTTTCATATATGTCTTATTCGTATTTTCCCAAAAGGTGAAGAAGTCATGCAGAATTCTATAGAAAGAGTTGATGGACACTTGAGAGAAAGAATTAAGGAAGAGCTGAAAATCATCGAAGAAACGTATGACGTCAAGATTTGTCTCGCCGTTGAATCGGGCAGCAGGGCATTGGGATTTCCTTCAACTGACAGTGATTATGATGTTCGCTTTTTATACGTTCCCCGGAAAGAATGGTACTGGGCGATGGAAGAGCATCGTGATGTCATTGAACGGCCGATTGATGACATGCTTGATATCAGCGGCTGGGAGCTGCGAAAGGCGCTGCGTTTATTCAATAAATCGAATCCATCCATTATGGAATGGCTGTCTTCTGACATCATTTATGCTGAATCTTTCTTTTTGGCAAAGCAGCTGAGAGAATTAAAGGATCGAGCGTTTTATCCCGCAGCATTGATGTATCATTACCTCAATATGGCGAAGCGGAATGAAAGCCGGCATTTACGAGGAGAGCAGGTGCGAATCAAGAAGTATTTCTATGTGCTCCGTCCACTGCTTGCCTGCCAGTGGATCGAACGCTACCGGACGGTTCCACCCATGGACTTTCATGAATTACTCAAGGAGCTAGTGGAGGAAGGCCCGCTGTTAGCAGAAATTCACGAACTGCTCAAACGTAAAATGGACGGAGAAGAAATGGATTTAGAGGACCGCCTTGTACATGTCCATCCATTTATCGACAAAGAGCTGGCTCGTTTTGATGAATTGGTGAAAAGCTACAATCAGCCGAAGGACAATCTCACTGAAAAATTAAATAAGCTTTTGCAGTCTACCCTTGATGAGGTGTGGGCGTAAGCGTGAAAGAGCCAGCCGGTTAGCGGCAGGCTCTTTTTTATCTCCTATTGTGATAAAACCACAAAAAAAGTCAGAATTTTTGTCATCTTCAAATATTGTAGCGGACAGCTCATGAGCCTTACAATATAGACATAGCTTACAAAGAGTGGGAGGTGCCCTTTATGGAGTCGGTCACAAGAAATTTCTTCTTGTTTTTGTCAAAGAGCAGTCTCTTGAACCATATTGCTCGTAATTGGGGAAGTGCTGTTGCATCAAAGAAAATCATCGGTGGGAAGGATTTTGAGAGCGCTATCCCTGTCATCAAACGATTAAACGATCAAGGTATGGCCGTAACGGTTGATCACCTCGGTGAGTTTGTCACAAAGGCAGAGATTGCAAATGAGCGGACGAATGAGTGTATTCAAACCATTCAGCGAATTGCAGAGGCGGGACTCAATTCCCACGTGTCACTTAAAATGACATCGCTTGGCTTAGATATTGACGATGATCTTGTGTATCGCAATATGAAAAGCATTTTAGATACGGCAGAGAAACACCGTGTTATGGTGACAATTGATATGGAGGATGAACAGCGCTGTCAAAAAACGCTGGACATTTTTAAAGAAATGAAATCTCAATATGAGTATGTCAGTACGGTTTTGCAGGCGTATTTGTACAGAACAGAACAAGATCTTGATGACCTAAATGAGTTGCAGCCATTTTTAAGACTTGTAAAGGGTGCCTATAAGGAATCCGCCGAAGTGGCGTATCCAAACAAAAAAGACGTCGATCAGAATTACAAGAAGCTGATCGAAAAGCAATTACTCTCAGGGAACTATACAGCCATTGCGACACATGACGATCAAATGATCGAATTTACGAAACATATTGTGAAAAAACACAATATACAGACAGATCAGTTCGAATTTCAAATGCTGTATGGCATGAGATCAGAAACGCAGCAAGCACTCGTGAAGGAAGGCTATCAAATGAGGGTCTACACCCCGTATGGACGAGAGTGGTATGGCTACTACATGAGACGTCTTGCAGAACGACCGGCAAACATTGCATTTGCTTTAAAAGGGATGACGAGAAAATAATTTGAAACGGGAGCGTGACAAAGATGACAACACCTTACAAGCATGAACCATTCACGGATTTTAGCCAGGAAGAAAATCGCCAAGCGTTTGAACAAGCATTAGCCAAAGTAACAGAATCACTTGGGCAAACCTATCCGCTTGTGATTAATGGAGAAAGAATCGAAACAACAGACAAGATTGTCTCGATCAATCCAGCGAAGAAGGAAGAAGTCGTGGGTACCGTATCAAAAGCTGGGAAAGAAGAGGCAGAGCAAGCGATTCAAGCTGCGGCAAAAGCGTTTGAAACATGGCGCTACACGTCTCCAGAAGAAAGAGCCGGCGTCTTATTCCGCGCTGCGGCAAGCATTCGCCGTAAAAAGCATGAGTATTCAGCCCTTCTCGTAAAAGAAGCAGGGAAGCCTTGGAATGAAGCGGATGCAGATACAGCAGAAGCCATTGACTTCCTAGAGTATTATGCCCGTCAAATGCTAGAGCTTGCGAAAGGCAAACCGGTGAACAGCCGCGAAGGGGAACGCAATCAATATGTGTACACACCAACTGGCGTGACGCTTGTCATTCCACCATGGAACTTCTTGTTTGCGATCATGGCAGGAACAACCGTTGCACCAATCGTCACAGGGAATACAGTTGTTTTAAAACCAGCAAGTGCGACGCCTGTCATTGCAGCCCGCTTTGTAGAAGAACTGGAGCAAGCAGGTCTTCCGAAAGGTGTTGTCAACTTCGTGCCAGGTAGCGGAGCAGAAGTAGGAGATTACTTAGTAGATCATCCGAAAACAAGCCTTATTACATTCACTGGATCAAGAGAAGTGGGCACACGTATTTTTGAACGTGCGGCAAAAGTACAGCCAGGACAACAGCATTTAAAGCGTGTCATTGCTGAAATGGGCGGTAAAGATACAGTCGTTGTAGATGAGGATGCAGATGTTGAATTAGCGGCTAACGCCATTTTCACATCAGCCTTCGGATTCTCAGGTCAAAAATGTTCAGCTGGATCTCGTGCTGTCGTCCACGAGAAGCTGTATGACCAAGTCGTTGAGCGAGTGAAGGAAATCACAGAAACGAAAACAACAGCGAATCCGTTATCAGCTGATGTGTACATGGGACCTGTCATTGATCAAGCTTCCTTTGACAAGATCACAGAATATATCGAGATTGGCAAGCAAGAAGGCCGTCTAGTCACTGGCGGAACAAGTGATGATTCAGAAGGGTACTTCATTCATCCAACCGTGTTTGCAGATCTAGAGCCAACATCTCGTTTAATGCAAGAAGAAATCTTTGGACCTGTCCTAGCTTTCTCAAAAGTCTCAAGCTTTGATGAGGCGCTTGAAGTAGCCAACAACACAGAATACGGGTTAACCGGTGCGGTCATTACAAATAATCGTGATCACATCAACCGTGCGAAGCAGGAGTTCCATGTCGGGAACCTTTACTTTAACCGTAACTGTACGGGAGCGATTGTGGGTTACCACCCATTTGGCGGCTTTAAAATGTCAGGAACTGATTCAAAAGCAGGCGGTCCAGATTACCTTGCTCTGCACATGCAGGCCAAAACGATCAGCGAAATGTTTTAATATGGAAAAGCATGAACTCGTGCAGGCGAGTTCATGCTTTTTTTACCTGTCTACGACTTGTTTCTATACAAATCTGACTGGAAAGAAGTATGATAAATGTATCACTTAATCAGGGAGCAATCGGGATGGAAGAGATATTAGAAAAGCTTCATACATTTTTTGATGTCGATAAATTAATTGCATTTATTAGTGGTTATTTAAAAAAACCAGTCATTTTAGAAAGTACTGAATGTCAGCTGCTTGCTTATAATTCTTACAGCATCCAGCAGTTCGACCCAGTCAATCAGCAAACCATTTTCTCAAAGGAATGTCCGGGAGCTGTGGTGGATTGGTTAAAAAAAACAGGGGTCATTGAGCAGCTATATACAGATTCAAATCCTTTTTATGTGAATGGTCATGAGGAGCTCGGGTTTAATCGTCGGGTGGCTGTGAGCGCCAAGCACAAACAAGAGGTTGTCGGCTTTATTTGGGTGCAGGACATTGAAGATTCTCTCTCTCAAGAGGAGCTGCAATTTTTACATGAGGCATCGTTTCAGGTTGGAAAAGTTATTTATAAAAATAAGAAACAGTTGGAGAAAAAGGAAGGCAAGATTGAAGAGTTCTTCAAAAAGGTCATGGATGATCATTTTTATACAGAAGAAGAGCTGAAATGGGAAGCTGAGAATTTAAGCATTCCATTGCCAGCTGTCTTTACTGTGATGGTTGTTCATGCCGCCGATAATAAAAGTGAGACGGCAGAAGATGTGAAGGATGTGATTAGAACCTATTTACAGCTAGAAGACAAGGTCAATCACGTCTACTCTGTGCAAGCAGACATCGTCGTGATATTAGGCAGTTTGTCAGATCGCCACTCACCAAAAGCGACCGCTGCGGATGTCGTCGCCCATCTTCAATCGAAAACGCATACACACCCATCTCCTTTATATATTGGGATGGGAAGAGAATATCGAGATGTCATGAAAATGAGCACAAGTCGATTTGAAGCGATAGAAGTCGTGAAAGCAGTGAAGATTGTTGGCGGACAGGAATTGATTCCATACGATTACGAGCATTTGGGGGTCTTCCGGTTTTTAGATTCTATTTACAGTCACCAAAAAAAGAAAAACGACTTTAATCCAGATTTGTTGCGCCTAAAGGAAAAAGACCGTGACAGTCAAACATCATTTTTAAAAACCTTAGAGGTCTACTTATTGAATAATTGCAAGCTAAAACCAGCTGCAGAGCAGTTGTTTATTCATCAAAATACACTAAACTATCGAATGAAACAAATTTTTGAAATGACGTCTATCGATTTAAGTCATTTTAGCCAGCGATGTGAGTTATTTATTGAATTGATGCTGATGAAAAAAGATCAATAGGCGTGGACTCCGCAGGTGCAAAGGCTGACCTGCGGATTTTTATGCGAGATGATAAAATGGCATACAATTGCCTTATTTCGTTGTATGATAGATAAAGATTTTATAAGGAAAGTGAAAGGAGGGCCACCTTTGGGATCAGTCACCTTGGCCATTTTGATTTTCATCATGACCCTCGTCCTTGTCATTTGGCAGCCAGGACGTTTAACCATTGGATGGTCAGCATGCGGGGGAGCGATTCTTGCGCTTGCTTTTGGGGTCGTTCATTTGGGCGATGTATGGGAAGTTACCCAAATTGTCTGGAACGCCACCTTTGCATTTATTGGAATTATCATCATTTCATTGATTTTAGATGAGATTGGTTTTTTTGAATGGGCGGCACTTCATATGGCAAAAGCCGCAAGAGGGAACGGGGTCCGCATGTTTATTTATTTAACATTGCTCGGCGCTGTGGTAGCAGCTTTTTTTGCCAACGATGGAGCGGCACTTATCTTAACCCCGATCGTTTTATCTGTGGTCAGAGCGCTGAAGCTGGATGAGCGTATGATCCTGCCATTTGTCATGGCAAGCGGCTTTATTGCAGATACGACGTCTTTGCCATTTGTCATTAGTAACTTGGTCAATATCGTATCAGCCGATTATTTTCATATTGGCTTTCTTGAATATACAGCAAACATGTTCGTCCCAAACCTTGTATCGCTTGGCGCTAGTATGCTTGTGCTGTATGTGTTTTATCGGAAACTCATCCCGAAAACGTACGATGTTTCGCAGGCGAAGGAACCAGCTTCGGCCATTCGTGATCTGCGCATGTTCCGGTTATCTTGGTATGTGTTAGGGTGCTTGCTTGTTGGATATTTTGCTGGCGAATTGGCAGGCATTCCGGTGTCAATCATTGTAGGAGGCATTGCCATTGCTTTCTTATGGCTGGCAAAACGGAGTCCACAAGTAGCGACAAAACGAGTCGTCAAAGAAGCACCGTGGTCGATTGTGTTTTTCTCTATCGGCATGTATGTCGTGGTGTATGGGCTGAAAAATGTCGGCCTGACAGAAATTTTAGCGGCGTGGATTGAACAGGGGGCGTCACACGGTTTACTTGCGGGAACGATGTTTATGGGGGTCCTGGCAGCAGTGCTATCTTCTGTCATGAACAATCTCCCAACCGTTTTAATTGATGCGATTGCCATCGGTCACACAGATACAGCAGGTGTGATGAGAGATGCACTGATTTATGCCAACGTCATCGGCTCAAACCTTGGTCCGAAAATGACCCCAATCGGTTCATTGGCGACATTGCTGTGGCTTCATGTCTTGAAGAAAAAAGGTGTGCATATTTCTTGGGGGGCATACATGAAAGCTGGAATCATTCTAACCATACCGACGCTGATCATCACGTTATTGGGGTTGTATGTGTGGTTATGGTTGATACATTAAAAAGCAGATCCAATGGATCTGCTTTTTGTTGTTATAGATATTTTGCATAGCGTTTTTCCAAAAAGTCTTGGAGCAATGAGACCACACTGCATATGCCCCAGTAAATCAAGGCAACCAATATATACATGGTCATATAATCAAATTCTCGTCCACCCACAATTTTTGCTTGCTGGAAGAGTTCTGGCACAGTAATCATTGCCGCTAGTGAGGAAGCTTTGATTAAATCAAGCATGACGTTGGTCAGGGGCGGCAGTGCAATGCGAACGGATTGAGGCAAAATGACTCCGCGCATCGTTTGCCAATAGCTGAGACCAAGTGATTTGGCGGCTTCCACTTGACCACTTGGAACAGAGGAGAGAGCCGCCCGGTTAATTTCGGCAATGTATGCAGCACTATTGAAGCTGAATCCAATAATAGCAGCAGTGACAGCTGTAAATTCAATGCCGATGTAAGGGAATCCGAAATAAAGGATAAACAAAATGACCAGAATGGGAACCCCTCGCATGAATGAAATATACAGCCGTGCAGGCAGCCGAAGGAACCACGTATTTGCCATTCGAGCAAGGGCAATAAAAAAGCCAAGAATCGTACCAAAAAACATGCTCACAAAAGAAATGAGCAGCGTCAGCCAGATGCCTTTCATCACAAACGGAAATGACGCTTTTGCCAGTGCAGGATTAAAGATATATTCTAAATGAATATCTCCCACGTCTGCAGCTCCTTATTTAGAAATGTCGACATCTTCGACATCAACATCAATTTTCTTTGAGACGTCAGCATGATTAAAGAATTTCTCTGAAATCTTTTTCATGGTTCCATCTTTTTTCATCTCTTTTAATACACGATTTAATTCTTTTTGAAGCTCTGTATTGTCTTTTTTCATCACAAACCCTTGTTCATTCGGCATGTATTTTAAGTCTGGATGGATCGTAATATTTAGCTTAGGGAATGCAGCAAGCGCCAGTGTTTGCAAGTAGTAGTCATTTAAAATGACATCTGTACGGCCGTTTGCGACATCCTTTAAATATTGCTCGTTTGTGGCATTATCATAGATGACTTCTTTTGCACCATACTTACGGGCAACATCCATATAAATGGTCGTTGCAGCACCTGCTGCTTTCTTTCCTTTTAAATCCTTTAGCGTTTTAATACCTGACAGATCATCTTTTCTAACGATAGCTGTTCCATAGGAGTATTTATAAGGTGTTGAAAAGGCAAACTTATCTTTCCTGTCATCTGTGATGTCGATATCGTTTGCAGCGGCATCCACCTGACCTGAATTAATGGCACTGAGCATACCGTCATAACCCATTTCTTTAAATTCTACTTTTACGTCAAGGCGCTTAAATGCTTCTTTGACGACTTCCACTTCATAGCCAGTCAATTGATCCTTGCCGTTCGATGTATCATGGTAAGACGTAGGATACAAGGTGCCTGAAGTAGCGACCACGATTTTCCCTTTCTTTTGAATCTGATCCCACTTTGATTCTCCAGACTGAGATGAGCCTGATTGATTGCAAGCAGACATGACAAGCATGAGAGCAGACACAACAAGCAGCACCCATATAGGTTTTCTATGATAAAAACGACTCATTTAAGAATCCTCCTCTATTTTTTATACAAAACAAAACATAGCACGCTTTTTCAGTTAGGACAACGTTTTCAGATGAAAAGCGAAAAAGTAAGAATATTATGTGCAATTTGATGCTGTGAATAATGTATAAAAAAGGAAAGAGTGTGCAAATTAAAATCGAATAAAGGAGGGAACGACAGAGATGAAAAAAACAAGTGGTTTGATCTTACTAACGATGGTGCTATTATTTGGTTTTCAGGTGAATACGGCTCATGGAGAAACACCCCAAATGGAAAAGCGCCCCGTCACGCATCAAGTAAAATTAACGACAGAGCAACAAAAACAAATTGAAGTTCTTGAACAGCAAATTTTGTCTAAACGAAAAGAAGTGATTGAAAAATACGTTCAGTATGGTGTGTTAACGAAGGAACAAGGCACGCACATCACAAAACGAATGGATGAACATTACAATCATTTAAAAAATAACGGGTTTGTTCCATTACTAAAAAAACCACAGCACCATCGACCATAAGTTCAAGAAAACCGGCAGCAAGGTGCCGGTTTTTATTGTTTATATGTTAAAAGGTCAGCGTCTCACCATCTTGAGGGACAAAAATGGCCTGATCTGCATGATTCTCTTGAATGTAAGATGTTAATGCCGCTCTTGTTAATAAACAATGATTCACGGCTTCAAGGTGACAGGCGATGATTTGAGCTTGTGGTTGAGTATGGTGAATGTCTACAATCTCTTCCTTTGTCATCGTAATTGGGTCTCCCTCTAAAAATTGGGCAGCCCCACTATTGACCACAATAATATCTGGCTGGCATGTATTCACAACCTCTTTCGGCTCATCACACCAAATGGTATCTCCTGCAATATAAAGAGTAGGCTCATCAGGATGAGAGAAAACAAAACCGCTCACTTGTCCCATCCGTTTAGCAGTTTCTCCTGTCCCGTGCTGCCCGCCAGTTCGTTTCATATGAACACCGCAAACATCCATTTCATCTTCAATGCATGTAACATGCTGAAATCCAGCTTCTTTCACTATCGTGCGATCTTTCTCTGATTGAGTATAGATCGGCAAAGTTTGCGCTAACCTCTTTTTTGCCTCGTCGTCAAAGTGATCTACATGTAAATGAGTGAGCAGGACAGCATCCGGCTGTAATATCTTGTCCAAATCAATGTTTGCAGGCAGATCCACAATTGGATTGTTTACATGTTGATTGGCAGTATGCGGGAACGGTGGATAGGTTCCTTTTGCTGCTAAAAAGGGATCGATTAAAAATGTTGACGGACCATATTGAAGGTATAAAGTAGCATTACGAATGAGTGTTATTTTCATTAGAAGGCCTCCTTTTTTTCTCATTAAGTTTACAGTATATTAAAAGAGCTTCATGTGACAGAGGATCATGAAAGTCTTTCAGCGGAACGACTTGATTTTTGAAAGAGGTGAGCCAATGCTAGACAAAACAGATATGGATATATTAAAAGAACTCTCAAAGAATAGCCGATTGACGATGAAAGCACTTGGTGAAAAAGTCCATTTAACTGGTCAAGCTGCTAAAAATAGAGTTTTAAAGCTTGAAGAAGAGGGGGTTATTGAAGCCTATACCATTTCAATTAACTGGCGGACACAGCAGAACATCCAAACATTTTTACAGCTCTTTACCCGAAGTCATGATCATGAACCGCTTTTATCGTTTCTCCATCAAAAGGAAGAAATCAAAAACCTGTTTAAAATAAGTGGAGAGGGCTGTTATATGGCTGAAGGACATTTCTCCAGTCATGATGAGCTTGATCAATTTTTAACGGAGCTAACAAAGCATGCAAATTATAAATTGTCTATCGCTGTGAAACGTCTCACTCATCAAGAATAGATGAGACGCAGGAGGAAATAACCGATGAAAAGATTAATTGAACATCAGGCTGAACCCATCACAAAGGAAAGAATCAAAGCGGATTTGGTTCAACTTGGTGTAAGGAAGGGCATGATCTTATGTGTCCACTCATCCTTGTCATCTATTGGCTGGGTGAATGGAGGAGCTATAGCCGTTATACAAGCTATGATGGATATTTTAACAGATGAAGGAACACTGATTATGCCGGCACAAACATTAGAGCTGTCGGATCCTGCTGATTGGATCAATCCGCCTGTTCCTTATTCTTGGTGGAAACCGATCAAAGACACGATGCCTGCATTTGATCCGGCTTACACAGCTCCAACAGCAATGGGAAAGGTAGCGGAGACCTTTTGGAAATACCCAGGCGTAGAAAGAAGCAATCATCCTCATTTCTCATTCACCGCCTGGGGGAAAAGGAAAGATGAAGTGTTGAAACACCATGCGCTTCCTTATGGTTTAGGAGAAAATTCACCTCTTGGACGTATGTACGATCTTGATGCAAAAGTGCTGCTAATTGGCACGTCATTCGAGAGTGTGACAGCTTTTCACTTAGCTGAATATCGAATCTCACAGCAAGACCTCATGACACGAGGGGCCCCCATTTTAGAGAATGGTTGGAGGGTGTGGAAAGAGTATCAAGATATCATCACAAGAGAAGAACTATTTGAACAGATTGGTCGTGATTTCTTACAATCAGGATGTAGTTATAACCACAGTCAAATCGGGATAGCCAATTCGTATTTATTGCCGATGAGAGAATCGGTCGATTTTGCGGAAAAATGGCTTGAACAGTACGACCAGGCGTGATCTAAGCAGTCTGAAAATCAAAATAATAGAGATCTTGATCAGGGTGCTCAGATATATAGCAGGTGAGCTGATAGTCTCCTTTTGGAATGGAGAAAGACAGTACCTGTGCCATGACGCTTGTCAGATAAACATGATCACTTGAATGAGTAAATGGCACTGTGATGACTCTATCAACGGATGATGGAGGCTCATGGCTGTTTAATGTCACGATAATAGAAGCCTTTCCGTTATTGATGCCTTCAAAAGAAATACCTCGATCCCCGGTTGCGAATCCTTGAAGAATATCGTCATCTGTCCAATCAATCACAGGTGGTGTCGTGCTTCCAGTGTATACGGTGATTTGGTGATAGGAGATAGATAGGGGATACGTTTGATTTAAATCATTCATAATAGATAACTCCTTTATTCATAAAATTTGTCCAGCTGGCGATCATGTTGAAAAGTGAATGTTTGAAAGTATGATAATTGAAGAGAATGTTAGGCAGCAAGACGATTGTCGCCGTCTTGCGCTACTGTTTGAGGGATCTAGATGTGAAATTGCGAAACCATTTCTTTTAGGTCTCCTGCTAAATGGGCGAGAGCCTCTGATGAAGCTGTTACTTCTTCCATTGCTGCGAATTGTTCTTCTGTTAAACCTGCTACTTGTTGTGAATGTTCACTCGTCAGTTTAACGCCTTCTGTGATAGAGGCAAAGGTTTGCTTCGCATCATTTGTATAAGCTGCGATTTTTTGGGATGCATCTGATAAATGTTTAATGCCATCTGCCATTTCCTTCATTGACTGCTGAATGTCAATAAATGAATCCTCTGTATGAGAAATAAGAACAGCCCCTTGAGCCGCTTCCTCTCGTACTCGTTTAATGGCACTCGTCGAATGATTCATCTCTTTTTGTATTTCGGAAATGAGATGTGAAATCATGTTGGATGATGTTTGCGATTCTTCTGCGAGCTTCCTCACTTCGTCTGCCACAACGGCAAAACCTTTTCCATGTTCACCTGCGCGTGCTGCCTCAATGGCCGCATTAAGAGCAAGTAGATTTGTTTGGTTAGCGATATCTGTAATCACTTTGGAAATTTGATCAATCTCGGCTGAACGTGTTTCTAGCGCTTGAATTGCTGTGCCGTTCTCTTCAATTGATTTTGCAATAGATGTCATTTGTGAATTGACTTCACCGATATTTTGTACACCTTTTTGGGCCATTTCTTGTGCGGACTGGCTTCTTGTTGCCATTTGTCCCGCATTTTCAGTGATGTTTACCAGCTCGTTAGATACTTGTCTCATCGTGTGCTCACTAGCTGTCATTTGGGACGATTGCTGTTCAGACGATTGAGCGACTTCTTGAATGGTATGGGTAATTTTTTCTGATGCTGCACTCGTTTCTTCTGCGCTAGCTGACAGCTCCTCAGAAGAGGTGGCTACTAATTCAGATGTTTTGATCACATTTAAAATGGTTTGATTTAATTTCTCACGCATCTTATTAAAGTGACCTGCCAGCTCAGAAAGTTCATCGCCTGTGTGATCTGTCACGTTGATGGTTAAATTTCCTTCGCCCGCACTCTTAATAGCAGATGCCATATGTTTGAGACGTGTCTGAATCCGCTTTGTGAAAATAGAAATAATGATAACAGAAACAATTAAACTTAACAGTAGAACCGTGACAAATTGAATAAAGAAAGACTGAAGCATTTGTGAAATCATGCTTTGATTTGCACCGGTATAGAAAATACCAATCGTTTCCCCTGTATCATTTTTGATGGGCATATAAGCCGTTTGGTAGTCTTTCCCGGCAACATTGGCTGTTCCGTAATAATTCTCGCCTTTATCCAAAACAGCGGCCTTTACTTCAGGTGAGACTTCGGTTCCTACAGCTCGTTTCCCGTTTAACATGACATTTGTGGCAACACGGGTATTTCCTTGGAAGATCGTGATTGTATCACCAGTATATTCGGCTAATTGATCAACCAATGTGTCATGGTTATTGATTTGAGTATTTCCTTTGTAAAGCTTGCCATCTTTTATCTGCCACGAGCCAGCAACCTTTTCAGTTAGGTAAGCGTATCCTAGCTTTAGATCGCCTTTTGCTTTTTCGGTGGCCATTTGCTTAATGTTCTCTGTCATTTCGCGGTTCACTACATAACCAACCACTGCTGAAAATACGATGAGGACACTTAAAAAGATCAGCATTATTTTGGCGCCAAGCCTCAGTTTTCCTTTTTTCTTCATGCTTTTTACTCCTTTAGGTATAAGGTAGGGTATCCCTCCTTAAGGATTATCGGCATGAAAAAAATGTTTGATATACGTGAGTGCACTTACACAGAAATTTTTGTTGTGAAAAAAGGAAAGATCGTGCTACTCGATAATAAATTGGATTCTTGTGCCATCAGGATCATCTGATAATTGATGACTTACCCAAGAGCCTGCCCCCCTATTATCCGAAGGACGTACATATTTGACAGAAGCCCCTGCTCCACCTTCTTTACACATCGCCATTGGCCATTCATCACGATCATAACCACGCTTTGTTGGAATGCCATGAAGTGATTTGTCTCTTTGCTCATCACTATTTTTTCGATCAATGGTGCAAATGGAAGAATGTCCTTCGTCAATAGCTTCTTCTATGTGTTTTGCGGTTTCTGGATATCGATCTGATGGAAAGTGAATGGTTTTGTCATAAGAAGAGTTTGTCGTCTCTTGTTTATTTTGCTCTAGTTGGACATAGCCTGTTGCTACACCAATGACAATCAATAAAAGCAAGAGAATGGTTTTAAGAAGTTTCATAGATGCTAGCTCTCTTTCTCTTTAGCGTATTTTGTAAACAGAAGTATAGCAGAATTACTTACCAATTTCTCCTCGTTTTGAAAAAACGTCTTTTAAAGTTCGAAAAACGTTTTTTACCTGATTATGCTCTTTTCCTATTTGAACAAAAATCACAAAAATTTTAATTTTGCTGCTCATATTACAATTCTGCTTATGTAAAATGGCTTTATCACAGGTTTTTAGGCTAATTTCAAGATTTTAACACACAGAAATTTCAAAAAAATAAAATTGACTAGACCGATATGCTTTAATAATATGGAGTCAAATATCAAAAAATGTCGTAATTTATCAAAATATGATTCCATTTACATGACAGGAGGGAAGTACAAATGGCGGATGTCTCTTATCGGCTCGGAATAGACATAGGTGGAACATTTACTGATTTATCGCTGATGAATGAAGCAACAGGGGAGCTGACTGAACTCAAGACACCTACAGTGACAGATGACCCAGCTCAAGGAATTATCAATGGGCTAAAACTTCTAAAAGAAAGAGGTGTCGATTTATCCAAAATCCAATATCTCGTACACGGCATGACAATCGGTCTTAATACATTATTGCAGAGAAAGGGAGCAGATTTAGCCCTTTTTGTAACGGAAGGTTTTCAAGACATTTTGTCATTACAGCGTTTACGTCTACCCATCCCTTATGACTTCAATTCTCAATTGCCAGAACCATTGATACCACGAAAACATGTATATCCAATCTCTGAAAGGCTCATACACGATGGTTCGATCAAAAAACCTCTCCAACTGCAGCAATTAGATGATGCTGTCCAGCGGGTCATGTCTAAAAAACTAGCAGGCATTGTCATTTCTTTTTTACATAGTTATCAGAATCCAGTTCATGAATTACAAGCTAAAGCCTATATTCATCACCATTACCCACAGTTAGAAGTCCTGACATCATCAGAATTATGGCCACAAATGAGGGAATATGAGCGGACAGTGATGTCTGTTGTCAATTTGTACATTCAACCAAAGGTGAAACAATATTTACAAACGTTGAAAAACCGCTTGAAAGAAGAAGGTGTACCAATTTCTCCATACATTACCCAATCAAATGGTGGTTTAATGGATGCAGAAAGTGCAGCCACTTCACCCGTTAAAACACTTTTTTCTGGCCCGGCAGCTGGTGTAATTGGTGCGGCAAGAATTGCAACATCTGCAAATGAACCCAATTTAATTACGTTTGATGTTGGTGGCACAAGTGCAGATATCTCGATCATTCAAAATGGGCAGCCTACAATGGCTCAGTCGAATCAGCTTTCAGGATTTCCGATCATTCTTCCATCTGTTGCAATGTATTCGATAGGGGCTGGCGGAGGTTCTGTTGCATGGCTTGATCAAGGCGGGCTTCTTAAAGCAGGACCGGAATCAGTTGGCTCGCAGCCTGGGCCTGCTTCGTATGGAAAGGGAAAAAAAGCTGCTTTAACCGATGCATTTCTCATATGCGGTTACCTCAATCAAGATCGGTTTGCCGGAGGACATTTACAATTGCAGCGGTCTGCAGCGGAAATAGCCTTTCAGCCAATTGCTGATCAGCTTCATAAAACGGTCGAACAGGCTGCTGACCAGTTGATTCAAGTGGCTGTTGCCAATATGTACACAGAACTAAGCAATGTCATGGAGCAGCAAGGGTTTGATCCTAGAGATTTTAGTTTGCTAGCATTTGGCGGGGCAGGGCCTGTTGTCGCGAATTTCCTTGCGAGAGAAATTCATGCGAAAAATGTGGTCGTCCCTCCAAGTCCAGGGACATTATGTGCGCTAGGTGCACTTACAGCCGATTTTATCCATGATGCTGTGTTGTCTAAGAAAATATGCTTACAAGACTATACGATGGACGAATTAAAACAAGATTATGAAATGCTTTCTCGCAAAGCAACGGATTGGTTCAGCCAGCAAAACATTCAACATATCAAACAAACGTCCATTTTGTTATTAGCAGATGCCCGCTATCAAGGACAGGCATTTGAGATTGAATTGCCATTATCGGTGGATTGGCTAAAGCAGGAACAAGACGTCTATCATCTGATTGAAGCTTTCCACAGCCTGCATGAGCGTCAATATGGCCATAGAGATGATCAGGCGAACATTGAATTTACTCATTTGCGAGTTCGGGTTATAGGTGAAACGCCTCCACTGCCTTTCTCTTCTGTTGATGAAAGCAGCGGACAGCCTTTAATACCACAATCATACAGACGAATCTTTATAGAAGAAAAAGAGTACGAAGCATCTGTTTACAATCGAAGTACTTTGTCATTAGGTGCTGTTGTGAATGGACCTGCCATCATTGAGCAAGATGATACGACAACATTGATTCTGCCAAACTGGGCAGGCAGCATAGACCATTCAGGAAACTTGGTGATTTCAAGGGAGGCGGCTTTACATGGGAACTGATCCAGCAAAGCTTGAGATGATGAGGAGTTATTTTAATGCGATTGCATCAGGCATGGGACATGTCATTGAGCGGACATCCTTTACAACATTCGTAAAAGAATCGGCGGATTTTGCCACAGCATTAGCCACGCCTTCTGGAGATTTCTTTGTTTACCCAAAAACAGTCGGTGTCACGATCTTTTTAGGGCTGAGTCTCAGAAAAGCGATTGAAGAAAGCGGACCGATGCAGCCGGGTGACATTATCATCACAAATGATCCTTATACGACAGACGGTTTAGCGACTCATTTGCCAGATGTCCATATCATCAAACCCATTTTTATAGAAGATGAAATTGTCAGCTATGCCTGGTCTTTTGTTCATGTAAGTGATGTGGGAGGTCTTGTCCCTTCAAGCATTTCTCCAACTGCCACGGATGTTCATCAAGAAGGATTAAGAATTCCGCCAGTGAAAATCTATGAAGGTGGAAAAGAGAATCAGGTTGTTCGTACCTTTTTAAGAGCTAATAGCCGGGCGAGTCATTTAAATGATGGCGATATTAATGCGATGATTGCCGCTGTTAATACAGCAGAAATCAGACTAAAAGAAATGATCGAGAAATTTGGAAAAAACGAAGTGAAGCAAGGAATGATTGATCTGCTGAAGCAAGCAGAGGATCGCGCCGGAAAAGTAATTGAAGCCATCCCTGATGGAACGAGTGAATTCGCTGATTACTTGGATGATGATATGATTTCGGACGTGCCGATCCGATTAAAGATCAAGCTGACGGTCAAAGGGAAACAGCTGACACTGGACTTCTCTGAGTGTGACCCGCAAGTTAAGACAGCTTTTAATCTTGTCACCAATGGTCAAAAGCACTCCTTCTTATATCAAGGGTTGATTAATTACATCATTAGTAAAGATCCTTTTATTCCGATTAATGGTGGGATTACGTATCCGATAGACGTGATTTCACCTAAAGGAACGCTTGTCCATCCAGAATATCCGGCTTCTGTCGGTATTCGGCATTCCATTACAATGAGACTGTATAATGTCGTGCTAGGTGCTATTGGTAAGCTGTTGCCTGAAGCAGTGCCGGCGGCAGGTGCAGGTCAATCCGCTATCGTCGTTCTCTCTGTTCCTGATGATCAAACAGGAGGCAGAAAAATGTCTGTGGTCGAACCGTTAGGCGGAGGCGGCGGTGCTCAAAAAGGGACTGATGGAGTCGATGGAATTGATCATTCGTCAGGCTTTTTAAAAAATACACCCATTGAGAGCTTGGAACAGCATATTGATATTCATGTACACCGATATGAACTGCTGCCGAACACAGGTGGAGCAGGGGAACATAGAGGGGGACATGCGATTGGCTTGGAATTTGAAATGATCAAGCCAGAATCGATGGTGACGGCACGAGGAATGGAACGAATGAAGTTTCAACCTTGGGGGTTAATGGGCGGCCGAGCAGGAGCAATTGGTGAGGTGAAATTGACCAAACCAAATGGGGAGACACAAAACCAGCCGAAAATTGATGTTATGCGTCTTGAAAAAGGCGATATTGTTCAATTGATTTCACCAAGTGGAGGAGGATGGGGGAATCCATTTGCTAGAACGAAAGAAAAAGTCCTTCATGAAGTGGAAGCAGGGCTATTAAGTGAAGAAAGAGCACTTCAGCAATATGGCGTCAAAGTCTATCGAGACCATAATGAATGGAAAATTGATGACGAACAGACGAGCAGGCTTCGTGAAAAGATGAATGATGCTGATGCTGTCGCTTGGGATTTTGGAGAGCAAAGAGCAGCTTATGAGAAAGTGTGGACGGACGAAGCCAGCAGTGAGCTTGCTGTGCAGCTTCGTTCATACCCAGCAAATGAGCGTACGCACTATAAACATGCGGTTCATTCTCATTTTGGTCATAGACAGGAACCGTTAACAAAGATGGATATTATTCAAGCACTTCATCACTTGAATCAACAAAAAGGGGGAAATGAATCATGAAAAGAAGAGTAATCGCCATATTTGCAGGTGTCCTATCCGTCATGTTACTGCTGTCTGCATGCGGTGGAAATGGGCAGGACCAAAGTAAACAGCAGCAGACTGTGATCGTTGGTGTCTACGGAGGGGATTGGGAAAAGAATATTAAGCCAATCCTCGAAAAGTTTGAAAAGGATACAGGCATTAAAGTACAAACGGTCTCTGGGGCAGATTCTGAATGGTTTACAAAATTAAAAGCATCTAATGGTAAAAATCCACCGTATGATTTGCTTATTTTACAGCCTGATACGATTCAAAGAGGTATTGCGGCAAACGTTCTTGCGCCTATTGATGAAGATCAAGCGCCAAATGTGAAAAAGCTTTATCGTTCTGTTCAAAAGAAACTCACTGTTGATGGGAAACAATATGCAGCAGGCTTTAGTATGGGACAGCTTGGAATTGCTTATAGAAAAGATCTTGTCAAACAGGAGCCAAACAGCTGGACAGATTTATGGAGCGATCAGCTGAAAGGGAAAGTGGCGATTTCTTCCCCAACTTATTCAGCGGGCTTACAATTTTTCTCTGCACTTGTCCATGCTCAAGGAGGGACAGAATCAAATCCTAAGGATATTGATAAAGCATTTAAAAGCCTCGCACAATTAAAAGGGCGTGTAGCTGCTTTTCCTGATAACCCAGGGTCTATTCAAACGCTGTTAGAACGTGGTGACGTGACGGCAGTTCCATATTGGGATGGCCGAGCATTTGCACTTGAAGAAGAAGGGATGGATATTGGATTCTCATATCCGAAAGAAGGCGCTGTGGCAGCAGTTGCGAGCTGGGCGTTAACAAAGGGAAGTCAGCATGAGGAAGCGGCTTATAAGCTATTAAACTACCTTAGCGGGAAAGAAGCTCAAGAAGCCTTCTCAGAAAAATCTTACTATGGCATGTCGAATTCTGATGTGAAATACGGAGACAAAATTAAAGGGAAAGTGAAAGTTGGCGAAAATTATTATAGCAAGCTGACTTGGGTAGATTACGAAACAGCGACTTCAGAGCTTGGTCAATGGACAAATCGATGGAATGAAGTATTAGGCGGAGGAAAATAGGTGATCGCATGAGTGGAATCAATTTAGAACATATCAGCCAGCATTTCGGCGAACAAATTGCTCTTGATGATGTCAGTCTTACGGTAAAAGAGGGAGAGTTCTTCTCCCTTCTTGGCCCTAGTGGCTGCGGAAAATCAACTTTACTCAATATCATTGGCGGCTTTTTAGAACCGACAAAAGGAGTCGTCTATATTGGTGATCAGGATGTGACGACTTTACCTCCTTATCAAAGGAAAACGGGGATGGTCTTTCAAAGTTATGCACTTTTCCCACATCTCACCGTATTTGATAATGTTGCATATGGGCTGAAGGTTCAAAAGAAAAAGAAGGCGGAAATCAAGCAAAAGGTGATGGAAAGCTTGTCTCTTGTTCAATTAGAGTCATTTGCCAAACGTATGCCGCACCAATTAAGTGGTGGTCAGCAGCAACGGGTCGCAATTGCACGGGCACTTGCTATCCAGCCGGCTGTTCTCCTTCTGGATGAACCACTCAGTAACCTAGATGCAAAGCTAAGAAAAAATATGCAGACGGAGCTGCGAAATATTCAACGGAATGTCGGAATTACGACTATTCTTGTGACGCATGATCAGGAGGAAGCCTTAAGCCTTTCCGACCGAATTGGGATATTAGGTGAGGGGAAAATTCAGCAGATTGGGACACCTTTAGAAGTATATCGTCAGCCAAATAATCGTTTTGTTGCTGAATTTATCGGACAGGTCAATCTATTTGAAGCGGAGTATGATGAAGTTACTTCCACATACACTGTTCCACATTTCACTCAATCAAATGGGAAGCAAGTTCAGCTAAAAGCTGCCGCATTTAAAGAGAAGAGCGAGAAGCATTTACTCATGCTGCGTCCTGAGAGAATCAAGTTATCTTCTGGCGGGGAGGAAGTTCAGCCAAATCATGTCACAGGAATGTTGGTAGATGTCAGTTATATTGGGCACTCTTTACGTTTGGTCGTTGGGCTTGATCAAGGTGAAATCATTGTCCATGCATCAGACGCAGCATTTCCCGAGCTGCCTCAAGTTGGAGAAACTGTGCATATTCATTGGCAGCCTGAAGATATTGTTTTCTTAGATTCGAAGGTGCATGCGTGATGCGAATCAAAAAAAAGAATCAGCGCTTTCATTGGTTTATGCTGCTGCCAGCTTGTTTGTTTCTAGTTGTATTCCTTCTTGCTCCGCTTGTGATGATGTTTGTCCTCAGTTTTCGTGATGTGGATTCGATGATGAATACGTTACAATCCTATAGTTTGTCTCAATATTTACATGTATTTACGACAGATGCATATGTGAAAGCAATTGGAAGTACTGTGTGGGTGGCCTTACAGACAACGGTGATTTGTTTATTGATGGCATATCCTGCAGCTTATGTGCTAGTGAAAGCACCTCATCCAAGATTGCGGGCTTTTTTCTATATCTTACTTGTATCGCCGCTTTTGACGAGTGTCGTCATTCGGACATTTGCATGGATCGTTCTTCTTTCGCAAAATGGCTTGATCAATGGCATGCTGATCGATTTACATCTGATTGAGAAACCGCTATCGATGCTGTGGAATATGAATGCGGTCATTATTGCTTATGTTCAAGTGATGCTGCCTTTTGCAGTGCTGCCTATTGCAACGAGCTTAACTGATATGGACCGTCACTTAAGACCGGCTTCTATGAGTCTTGGTGCTGGGCGTATACGGACATTTTTTCATGTGACCTTGCCGCTTACGATTCCAGGCATGATCACCGGAGCAATTATTGTCTTCTCACTTGCAGCAGGAAGTTATATTACTCCTCTGCTAGTCGGCGGACGGATGCAGCCGCTCTTGCCACTGTCCATTTATCAGCAGGTCATGCAGGTGTATAATTTGCCTCTTGCCGCTGCGATGTCTTTTACTTTATTGATTTGTGTGCTAGCGGTCGTCAGTCTATTAAGCTATCTATTGAAGCGATGGGAGGCGAGGATGCATGCGTAAAAAATCAATAAGTGACCGTTTGCTTTCGGTTCTGATATGGACCGCAGGCTCACTCGTTTATCTCTTTTTAACCGTACCTGTTCTTGTCATTGTTCTTTCTGCTTTTAGCCCGAATGCCTTTCCTGAATTCCCGCCGACTTCATTTTCCGTTCGTTGGTTTCATGAGGTCGTGTCGAATCCAGAATGGATGGAATCTTTGCGTATCAGCGTGATTCTGTTATTGATTGTGACGCCGCTTACTGTTCTTTTAGGAACGATGGCTTCTTATGCTTTAGCAAGGCTTTCCTTTAAGGGAAAGGAAGCTGTTCAAGCCTTTATTTTGTCACCTCTTATGATTCCTCAGGTGGTATTAGGGATTGCGATGCTGTATTTGTTTACGGCTATGGGTTTTACAGGGTCTTTGTGGGCATTAGTCATTGGGCATGTCATCATTGGTTTTCCTTATGTGGTACGAACCGTGGGTGTCAGTGTTTCAAATCTTGATCCGCGTCTTGAGCTAGCTTCCATGAATCTTGGTGCAGGGCCCATACGTACTTTCTTTCGTGTGACACTGCCCTTGATCAAGCCGGGCATTATCGCAGGTGGCGTGTTTTCTGCAGTGACATCATTTGGTGAAATCTCGATTAGTTTGTTCGTTTCTTCACCTCAAACCATTACGATTCCCGTGAGGACGTTTAATTACATTGAGCAAACTTTTGATCCGAGTGTCAATGCGATATCTGTCATATTTATTATCATTTCTATCATTGCGTTGCTCATTATTGAGAAAACGATTGGTCTGTCTAAGGTGATGTAAATATAATGAAGAAACAAGGAGCTGTCATTTGAAATGACAGCTCTTTTTGTATTGTTTTTTATGGTAAAAATATTCAAAGTTTTAGGGAATATAGTTCTTAAGATTTAAGAAAATGCGAGGCGTGATAGGAGACCTCTCTCCTACATTTTCGGTCATATTTGCAAAATTTAAGGAAAAACATGAAATTTTTGCGGTAATTGGTCATTTATTTTCGGTGGAACGCAACTATTATTAGTTATTTTCGGTAAATATCGTAAATTATGATGTGATCCCTTCGGCATAACGCATGAATCTTTACACCCATTTTTCGGTGAAAAAAACAATAATTTCATATAAAGTGGACGTAAATAGAAAATATCTAAAAGAAAAGAAGAAAAAGGCAAATCTATGGAAACATAGAGACGCAAAGCCATGTCCTAAGGTAAAAGTTTCTTTTTTTACTATGGTCGGCAGGTTACCGAATCAAAATGGGAGTCCCTCCGTTTTATTCGGGGTGGGCTCCTTTTCTGTTATTCCGTCTATTTTAATGAAATAGACTTGGTTCTTTTGATATAGAGGGTGCAGGGTATCACATTTGGTGGAGAAAACATAGAAGAGCGGAGGATAAGAATGAGTACAGTTTATTACCCCTTAACACATGCGCAAAAGCGAGTATTCTACACGGAAAGATTTTATCCAGGCACAAGTATTTCTAATTTGGGTGGGTTTGCCAAGTTAAGATCGGTATCAGGTCTAAATCCTTCTTTGATCGTTGATGTGCTTCAAGCGTACATTCGTGAAACTGATTCTCTTCGTTTAAGGCTGGTGTATCAACATGAGCAGGAGGAGCCCGTTCAATATATCAAGCCATATGAAAAACAGCCGATTCGTTTGGTGAAAGGATGGAGTGAAAAGGAAGTCAGGGCGTGGGCGAACGAGGAGATTCGTGAGCCGATGGAACTGATTGACCGTTCCTTAATCGAATTTACGGTCTTTCAAATCAGTGATCAAGAGTGCTGGCTGTTCTGTAAAGCACATCATATTGTGGCTGATGGTATTTCAATTATCTTGATGGGAAACCGAATCATTGATCTATACCATGACATGCTGCAGGGGACAGACATCTCCACAATTGAAGACATTTCCTTCGTTGATCACATCATGAGTGAGCAAACGTATGAATCTTCTAAACGTTTTCAGAAAGACCAAGCTTTTTGGAACGAGCAATTTGCCAATATTCCAGATTTCGCTTCTTTAACACCGCATAAAGGTTACGAGATGAGTTTACATGCGGAGAGATTTTCAGGGGATATTCCAGATGCTTTAAAGGAGAAGCTTCGAGTTTTTTGTGAAGAAGAGAAAGTCAGTATGCTTTCTATGTTTATGTCCGCTGTCTATATTTACTTGCACCGATTTAGCGGCATGGAGGATGTGGTCCTTGGCACTTTTATGGGCAATCGGACAAATGCAAAGGAAAAAAAGATGATTGGGATGTTTGTGTCGACCATTCCGATGCGCGCATCTGTGCAAGGATCCCTCACGTTTCTTGATTTCGTGAAGAAGGTCATGGCGGATCAGATGAAGATCTTGCGTCATCAAAAATATCCTTACAATGTGCTCATGAATGATTTAAGGGAAAGAGATGGATTAACAGGACGCCTGTTTGATATTTCTTTAGAGTATCAGGTCATGCAGTGGCAGAAAAAAGAGAATCTTTCGTTCATTACGGAGCCGATTTTTAGTGGAAGCGGAATGAATGATATATCGATTCATGTGAAAGACCGCTGGGATACAGATACATTGACCATTGATTTGGATTACCGTACAGATCTATTTAGTGAAGACGATATGAGTAAGCTGTTTGATCGATTGATGATTTTGCTGGAGGCGGCAGTCTCTCAGCCAGATCAGCTGATTGGGGCTCTCTCTTTACTGCCAGCAGATGAACAAAAGCAGCTGCTTCAATTATCTAAGGGAGAAGCATTTGATTTACCAGGAGCGAAACCAGTTCACCACTTATTTGATGAGGCAGCTAAAAAGTATTCAGAACGGGCAGCTGTGGTAGCGGAAAATGGAACGTTCACTTATGGAGAGCTGTATCAAAAAGCGGACAAACTGGCACGGTTTTTACAGATGAAAGGTGTCTCGCGTGATGTACCAGTTGCCGTTTTAATGGAACGGACGGCAGATGCGATGGTTGCCATTTTTGGGATATTAAAAGCTGGCGGTGCATATGTACCGATCGATCCGGCATTACCTGAAGAACGCATTCAATTTATTGTAGAAGATTCTGGTGCTTCTATCGTTTTAACAGAAGAATCGTTTGTTCAGCGATATTCATCCATTGCGGAAAAAATGATTGTCCAGCAGCATATGGAATTAGAAGATCGTCCGCTGCCTGAGCTGATCGATCAGACGACATCACAGGATTTGGCTTATCTCATTTATACATCGGGTACGACTGGAAAGCCGAAGGGAGTGATGATCGAGCATCTTCAGCTGCATCATTTGGTTCATGCTCTGCATCACGAAGTGTATGAGGGGGCAAATCAGCTTCAAGTGGCGCTTCTTGCACCATTCCATTTCGATGCATCTGTTAAACAAATCTTTGCTGCTCTTTTATTTGGACATACGCTTCATATTGTGCCAAGAGAAACGACACGAAACGGTGTACAGCTAGCGACTTATTACAAAGAACATCAAATCAAAGCAACAGATGGAACGCCAGCACATGTGCAGCTTTTACTTGCAGCGGATTTGGATGGGCTTGCACTGACTCACATGCTAATTGGGGGAGAAGCACTCCCTGCGAAAGCAGCGCAGGCGCTGATTGAAGCTGTCCGTGTCAGCCAGCCCGATTTTGCCTTGTGGAATGTGTATGGTCCGACAGAAACGTGTGTGGATGCGGCGGTTCACCGTCTAGATCTCAGTGAGCTGCAGAAGTCACCAGAACAGCGCTATGTGTCAATTGGAAAGCCACTGGGTCATCATCGGATTTATATTTTAAATGAACATGAACAACTACAGGTGCAGGGAGCTGTGGGAGAACTATGCATTGCGGGAATAGGAGTTGGGCGGGGCTATGTGAATCAGCCTGAATTGACGGAGAAGGCATTCAGGCCAGATCCATTTTTTCCTGAAGACCGGATGTATCGCACAGGTGATGTAGTGAGATGGCTTCCAGACGGCACAATTGATTATCTTGGAAGAATAGATGACCAAGTAAAAATAAGAGGTTACCGCATCGAAATAGGTGAAATTGAGGCAGTCATGGAGCAGGTAGACGGAGTCGATCAGGCTGTCGTCCTTGTCGTGGATGAACCGGACGGTGGAAAGGCTTTAAGTGCTTACTATCAAGCACGACAAGAATTTCTTTCCGTGGACACCCTGCAAGCCGCTATCAAACATCAGCTGCCAGCTTATATGATGCCGCTTTATTTCAAGCAGCTTGATGCATTTCCACTGACAGTTAGCGGGAAAGTCGACCGGCGTGCGCTTGCTGCATTAAAAGGAGATAAGGCTGTCAGTGCTGTTTATGTAGCGCCTAGAAACGATGTAGAAACGAAGCTTGTTCGTTTGTGGGAAGACGTTCTTCATCAAGAGAGCATAGGTGTGTACGACTCATTCTTTGACCTAGGCGGGCATTCACTCAAAGCGATGAAAGTTCTTACACTCGTTCAGCGGGCTTTTCAAGTGGAGGTCCCTTTATCTGTTTTATTTGAACAGCAAACGATTGCAGCACTTGCTGTTTATATTGAACAAGCGGAAAAGTCTTCACAAGTGGTCATACCGAAAGCACCGACTGCCGCCGATTATCCACTGTCACCAGCGCAGCAGCGTGTTTATATGGTGACTCAGCTGGAGCAGAGCATCGCCTATCATATGCCTGCCGTTGTGAAATTAAGAGGAACGCTGCAACGAGAGAAGTTGGAGGGAGCTTTTGAAAAACTGATCGCACGTCATGATATGCTGCGCACTTCTTTTCATACAGTCAAAGGAGTCCCTCGTCAGCGGGTAGCTTCATCCGTTCCATTTCAAATAGAACAGGTGACAGGCAGCACGATGGAAGAGAACATGCGTCAATTTGTCCGACCTTTTTATCTTGAGCAGGCTCCGCTTTTGCGTGTTGGGCTACAGTCTTTACATGATCAGGAGCATCTTCTCTATTTCGATATGCATCATCTGATTTCAGATGGTCTTTCAATTGATTTAATGCTGCGTGAGCTGTCTGACGCATATGAGGGATTAGTGAAAGCGCCATTGAAGCTTCAATATCAAGATTATGCTGTTTGGCAAGAACAACAGGCAGAGCAAGGCGGTCAAATAGATGAAGCATTCTGGCTGAAAGAATTTTCAGGAGATATCCCTGCTTTGCAGCTGCTAACTGATTATCAGCGTCCGGCTGTCCAGTCTTTCGCTGGAGATCGCGTTCTCAGGAACATCGATGAGACGTTAACAGGCCGTTTGCAGGAGCTTGCAGCGAATCATCATACGACGCTGTATACCGTGTTGCTTTCTGCTTACTATACATTGCTTGCGAAATACACAGGTCAAAAGGAGTTTGTGGTGGGGACGCCAACAGCAGGCCGGGTGCATGCAGATTTGAATGACATGATCGGCATGTTTGTCCAAACACTTGCTTTACGTTCAGAGGTAGATCCGAACGGTTCAATGACACAGTTGATTGAGCAAGTAAAGGAAAAGACGATGAGGGCGTTTGAGCATCAGCAATATCCATTCGAGCGGCTGCTTGAAAAGCTAAATGTGCAAAGAGATTTTAGCCGCCATCCATTATTTGATACGGTCTTTACTCTGACGCCAGATCATTCAACAGCCCAGCATATTGGAGAGATGAAAGTCGAAGTCGAGGAAACCAATTTCCATATTGCGAAGTTTGATCTCACACTTCAAGCGACGGAGTCAAGTCATGGTCTTTCTTTTGTTCTCGATTACAGTACGGCGTTATTTAAACGAAGTACTGCCGAGCAGATGCTCAAGCATTATGTTTATCTTCTGGAGCAGATGGTCGAAGTGCCGGAGCAAGCGATTCAATCATACCGCTTACTGTCTGAACAAGAGGCAGCGGCTCAATTGAAGATGTGGAACCCGTTACCTACGCCTTATCCTGCGGAAGAAACCATTGTGACGCAATTTGAATCACAAGTACAGCAGCATGGTCATCAGCCTGCTTTGCAATGTAAAGATGAGGTTCTTTCTTATCAAGAGCTGAATCGCAGAGTGAACCAGCTGGCTCATTATTTACACGAACATGGTTTTGAAAAAGGGATGAAAGCGGCTTTATTCTTTGAACGTTCTAATGAGATGGTGCTGTCCGTTTTAGCTGTGCTAAAGGCTGGCGGTGTCTATGTGCCAATCGATCCTGACTTCCCTGATGAGCGCATCAAGCACTTTTTGACAGATAGTGGTGCACAGTTTGTCCTGACCCATCAGGTGCTACGTCATCGTTCTGTGCTTACTGCGTTTGAAGGGAAAATCATAGAAACAGAAGATCAAGCCGTTGATCAGCAGTCAGAGAGCAATCCAGTTGTATGTGTTTCGCCTTTGGACTTGGCGAATTTGACCTACACATCTGGTACGACAGGCAAACCTAAAGGGAACATGGTGACGCACCGGAACATTTTGAGAACAGTGAAGCAGTCGAATTATCTCACCATTCATCAAGAAGACACGGTGATGAGCCTTTCAAACTATGTATTTGATGCATTTATGTTTGATGTGTTTGGTGCTTTATTGAACGGAGCGAAACTCATTGTTTTACCAAAGGATCACATTTTAAATATGAATGAGCTTTCTGGCGCGATTGAGAAGGAAAAAGTCAGTATTTTAATGATCACGACCGCTCTATTTCACTTATTGATTGATATGAAAAAAGGCAGCCTGAAAAACGTCAGAAAAGTGCTGTTTGGCGGGGAACGTGCTTCTGTGCCGCATGTTGTGGCAGCCCTTGAAACGGTTGGAGAAGACAAACTCATTCATATGTATGGACCTTCTGAAAGCACGATTTTCACAACATATTATCCGGTGAATCACATTGAAGAACAAGCACTGTCGATTCCGATCGGAAAGCCGGTGAGTCAAACGGCTGTTTATATTGTCGATGAGTTTGGACATGTGCAGCCGCCGGGAGTTGCTGGAGAGCTTTGTGTTGCAGGTGATGGACTGGTCAAGGGGTATTATCACCAACCAGAGTTAACGAGCGAAAAGTTTGTTGGAAATCCTTTCCGACCTGGTGAAGTCATGTACAAAACGGGCGATCTCGCACGATGGCTGTCAAATGGAGATGTTGAATTCATTGGGCGAATAGATCATCAAGTCAAGATTCGAGGTCAGCGTATCGAGCTTGGCGAAATTGAACACCAGCTATTGCAGCATCCGCAAGTGAAGGAAGCCGTTGTCATTGCGATATCAAATGATACATTGTGTGCATATTTCACAGCAGAAGGTGCTGTTCCGCTGTCGGATTTACGTGAGCAAGCAGGACGAGAACTCCCCGTTTATATGATGCCAGCTTTCTTCATGCAATTAGACGAGCTGCCACTAACGGGGAATGGCAAGGTAGATAGACGAGCATTACCGGTACCTGATGTAAGTGAGCAGGCGGCAAATGAATACGTCCCTCCTCAATCAGATACAGAGCGTATATTGGCACACATTTGGGAGGAAGTTCTTGAAGTGCCGAAAATCGGCAGACATGATCATTTCTTTGAATGCGGTGGTCATTCACTGCGCGGCATGAAAATGCTGAACAGGCTCTATGAAGAGATGCATGTGGAATGTACTTTGAAAACATTATTTGAATCACCCACTTTAGAGGCGTTTGCCCTTGCGGTGGATCAAACAGATCGAACTGAAATCAGGCGAGTGGAAAAAGCGGAAGAAGCGGCTTTTTATCCTGTGACATCTGCTCAGAAAAGATTGTTTGTTCTGCAAAAAATGACAGATGCCGAGCAGAGCTATCATATGCCAGCTGCTTTAAAGCTTGAAGGTGTATTTGATGAAAAACGATTTAAAAAAGCCATTGACCAGCTTGTTCATCGTCATGAAGCATTCCGTACGAGCTTTGACTTCGTTCAGGGTGAACCTGTTCAGCGAATTGAAACGAATGTCTCTGTGAACATTGAAAACATCGAGGGGAACGGCCGAGACATTCAGCAATTAATGAATGATTTTATCCGTCCATTTGATGTAGAAAAAGCGCCGCTGCTTAGAGTGGGGCTTGTGTCTGAATCGGAGAGTGTTCATTATTTGTTGATTGATATGCATCACATCATCTCAGATGGTGCGTCTGTCGGTATTTTAATTGATGAGCTATCGATCTTGTATCGAGGAGACGAACTTGATGAATTGCCTATTCAATATAAGGATTATGCGGTTTGGTCAACAAGTGAAAAATTTCTTGCACAAAAAGAGGCTGAAGCGGCGTTTTGGTTGGAACAATTAAAAGGAGAACTGCCTGTTTTGGCGCTGCCTGAGGATCTCCCGAGACCAAAGGTTCAGACGTTTGAAGGGGGCCGCGTCGAATTCTCTATAGACGGTGCGCTTAAAGCGCAATTGGATGAGCTGGTTAGATCACTCAACGGTACAACGTATACAGTGCTGCTTGCTTGCTACAGTACGCTTTTAAGCAAGCTTTCGAGACAAGAAGACATCATGATCGGTTCTCCAGTGGTGGGCAGAACTCATCCTGATATTCAATCAGTCATCGGCATGTTTGTGAATACGCTGGCACTCAGAACAAAACCAGAAGGACATCAGACATTTTCTCAATTTGCGTCAACAGTTCATGAGCTTGTGTTAGCGGCAAATGAACATCAACTTTACCCATTTGAAGAATTGGTGGACCAAGTACAAACGGTTCGCGACACAAGCCGTCATCCAATCTTTGATGTGGTGTTCTCGATGGAAAATGCAGATATTCGTAACCTGTCGATGGATGGACTTGATATTATTCCACAGCCGTTCAATGAGAACATAGCAAAATTTGACTTGACCTTAACTGGAAACGAATCTGACGATCAAATCGAGCTTGTGTTTGATTATAATTCTTCTATCTTTGAACGGTCGTCGATTGAGAAGTGGAAGGAGTATTTCCTTTACTTGATCGAACAAATGGTGTCAGCACCAGATCAATTATTAGATCAGATGCAATTATTATCACCAGCGCAGCAGCAAAAACTGCTTGATGAATGGTCCGGACCTTATCTAAATGTCCCGACAGATCAAACGGTTCATGCATTGATTGAGGCAAAGTCACAAGAAGTACCTCATCAAAAAGCCGCATCCTTCTGCGGCACAAGCTGGACGTATGAAGAACTGAACAACCGGGCGAATACAGTCGCCGCAAGACTTATTTCCAGCGGCACAAAACCGGGAGACCGCATCGGCATTCTCACACGTCCATCGCTCGAGATGACAGCCGTTGTTCTCGGAGTTCTCAAGGCAGGTGCGGCATTTGTGCCGATTGATGCCGATTATCCAGCGCAGCGCATTGCCTACATGCTGGAAGATGGCGGGGCAAAGGTCCTTCTGATTCAGAATGGGCTCACTGCACCACCTTCATTCACAGGTCATACCCTCTTCATAGAAGAGGCAGTAGAAGGAGAAGCACACGAGATTCAGGTTCCTATCAAACCAACGGATCTCGCTTATATGATTTACACATCTGGAACGACTGGACAGCCGAAGGGTGTCATGGTCGAGCACCAGTCTCTTGTCAATCTTGCTTTTTGGCACAATGATGCTTTCAAAGTGTCATGGTCGAGCACCAGTCTCGGATCTCGCCTATATGATTTACACATCTGGAACGACTGGACAGCCGAAGGGTGTCATGGTCGAGCACCAGTCTCTTGTCAATCTTGCTTTTTGGCACAATGATGCTTTCCAGGTGACGAAACAAGACCGAACCGCCAAATATGCCGGCTTTGGCTTTGATGCTTCCATTTGGGAGATGTTCCCGACGTGGATGGCCGGCGCAGAGCTCCATATCATCGACGAAGCGATTCGCCTCGATATGATCAAGCTCAATTCGTATTTTAATGACGAAGGCATCACCATTGCGTTCCTGCCAACACAGCTATGTGAGCAGTTTATGTCGATGGACAATCATTCTCTCCGTTACTTACTGACAGGCGGGGACAAGCTGAAACAGGTGAAGCMCGTTCCATACAAACTCGTCAATAACTACGGCCCAACAGAAAATACGGTCGTGGCGACAAGCGGGATCATTGATCCAGATCAAGGCACGCTTCCTATCGGAACAGCGATTGCCAATACTCGTTTTTACATTATGGGTTCGTTATATGACCTCTCGCCGCAAGGCGTACCGGGTGAAATACTCGTTTTTACATTATGGGTTCGTTATATGACCTCTCGCCGCAAGGCGTACCGGGTGA